>CALDHM010000016.1 GCA_937941455.1 uncultured Pirellulaceae bacterium | reverse complement strand
TGAACACCTTGCGATCCTGCTGACCCACGGTTTTCAAGTACCAAGGACTATGCGATCTACAAGATGTTTGGAAGCATCAGTTTCCGGTTAATATCGTATACAAAAGTTCGTCTGAAACTTCTTTCACTAGATACTAGGCCTCTTCGTTTGTCGAGGCCGGGTTTCGTGTCCCTTTCTCGAAACTTCAAACGGTAAGGCGTGTTGTCCAAATGTCGCCGATATTTGGTCGCATCGTGGTTGAAGGGACGGGGGTGCGGTTATTAGTTTTGATCAAGTCGAGGTTGCCCATTTCGGCGATTATCTTCAAGTTTTTGGCGATGCTGATATTGGCGGGACCCGCTGCGGTAGCCACCGGTTACGCGCTCTCAAGGGGTGAACCGTACACCGTGGGGCCTTGTCAATCTATGAGAAATCAAGTAGACTTCATGTTCCTTTGGTTACTACCGGGGGCGGTAGCTCAATCGGTTAGAGCACCGGCCTGTCACGCCGGAGGTTGCGGGTTCGAGCCCCGTCCGCCTCGCTGTGCGAAAACCCTGTCCAGCGTCTTCGTTGGATGGGGTTTTTTCGTGTCCTGGCGGCTCCGGGAATGATTTGCGGAGGATGATAAGTGTTGACGCCGAGAGGCTTGTGCCGAGTATGGAGCCTTGCCTTTGAAAATTACTTGCCGATGATAATCGGCACCTGATGAGGCAGGCCGATCGCAATCTGGGGCTTTTCTTCGAACACAGTCATTAGGCCCCCGACGGCCACCGTTTTCCCTTCGTACAAGTTGCCGATCTGCTGCGGGTCTGTGGTTCCCCATTTTTCGAAATCGCGTATATCGATGACCGCCTTGAAGCAGTTGCGGTGGTCCTTGTCGAAATTCAAGATGACCTTATTCTTGCCGCGGGGGATATAAACGGAATGGACGGTGCCGATCACCGTGGTGTCGCGATTGACCATCTCGAGGAGTCGCGACACATTCGAGGCAGGGAGTATTTCCGCTTGATCCAGTTCGGAGAATTTGATTTTGATGGGAAGTTCGAAGGTTTTTTTCTTGGACAGGGCAGGGGGGTGTACCTTGCGCGATGTATTCGCTGAAACGAACCGTTCGTCGGGATCGGCCTGTTTCGCTTCGTCCTGCCCGAAGCCGATCAGCGCGGATAGACAAAGCAGCATCGCGAATAAGTAGCCGCGGTGGATCATTGGATAGTACATCGCTCGTGCCCTGTATCTGAGATGTTCGTTGGCTAAACTACTGTCGGCTCCGGGTTATTGATCGACCGCCGCTGGCACTGCTGGTTTGGGCGCGTCCAGCTCCGGCGGTGGCCCCGGCTGGACGCGATCTTTTTTGATCGTGAACGATTCATCCCGTTTGGGGGCGTGTGCATCCACTCCCATCTCACCGGCCTTTTTCGCCATGTTGACCGAGTTGTCCTCATCACCGTGGACAAAGAAGACCGAGCCGATCGATTCAAATCGGGAGAGCCATCCTAAGATTTGTTCTCCGGAGGCGTGGGACGAGAAACCTGAAACGCGATCGATTTCGAGTTTCGGGTTGATCTGCACTTCTGTGGTGCGACCATCGATGGGAATTAAGATCGAGATTTTTTTCTCGCCGTCCAGCAGTTTTCTGCCGACACTGTTGGGAGCTTGATAGCCCGGAATTAGCACGGCATTCCTGGAATCGCCGGCCATCGCGTGCAGGTGTCGTGGGGACGAAGCGTAGGCGAGCATGCCGCTGGTCGATACAAAGATGCTTGGTGTGCCGCCATGGGCCTTGAGAAAATCGGTCACGCGACCCTCACGGTACTTTCCCATATAGAACAGCGAACCGTGTTTGTCGATGAATTGCTTGGCTTCGTCGTCGTGATAATCGCGATAGTTGTCGTAGATCAAATTCGCCTTGTGAACGGTCGCCGAATCGCAGTAGATTGGCGTTTTGGCGGGGATGACGCCATCTTGGGTGAGCCGCTGCAGCGTGAACAGAAGCAATTGCGCCTTGTGGATCGCGAAGGTGGGTAACAGGACGTCTCCTCCCCGTTCCAAAACTTTGGCGACGCGTCGCCCAAACTCATCATAGTCGACCGTGGTCCGTTTACCGGCTCCGTAGGTTGATTCGAGTAAAACACAATCAGCCCCGTAATGCTGCGTAGGTGTATGCAGGATTGGGGAGTTGTCGGGGCCCATATCGCCGCCGAACAACAACTTGCGATCGTCGACCCAGACTTCCACCATGGCCGACCCCAAGATGTGCCCGGCATCCGTGTAGCGGACTGTCATTTTGTCGACTTGGACCTTTTTGTTGTAGGGCACGATATGCAACTGTTTTAGCATCGCCTCGCCATCGGCTGTCGAGAACAACGGATCGCGTTCGTCGTCGCTGGCGGGGGGAGGCGTGCTGAAGGCCAGGTCGGTCAAGTCGCGGGTGGCGTCGGTGCAATAAATTTTGCCTCGAAAGCCGCGTTTGTAGAGTAGCGGCAATCTCCCATGATGATCGGCATGCGCGTGGGTAAGCAGCAGGGCTTTGACTTCTTTGGGATCGAAGGGGAGTTCTTCGTTTTCTTTTTCTGGATTCTCGATGTCGGGTGCGAACAAGCCGCAGTCGACGACGTACAGGCCATGAGACGTCTCGAGCAAATGGCACGAGCCGGATACTTGCCGTGTCGCCCCGTAAAAGGTCAGCCGCGGGTAACCGAACAGCGGGGCAGGAATGGCAGCGGCGGCCGGCGCGGGGAGTAAACCGACTGCGGGGACGGCCATAGCTGCTTGAAGAAAATCGCGCCGGGAGGGAGGGGGCCTGTTGTCGCAGCGAGTCTCGTTGATCACCATAAAACAACTCTCTTCCAATTCGAAATGATTTCCCTAGGGGGGCCGCGGCGGTACCGAAGCCGATTCGCCAACTCCTTGGATCCCAACGTCTCCTCTTGCGAGCCTCCGAGCGACAACGGCCTAGAGTGCTGGACGAGGTACCTCGGACTGACGCCGAGGCAACGTAACTATAATGAACGATCGACCTTGTTCGTTCAACAAGGTGGTACGGTGGTGGGGCAGGGCGTGCGGAGCCGGGGGGATGACGGCCATCATCGGTTTATCAAAGTCCGAGCGATCCTGGTTTGTTGAGAAACATTCATGTCGCTACGATGGGTAGAGGTGCTGACGACCATCCACGAGGCATTACAGCGGTAATTTTGGGCATGTCAAACATCGAGCCAACCCGGCCACTGAATCAATGGACATGGTTTTTCCACCTCAACGGTTATCACTGGTTTGTGCTGATCGTTGCTGCGCTGGGTTGGTTGTTCGATACGATGGATCAGCAGATTTTTGCGGTGTCGCGGAAGCCCGCCATGCGGGCGTTGTTGAGTGAGCGTTACATCGACGAGCAA
This sequence comes from uncultured Pirellulaceae bacterium, assembly GCA_937941455.1. Taxonomy (GTDB): domain Bacteria; phylum Planctomycetota; class Planctomycetia; order Pirellulales; family Pirellulaceae; genus BJ22. Next base: position 125,966 of record CALDHM010000016.1, on the reverse strand, counting down.
GGCCGAGCGGTCGAGAGACCGCCATCGGAAGCCGAGGTGAACTTTTACGCCACGATCAGTACGTCGATCTTTATGGTGGGATGGGCGCTTGGTGGCCTGATTTTCGGAGTGCTCGGAGATCGGGTCGGACGAGCGCGGGTGATGCTGTGGACCATTTTGATTTATTCGCTGTGCACGGGTTTGAGTGCCTTCTCGCGGGGATTCTGGGATTTTTGCGCGTACCGGTTTGTGACGGGTTTGGGAGTTGGGGGGGAATTCGCTGTCGGGGTCGCTTTGGTGGCGGAGGTAATCCCGGGTCATGTCCGCACGTATGCCTTGGGATTGTTGCAAGCCTCGTCGACGATCGGCAATTCGCTTGCGGCGGTATTGAGCATGTACTTGGGGCACTTGGAAAGCCTGGGCGAATTTCAAAATTGGCAGCTCTGGGGTTTTCAGATGACCACGTGGCGATTGCTGTTCGTGATCGGCGCACTGCCGGCGCTGTTAGCGATTGTGATTCGCTGGAACCTTAAAGAGCCGGAAACGTGGGTGGCGGCGAGGCAGCGGGCTTTGGCAGGAGACATCTCCCAAGGCCGTATGGGATCGTATGCCGAACTCTTCGGCGATTGCCGTTGGCGGCGCCATGCCATCGTCGGCCTGGTGCTCGGAACGTCTGGAATCGTTGGGTTGTGGGGAATCGGCTTTTTTATCTTCGACCTGTTCAGTGGAGTGATTCGAAAACATCTGATCAGCGTGGCGACACCGCCGTCCGAGATTGATGGCCGCGTGGCCTTTTGGGTCGGGTTGGCGTCGCTGCTGATGAATGGTGGCGGTTTCCTGGGCATGTATTTTTCGAGCTTTTTCGCAAATTGGGTCGGCAGGCGAATGGCCTTTGCCGTCGCCTTTTCAGCCGCGCTGATCAGCACGGTCATGACGTTCGCGTTCCTGCAGCGGATCGCCGATTTGTTTTGGATGGTGCCGCTGATGGGGTTTTGCCAGTTGTCGATCTTCGGGCTATACGCGGTCTATTTCCCTGAGTTGTTTCCGACGCGGCTGCGATCGACGGGGACGAGCTTCTGCTACAACGTGGGGCGCGTGTTTGCGGCGGTCGGTCCGCTGGTGTTGGGATTGTTGACGCGGTATGTCTTCACCGAGGCCCGTGGATTCCAAGAGGGGTTCCGCTGGGCGGCGGTAACGATGTGCGTCGTCTTTCTGGTTGGGCTGGCGGCCTTGCCGTTCGCGCCGGAAACGAAAGGGCAACCGTTGCCGGATTAGTCGTCGCGAGCGGGGTTGACTCGGACTCGGGCTGGGCTCTTTTGAGGGGCATTGCGAGGGGATTTTATCGGCTTTTGCTTTTCGATGGCCTGCTTGATGACCTCAGCGCGGTTGACCGACTGAAGGGCGAGGCCCACAGCACTGATCGACGTGATGATGCCGATACCGAGGGCTTGGACGTTGGCCTGGAAGAAGGCCCAAACCACCAACGTTTGTCCGACAAAAAACAAGAGCAAGAATGACAGGAGTTGAGGCGAATCGCTCTGTGCGAGTTGCGGAGAAATTTCGCGTAAGTGCGAACTTCGGCTCAGCGGTTGCTGTTCAGCATCCCCCGACGATTTCGGCGGATGCGGAGCGTCAAATCGATAGAGTCGCTGGTGGGGCGAACGAGCGGGTGGGGCTGGCTTCTGCGCTGCCGAAGGTGGATTTGGTGCTGGCTGGCCGGTTGTTTGATGCGACTCGACCTCGCCGTGGCATACGGCGCAAATCAGCCCTGTGTCATGCACGGCTACCATCGGTGATTCACTTTGACAACCGGGACACCACATGTTGCAACCAACTCGATGGAAAGACGCGAGCACCTTTATCGGTTGATTCGACAACCAGAACTTGGTTCTCCACCCACTGGGAAAAAACCCGTACAACCGTTAGGGTGCAGGTGTATTTGTAGCGGATGTGAGGGATGTTCCCCATGGCTAAAGAGACAGAAGTCGCTTCCCAAAGTCGCAGTGGTTGGCGGTGGCGGCGCTTTCGCTTTCGGTTAATGTTTTTGCCGATAGCTGCGATCGCCATGATCATGGCCATGAATCTGTCGGCAGTGCGGCCGCAAAACTTGGGCTTGTTGAATGGGCGGCTGTACCCGCTGCCGACAACCCCTAGCGGAGTCTCCACCGAGGCGGTAATCGACAGTCAAGCAATGTCGCCGATTCCATATGAGGGTAGTGCCCGCGAGGCAATGGCTGGTCTGACACGCGTGATCAATCGACAATCCCGCATGGCGATCGTCTCGCAGCGCGAGGATTACTTGCATGTCGAAGCCCGCGGTTTCGTTTTGCAGTTTGTCGATGATATCGAGTTTCTCATTGTGCCCCGGGAGCGAGTGATCCACTTTCGCGCTGTTGCTCGGACGGGATATTCTGATTTGGGGCGGAATCGGCGTCGCATGCGAGAGTTGACCGAGCAGATCGCTCGCGAGTTAACCTCCGCTGGCCGGTAATTCGTCGGACACGAGACCCTTGATCGTCAGCTCGAGTGGATCGCTCTGGTGATCTTTGCCGTCTCCCGCCTTGACGAAGGCTTGCAGGCGGACTGGGCCGCGCCCCAACAGGCTGGCTGGGATGGAAAGTTTTCCCGAACCTGCGGCGATTTCACCGCACTTTAGGGAATTGCTGCGGATTTCGACGGGGCCGGGCAAGTTTGATTCGATCGCGACCTCGATAGTTTCCTCGACGTGAAAGCTGTCACTTGCGGTAGACAGCGTAAGAGATTGATTGGCGTTGTTGACTCGAAAGGGCACCGATTTGGATGCTCGCGTTTGAATCGGAGTGTTGGCCACGGCCGCGAATCGCAATTCGTGATAACCGTCAGGCAATTGCTGCGAATTGAAGCGGAAATTTTCCAGGCGTGGCTGACGGGTGACGAGTTGCCCATTCATAAAAACGTCGATGACGTCGATACGGGTGGCATCGTCGGTGGAAATTTTAACTTCGACGTTACCGGAAACCGATTGCAAGGGTTCGAGTCCGGAGAGTTCGAACTTAGGTGGTTCGGCCCAAGGTTGACACAAGGCGTCGCCGACGATCAGCAATTGATACGGTCCTGCGACCGCTTGGTAAAACGCCTCGGCCAGGGAACAACCGCGCCGATAGTGGACGTGCAGCATGGGATGCGGGAATTTTTGTGGAATGGCGTAGGGCTCGATCACGGTACCGCTGGAACCGGCGGCACCCGCCTTGATCAGTTCCGTCAGCTTGGTGTGCCCCTCCCGCGTGTAATCGCCGCCGTAGCTGGTCAAGTTATCAGCGATCGCGCCGGGTAACAACTTGGCCATCGATGCGTGGGGATCGAAGGTAGACGAACCGATTTGCAGACCGCTGAGCTGGCCGGTTTTTGGGTAGACCGCCTTGACGATCGACGCATCGGCGCCGAGCGCCTGGAGTTGGGAGATGGTCTTGTCGAAAAACGGCTTGCGGGTTTGCGTACGCACATCGCCAGTTTCGGCAAACAAAAATTGCCCGTGGGGCTTCGTGTAATCGGCATTCACCGACCGCTGCAGATAGAGCAAAATGTCTCGCTCCGTCATGCCAAACTGGGCATGAACCGCCAGCATCGTAGACAGAAAATAATTCATTCCGGATCCCGGTTGGTTGTTGATGCCGCCATTGGGTGCCCACAGGAACGATGAGGAGAATCCCAAGGTTGGCACATAGTCGTAGGGGATATCCGGCATCCGCTCGATCAAGACGTTTGTTAGTGGATCGTTGATGACTTTGGCAAAAGCGGGATCGGATTTGGTTTGCGTTCGGTAGCACCAGCCCAGGCGGATCGCACGGGCCAACCAATTGGCCGTCGCTGGAGCGTCCCCCAGCTGTGCATGGGCCTGAGCGAGTGTGTAGCTGACGGCCAATTGGCTTGGGTGCTGGCGATACAAGTCCTCGAGTGATTTGATGATCTTGTCGTCCACTTTGTCGTCACGGATCGCTTGGCGGGCTGAAGCATAGATCTCCGACCACGGTGGTGGGAAAGGGTTTTGGAGAAGTGCCGCGGCCGGTTTTCGAAAATACTGATTCGACTCCAATCCGAGGTAATGCGGGTTGTTCCCAAGAATATGAATGGCAAAGTAAGTCAGGGATGTAATCGACGCTTGAGGCTGAAAGATATTTTTGAACTGATCGCCGGCCGCCTTGCCTTGTTCCTTGACGACTTGTTCGAGAATCGTTTTTTGATGTTCGGAAATATCGACGGTCGTGGGAAATCCGGTAGAGTAGACGATGTAGTCGATCTGTTTGTCGAGCTTGGCCTGTTGCACGTATTCGACGATTGGGCGGAGGATCCGCTCCTCGAATGTCTTGAGTTTGATTCGCAAGGGTTGAGGTATGTTGGACAAATAGACAACATTCTGCGGCGGAAGATTGCGGAGTCGAATGTAATGGTTCGCTACCATTTTGGAGGTGGGGCAATCGGCATTGACCACCAACAAGAGATTCTCGGCACCGCCGCCGGCCTGTAGAGTGTCGGGGGAGGCCAAGAAAATTACCAAGACGACAAACAATAACCGAAGAAACCAGATCGAGGTGTTGTGCCTTGCCACCGGAACGCCTACAAAGTTGAAACACGAAGGGCTCAAAGGACCTGAGCGATGAGCGAACGCTGCTCGTGATTTTACCGCAGCGCGGGACGGGGATGAAAGGATAAAGATCGCCGTCCTAGATTTTGTCTCAAAACGATTAGCGCGGAACGTCTTAGCGTACGGTTTTCACAAGAGCAACGGACCATTGCCCCAGCGGTTGACGGTTTTTGGGATAAAGATTCGAGTCGCTTTTTCGACTACTCGTAAGCGATGACAGCGCGAAGGTCTTGTCGTATTAGGTCATCGCCAGCGGATGGCTCAAGACATTAGCCCGATGGCCGCCCTGTCCAAAAGAGGCATGCTAATGCATTATCGCACGCGGCATTTGAACCGGATGATACCGCCTTGGCCAACCGGAATCGGCTCCGCAATTCCCCATTGCAATATGAGGGATTCGCCTTCGTTGGCCGCCTGGGAGAACTTGGCCTGCATGGAGCATTCGGCGGAATCTTCCACGTATTCCAAGCGGGTCGTCAAGTTGTCGATGATCGTGACCTTGTCGATCACTTTGGCACCGATGTTGTCGAAACGAATAGTGAATTCGATGATCTCTCCGGGCGAGGCGGCGATCTTGTCAGCGACCTTGCATAACCGCAATTGGGATTTATGTTCCGTTTCGACCGCGCTCAATTCTTGGACCTTAAGCGGGTCACGCGTGATGACGGGTTGAATATTCTTCTCGGCGACCTGCAACCCGAGTTGATCGAGCCAGACCGAAGCAGCCTGCATCGCGATATTGAGCCGAGCGCTCTCGGTCGCGCGATGCTTGCCATAGCGGATTAGGGCGAGATTCTCGTAGGCTTGGAAGCGGGTTACGAAGCCTTCGGGCGCGAGCACTTGATCGGCCAGGACACCGCGTGTTTGATCCATGAGATTGCTCGCTCGTGCGGCGATTTGATGCCCCTTGGTTTGCACATTTTGCAATGTGGTCGAGGAAAACTCGCGGCCGCGGGTCCCCTCCAACTCGACGCGATCTGCGAAACTGGATAGTCGCGAAACCTTCTCGCTCACGGCCGTCTGGGAGACCTTTCGCACCGCAGCGAAACGGGGTGAGTAGATACAGACTTGATTGCTTTCGGTCGTCAGAAGCTTGCCGTCAAAAGTACGGAAGTGACCGACAGTGTCTTCGAGATCGAGGCCACCGACGCTACCATCGTCCCGCACCTTGACTTTGAAGTTTCGATCCCCGCCGTCGCACAAGTATTCATCGCGATTGGCCTTGCCGGTTTCCATGACCTCCATGCCGGTTGGCCAAAGGGTAGGGGGGCAACTGAACCCGGGCCATTGCGGACAAGCATTACAAGTGTTGAATTGCGGCGCCGGTGGGCAGTCCTGCTTTGGCGGGCTACCTGCCGAGAACGACACCTGGGCCGCCATCAGTTTTTGTGCCGCCAATTGTTGCGAGTATTCGCTGGGAAATAACGTCAGGGGGATGCCGCTGGCCGAGTAGGCAGCGTTCAATTCATCGAAGGTCGGTACGCGAGAGCCCAATCGCAAGATCGCAATGGGGCGGCCCAGTCGCTCTGCCGTTCGCAGCGGATCCTCCGCATCGCCGACGTCGAAGAATGGTTGATCGTCGACCATTTGACGGTAGGGCAGGGCGGTTTCAGGGTTTTCGACGTAGATGATTTTGATGACCATGCGACCTGCGGCGGCTGCCCGTAAGTCATCGAGGGAAAAGTACAGCGGCACAGGAAATCGCATTGCCAAACCGTCCGGCGGCGTTAGCTGGTTGATCAACTCGAGCGATGGATAGATCGTCACGCCGGGTTGCTCCGGAATGTTGGTGATGCGAAAGCGATAAATGGGGCCCACCGCAGCGCCCACAGTTGGGGCCGGATCAAGAGTTTCTTCAAATCCTGTCTGATTCCAAACGGAGATAATGCAGCCCTCCGGGACCGCGATTCGCACCGGTTGAATTTTGGCTCGCCAGTGGGGATTAGCGAGCAATGATTGGAAGGCGATTTCGCCGGGAATGGCATTACCACCCGCAAAGTAATGACGAATCGGGGGAGTTCCCGTTTGACCGAATCCCACAATGCCCAAGCACCAACTGGCCGCGAGGCAGCTCAGCAGTAAGCACCGCAGGATGACAGTCCCCATGTGTTTTGAAAGCGGGCGAGTAAACATAGGACGACTCCCAAAGCCAAAGGATCGATAGTCTAGTGCTGGGTCCAACCTTAAATGTCAGGGTCAGCCGAATGAAGCGAACCAAGGTCTTTGACTCTGAATTTAGCCAGAATGAATTGCCCGGGTTCAGCTTCGCTCCCGGATTCACCTTCGCCAATGCCTGGCCCCAAGGAGGAGGCAGGGCGCGGCTGGTCTGTTCTTCCGATTGTGAAAGAACGAGCCGCGAGGCGAGGGTGCTCAGCGCGGCTCGTTTTTCTGGAAACGACTTGCTCAAACTCAGCCAAACCATCATCGCATCGTCCGCGATTCAGGTTCAGCCTGACGATCGCCAAGAATTTTCAGCCTGACGATCGCCAAGAATTAGTCGCGACGACCAAGACCCCCCGAGCCTTGGTTGTTGCAGTCCGCGGGAACGATCCCGTGAACCATGTCAGCCGGTGGTTGCTGATTGTAGTGCGGCGGTCGGATCGTATTCTCTTGGATCAGGACCGTATCAGCCGGACGCGGATAGGACAGTCCAGGCTTTTGTTTGACGTGCACATTCACACGCGGAGTCGGTCCGGGGATCGACATAGCAGTGTGGTTGTGCATCGAGTAATTCTGAAGACCAGCCGGGCCGCCCAGTGGAATGTGGGGGGGGCCGGGCAAACCGATTTGTGTGCCAGTCCAGGGCATTCCATAGTTCGGGCCGTTCACACCGGAAATGTAGGTTCCGGCCATACCGCCGCCACCCATGCCAGGCATCATGCCACCGAAGTTCCCGGCAGCACCAGCTCCTTGCAGGTCCTTGTTGCCGATGCGGATGATCGCCAAGATCGAACCGCGACGATCGGCCTCGACGATGGGGTCGATCCCTGGGTCCAAACGGGTGCTGACCAGCGTGTCGACACCAGCCAACGCCAATTCTTGATACTCGGGATCGGGCACGTAAATGACCTTCGTGACGAAGTTACCGGCGGAGACTTGGTCGAAATCTTCCTGGTTGAATTGGATGGGAACTGCCGCATGGGCCAGATAAGCCGCCGTGCGATTGGACGGCGGGCCGATTTCCAAGGTCGGATACAATTCCAGTCCTGGTCGCCCTTCGATGTTCGAAATCTTCAAGCGATAAATGGCACCTTGCAAGAAGTTTTGACGGCCGGGAACGATCAACGTATTCGAGTCATACATTCCAACAGCAGTCACATCCCAGTTGATATTCATTTTTTCGGGACGATCGAACAACACCTGGACTACGTTGCCGATCCCTGGTGCCGGACCCATGCCGCCACCAGCCATGCCCGCGGAGCCATAACCAGCCCCCATGTAAGCGGCCGGAGCCAAGACGCCCGGACCCGGACCACCGACGCCAGGACCAGGCTCCATCAACATTTGAGCTGGCGGCAGATTGTGACTGACCGGATGGCCCGAACGGATCTTAAAGCCGCCTTGACCCATGGCAACGGAGGCCATGGCCAGGACAACCAAGCCCGTCGAAAAACGAGTTAACATGAGATTCCCCCCTTAAGCAGTTTGAGCAATTTTGCCGCCCGCCGATCGACTGTCGCGGCCAGCAAGCCAAAACCAAGTCATGAACCTGCGTCCAGCCTCAGGCACCGTCGAAGTCAGCGAATGAATCGGCCTATAAATTTGGCGTAGACCATTTTCAAAAGGCTTTCGTACAATGCCGCTGCCGTCAATAATTCTGGGTCCATCGGATCGTCAAGGCATTCATGACCCTCCAGCGCAACGCTGCGCAGGAGTTGGTTGTAGTTATATGTTCGGCGCAGATTTACTTGAATCTTTGGAAAAACCGGAATATCCCCATCATGAAGCGAGAATTAACCCTGGTGTTCCTTGTGATAGCAGGGGTGCTGCTAGCGAACTACCCTCGCTTCAATCCTTGGCGGCCGAGCGACTTGCCGGACGGATCGGCCTCAAACTTCCGCAGTAATGCTGCGCCGATCGAATTGGCTAAGAATGCTAGCGAATTCAAGTTGACCAACCAGATTGCCGAGTCAGCAACGGACAATCACGCGCCTCGAGAACTGCTCGACGCGATCGCTAGCCTGCGCCAGGCTCCGCCATTGCGGGCCGAGCTGGAAGTGCGATTCGATTATTTTGACGAGCCCATCATGCTGATGGGAACCTATCGTCAGGCAGGGGAGGGGGCGCCCAAATCGCGACTCGATATCAGCGCCGAATCCGGATCGCCGCCGCTGGTCACCCAAGTCTTTGATGGCCGCTTTTATTACCTGCTCGAGACCCGGGGGGGAGCACAAAAACTGACCTACATCGATCAGTTGGGTGTTGCCAGCCTATCGACCCCGCGCGTAGCCTCCGTTGCCGGCCTGCGCGGTTGGTTCGGTACTGGGTCCTGGCCCGTGATGCTCGAGCACCTGGCTTGTTCCTTCCAATTTGCGACCCCGCTCGAATCAGCGGCTCCTAGTTCTGGCGAAACCCAGACGCGCCAGGTAATGCTGGTGGGTTCCTGGCGACCGGAGAGTCTGCTGCAACTGCTCCGCGATCAGATCGATCCCGCTTGGATCGCCGGAGACATTCAGTGGGAGCGGCTGCCGCACCAGATCCCCCATGAAATCGAGATCACTTTAACATCGGGAGCCTCGCATCCGACGTTTCCCTCCCGATTATCGATCTACCAATATCGCCGTGCAGGTAAGCGACGTCCGCGAATTCGTACGCTTGTCGCTTCGATTCAAGTTACTCAAATGACCGTCGAGCGGTCCATCGATCCCGAGGTATTTCAAGTCTCCGCCGAAGGCTTTGTTTCGAACGATGCGACCAACGATTATTTGAATCGTATCAAAAGCTTCTTGTTTCATCCCTTGATGCGGTGATGAGCAAGGTGCCGTGCGACGTCGATGGCCTGTAGCAGGCTATCGCATTGGGCTCGGCCTTGCCAAGCGATGTCCAGTGCCGTACCATGGGCAACGCTTGTTCGTAAGATCGGCAAGCCAAGCGTGACGTTGACCGCGCGATGGAGGCCAAGCAGCTTCAAGGCGATGTGCCCCTGATCGTGGTACATCGCGACAACCATGTCGAATTCCCCCGTCGCAGCTCGATACATGAGCGTGTCACAGGGCAGGGGACCGGTGACGGGGCAGCCCTCCCGCAGCGCTCGCTGGACCGCCGGGCCAATCAGGGTCAGTTCCTCATCCCCGAACAAACCATGTTCGCCCCCATGCGGATTGAGTGCCGCCACCCCGATTCGCGGCGAACGCTCGAGCTGCGCAGCGGCCAACATGGCCCGCGCGAAATTCGTCGCAAGCCGACATTTTTCGACGATCGCAGCTGCAGACAACTCATGAAATACTTGGCGTAACGCGGTATGCAAGGTCACGTGGACAACTCCTAAACCGATGTCGCCTCGCAGCGACGGGGCAGGGGGGAGGTATAACATCATGGCGAAGTTGTTGACGCCGCAGCGATGGGCCAAAAGTACCGTGTGACCCGGGAAGTCGATGCCCGCTGCCCGCAGCGATTCCTTGTTCAAGGGTGCAGTGACGATCCCCCCAATCGTGCCAGCCAATGCCAAGTCGGCGGCGGTCAATAAGGCCTCGGCAGCAGCGGCTCCGGCAAGGCCGCTGATTTGACAACGCGGGGCCTCGTGAGCCGGGGTGCGGATGGCCAGCACTGGCAAGACATGAGGATCCTCTGAGGCTTGTCCGCAATCCTGAATCACTTCGACACGCAGGTCCGCATCGATTAACGCAATAGCTTGTTCCATGACCCGCGGACAACCCACAACAAAACAGTCCGCCACGCTCGGCTGTGTTCGGATTCGAGACCAAGCTCGGGCGATGATCTCGGGACCAATTCCGGCGGGATCGCCCATGGTAATCGCCAGCCGCGGATTGTGCGTTGTCATGCTTTAACAGTGGCTAAAGGGTTATCGTTTTGCTGGGAGCACTACTCTACCAGTCTATCGAAGCGGCGAGGTTCTGATCAATCCTCGCCAAGCTCTGCTCCAATACTAAAGCCCTGCATGCATAAGTATCCGGTTTTCACGACACCGCCGTCCGAGGTTCTGCAGTTGATCACGGTTTGGCGACAATGCCCGGTTCGTGGTCAGGCAGAGCAGATCAACGTTCAACCTTCAGTCTCGATCTGGGCCTGACGATCGTCAAGTGCGTCGAGTCTGCTCACGATGACTCTGCCGCTGCCACGCGACCGAATTCAGGTTAAACTGATCAGCCGTTGGGCGAGCGGCAATGGGAAACTTACCGTAGGTACCGTCGCCAGACTGTAGTCTAGCTTGGTAGCAACCATCCGGCGACGTTAGCTACGTATCCGCCGCTCACCTTGAAGTCGTATCCGAATAAACGAACTGTTCTAGCGAGTGCCCAACCGATGCGTGCTGTTGTCCAACGTTGTTTGTCAGCATCCGTGACCATCGACGGCGAAGTCGTCGGGCGCATCGAGCGGGGGCTGGTGGTACTGCTGGGGGTCGAAATCGGGGATACTGAGGTCGACGCCCAAGCTTTGGCGGACAAGGTCATCGGCTTGCGTATTTTCGACGATCCTGACGGCAAGATGAATCTCGCACTCGAGGATGTTGACGGCGGCATGCTGATCATCAGCCAATTCACGCTACTTGGCGATGCGAGAAAGGGAAAACGTCCCAGCTTCATCCGAGCCGCGTCACCGCAGGTCGGCCAATCGCTGTACAACTATTTCGTCGAATTTGTGAAGGGCAGGGGAGTACCCCAGGTGGCCACCGGACGATTCGGGGCGGAGATGCAGGTGGCCCTGATCAATCAGGGACCAGTGACGATCCTGCTCGACAGTCGCAAATTGTTCTAGAACGCATCAGCGGGTCGATCAGCTCAGCGACGCGGTGCGATCAATTCCGAGGTCCGTTCGATTTTTTCTGTCAAGTTATGAAGTTTGTCAGCAAGTTGGGACATCGGGAATTCCTCGACGATCCCTCTGTCAACCAACACCAAGTAGCCCAGACCGATCACCGCGACATACGACAGAATGTTGGGAAGCATGCGCGAATCGTAAAGTTTCATCGCCGTACCGGCAGAGCTTTTTAAAAGCTGTCTGCCATATAGGTCGATGGAGTAAATCTCGTCCAACAGTAGATGAGATAAAAAGCCGAGAACGACGGCCCAGCCCTTGAAAGCCCGGATTTCAATTTCTGGTGATAGAGCTAACAGGTAGGTGAGCATGCCCGCGATAAGCGCAGCGGGAATGCTATGCCACATGCCACGATGTCGCGTGAAGCGTCGAAATAACGAGCCGATTCCGAATCTGATCCCCAGATACAACAGGACGGCAACGAACACCATCGTCTCAGGTGTCCAACCGAAATTGTTGAACCGCCTCAGCATCAGCATCGGCGCCAGCACTGCAACAAAACTCAACATCTCGCGGAGCGGGACGCCAGACTCACTGTCCAGGTCGGGCAACATGCCCGCGACGCTGCAGAGCGTGCCCGCCACGATACAGTGTGGCAGCGAAATATCGTACATGAAGTAGCCGGCCGCTCCATAAGCTATCCCCAACATAGAACTGGTGGTAATGTGGGTTTTGAAGTCAGCCATGCTGGATTCCATCCTTACGTTTCAAGCGATGGCGATATCGTGATGATTTTCGCGAATTGTTCCAAGGTCAAATCGGGCAGCGAGCGATGCCCAGCGCCAAGCCGAATCCCGCCGATGTAGGTCAACGAATCGTCCATGGGTTCTGAACTCTTCGCGTATGACTCCCTCGGATTGGTTGACGTTACCTCGGCGATTGGCAAAACGGCCGATGCTCCGGGTAGACTCCCCTTCCACGATCTCGGCTCGCCAGCAGCGAGCTGTTAGCTGCTAGCACGTGACAGCGTTCGGCGACCACTCGGCCCGAATCCGCTTGAACGGGATCACCAAATCGTCTTTAATCCGGCAGCGGTGTATCCCATTTCCAGTCACGCATGATTCAGGGTTGGATTGTGTCCTACGACGTCTTGATGCTCTTGGTTTTTGGCGGCGCGATTTTATTCGGCTGGTGGAAGGGATTGGCATGGCAAGTCGCATCGCTGGCCGCACTCGTAGCGAGTTACTTCGTCGCTGTACAATTCCGTGATCCGCTGACCAAGATGCTTGGCGTCGATCAGCCTTGGGCTCCGTTTTTGTCCATGTTAATTCTGTATGTGGTGACGAGCATGGCGATCTGGTTGGCTTACGGCTACGTCCGTTTCTCGATCGAGAGGATGCATCTGAAGAGCTTCGACTCGCAGATCGGTGCGTTGGTCGGGGCCGTCAAAGGGGCATTGCTGTGTATGGTCATCACGATGTTTGCCGTCTCGTTGTTGGGCGATGGAGTTCGCCGCAGCATCATGCAATCACACTCGGGAGCGACGATCGCACGGACCATCAATCGCTTGAATGCCTTGGTACCCAAAGAGATTCATCAGTTTATCGATCCGCTGGTGAGCGATTTCAACAATCGCCTAGCGCAGCCGCTACCACCAGCAGATGCGGAAACGTCTTGGTTCGGTTCGTTTTCGCCGGCCAAGCCGGGTCAAGCCAGCCAGGCGGAAGATGCCTCGCAGCTCGGCGGATTTTCGTTCGGCGACCGTTCCTTTGAATTCGGTCCGGGTGTCAAGGTTCAAATCAATCCCGAACGGGCCGTGCATCAGCTCAACGGGCCACGGGACTCGGGCAAGAAATTTTGACCGTCGGCCATGTCGGCAGCGGTACCTGCCGAGCGGGTTGTGCGGCGAGTGGTAGGCCCCAGCAGATTGGCAGCAGCAGGCCGCGAATTTCTCGTCGAGCAGGGAAACTCGAAAAATCAACAGCTTTTCAAAATACCGCGGAAAATCCAAGGTTCCAACCGAACATAAGAAACATTATCGGACGTTGGGAGGCGGCGCCAAAAACGCTGGAAAGATAGCCCGGTGATGGTGCTCTGCTGGTTGCGTTTCTTTGTAGAAGCCGTATTCCGAATCGCTTTGGGACGCGGTGCGTTTGGGTGAAGCGGCGACGTTTTCGCGGCGCGGCTAAGTCGGTGCGGTCGTTTGAGCCGCGGGCAGTTCCAAGAACTGTCCCATACGGCGGAACTTTTCGTAGCGTCGCTCCAGCAAGGTTGCGACAGGAACCGTCAGTAGTTCCTTGAGATTTTTCTTGAGGTAGCTTCGCAGCGTTGCCGCCATGTGCTGGTGGTCGCGATGCGCGCCGCCGAGCGGTTCTTCGATGACGTCGTCGACGATCCCGAAGCCTTTCAGATCCTTCGACGTGAATTTCAGGCAGTCGGCCGCTTTGGGGGCGTATTCGTGACTTTTCCAGAGGATTCCCGCGCAGCCTTCGGGGCTGATGACCGAATAGTAGGAATATTGCAACATGGCCACGCGGTCACCGACACCGATTCCCAAGGCGCCGCCGCTGCCGCCTTCGCCGATGACCACGCAGATGATCGGGGTCGGCAGTCGTGACATTTCGAACATGTTCTCCGCGATTACTTGAGCTTGTCCGCGTTCCTCTGCGCCGATTCCCGGGTAAGCGCCCGGTGTATCGATGAAAGTAATGATGGGGAGCCCGAACTTGGCAGCCAACTTCATTTTGGCCATGACTTTGCGGTAGCCCTCGGGGTGAGCGCACCCAAAAAAGTTTTGCGAACGTTCTTTGAAGTCGCGACCCTTCTGATGCCCCAGCACGAGCACCTTTTGCTCATCTAGTCGAGCGAAGCCGACGCGTAGCGCGCGGTCGTCACCGAACTTTCGGTCGCCATGCAGTTCGACGAACTCGCGAAAGACCATCGCCAGATAATCGGTCGTGTACGGACGATTTTTGTGGCGTGCTACTTGGACGATCTGCCAAGGGGTCAGGTTGTCATAGATCTCGCGCGTCGTCTGCGTCAGTTTTTGCCGGAGTTGGCGAATTTGCTCGGCGAGTTCTGGAGTGGTGACTTCGGCTTTGGTCAAGGCATCCAGTTCGCTTTGCAGATCGGCGATAGGCTGTTCGAAACTCAAGTAATCCATGGTCATTCATTCGTCCGTCTGCGAACCCCACCGCGGAACATGCGCAGGCGGTTGAATTGCAGAAGGAATTCCTTCATATCACTGGGACGGTCATCAGGCCGTTTGGCCAACATGCGCGAGACAAGATTGGCGAATTCTACGTTAACGTTCGGATTGGCCGCTTGCAAGGAAGGGATCGGTCCCCGGAGATGTTTGTTGAGCAGCTCATTGGGATTGGCGGCTGTGTAGGGCAGTTTTCCGCTGGCTAGTTCGTATAGCATGCAGCCGAACGAATAGACGTCGGAACGCACGTCCAGGCGATCGCGGCGAATTTGTTCGGGAGAGATATAGCTTCTGGTGCCGCGAATCAAGGAACTCCTGCGACCGAACAAGCTGAATTTGGTCTTGAGCGATTGGGCGATCGAGAAGTCGATCAACTTCACGTTGCCCTGCTCATCAGCCAGATAGTTGTCAGGCTTGATGTCGCAATGCAGCCAGCCCCGCTCGTGGACATGAGCCAGTCCCTCAGCGCAGCGGCGCACGATTTCTTGGAGGTTCAGGTCCAAAAATTCAGGACGCTCACGCATTTCAAGTTTGAGGTTCTTCGCATTGAACAACTGCATGGAGATGAACGGGATGCCATAAGTGTCATGGTAGTCGTAGATTTTGATCACATTCGGGTGGTCAAAGTGTTTGGCCACCATCGTTTCATGCTTGAGTTGCTCGATTTCCTGTTTGTCTTTGGCATGACTCTGCATCAGGATTTTCAATGCGACTCGTTCCGTTTGTCCGTCGCGCAGCGCCTCCCAAACTTGAGTCGTATTTCCGGCGCGGATTAATCGAATCAGTTGAAAGGGGCCAATGAAATCCCGGCCTACACCCACGGGCTTGATTCCTTGTGTTACTAGAGTTCGGGAAAGAGGCGCAAGGCAGACGTTCCCAACCTCTCATTTTATTCCAGAGTTGCCCCCTCTGGTACTGCCCCCTCCCCTGCTCTGCAGCGACGCTGCGGTTCAGCCGAGAGTTCTGCTGAGCCGAGTTAGATCCGCCCCGATTAGGTTTCGGATTGACGATGAACCGTGGTTGATCGCTGTTGGCTACCGAGAACGCATTAGGCCGTTCCAATCCAACCATCGCGGTGATCACTGCCCGAGATAAGTTTCCGGATAGATGACGATTTCGACGCGGCGATTCGAGTTGCCGCTCGTCCCTGTCGAGGTGGGGTAGCGAGGGCGGTTGCTGCCCACGGCCATTGTGAAAAGTTGTTTTTCCTGAAGTCCAACGCGACGCAGGTAATCGAATACGGCCAAGGATTGCGAGGCGGTCAGTTGGTGATGCGTGACCGTGGCCGGTTGGATGGGAGTTTGGTCCCAGTGCGCCTCGATGCCCACAATTTGATCCGAAAAATGAGTTTTAACTGCCGCGGCGACTTGTTGGAGGATCTGACCGTAGTTGGGGTTGATCGTGTAACTCTGAGGTTCGAATAGTTGATCTGACGGCAGTTCGACGCGAATGACGTCACCATCCATCCGCGTGGTGACGCCCGGCAATTGGATGAGATTGATCTTTTGCAGCAGGCTGTTGTTGGCCCGCAGCGGCGCGGTGCCAGCGAGTTGGGTCGGCGGGGAGCCACTCGAATTAACGGGCAGCATCCCTGCGTTGCTAGCCCGCATTTGTGCTGAAGCCAATTGCTGTTCGAGGCTACTTTTGGCGTTCTGCAATTGCTGAACTTGAGCGATGGAATCGGTCAACTGTTGTTTGAGTTGATAGTTATATTCGTTGGCCGACTGGAGTTTCTGCTTAGTCGTCGCCAGATCGGTTAGGAGTTGTTGATTGTCGCTATCGAATTGCCCCAACCGCCGTGTCAAATTCTCGACTTGCTCCCCCAATCCCTGAAACATCTGCATTTGCTGGGGATCAGCGCCGGCGATCGAATCGCGTCGGCCAAACCAATTGTAGGAGTCTTGGTTCCGCTGTGCCCATCGCGGGGTAGAAAGCCTCCAAGGGTTGCCATTGGCGGCGACCGAACCACCAGCGGTGCCTTGCCAAGGCATGGGTTGGCGACAACCGAGTTGCCCCAGAATCAAGCCAATGGTTAAAAGCAGCCACAATCGCATGATCAGCCGTTCGCCGTGATGCTTATCCGAAACTTTAATAAATTTCGGCGGAATCGTAGCGATCGTCTACGACACGGTAAAGGGCATTTGTGCTAGCGGTGCGGGTGGCGTCTTGCTGCCGAGATGATTATTCGGCTGCGTCGTCATTGGGTTTTGCGACAATAACTTCTTTGACTTTTTGGACAAAGTGGGGTGGCTTGCCCCCTTCACTCAACTCGTGCGCTTTCTTCTCGGCTGCCTTGCGTTGATTGAATTCAAAGAGAGCGACTCGCTTCAGGGCGTGATTGAATACTCCCCAATACAACTTCATGCGATCGGGGGCGTCGACCTTTTTCGCTTTACTCTTTCGCTTAGGCTTGGCGGCTTTATCTGCGGCGACCTTTTTCTCGCTGGTTTTTTTGGCTTTTTTTTTGGTCTCTTTGCCGTCTGCCGCGTCGTCCGTTTTCGTCTTGGATTTCTTTTTGGTTGCCATGGAGTTTAATTTGTCTCGTTGCATCTGCCGGATATCATCGACCTCGGGCGCTGTCCGGCCTGCTTGCAGCCCCGAAAACCCTGCACAGAAGGCTACCGCGGTGGCGAGCCCTTCAACACCAATAAGATAGCGTTTGGGCGGGGTTTGGGCCAGTCTTGCGGCTCTCTTCCGAGAGATTCTTTAGTACCGCGCTTTGTTAGGAGCTTGGTTTTGTAGGGGGCCTTCTACTCGGGAACTGTCCAGATTTAAGACGGCTGGCCAGCCCCGTCGTCAGGTCTTTTCTTTCGCCTGAGGTAGTCCGCCCGTTGTTTCGCATAGGTTTCTGAATCTGGCAGGTCTGGAAACGGCTCGCCAGCCTTAGCAGCAGCGAACAATTGGTCGAGATAGGCCCGGCACCAGCCGCACCCCGTGCCGGCTCCGAAACATTCGCTCAGTTGGGCAGCGCGACGCGGCCGTTCGATACGAATCCAATTGATGAGCTTCCGACGCTGCACGTGGAAGCATAGGCAGACTTCGGGATCGTGCTCAGGTTCGGGCATAACTGCTGGCTTTACGCTGGGTAACCGACGGTGTGTCGTGGAGTGGAAGACTTGGCCGATGCCAGTCTGCGGTGTATCGTAACATTGTAGAGTACCCCGAGCCGAGAAACTCATAAACTCCTGATCCCAACCGGTGCGCGGCCTGCTTTGAATTCGATACTCAATCAACTTGATGACCTGTCGGAGCGTCTAGCGGGGCTCGGTGAACCGAAATTTCGCGCGCGGCAGATCGTGAAATGGTTGTTCGATTCCCGAGTGACTTCATTCGCCGAAATGAGCGATTTACCGCGGCCGCTGCGGGAGAGGCTGTCGCAAGAATTTTCGCTGTGGTCGTCGACTGTACTGGCCCATCAGCGTTCGTCTGATGGCACAGAAAAACTTTTGTTGCGGATGGCTGACCGCGGCGACATTGAATGCGTCCTGTTGCGGGATGGAGCTCGCAGAACGATTTGCGTCAGCAGTCAGGTCGGCTGCGCGATGGGTTGTGTATTTTGCGCTAGCGGGCTGAATGGCGTCGAACGGAGCTTGACGCATGGTGAAATTATCGAGCAGATGCTGCGGCTATCTCGCTTGTTGCCAACCGATGAGCGGATAAGCCATATCGTAATGATGGGAATGGGTGATCCGCTCGCCAATTTACCAGGGGTACTCGGAGCACTCGCCTGGGCCAGTTCTCCCCAGGGGCTAGGCATCAGCGCGCGGCGAATTACGATTTCTACCGTCGGCATTCCGGCCGCCATTCGCAAGCTCGCCGATATGGATTGCCGCTATCATTTGGCGATTAGCTTGCATGCCCCCAATGATGAGTTGCGTACAAAATTGGTGCCAGTAAATGCGAAAATCGGGATTGCTGCGATTCTCGACGCTGCCGAGTATTTTTTCGAAAAGACAGGCCGGCGATTGACGTTCGAGTATGTCCTGCTGGCCGGGATCAATGACCAACCGGTACAGGCCGAAGAGTTGGCCGATTTGCTCTCGGGGAGGGGGGCATTGCTGAACGTGATTCCCTACAATCCTGTGGCGGGACTGCCCTATCGCACGCCGAGCCGCCAAGCCATCGCGCGATTTCGGGAGATTCTTCAAAGTCGGGGTATCGTCATCAAAATTCGCCAGCGCAAAGGGGACGATATCAATGCCGCATGCGGCCAATTGCGCCGTAGCGTCGCCTCGGGGGCACTGTCCATTGTCTCGCCCGAGCAGGCCGCGAATTCTTAAATTCGCTCTACCACCTGCAAAATCTGCGATTCCTGCGCTCGCGTGATGGGTTCAAAACATACATACTGGCCGAGCAAACCGATCGCTGCCGCAGTTAGGAGTCGAGCATGTTTGTCAATCGCGGGCCCCCCTGCCCTACCCTGCCAACTCGAACCAGATGCACGTTAGGATAGAGTGATCCACAACGATGCTCTGCTAGAAGGACCAGCCAACTTGTCTGTCTCTGAATCTTCGGCCAATCGAGTACCGAACTACGAGCTGCTCGACCCCGATGTGCGCTTGATGCTCCAGGTGCGGCACGGAAACGCCGCAGCGTACGAAGAAATCGTCAAGAAATATCAGCATCGAGTGGTGAGCTTTCTTGAGCATATGGTCTCGCCCGATCAGGCGGAGGATTTGGCTCAAGAAGTGTTCTTGCGCGTCTTTCGAGCTCGGGAAAGCTACGAGCCAGGAGCGCGGTTCGCGACGTGGCTGTTCACGATCATGCACAACGTGGCCAGCAATGCAATTCGCAAAAAATCGCGCAACGTCGAGGTGCAACTACAGACCCGCGAACAGCCGTCCGGAGCGGTCAATCTCGAAAATCTCGCCTTGTCTGCTTCCGGGCAAATGCCGACGAGGCAACTCGATCGGCGAGAGATTCAAGATATTGTGCGACTGGCAATTCAGTCCTTGAACGAACGGCAAAGGATGGCCGTCTTGATGAGCAAATTCGAAGGGATGAGCTATCAGGAAATCGGTGAAGCCCTGGGCATGACACCGCAGGCGGTCAAGTCCTTGGTGTCACGCGCAAGAATCAACCTCAAATCCTTGCTGGCCCCGTACGTCAATGCCGGCGTTCTGCCAGCGCCCAGCGCCGAAGAATCAACTGATGAAGACGAAGGCCACAGCCATGAGTAATCAACCTACATCGAAACAGAATCCCGATCTCGAAGAGCTAACAGCCTACCTCGACGGTGAACTCTCTCCCGAGGCCAACGAAGCCGTCGAGCGACGCCTGGCGACGGACCTGGAGTATCGGAACCAATTGCGCGAACTCGAGCAAACTTGGGATTTGCTGGATGTCTTGCCGACCGCGAATCCCGATGCCAGGTTCACCCAATCCACCATCGAACTAGCTGTGTCAACCGTCCAGAAACGGCCAACTGCCGATCGGCGGACGATCTGGCGCGGTGTGGTCTTCTTCGGTTTGATTCCATTGTGCGTGTTTGCTGCGAGCTATCTGCTGACGCGGTATCAACGGCTGTACCCGTTGCGGCAGTTGGTTAACGAATTTCGGATTATTGAAAACTTCGATCTGTACCGCAAAGTCGATTTGAATCTCGACTTCGTGCGCAAAATCGCCGACGAACTCGAGCATGACTCGATGAAAAGTCCTGCTCAGAATAATGTAGTGCTCGAGGATGATCCTGAGGCCAGCGAACGTTTGCTGCGCACTCTGCCGGAGGAAAAACTGGTCGACATCAAATTGCGGCAGAATCAGTACAACAATCTCAACGCGGAAGAACGCGAACGGATTCGCAAGTTTCATCGAGAATTGACTCATCAAGTCGATGCTGCGAAGTTGTATTCGGCGATCAAACGGTTCTACGAATGGTTGAAGACGATCCCCTATGAGGAACAGGTCCAACTGCTCGTAGAAACTGATACAGAGAAAAAGTTCGAAATCTTCACGAAGCTTCGAAATGAATTATCGAGTCAAGTCGACCGACTCCCCGACAACGACATGAAAGTGTTCAACGAATGGTTGAACGCCGTAGGACAAACACACGGCTATCGACTCAAAGCGATCTTGAGCGAATGGTTTCAAAACATTCGCAACCCTGAGACCCGTGAACGACTCCTGAAGGCTATCAACGATGATCCTGAAGTGGCGGTCAGAACCTATCTGCGAACGGTCCGCCTCGACCGCCCCAACGAACTGGCCAGTGAGTACGCGACCTTGCGCGAGCGGTTGTCCCCTGAAGGTCAGAAAATGATGGGGGATTCGCGGGAAACGCAAGATGATTTCGTCGTGCAAATGCTGATGCGCCCCGAAATTTCTCAAGAAAAGCTGGAAAATTTCTATTTCCAGGAATTGACTCCCAAGGAACGCGAAGAACTCGATCGATTGTCGCCGGAAGTCATGAAAAACCGAGTGCGGGAACTCTACATGCGGCGGAAACTATTGATCCAACCTCCGCGGAGACAATAGCGCGTGCTTGGCAAGATTTGGTGCCGGGCACTCCCCAGCCTATAATTGCTCGCACGGCAACCTGTTGCAGTTGTACGGAAAAGGAGGGTGCGCCATCGATAATGAGCTGCGCCGAGAAAGCTCAACGCAAAGTGCAGCTGCAAATTTTCGATTGGTAAGAGAAAAGAACTCGCTTGCGCGCGTTTGACGAAACCCAAGAGGAAAACGTTTGTCGGCGAGAACGCTTGCGTTCGACCGGGCGTCCAAGAGTTTAGGCTCTGTTCCAAAACCATGATTGGGAACGGGCTCGCGTCCAGTTTTCGCGAGGATGGCAAGCTCGTCCCCGTGTTTAACGGGTTTTGAAACAAAGCCAAGTAATCGGTAATGGCTAAGGACTGTTTCAAAACTAAACTCGGGTTTAGTGAACTCGGCCACGAAGCCCTGTTCTGGTTGCTTTCGCGGCAAACTCGTGGATCCAAGCGAGCTTTTCGCCGTCAAGGAAACCCGACGGGCAAGCAAGGTTTTCGCTACGCCTTGTCGATACTGCAGGCTGCGAGGGCCTTGTTCAAGCCTTGCCGCAGATTTTATCAACTTGCCCGCCAATTCGATTCAGTTGGCTCGAATTTCGCAAATCGATGCGGCAGTGGTTTGAACCTTGTTTTACTAATTCTAAATCCATGACGACTCAAGCACCGACGATCGGGACTGGTTCAGGCTCTCAGGGAGAATCTCGCACCCAGGCCCAGCAATATGTCGAAAGACAATTGCTGCAAACGGGCCGCCAAGTGATTGCGAATGATATCGTGCTGACTTTGGTCGGAGTCCTCAGTTGGATTGTCGGTTGGTTCGTCTTCTGCATCGTCATCGACGCCTGGGTGATCCCCCTGACCATTTCCATGCGCTGGGGCGCCCTCATCGTACTCCTGGTAGGGATCCTCGGCTGGCTACTGTACTGTCTCTATCCGATTTTTTTCCGTCGAATCAATCCGGCCTACTCCGCCGTGATGATCGAAAAGTCCAAAGAGAAATTTCACAATAGCCTGTTGAATTACACTTACTTGCAAGCCGGAGAGCGCGAGGTCAACCAACATGTCTTGCAGGTAGTCACCCAAAAGGCCGCCCAGGATTTGTCTCAGGTAGCCGGATTGGAGCGCGTCGATCGCTCCGGCGTGATTCGCCTGGGCGCGATGTTAGCCGCGTTGGTGGGACTGTTCGTCGTTTACACGATTTTCTCTTCCAAGAGTCCATGGGTCTCCATCGCTCGCATCTGCCTCCCCAACGCCGATATTCAGCGCCCGGCGTCTGTGTCGATCGTCGAGGTGCAACCGGGAGATACCGAGGTCTTCTTCGGCCGCCGCTTGTTGGTTAGCTGCCAGGTCAAAGGGAAACACGATCCCGAATCGGTAGTGGTCGTGCTGTCGACTGAGGATGGCCGGCTCATCGACGTGCGGCAGCCCATGTCTCCGACTGGAGAAATTTCAGGAAGCTATCAAGCCGAATTGACCACGTCACCCAAGGGGATAGATACGTCGTTTCGTTACCGAATCGAAGCCAAAGACGGGCAAACACGAGAGTATCACGTGAAGGTCAATATGAATCCCACGATCAGCGTGGATTCGATCAAGATCAAATCGCCAGCTTACACGAAAATTCCCGAAAGAACACTCACCTCCTTTTCCAATTTGAGCGGTGTCGAGGGTGCGCGAATCACTGTCTCGGCCGTTGCCAATTTGCCGATTGCGACCGCGAGTATCGAACTGCTGAATTTGCCCGATCCCGCGATCGATCAAACCGGAACAGTGGTTTCAACCGTCAAAATGACTGCAGCGGAAAACCAAGCGGTGGGGGAATTCGTTCTCACCTTCAACCGCCGCGCGAATCAACCGGATTTCACCCACTTTCAGTTGCGGTTCACCGCGGTTTCAGGGGATCGTAACGAAATCACCAACGTTTACGCCATCCGGGTCGTTCCTGACTTGGGGCCTGAAATCCGCATCGTAAAACCATCCGAGAAAGAGATTCGAATTCCGGTGAATCGGCAAGCGAGTATCGAGGTCGTGGCGAGCGATCTGGATTACGCTCTGGACTCGGTGAAGCTAGTCGTTGAACATCGCGGAGCGACATTGTTGACAGAGTCGCTCTCCTTCCCTGCCGATTCCGACCGACGCACATTGCCGGGACGCTTCGAAATTTCACCCAAAAAACTGCAGCTCAAGCCCGGCGATCAAGCGTTGTTCTTTGCGAAGGCTGCCGACAATCGCCACGCACCCATTTTGGATATCCCGGAACCCAACGAAGCGCGCACGGAGAATTATCGTTTGATCGTCGAGCCACCATCTGATCAACCGCAGGAACCGCCGTCTGAACAAGGTGAAGAAAACACCAAAAACGACGACCAGAGATCCGACAATAAAAATCAAGACGCTGACGACAACCAACAACAAGGTGACGATCAATCGGCCAACCAAAATCAAACAGATAACGGCAAATCGAACGACCAATCGAAGGGTGAAACCTCCGACGGCCAATCAGGAGAGGATCAGGGCAATCGATCCAAAGGTGAGGCCGAGCAGCAATCTTCGGCGACGAGCGAGCAAAACGAAGGCCAAGGTGGCAAAAATGCACAAGGGTCTGGAGAGTCGGCTGACCCCCAAAATAACCCGCAGAAGGACACCGCTTCCAAAGACGCCTCCGCAGGCAAGAACGACGGCGGCGAGCCCCAGATCCAGCCGAAGAATCAATCCAACGATGGTCAACCTGACGGTCAAAAGCCAACTGATAATGTCAAGGATGGTGAACGCGATACGCAGCTCAAGGACGGCGAACAGCGGCCGCTCGACGAGGATGCAACTGACTCGGAACGCTTCGAGCGAATCCGGCAGATGATGGACAAACAACAACAGCAGCAAAAGAATCAGGCAAATAACGAAAATCAGAATCAAGAGAATCAGCGCTCCGATTTCAACGCGTCTGAACCACCCGATCGACCGAATCAAGGTCAAGATCTACGGCAAGCGACCGATCCTAAACAGTCCGCGATACCGGAGAACCAGTCCCAGAAAACAGACTCCTTGCCCGAAAATCAATCGTCTGAAAATCGTGCAGCCCCGGAATCGCAAGAAAAAAGGAATCAAGGGGGCGGCGATTCCAAGGAGCAACCTGGCCAAGAGAAAAACGAAGGCAAGTCGCCCGGAAAATCTGATAAAAAATCCGACGAATCAAAGCCGCAGACTCCTCCGAATTCCAAATCCAATGCGAATGGCGAAGAGACGAACCCACCCCCGGAGGACGATCAGCCGAAATCGGAAGAGGGCAAATCCGAGCAGAACAAATCTTCGAATTCGAGACGTGATCCAAATGGCAGCGACGGGAACCAGCGGAATCAATCGGCTGGCGCCGCTGGCCAAGAGCAAACCGGCGATGCCAAGCAAGGCCAAGGCCAAGCGGAGCGTCCTGTCGACGGGCAACCCGCGCCGGCTCGGTCTGACAATCCCTCTGGTGAAAAAGATCCGAACGCGTCGAGTCCCTCGAATTCCAAGTCGTTCGATGGCAGCGGTTCAGGAGGAGGGGATGCTCCCGGCGGCTCCAGCACACCAACGAGCGCGGATCACGCGCGACGCGAATTGTCGGGCCGCGGCTTCAGCGAGAACCTCCCCCCCGAGGAGCGTGAGCAACTGAATTTCAAACGTGAGGCGACCGATTTGGCCCTGAAATATCTCAAAGACCAGCCGCCCGGGCCCGAGCGGGACGAATTGCTGCGGCAGCTCAATATGACGGAAAGTCAATTGGCGGAATTCATGCAACGCTGGGAGCAGATGGCCGAGCGGGCCAAAACCGGTGACTCTAAGGCTCAGCAGCAGTACGAGCGAGCTCTGCGTTCTTTGGGGCTCAAAAACCGCCGTTCGCAGATCAAGGGACGAACGGAACGCATGGAAAATCTTAGCGAGGGGGGGGCAGCCAGCCGCCCACCGGCCGAGGTAGAAGAGAATTTTCAGCAATTCCTTCGCAATCTCAATCGCCTCGACCCGCGCCGCGATCAATAAATCCAAATGAAGGGGCGACCGCCCTCGTCCACGCGGATTTCTGCACGCAGCGGAGGTTTGGCCTGCAACAGAAGTTTTTCCAGCGTTACGAAATGCGGCGATTTCTTGCGCTCGTACGTCACCTCGACGGCCGTCAAATCAATTCGCTTTTCTGCCAAAGAGTTGTGGTCGATAATCATCGGTATGCCGATCCTGCGCTGCAAAGCTGGCAGCGCGTCGGCCAAACGATAGTTTTGAATGTTGATGTCCAGTTTGTCGAAGATCGAGGGCGCGACCTCGCTCAGTTTTCCCTCGTGCGGCCAGCCTACAGGCCAAAACTCTTTCGCTTCCTTGCTGCTTTTGATGCGCAGTTCGACCCCCCTGCCCTGCTCTCGCTGCGGTACCAGTACTAATCCTAACGGTCGCAGACTGGCCGCCAGAACGGTTCCCATCGCGAGGTTTTGCAGTTCATCGGCGATCGGTGTGGCCAAAATCTCGGCATCAGGAGGATCATCAGCGAACGATAATTTGGTCGTTAGTGCGGCTTGGATCGTTCTGATCACTTCCTGAGTGCTCACATTTTGCGTGGCCTGCGGATAAGGTCGGCTTAGTTCCTCATTCAAGGCGACCAACTGCTCGCTGGTCAGTCCAAAAGCTTTTTTTTCCGCCAACGCGACCGTTACCCCATCGTCGCGAAGTTTCTGAACGTAAGCGGAGATACCCGCCACATCGGATTTGGCGATTTTGGCGTTGGGGAAAAAGATATGTTTACCTTGAACCACGGCGGTAAGGCGAATCGTCACGACGGGGCCTGCCACAATTTCCTCGGCTTTTGGGCGAGGAAGTTCGGCTCGTCGCGTGAATTTCAAATGATCCAGCCCCGCTCGCTCCAGGTTTTGCATGATGTCATGCTCAACACCAGGCATTTCGTCGGATCCGACGACGATTTCCACGTGAACCGATCGAGTTTGACCGGAGACGACCGTGGTGACCCAACAGCCGAAGGCGGTGACGACACCAAGCAAAAGGAAACGTATCAAGGCAATCTGCTCACTGCACAAAAAGAATCTCGGTCGGTACGTAACCGTTCACACTTCAGCCACACTCCTCGTCCCGAATCTGGCGATTGCGATACTTCGATCGATTCAAGTTCTTGGCGTCAGATTCGCTCTGGAACGCAGTTCAACGACGAGATGCCAGTAGGGGCCCCGGTTGCGCTGGCAAATGCGCAAATTGTAGTTCACTGTCAATGCCGAAAAAAGGAGGCCCGCAAAGAGGTTCGTCAGCAAGGTTCGGTTTTTCGCGCCAGCAGAACAACGGCCGTTGGCAGCAGTTAGTCGCAAATTCCGTACCGAACGATGCAGTACACAGCCTTGAAGAGGTCTTTGATGCCGATTTTTTTACCATCGCGAAAGCCACGGGGCTGATAGCTAATCGGACGTTCAGTAATTCGGTAGCCGCGGCGGGCGATCTTGGCTGTGATTTCCGGCTCGATGCCGAATCGTTCTTGCTTGAGTTGCAAGCCATCAAGTACGGAGCGGCGGAAAACCTTGTAGCAGGTTTCCATGTCAGTCAGTGCTACCCCGTTGAACAAATTTGAGGCGGAGGTCAGCAACCAATTGCCGAAACGGTGGATGGCCGAGTTGTCACGGCTTTTGTCGCCGATATATCGGCTGCCATAAACCACATCCGCTTCGTTGTTGAGAATCGGTACGAGCAACTCGGGAATGTCCTGCGGGTCGTATTCCAGGTCAGCATCCTGCACGACGACGATATCCCCACGGGCCGCAGCGAACCCATCCCGGAGGGCCGCGCCCTTTCCCTGATTCTTCGGTTTGAAGATCAGCCGCACGCTGTCGAGTCCCTCCAGTCGCTGCAAAATTTCCCGCGTTTGATCGGTGCTGCAATCGTCCACGACGACGATTTCCTTGTGGAAAGGCAACGCGGCGATTCGGCTGATCACGCGGGCAATCGACGTCTCTTCGTTGTAGACGGGAATGACTACTGTCACCAGCGTCGTGTGCGGCGACTCCTCGGTGTTCGGCGCGGATTGGTACTGTTCGAGTTCTTCGTGAACCAGCGAGTCGAGATTAGCGAACCTCTGCAAGATGATGTCCAGTTGTTGACCAAAAGTTGGTTGATAGGCAGATACAGACATTCCGAGACCATCCTAACCGAATAATTACGCCCCAAATATGGCCTACAGGATCATTGAGGCGGGGCGGCAGCCCATGGTTGCCACCCGCGAATCGACGATCGCTGTCCAATCGCTGCGGTTATACCAGTTATGCCAACCGCCCAGTAAAAAAACCGGGTGATCGCCAAGGCGTTCACCCGGTCGCAATTTACCGGATCGCTAGGGCCGGAAAGCCGTCAATCATGCGTTTAATCCCATTGCAACGCACCTCCCGTCTGATACTCGGTGACCCGCGTTTCGAAGAAATTTTTCTCCTTCGGGATGTCCATGGTTTCACTCATCCACGAAAAGGGGTTGGGGCTACCATATTGGACCGGCAGGCCGATCCGTTCTAACCGGCGGTCAGCGATGTGCTGGACGTAATCGCGGAACAGACCAGCATTCAGGCCGAGGACACCATTGGGCAGGCAGTCTTTGGCGTAGGCGATTTCGAGCTCGACTGCCTCGCGGACTCGTTCAATCATCCGTTGTTTGAAATCCGCGGTCCAGATTTCGGGATTCTCGGCTTTTACGCCATTGATCAAGTCGATGCCGAAGTTCAAGTGGATCGATTCGTCCCGCAAAATGTATTGGAACTGCTCGCCAATACCCTTCATCAGATTGCGACGATGGAATGACAGAATCATTACGAAGCCGGTGTAGAAGAAGATCCCTTCCATGATCAGGTAGTAGCCGATCAAATTTTTCAGAAAGGTTTGTGCCCCATCGAATGACGCCGTCGTGAAATCTGGATCCAGCACTTCGCGAGTCAGTTCCATTTCGAAGGCATCCTTACGGGCGATCGCGGGAACTTCGCGGTACATGTTGAAAATTTCGCCTTGGTCCAATCCGAGGCTTTCCACCACATACAAGAAGGTATGCGTATGGACTGCTTCCTCGAACGCTTGCCGCAACAGGTACTGGCGGCACTCGGCGTTGGTCACATGCTTGAAAATGGCCAGCACCAGATTGTTGCCCACGAGGCTTTCGGCCGTCGAAAAAAAGCCGAGGTTTCGCAAGATCACGATCCGCTCGTCGGCCGTCAGTTGATTCGAGCGCCAGATCTCGATGTCCTTGTTCATCGGGACCTCGGTCGGCATCCAATGGTTGGCACAGCCGTTGATGTAGTGCTCCCAGGCCCAATGATATTTCAAAGGCATCAATTGATTGACATCGACTTGGTGGCAGTTGATCAAACGCTTTTCCCGGGCGTCGATGCGCGAGGCGCTACCGGTGACACCCACGGATTCAGCCAGTTCAAATGCATCTATTGACATCTCAAATCTCTCCATGCTCTGAGTTTAGAAACGAAAATGAAAAATTTAGTATCCTGGTCGGGTCGGTCTCCCGAGGTTTGGAAGTCGCGACCCGCGGTGAGGCGGTTGCTATTGGCAGGCCTCGCAGTCCGGGTCAGTGATTTTGCAGGCTTTGACTTCCGGTTGCCTTTCCGCGAACCGGAAATCGTCGGACCGTTGCTCTGTCGCGCCCGACTGCCGCTGGACCTGCACGTCCCCTGAGGCGCTCTTGCTCTTCATCCAGCGCGGTTGCACGCCGAATTTGTTGATGTCCACAGTGGATTGCTCCACGTTCGTGGCCCCTAACGTCCGCAGATAATACGTCGTCTTGAGTCCCTTCTGCCAAGCCAGCCGATACATCTCGTCCAACTTTTTGCCGCTGGGTTGGCCGAGATACAGATTGAGGGACTGGCCCATGTCAATCCATTTTTGCCGTCGGCTCGCGCACTCGATCAACCACTTCGGCTCAATTTCGAAGGCCGTCGCGTATCGGTCCTTGATGTCTTGCGGCAAGCCAGGGATTTCTCCGAGCGAACCGTTGTAGTACTTGATGGCCTCCAGCAGGTCATCGCACCACAAGCCACGTTCCTTGAGTTCATTGACGAGGTTGATGTTGACCTGCACAAACTCCCCTGACAGATTGCTCTTGGCGAACAGATGCTTGTAAGTCGGCTCGATCGATTGGGTCACGCCAATGATCGTCGAGATTGTGGCGGTCGGCGCAATCGCCATCACATTGCTGTTCCGCATTCCGTATTGGCGGACATGGTCGCGAACCGGAGTCCAGTCCATTGACGCGGAGCGATCCATGTCGACCGGCATCCCGCGCTCCTGCTCCAGCAACGCAATGGTGTCGATCGGGAACAACCCCCGGTCCCACTTCGAACCCGGATAGGTGGAGTAGGCGCCCCGTTCCTTCGCTAATTGGCTGGAGGCCATGATCGCGAAGTAGGAAATTGCTTCCATGCTGTGATCGGCGAATTCGACGGCCGCTTGGCTGGCGTAGCTGATCCCACAAGCGGCCAGCGCGTCTTGGAATCCCATCAGTCCCAGCCCGATGGGGCGGTGCCGCAAATTGGAATTCCGCGCCTCGGGAGTCGGGTAGAAATTGATATCAATCACATTGTCGAGCATTCGAACGGCCGTGGTCACGGTAGCTTGCAGACTCTCCAGATCGAGTTGCCCGTCCCGGATATGCTCCAGCAGGTTGATGGAGCCCAGATTGCAGACGGCGATTTCATCGGCTGACGTGTTCAGCAGGATTTCGGTGCACAAATTGCTGCTGTGGACGACCCCGCAATGGTCCTGCGGCGAGCGGACATTCGAGGGATCCTTGAAGGTGATCCAGGGATGTCCCGTTTCGAACAGCCGGGTCAGCATTTTGCGCCACAAATCCACCGCCGGGATCGTGCGATGCAACCGCAGTTTGCCTTGGCGAGCAAGTTCTTCGTATTCGCAATACCGGCGCTCGAAGGCCTGGCCCACCAGGTCGTGCAAATCGGGGGTCTCGTCGGGGCTGAACAGGGTCCATTCCCCTCCCTCGATAACCCGTTTCATGAACAGGTCGGGGATCCAGTTCGCCGTGTGCATGTCGTGCGTGCGCCGCCGATCGTCACCAGTGTTTTTTCGCAAATCGAGAAATTCCTCGATGTCTAAATGCCAGGTTTCGAGGTACGAGCACACTGCCCCTTTGCGTTTGCCGCCTTGGTTGACCGCCACCGCAGTATCGCTGACGACCTTGAGGAAGGGGATCACACCTTGGCTTTGGCCGTTGGTTCCTTTGATATGGGAGTTCGTGGCGCGGATGTTGGTCCAGTCGTTTCCTAATCCACCAGCCCACTTGGACAACTTGGCGTTGTCGGAAATCGCTTTGAAGATGCTATCAAGATCGTCGGCGACGGTGCTCAAGTAGCAGGAACTCAGCTGCGGATGCAACGTTCCCGAATTGAACAGTGTCGGCGTGGCCGAGGTAAACCGGAAGGTAGACAGCAGGTTGTAAAACTCGATTGCTCGCTCATTTTTCTGAACTCCTTCCTTGAGCGCAAGTCCCATGGCGACCCGCATCCAGAAGTACTGCGGCGCCTCGAAACGGCGACCGTTGACATGCAACAAGTAACGATCGTAGATCGTCTGCAAACCCAGATACGGGAACTTCTCGTCCCGTTGCGGCACGATCGCATCGGCCAGCATCGGCAAATCGAATTGCTCCAGCTCAGGCGACAAGCGACCGTTTTCCACCCCGATCCGGATGTAATTGGCAAACCGCTGGCGATAACGAGTTTCCAGATCATCATCCTTGGGGGACTTCTCTAGCGACTCGCGATAGATGATGTTCAAAACCAAACGCCCGGCGACCTTGTCAAACAGTGGATCTTTCTCGATTTTCGCGCGAGCCGCCAGGACCATCGCCCGAGCGATTTCGGAACTGGTGATGCCGTTGTAGATCTGGTTGGCGACGTCTTGTGTCAACGCATCCGAATCGACATCGATGGCTAGGCCCTCGCAAGCTCGGTCGACTTGGCTGCGGAGCCGATTAAAGTCGAGCACTTCGGTTTCGCCGTCGCTGTTGATCATCGACAAAGGTGGATCTTCGAGGCTGGATCCCGCACCGGGCGAACGCAGTTTCCGCATTTTGGCGTGGTCAGCGCGGTACAGGATGTAACGCCGGGCGACGGAGTAGAACTCACCGCGCATCAGTTCGCTTTCCACCAGGTCTTGAATTTTCTCGACGGTAACAGCCTCGCCGCGATTGGCACGTTGAACGGCCTCGACGACGACTTCCTCGGTCATCGCGTCGATTTTTTGGAGGATCGAAGCATCAAGGAGCTTGGCGTCCTCGAGTCCTTTGTCGGCACAAAAGGCTTTGGCCATGGCCCGAGCAATCAACGTGCGGTCGAAATCGACCATCCGCCCGTCTCGTTTGCGAATGACCAGCTTGGTTTCCACTTCCTTCAACATGGCATCTTGCTCCTTGGATATTGAAATATTGAAAGCTCGTTCTTTTTCAGCCGGAAATAATGTCGAGCGTACAATCTGCGTGGCGAATCGACCGAAAGCCATGCCACCGTGGCCGATCACTTGGACACGTTAGGTCATGCAAGAGCGACAGCTCGAGCTCAAGAAGTGCCTCCGTGCGCCAAGAATCCCTTCCGCGGCTATGTTTTCCTCGTTCTCCCGCTAAGTTGATCTGGTCGCTCCCGTTCAGCACCTTCAGCGAGTTGGCTGGGGTCCGACAACCGCGGTTAATTCAATGACTTTAGAAATAGCCAATGATTTCCGCCCTTGCCTCCCGCCAGCAGAATTTCTCGCGATATTCATTGGAATTTCGCGAGATTTTAACCGTTGAGTGCTAGCGATCCTGACCGAAACTTGCCCCAATATATCGATGCTTTTGGGCTTGTCAATACAACATTTTGTGTTCGGTCTAATTATCGGTCGCGATCGGGCCAAATCGTAACAGAATTTTGCGGCTTGAAAAGTAACCCAGCGCAAAATCGGGCCGAGCTCCTTTGACTGATCCCAAGTTCAAACGTAGGTTTGCACTTCGATGAGGAATGGATTGAGCGGCGCTGGGGGCCAAAATTCTCGATTGGCAAAATTGGTAAATTTCCAATAATGCAGTGTGAACAAGTTGTCGACAATTACCAATCGCCGCTTTTCAAGCCATGGATGCCCACGCCTTCGCCCGCAGTTTGCTCCAGGAATTTCCTCGCCCCGACGCGATTTTCGAGCGGCAAGCGGCCATCAAGAACAAAATGCATGACGTAGAGCCGAAGTTTCGGGAGGGGCAGTACACGACCTTGTCCGCCAAGCATCTCGCCTTGTTGTTCAATTTGATCGATCAACATGCTTTTGCGGGGCGGATCTGCGACTTGCTCAACGACGCAGGACATCGCTTGACGTTTCGTTTATCGCGGCGCATGACCCACTGCGGCGGCAAAACCACGACGCGTGTCACCAACGGTTCGTCGAAAAAAGATTTTGAGATCGCGATTGCACCGCGGCTGATTTTTGAAACCTTCGCGGTCCAGAGGACGGCCGTGGTGACCGGCAATGTCTGCGCTGATCCGTTGCAGGCGTTGACGAGGATCATGGAACATGAAACGTTGCATTTGCTCGAGATGGCTTTGTGGAATGAATCGAGTTGTGCTCGCCGCCGATTCAAATTGTTGGCAGAACGGTGGTTCGGCCATCGTGAGTCGACACATCGACTGTTGACGCCTTCCGAAAGGGCCGCTAAACGGTTTGCGATTCGCGTGGGACAGACCGTGAGCTTTCCCTGCGCAGGCAAGACTTTGGTCGGCAAGGTCAATCGGATCACATCACGAGCGACCGTCTTGGTACCCGATGTGACAGGTCCCCGATACTCCGATGGCAATCGCTATCGCAAGTTCTACGTGCCGTTGGGATTGTTAGACAAGACTTCGTGAGCGGCGATAGAGGCCGAGCTCGATAGCTTTTCTGGTGCTGGTCGTGCCACAGGACCAACTTCAAAACTGAATTCAAATCAGTCAAGAACTTCAATAAAAAAAGCCGCTGCGAAATCGCAGCGGCTTAAAGACTATTTGGTAATCTGAATGAGACTACGGTTTGATCGGGGATACTGGATCAGCTGGTTTGGCACTGAAATCGATCTCGTCGAACAGTTCAGTCAAAATCCAGCCGAGAATGGCGAAGCGAGCGATCGAGGCCAAGCCACCACCGAGTCCACCGCCAAAGCCACCGCCACCGCAGCAGCCGCCAAAGCCACCCCAATCACCCATTCCGCCGCAGCAACCGCCTGCGGCAACACCGCAGCCAACTTCGGTACCCGCGAACGAACCGCAGCATTGGTCGGCGGGGAGAACGCCAACATCCGTCGCATAACTGAGTTGTTCGCTGACGACACCTTGATCATTCACGGTCGTCGAGGTCACATCCAGGGCCGGAGAAACGTGATTGCCACTGGGAACAACCTCGCTGCCAGGAACGACCACGGAATCTTGCTCGACAGCCTCGAAGCTCAGAACAGCAATGCCTTCCGGTCCCTTCGAGACGAATTCATACACGCCAGGTTCGATCCCTTCGAAGCGGAAGCTGCCGTCATCGGCAACAGCCTGGCTGCCAATCACTTCTTTATCCCGGAGCAAGTGAACTTGAGCCGGTTCGTTCGAATTGCTGTCCACTAGAGTGCTCAAGGTTCCAACCAGAACACCATCCCGGATTGCGACCAAGTTCGATCCCGGTGCCGGAGACGAACCGTTGTCAACAACAGACAACTCTTGGCGAATCGCAGCGGGCAGTCCTAAATCTTCGCCCAAGATCGACGACACGCGATCGAAATCGGGAGTTGCCGGAGACACTTCGATAAGGTTGTTAGTTTCAGGATTGTGGTTGTCGGATAAGCGAACGCCGAAGGCAGCAAAGCCTTGTGCGCCGGTAGCGACAAACGAGTAAGCGCCAGGTTCCAGACCAGCAGCTTGAAAGGTGCCGTCCTCAGCCGAGTAACCTTGATAAGCGATTTTGCCATCGCGAAGAAAGAATACCTTTAAGTTGCCGATGCCCGATCGTTCGCCCCCCAAAGCTTTGCCGATGCGGCCGCGAACAACGCCATCAGCATCGATCGCGACTGTGTGGTTGCGGAACGTGCCTGATAGCAACGAGGGTGACTTGACCGAACTGAGAAGTTCTGTCAGTGGCCCCTTGCCAACCAATGTCGGTTGATTCTCAACCAAATAGCTGTGACTGCTCACGGCGGCGGTAGCGATAAGGGGCAGGGCTAACACCGCTACAGCCAAACGGAAAACGGAAAGGAATTCTTGCATAGTTGTCACCAAGTTTTTCTAGGATTTTGGACAAGTCTTGGGGATCGAATGGCAGAAGTTTGGAGGAAAACTCCACGACTTCGACTTTAATTAAAGTCTACCCCACCCTCAGAGTCAAGCCGTCAAATGGGGTAAAATAGGAAAAAATGTTGCGCCACGTCAGATGGAGACGCGAACGAACGCTAATAGCATAGTTGCCTTTTTCTCCCTAGCAAATAATTTCCCCAAAAAATCATATTTGTTCTCAAAAAATCTTCAAATAGGTGCAAAAATTCGAAAAAAACGGGGGATAGCTTTGGCTTTGGATCAATGGAATGTTGCTAAACGACTGTTTGGCCGCACCCGGTTTTTCCGGCTATCTCTGTAATGCTATCGGAGTTTTCGCAGCATTTAGACCAAAAAATTGCCCAGTCATCGACAAGACGTCGCCTTAAAGTTCTCGTAGTTGCCGTTTTTTCCGCATATTTTGAGGAGGCCGACGGTCCGGTGCGGTGGCCGTGTGTCCGCCGGACGTTGGCCCGATCGCAATCCCGCAATTCGTTTGGAGTCCACAGCCCCGGGTTAATGGATTCCCGCGATACCAACAAAAAAGTCTTCGGAACCAAGGTGTCTAGCAGCTTTCTAGTCAGCACTTGGCCGAATTTCCCTCGAAGCCTCTGGACAGAATCAACTTGCAAGTTCCCAGGCGAGCACGCCGAATTGCTTGTTGGTTGGTGGCTCGTCGCGGTAAAGTGGATGCGTCCTCAACTGTGAACCGAGGACTTTGAAGTGATCACGCCGAATTCGGGACTGCTTGCGGCAGCAAAGCGACTGGCCACCATTGGCCCAGCCAAAAACGCTGCGCGTCCCGCCCGGGCAGCCAAACTCATCGCTCGTGCCATAGCGATAGGATGACGCGACTTCGCCACCGCTGAGTTCAACAAGACAGCATCGGCTCCGATTTCCATCGCGCGGGCGACATCGCTCGGCGTGCGAATTCCCGCATCGACGATCACGGGAAAATTCTCTTGTCTGGCCTTGAGATCCTCGATGATGATCCGCAAGTGATTCGGGTTGCTGACTCCCCCCCCTGAGCCAATCGGACTGCCTGCGGGCATTACGGCAGCAGCTCCGGCGAGGTACAGACGTCGAGCAAGAATCGGATCGTCGCTGCAGTAACACATGACTTTGAAGCCGAGGGCGACCAGTTCTTCCGTTGCTTTGAGGGTTTCCAGCGGGTCGGGCAGCAGCGTGTGACTATCGCCAAGTACCTCAAGTTTCACCAAGTCGATGCAGCGGGCCTCAATCGATCGTAAAATTTCGCGTCCCATTTTGGCACAGCGAATCGCGGTGGCGGCGTCGTAACAACCGGCGGTGTTCGGAATCAGCTGCCAAGCACGTGCGTTCAAAAAATCCAAAACATTCCGGCCCTTGCCGTCACTCAACCGTTCCCGCCGCACGGCCACGGTAACTCCGTCGGTTTCGCTGGCGACCAGTGCGGCCTGCATGATTTCGAGCGAGGAATACCGGCCGGATCCCATCAGCAGACGCTGTCGAAAGGGGATGCCACCGACCATCAGCGGGGCGTCAGCGATTTCGGCGGAGCTTGACGTTTGCGGCTTGTCGACAGGATTCATCATAGGGCTTCGCATCGATTATCCGCCACCGACGAGCGTGACGATTTCCAAGCTATCTCCCGCTTGCAGCACCGTGGATGCAAACAGTGACGGCGAGACGATTTCCAAATTTCTTTCGATCGCGATTTGCCGCGGATTCAGGTCCAGGTTGCGAACTAATTCTGCCAGCGTGGTGCCTGCCGCAATCTCGCGCGGCTGATCATTGATGCGGACGTGAATCGCCTCGGGGATACCGTTTGCCATTCGTTGCACCTTCAAAAGCTCTCGGCCATGTCGCGGGCATGATAACTGCTGCGCACAAAAGGGCCGCTGGCGACTCGTTTAAATCCCATCGCCTTGGCCTGCTCGCCCAGCGCCTGAAACTCGTCAGGATGAACATAACGAACGACAGGAAGGTAGCGTTTTTCGTCGGGCTGCAAGTATTGTCCGAGGGTGAGAAAATCGCACTCGGCTTCCAGCAGGTCGGCCAACACGTCGAGGACTTCTTCGGTGGTTTCCCCCAAGCCCAGCATCAAGCCGCTTTTTGTCTTGATGGCCGGATTTTGTTGTTTGACGCGGCGCAGCAGTTCAAGCGTCCAATTGTAGTCACTTTTCGGGCCACGCACACGACGGTAGAGCCGGGGCACCGTTTCCGTATTGTGGTTGAATACCTCTGGCGCCGCCTCGATCACCCGGTTCAATGCTGGCTTGTTGCTGATGAAGTCCGGGGTCAAGACTTCGATGGTCGCCCCGGTTCGCTCACGCACGGCCATCACGCATTGATAGAAATGCTCAGCTCCAGCGTCCGGCAAGTCATCGCGAGTCACCGAGGTGATGACGACATGTTTCAAGCCGAGACGAAAGGCGGCCTCGGCCACACGCTGCGGCTCGTCGGTCTCCAGCGGTGCAGGACGCCCTCGCCCCACCGCGCAAAATCCGCAAGGTCGCGTGCATATGTTTCCCATCACCATGAAGGTCGCCGTTTTTTGCGAATAGCATTCCATGCGATTCGGGCAACGGGCATTGTCGCAGACCGTTTCGAGTCGAAGCTCATTAAGCAGGTTTTCTGTGAAGTTGTTGACGTTGCCTTTGGGCACCTGCCGCTTCAGCCATTTCGGCAATCGACGTCTTGTATCGTTAGGTTCGGTGCTGCCCGATTCTGAATAAGAAGAACAGCCGGAGGTGCTTGCAGCGGGAATGATCGGTAGTTGAGCCATGACGTCTCGGTGATGCCACGAAATTTTTGTGCAGATGTTTCGGGAGACCGGCACGCAGATGGACTGACGCAAACGCGAAAAGCGATCTGCAGCACCAAGTTCCCCATGACCATTATGAGAAACACTCGGCGTTTTGCCAAATGTCCCTTGACTTTGCGACATTTTAGGGACAAAGTCGAACTAGACATTATCCCGAGACGACCAGCCGGAACGCGACGGCGTCCGACTTTCAAACGAATCGCAGGCATGTGCCCCGCGGTTGGGAGCTGGGTACGACGCTCAGGTAACTGACGGCGAAACCGTACTTTCACGTCATCGAAGGGTGGCTGCGTACAGCAATATCAGCTCGCCGATGGACAAGACTGGTCGCCTGCTGCCGCGTGGACCCGGAGGTCGCTCCAAAGACGCATCGGTTCAAACAACTTCATCATGGCCGCAAAAAAGAAATCATCTCCGCCAAAATCGGAGCCCGCAGGACAAAAACGGACGATTGCCGAAAACCGCAAGGCCCGATTCAAGTACGAAATTCATGAGCAAATCGAGTGCGGGATCGTGCTGGTCGGCAGCGAGGTGAAAAGTCTGCGCGAAAACAAAATTTCAATGGACGAGGCCTACGTCAAAGTGCGTCAGAATGAACTTTGGCTTGTCGGTGCTGACATCGCCGAGTACCAACAAGCCACGATCTGGAATCACGATCGCCGTCGCCTCCGCAAATTGCTCGTGCATAAACGTCAACTTGGCAAGCTGACGGCGCGCGCTCAAGAAAAAGGCTTTACGCTGGTTCCTCTGCAGATCTTCTTCAACGAACGCGGGATCGTAAAACTGATCGTCGGCGTCGGTCGGGGGAAGAAAACTCACGACAAACGACAATCGATCAAATCGGCCGAAGCGCAACGCTCAATCCAGCGGGCGATGAAGTCCAGACGGTAACGGCAAGCTTCTGTTCCCCCTCCCCTGCCCTGCTGCGGGCTTAACGGTTGGCTAGTTCGAACGTTGTCGCCCGTTCAATCACCTTGCCCGTCTCTTTGCAGGTCCTTCGTTCGACGGGGCCATTCCAAAAGTCGTCCATGATCCGATGCAAGTCTTGGTCGATGTGCGACAGGCGGAATTCCGCTTGGTAGACCAGATGAATGTCGTCGGGGCAATACCACCGCAGTTGATCTTTGGTTCCCGCCGGCCGCGGGAATTCGACGACCAAGCCGATAGTCCCTGCTGGACGCTGCGGACGATGGGGCACCATCCGCGGACAGAGCCACATCTCTCCCTCGCGGATCACGACGTCATGCGGTGGCGAACCATCCAGCGGACGAACGCGAACCGCAATGTCACCCTCCAACTGATAGAACAACTCCTCCGTCGGGTTGACATGGTAATCGTTGCGTGTGTTCGGGCCCACGGAAACGAAGACGATCACATCATTGGCTTCCTTGTAAAACTGCCGATTCATTACCGGGGGCTTGAATTCATGGCGATGTTCTTCGATCCACAGCATTAGATTAAACGGAGGAGTTATCGGAGTGCTCATGGAGAAAACCTTGCGAAGGTTGAAAAAGTTGAAGGTTGCGATCGGCATCGTGGCCAGCGGAAGATGCTCCTTGATCACTGCATTTTACGTCGGGATGGGCTGCCTAATCTAGTCCACGAAGCGTCGGCGGTCTGATCCGCAGATCAGGGCCCTGCGGCTCATAGCGCTCGGGACAAAGCAAGCTTCGAGCCGGTTCCCCACGGTAAAACCTCTGGCGTCGCAGGGCTCCTTGCTCGATAATCTATTCAGTCTCCAAGGTGTCGCCCAGGCAGTAGCACGCCGATATCTGAGAGTTGCCGCACCAACAATTAACGCCCGATCTGCATTTGCCGTGATCATCACGGGATGGCGCCTCGTGCGCACTGGGACCTCCGGTCGTGCGGCGGAATTAGGCGTTGTGCCAAAATCCGTCAGCCGCAGGGAGCAAACACGCGGTGCTCGCGC
Source organism: uncultured Pirellulaceae bacterium (assembly GCA_937941455.1). Taxonomy (GTDB): domain Bacteria; phylum Planctomycetota; class Planctomycetia; order Pirellulales; family Pirellulaceae; genus BJ22. Next base: position 86,694 of record CALDHM010000016.1, on the reverse strand, counting down.
AAGCGCGAAGCTGAATGTCTTTTCGGCGAATAGTTTTGTGACAAAATTTCGTTGCGATTCAACAGTGTAAATCTGCATGACGAAAAATCGGGATTTGGACGCCGCGGCCGAGGACGTTTCATCCGACGCAGATCGTGATTTGGTACTCTCCGCGTCGCCAGCGTTGTTGGTCAAAGTGTTCACCGTGGTGGTGTTTTGCATGATCACTATGCTGGTTGGGCAGTATTTGGTCATCGCTGGCGTAGCTTGGCTGGCGTTTCCCGATGTTCTCAACGCTTTTTTGGGGACAAATCTCAAAGAGTCGCTGCCGAATATTTCGCCAGCGTTCTGGTGGTTGGTTACGGCCTGCCTCGTCGTTCTCGCCTATGGTCTGGGAATCGTCGCTCGGAAGTTGCTTCATCAACGTGCGAGGTCCATGCTGTGGCTCGTCACCTTGTTGCTATTTCTGATGTACTTCCAGCAATTCTTGGGGCCGGACGCGCCGATGCGCTGGCTGAATTTGCTGCTTTCGCTGCTGGTGCCGACTTCATTCGTGATCGGCTCTCGAGCCATTGAGCCTGCCACCGATGTTTCTTGACGGCTCGCTGCAATAACCCTGGGGCGAACCCCCAGGATCACCGAGCGGGCGACGTCGATGATCCACTGCCAACAACCCTACCATCGCCCGCTGCGGTGCATCCCTTGGGCCGTTTGCGGAGAAGTGGTCTTGTGACCACCAGTCGCCGGCTGCGAAATCTCTCGCGGCCCGGCGCCGGTAGTCGAATTCGTTAGAATATCATTTTGCGCCGACGGCCCTTCGCGTGGCTCGCCCGTTTTTTTTATTCATGTTGCTCCGCCAGGACGGCTGCCATCGATGCGTCCCGAAGGGGCTGCAACAGAGGTCTAGCCTAGGGCCAGACGAGGCGAGCTTTACGAGCCTCGCCGCAGCCCTGGGTATTCATCTCTCATGACGAACCAGCCCTGAAAGGGCGGCACAAACAGGAGCGGCGATTGTGACGCCCTTTCAGGGCCGTGGGGGGGGATGTACGCTCCTTTCCCAGGGCGGCGTTCCGCTTCGCCCTGGTCTGAACTGTTTCCGCCCCGTTGGGGCGACCACTCCAGAATGGCTCGGCCGCACCACAATGCCTTGGCAACCGACCCTGTTCAAGATAATCGCAACAACTATCGGCTGACCACGAGGACGGCTGGAACGAGAGCCTCGCCGAACCCGTAATTATCGCCCAAGAAACATACAGAATTACGTTACTCGGAGCGTTTCCGAGCAACCGCTCACTGGTCCCGTAATGAAAATCGGCTCTCGGCCCGCACGATCGAACACGTGTCGGGGAAGGTATGGAAGGACATGATGTTCACGTGTCGGCGGAAGGCCTGCACATTCACATAGCTGATCGCTCCCAGCGGGCCACGTCCGTTCGAAGCGAATCGATTCAGCAAGCCCTCGAATTCCCGCGCTTGGGCTGCATGCTGCTGCACGATCAAAAACAACCGCGGGTTCACGCTTTCCATCTCAAAATGGGACTCCCAGATGGGACCGTCCTGACCAGCGATTCGTTCAAAATGCGATGAATCGAGCCGCTGCGAAAACAGGACGCCGCGGGAGGGAAGCAACTGATGATTGCCGCAGCAGACCTCGGTCACAAAGTGCTTTTGAGTTTGAAAACTGATCAGATGCCCGGTTGTCATAATCCGGACCGTTAATCGATAGTGCTCCCGCTCGACAACGCGTGTACTGCACGTTTCGTACAATTCCGGATGCACCGACCTGCCCAGCAGGTGGATCCCCATTTCAGAGATTTTCGGACGAACGAACAACACGGCAATTCAACACGAAAAAGTAAGGACAACGAATCCATGGGACACCGTCGACTGAGACCGCAAAGGGTTTCCGATACTTGGTGATCTCCTGCATTATAGATCGTCGATCCAGGCAGGGGAATAGAAACATTTTTTCTTCAAATTGTCTCCAGAAATCTACACGATTTGCCGATGGGGGCCAGTCCCTGTGGTCTCGCGCCGAGTGTAACGCAACGTAGTCGTTAACAATTCGTGAAGCGAGATTTTCGCCGCTTGACAAACTTCTTCGTGCAACCTCCGCGATCTTGCCGCATCGATTCACCAGTTGCGCCAAACGATCAAAAACATCAGGTTGTAGAACAGATGAGCTAGCACGGCGATCGAGAGCCCGCGGCGCAGATAGACCAGCGTGAAGGCGATTCCCACCAAGAATCGGCAGACGAAACCGAGCCACTCGAAGGGGTCTCCCGCAGGATTTAGCACCGAATAATGAAATGCAGAAAACAGCAGGCTCGACAGGATCACAGCCAGAGTTACCCTCACTGCTGATGATTGCACAAAACGAGCGAACCAGTGAATCAGGCCCATCATCAGCAAGAACCGAAAGACGATTTCTTCAAAAACACTGGTTCCGCAGAACCGCGCGACCGCGTCCAAATCGTTCAACCAACGCTGCTCATCCGCCACCTGACGGCCCTCGATTGAATTGGTGAATCCCAGTTGGATGGCGCATGTCGCAAAATAAATCATGGCCCCCAGGAGCAGCGATTCCACGGCTGCCAATCCCAAATGCCGGGCATCAATGTCCCAGTGATCGCCGACACGACGATGCCACCAAGCGACCAAGGCCAGGCAAGCAGCCGGCATGACGAGTGCAGGCACGAAGCCGGCCCAAGAAAACATCAGCCACTCGATACCGCTGCGGTTCATCGGGCGCCCCGAAGTGAAGGCCCAAATTTCATAAACGAGCAACAGCGGCAGCATCCAAAATATCGCCATCGCAGGACGGCGAGTCTGCGCGGCATAGTGCCGATTCAATCGGCTGAGCAGGATTGAGTTGGTGGCGTCGCGGTTCATAAGCAGTTCCATCAACGGCAGCGCGGCGGATGGCTCGCGATCGCGTCCCGCTCGACAATTAGCCAGTCGATTGGGGAAACGCCGAACTCGGACAAGTACCGATTGATTTGCGAAAAAGGGTGACTGCCAAAGAAGCCCCGATGGGCCGACAGCGGCGAAGGATGAGGAGCCTTAAGGACCACATGGGCTGTGCCGTCAAGCAATGTTTCGACCTGCCAAGCATCGCGTCCCCACAGCACAAACACAATCGGCTGAGGCCGTGCGGCAAGTCGCCGAATGACCGCCGTCGTGAACGCTTGCCAACCGTACGAGGCGTGGGATAAAGGTTGAGCCTGTTCAACAGTGAGGATCGTATTCAGCAATAACACCCCTTGGCGAGCCCACGAGGTTAAATCGCCGTCCACTCGCGGAGGAGCCCCTAAATCGGCCGCCAGTTCCTTGAGAATATTGCGCAGTGATGGGGGAGGCTTCGTGGGTGGCCTTACCGAGAAGCTCAGACCATGGGCTTGGCCTTGACCATGGTAAGGGTCCTGGCCAACGATGACCACACGCACCTGTTCCAGCGGAGTCAACCAAAACGCTTGAAAGACATCCTGCTCGGCTGGGAAAATGACAGCGCGCTGCCGAGCTTGCCGAAGTCGTTCCTCCAGCGTACGCATCATCGGGGTATCGAGAACATCGCGTAGCTCCCGTCCCCAAGTCGAAGCATACGGAAAACTTTCGGCAAACGGCAGGGGCATGGGCTCGACCGAAATCAGGACAGATTGGTTGGGCAACCCGTGGCCGTCTCGACGAGCCGCCGATCAGTAGACGATAGACGGTAGTCCAGTAGATGCAGTTCCACGCTGGACCAGCCGCGGAATTCGTTGATCACTGGCTTGAAGGCGAAATCGTAGTGCGATTCTCGTTGCAAATCTTCCGCCCAGGCCCCTTGCCCAAACGCCACGCAGCGCAGGGAGACATCGGCCTGGCGAATCGTCACCGCGAGATGCTGGCCGTCACTGCCCAGCGTCTTCGGTTCATCGACCAGTTGCACTCGATTCACGCAGAGTACCGGTCGTGGATTGCCCTGCCCAAACGGCGCGAGTTGCTCGATACACTTCACCGCGTCCACGTTGAGTTGACAGAGAGCGACTTCGGCATCGATCCTCAACTCGGGCTGATTATCCTCCGGCCTGCGCCGTCGCAGCACCGCTTCGCAGAACGATTCGCGAAACGCCGGAATCTGATCGTGCAGAAGAGTTAAGCCTGCGGCGGCCGCATGTCCGCCAAAACTCACGAGATGCTCGCAACAATCTTGCAAAACTTCGTAGAGGTTGAGGCCAGGGATGGACCGGGCCGAACCCGTCGCGTGGGGACCCGTTTGCGGATCATTGCGAAGTACAATAGTGGGTAGGTTATATTTCTCCGCCAGCCTTCCCGCTGCGATGCCGAGAACTCCCTGGTGCCAAACTGGATCGGCAAATACTAAGGCTGCATCGTGTTTGGGATCGAAGTCCCGATCCATTTGTTTTTTGATGTCTCGTAAGATCGCCTTTTCCAAGCTGTCGCGGCTCTTGTTCAGATTATCCAAATACTCGGCGAGTTCGCGGCTACGCTCCGGATCGTCGCACAACAGCAGTTCGACCCCGAGCTGAGCCTGCTCGAGTCGTCCCGCCGCGTTGAGTCGCGGCCCGAGGGAAAAGGCGATATCCTCGCTGGACAAATCTTTCTCGGGATCGAGCTTGGCGAATCGCATCAAGGCTCGTAGGCCGGCCGAAGCGTGAGTCTTCAGTAATTTGAGGCCGTGCATCACCATGAGTCGGTTTTCATCGACCAGTGGTACAACATCCGCAATAGTGCCGATCGCGGCCAGCCCCCAGGCACGAAGCAACACGTCGCGCAGATCCGGCGGCAGTTTGACGGCTCCCGCGTGTTTTTGACATACGGCCCACGCCAACTTGAATGCGACCGCTGCGCCGCAAAGTCCGGCAAAGGGGTAATGGGTCCCCGGCAACGCCGGATGTACGATGGCGTTTGCTGGCGGCAGTGAAGCCCCTGGGAGATGGTGATCCGTGATCACGATCCGCAGACCTAACTCTCTAGCCAATTCGACTTCGGTCAGACTCGCGATGCCGCAGTCGACGGTCACGACAAGATCTGTCCCGATTTCCCGCAGTCTGCGGATTTGCTGACAGTTCAATCCATAACCGTCATCGACTCGGTTGGGCACGAAATACCCGACGTTAGCTCCCAGCTGCCGCAAGCATTGAACCATGATGGCCGTGGACGTCATGCCATCGCAATCGTAGTCTCCATAGATTACGATCCGCTTGCGGTCGCGAACGGCATCCAAGATGATGGGGACTGCCGCATCGACTCCGGGTAATTCAGTCGGCAAGCGCAGGTCGCTCATCCGATTCTTGAAAAAGGTATCCAGGTTATCGCCGCTGCAATTCCGGCTGGCCAGAATTTGGGCCAACACGGGATGGATTCCGCGAGTGCGGCAGAGATCGTCAACGACCTGTTGATCATGAGGTCGAATTACCCAGCGTTTCGTCATCCATGCATCCTGAATCAGTCGAGTGTTGCCGACGCTGTTGGTCAATCGCGTCACCAAGGAACTGGTGCCGACCTTCCGGAAAGTTTACCGGTTGCAGCCGAGGACGCAACCGCGCGTTAACGTACGGACGCTATCGGTAGAAAGAAAATACTCGCTTCAGGATGCCGGCTGGCTACCAATTCGCGCGGCGGTTTCCGCCTCCGCTTCAAACGGTTAGGTTGTTGCTGCACTCCTCATCCACAGGGCGCTGGACCGCGGTTCTGGCGAAAACCGGATGCTAGGGTGTTCCGGCTGGTAGAAAACGCTGACCACGCGCGTTCCGGCCACGAGAAAACCGGACGCTAGCACGTTCCGGCGAGTAACAAAGCTTCGTTAACTCACGCGAACATCGCGATGGAGTCCGCCAGCGACAATGCCGAGTCCCCGAGTTTACTCTTTGGCGGTTTGAGGAGTTTCCATAGTTCCGAAGGGGCGGTCCCCGGACCGAAACCGCAAGATTCGACCCGTGGATTTCGGGGATTCGCGAGAACTACTTTTTCTTCTCGTTGTGGATGGTGTGTTTTCGTAGTCGTGGGCAGTATTTTTTCAGCTTCAACTTTTCGCCGCCAGTTTTTCGACGGAGAGTGTAGTTGTAATCCCCCGTTTCTTCGCAAACGAGATGCACGACTTCGAGTTTTTTCTTAGACTTGGCCATGGATCGAACCTGTAAACCGCTTTCGAAAACGCTTTCTGATCAGTCCGGCAATTTTAGCAACAAGGTGTCGTCGAGTTAAGTCCGGTCGTGTGGCAAATGTCGGCGAATTGCAACCATTGACCAAAAATGTCGCACGATTTTGCGCGGTTCACTACGACTTGGGAAGCTGAAGTTCTCCGATCGGTTGCGGGCGTCCGTACAAAAATCCTTGGCTGAACTTGAATCCCATGTCCTGCAGCAATTGGTGGCTGGCTTCGTTCTCCACGCCTTCTGCCAACGTTTCAATCCCCAGGTCGTTAACCATTTTGGTGAACGAACGAATCAATTCCTGGTGAGAGGCCGAGGCTTGATCGATGTTCTTGGTGAGCTGCATATCGAATTTCAGATAGTCCGGTCGAATTTCCGACAATTCGACGATTCTCGACTGGCCGACGCCGAAATCGTCGAAGGCCAGACTCATGTCGAGGTCGCGCAAAACGATCCGCAGTTGTTTGATGACGGCCAGTTGAGCCCGCGCGGCCTCGTGAATTTCTACGGCAATGGGTTGACTGGGGGCGATTTCGCGCAACGTGGCCAGCGAGTGCAACAGCCGAGTCGTTCCGATCTCATTAGGATGCGTATTCAAAAACAGGATGTACTTGTCGAGGCGCGATTGGGCGACTTGAACTCCGCGATAGCGAAAACCCTCACTCAGTTCCGCCTCCATATTGAGCTTCGCGGCCGCGCGGAACATCTGATCAGGCATTTGCAAGCCATACAAGCGGCTGCGGCCTAAGACTTCGAAGCCGGTGACTTGGCGATTCGACATCTCGACGATCGGCTGGTAGAACGGGAGCAACCCACCGTCGTTGATCAAGCGGTCGAATTGCATGATCGCCATCGCGCCATCTTCGGACGCATGGGACACCGTGCGACTGCCGGTGTCGGCGCCGCAGCGATTGACCCGAAACACCATTTTGGCGAATTGGATCAAATCACTCGATTTCAGTTCGACTTCACCCCTGATTTTGGTTCCATTGAGGTAGGTACCGTTGGTGCTGGACAAATCTTTGACAAACAGGCGGTCGCCAACAACCCGCATTTCGGCATGTCGGCTGGAAACTGAGCTGACGGGAAGGCACAGATTCGACGTGGCGTTCCGACCTACCGTGAATGTTTCGCCGGTGATGGAAATGTGGTGCATTTGGCCATCTTCCGAAGTCTGGCCAATCAATTTCCAAATGACTTTGCTATTCGTCGATTCGCTTTGGGCGAGCATGATCGAGATCCTGAATCGTGCAAACGCAATCTCAATGTCAAAAAGCAGTGAACATCGTCTCCAACTTCGCTTGAGTCGATCGTTCCCCTGTTTTTTAGGTTTTGTTGAGTCCGAGGGGTGGGATTTTCTCAAAAATAGCGGCGCTGCGAGATCACCCCATGGCAGCACAATTCGACTGTAGCGATCTTGTCGATTTTTGCGGAAAATCTCGGACTGCCGAACACCCCGCGCCGCTCGCTCAGGCCGAGAACTCCAAGCGATCGGTTTACGAGGCCAGCGCGGACCGCATCGATAAAGGGTCGATTTTCGAATTTCCCCGGCAGTATTCCAGAAGTGACTTATATAGTTACACGCTCCGAAGCGATCCTAGCCATCTGGAAATTGGTACCCTTCTGGGTAGTCATTTAGCGAGTGTCATCATGTCCATTCCATCAAATATCAGCAGCTCGTCGTTTGCCAATAACCTTTTGGCAACCATCATGATGGAGGAAAATTTCCGACCGCATGATCCGCTGACGATTGCCGACACGGGCATTCCGCACACCTTGATCGATAGTTTGATTCTCAAGCGGTTGCTGGTGTCTGGCCAGAATAGCGGCCGTCAACTCGCCAATGAAATCTGCATTAACTTCAATATCGTCGAAGAATTGCTGAGGCATCTGCGTGTTCGCCAGATGATCGTTCATCGAGGAGCCGCGCCTCTGAATGATTATTACTATTCATTGAGCGAGGCCGGCCAAGAACGTGCACATCAATACATGCGCCAATGTGCTTATGTCGGCCCTGCCCCGGTGACGCTTACCGATTACATTCTGTCGGTCGAAGCTCAATCGATTCGCAATGAGCGGCCCAAAGCCGTGCAATTGAAAAAAGCCTTTCGCGACATTTCGATCAACGAAAGCCTGTACGATGACCTTGGGCCGGCGATCAACTCCGGTGCCGGGATGTTTCTGTACGGAGAGCCGGGTAACGGCAAGTCCACCATTGCGCAGCGGATCACGCAATGTTTCAGTCAAGAGGTCTGGATTCCCCACGCGATTTATGAGGATGGTCAAATCATCAAACTCTACGATGCGGCCTATCACCGCGTTGCCGCGGAGCAAGGCGACACCAGCCTGGAACTGGAAAACTACGACCGCAGATGGTTACGTATCAAGCGGCCTACGGTCATCGTCGGCGGCGAATTGACCATCGAATCGTTAGAGATTCGTTTCGATGCGAATAGTAAAATCAGCGAAGCTCCCCTGCAGATGAAAAGCAATTGTGGCAGTCTGCTGATCGACGATTTCGGTCGGCAGCGGATCGAGCCACGTGAGCTGTTGAATCGTTGGATCATTCCGCTAGAGAATCGTATTGATTTTTTGACGCTGTCGACGGGGAAGAAGATTCAAGTCCCCTTCGAACAGCTGATTATTTTCTCGACGAATCTCAAACCTCACGATCTGGTCGACGAAGCATTTCTCCGGCGGATTCCCTACAAAATCTACATGAAGGATCCGACCCCTGAAGAGTTTCATCGGCTGTTCAGGCTGTATTGCGAAAAGGTTGAAATTGAATATCACCCCGTCGTGGTGAACTACATCATCGAAAAATACTACATTGGGCAGAATCGTCGCTTGCGCCGCTGCCAACCTCGCGACATCCTGTGGCAAGTCAGTAATTTTTGTCATTATTTCGATCTGAAACCGGAGCTCCGTGAGGACTACATCGACCGCATCATGGCCAGTTATTTGACTCCGGTACTGGAGTCCTAAGTTATAGATTTCCCGTGCTGCACGCCGCCCCTGATTCGGCTCGGGAAAATGCTAACGATTTTGTTCATAGACCGGTTGCTTCCACTCGGGAAAATCGCGATGTGGACAAGCTCCGACCCAATGCGAATCGAGTTTAAGGCATACAGACCACTGGAGCATGGTCCGCTTATGACGTACGTAACGCCGATAACCCTGGCCAATCATCTGGCCGCCGAGTTTGGCCTGTAAAAAGAAATCGCGGTGAAATTTCTAACCTAATGTTTAGGGGGTTTTAACATGATTTGCTGAAAGTCCGCGGACAAACTCGTCTCGGCAGTTTCATCAATCATGTTGCAGGATCAACCCGCAGGCGAATCTTAAATCTGGGCGCATCAAGGCATCCGAATCAACGCTTGTTGGTTGATTTGCCCGAACGGGACGCGTTCATAAACAGCTGTAAAGCAACTAGGGAATCGACGTGATCATCGCACATCCATTCAAATCGGACAATCTTCTGGGCTACCGCATTGTGGACAGGATTGGTGCCGGAGGATGCGGGGAAGTTTTTAAGGTCGAGGCTCCCGGCGGAATTCTCAAAGCCTTGAAAATCGTCGGTGGATTTCAGGACGAAAAAAAAGCTCAAAACGAGCTGGCCGCACTGGATACCGTCAAGAAGCTGCGTCATCCCTTTTTGCTTTCGCTCGAGCGGATAGAAGTCGTTGACCAGCGTTTGATCGTCATAACAGAACTAGCGGATAAGTCGCTGGCCGATTTGTTCAATGAGTATGCAGCGCAAGGTCTGCCGGGCATCCCGCGCGAAGAACTCTTGCAGTACATCAGCGAAACTGCCGAAGCACTCGACTATCTCGCGGTCGAGCATAACTTGCAGCATTTAGACGTCAAACCTGAAAACTTGCTGCTGGTTGGGAATCATATCAAATTGGCTGACTTCGGCTTAGTCAAACATTTGCAAGACGATCGCGTCACGATGATGGCCGGCCTCACGCCGGCCTATGCGGCGCCGGAATTGTACGATGGCCGACCTAGCCCATTCAGCGATCAATACAGCCTGGCACTGGTCTTTTACGAAATGCTCACGGGTGAGCGCTGTTTCGATGGGAAATCCCAGGCGCAACTGACCGCCCAGCATCTGAGCGCTAAACCGAATTTGTCGCTGATGCCCAAGATTGATCATCCGGCGATGTTGCGAGCCCTTGCAAAAAAACCTGAATTGCGATTTAGTTCGTGCCGGGACTTCGTTATGGCTCTCAAAAATCAAAAGTCGTTGCATCGCGATAAAAAGCGGTTACTGCGAAAAGAACGAATTCCCGTGGATGAAGACACCAAATCGACCGTCGTGAATCCCGTGCTCAACCCGCGGTTGGTCGATCGCACGGTGGTGTTGTCTCAGAATGCGCTCCGAGAGGAAAGACGCGAAGCGGAACTCGTCGATTTTCCGGTCCTGGAAAATCTCCCTAACGAACTGATCCCCACACTCATCATCGGCGTGGGTCGTCTCGGGATAGAAGTCTGCCGCCGGGTGAAACGGCGCATGGAGAATTCCCTGTTTCATCCGGAAATTCCGGCAATTCAGATATTGTGCTTGGATGCGGATCGAACACCGCTGGATCATCCGCTGTCCGAGGAAGCGCCCTCTTTTTTGGGGCACGATGAGATCCTGCATTTGCCGCTGCGGCGCCCTGAGGAATATCGCAGCCGAGCTAAGATTCATTGCGAATGGTTGAATCGCCGCTGGATTTATAGCGTGCCGAAAAATCTGCAAACGGAGGGAATTCGCCCTCTGGGCCGACTCGCGTTCATCGACAATTTCGATGCCTTCTGGAAGCGGCTCGAAGAGAAAGCGGAAAAATTGTCGGCTCTGGATTCTCTGGCCATTTCTGCGGAACGTCTCGGCCGGGAATTCAAAAGAGGCAAAGCCCGGGTGTATATCGTGTCTTCCATTTCAGGTGGCGTCGGCAGTGGCATGACAATCGATCTGGCCTACGCCGTGAAAACTTTGTTCAGCCAAGTCGGTTTACCCACGGACGCGATTAGTGCCATTCTGCTGCATGGGCTGAATGTCCACGAGAGAGATGGCAATCTTTCAGCAGCGAATACGCTCGCTTTCCTGAGCGAATTGGCTCATATCGGCCAGGTCGGCTATCAAGGGGATAAAACGGTGCTGCTTCCCGAGGTATTGGAGGAATTACCGTTCGACTTTCCGTACTTCATCGACCTCGGCGAGAATGTCGCTGGCCCTGAAATGTTGCAGAAAATCGATCAAATCGCCGACTACGTCTTCTACAACTCGTGCTCCACCGTGGGGACCGCGCTCGATCGTGTTCGTGAACTCGATTGCGAATTAGGTGCCTTCACGCTGCGGTCATTCGGTCTGTCGAGCGCCGGCCTGTCGCCGGACACGGCGACCCTATTAATTCGGTTGATTGTCAAGTCGATCGTCGATGGGTGGCTCGGTTATTCGTCAACGAATGACGAGAACAAACAACTGCCTGACGGTTTTCTTGAAGATTTGTCCATGCAGCAACTGCAATCCGCATTCCAGGCACAATTGCAGCAACGCGGCAAGCTGGTTGTGAACGAGGCGATTTCCGAGTTGCGAAAGAAGCGAGAAGCCGTCGCTGACGATATCGCGAAAGTTTGGAAAAAGATCATCAAGATGTATCCCCAAGACAACGCCAACAATGCGCAGGATTCTGTCATTTGCCTGCCGGGAAATACGAACTTCGACCTGGCGACGATCCTGGTCGATAGCGCCTCCGATATCGTCGAGGAATATCGAGAAAAAGTCCATCGATGGCTCCAATCAGTTTTTTTGGGGAAACGTTTTTCATTCGCTACTTACTTTTTGTTGTCGAAAACAGCGATCGAGAAAATCGAGGCGCAGCAGGCGGTGGCTCGTTCGCAGGCCAACGAACTTCGGCTGAAGCTGAAAGAAATCAAGCGGACGATCCAGGCTCTGTGCGATCAGCCGAAGACGAAGGTTTTTCCCAGCAATAAGATCGCAGATTTTATGGCCGATGCCGTCGTTCTGTTTGACGAGCTGTTTGTGCAAGAGGCATTGTGTCTCACGTGCCAAACCATGGCCCGGCACTTTAGTCAGCATGCCGAATCGATTCAACGAGCCCGAATCCATTTCGATGCTTATGCGAAAACGGTGATTAGTGACGAACCGCTGAAGAATCTCGAACGACGGGCTTTCGGTTGGGAACGCCAGGTCTTGCGGATGTTCACGGCGAAGCTCCCGGCGCTGGTCGATGCCACCGAACTGCGTTTCTACACCAACGCCGTGGCTCCGCTCGGCTCGTACCGCGAATTGCTCGTCAACGAACCGGTTCACCATGATGCCACGATCCGGGAGTTATCCTTGTACGCTCAAAACGAAATCGTGGCCGCAGCCCGTTCGCTCGACGTCGACTCGCTGGCAAGCGAAGCTAGCAACCGGCAAAGTCTCGAATTGTCAGACCAGATCACGATCCTCGTTGGGCAAGCACGTCCGATGCTGGATCAATGCGGCGGGGTCAGTCGAATGCTGGTAGCCATCCCCGAATTATCGCCGACTCAGATGATCGCCAAGGCGATCGAGGTCTGGGTCAACCTGCAAGTCCAATCCGTCAAAGCGACCGCGGGGAGCCTCGTGTTGATCGAAGAGACCGAGAACGTGGAAATCCCCACCATCACCCGCCGTTTGCTTGAAAAGCTGCCGAATTGCTTGGATATCGCCAAGCGAATCCGAACGCGCATCGACGTCAACTGGACGCCGATCGAGCAAATCCTCTAAATCCTCACGCTCACAAACTCGATCGGAGCGTTAATTTCGAATTTTCGCTGCGCCGTTTAAGTCGATTCGATCTGTTGAGTCTGAGACAATCGTTCTAGACTCGCGGCTTGTCATGTTCGGGGCTCACTGAAGTGAATCGGTGGGCGCTTTCTCTTGGTTCTTATACCGCCGAGGCCGCACAGCTGGCGGTACGTCGAGAACGCTATTGCCTGGAATTGTTTTGTGCGATCGACGGGCACCACAGAGAACTCCGACTTATGACCGAACGGATTCCCTGACCGGCTACATCCTCCCCCAGATGTCTAGGGGCGGCGTTGCCACTGATTCTCGACAAAATGTTGATTTTCGGGCACTGCTGTTGCCAATCGTCAACATGAAAATTTTCTTAAGAGACCGAAATTTTGGGCGAGAACCGGGTAACCCGCCATTTTTCGCTACTTTTCTGGGCTGTAGACCAACAGGACCGTCAGTCCACCATTTTCGGCGCATGGCTTGCTTTGTTCTTCAAGCAAAACCAAAGGCCGACTCGCCGACCTCCGACCGGCGAGTCGGCAACTTCTCTTTGAATCTATGAATTTGGCGAATGGAGCTTGGTTCGACATGCATGCCCGAGACCAATTTGAAATCGCTTGTTGGATGGCGGCCCACGCCGCGGATGTCATCGATGGAATCGACGTTACACAAATCCAAACTTTCGAAAGGTTTTGGTTGCATCACAGGAGTCGAGCGAATCGTTGGGCGATCGCCTTAAAAACGTTCCAAGATGACTTGCGGTGCATTCGACCAGATTTTGATCCTTGGCCCGCATTAGAAATCGTGCTGGAGGAAGTCCTGGTCTCGGAGGGAGCCACCCGTATTTGGACGGCGCTCTGCGTTGTATTGGCGCAAATAACTGGGATTGACCGACTTGGCCTCTTGGCCCGCAGTGCCTTCATCACTCATATCGAATCGCGGAATCGCGCCTTGCGAATTTTGTTGGAGTTCCAACACACGAACTCGGCAGCGTTCGCCCGTTTCAATCGGACGCGTAACTTGGTGGAAAAATGGACCGATCTGTTCTTGTCGCTGATCCCTTGGACAGAGATCTCGATCCAATTCGCTTTCGATCCCAAGCGTGTCCACGATCACGAGCGAGAGCAACAAGAGGACAGTGGTGCATTGGCATCAGAGCGAGTGGAGATTTGGCTGAATGCGGCAGAACACGGTATGAGAGGCCAATGCCAAAAATGGATGGCCAATCCCGATTTGAATCGCCGCATGGTGGAGAGCCTGCTGCTCATCATCGACTGGGGACGATCCGATGCGACGAGGATTCCTGCGGGCCTTGGCCAATTGATACCCGAATCCGGTCATGTGCGAACCCAAAATTTGATGGACGGACTCGCGCATTTGGACCGAAGCACGGTATCGTTTCCGCGGGACGCAAATTAAATCTTCCCGTAACAGTGCCCAACACTGGGAGATCCAACTCCTCCGACTTCATACTCTGCAGCACATGCCAGGGAGCCGCACCGCACGCGGCGCAAGCTTGGCTCAATCCGGTTTTTGGCCAAGCACCAGGCCCCAAACGTGGGGAGCCGATGGCAAAAAGGCGAATTGAACCTGGTCGAGGCCTGCCGCTAACATCCAGCTTCGGATGGTTGGCGGAGAATGCAGCTTCGCGAACCGATTCCGCAGGGTCAGTTCAAGTTCCCACATGGCCATAGTTTTGTTGCCCTTGGTCTGGCCATGAAAATAGTCGATGATGGCCAGTTCCCCACCCGGTTTGATCGAGTTGGCGATGTTTTGAATCCAGGCAGCAGCCTGCTCGGGATGAAGCTGATGGAGAAAGCCCACAACCAAGACAAGATCATAGGTTTCCGCCGCTAAATTGGGCTGCTTCGGATCGCCGATCAGCGGCGTAAACTGCCCGGAAATTCCGACGCTTGCGACCATCTCCAGGGAACGCTGCAGGTTCTCAGGCGCATCAAGCACGGTCACTTGGCAATCCGGATCGCGATGGGCCAGGGCACAGCTGAAGACAGCCGAACCTCCACCTATTTCCAGCACGCGTAGACCCCGGCGAGTTTTCCCGAAATCCAGTGCCTCTGCCGCATCCATCGCCGCGGGGGTCCTCGTCCAGTCGTGCCAATTCAAGCCCGTCCCGGAACGCTCCTCGTCAGCAGGCGGTTTGGCCAGGACTTCCAAAGCTCCGCGAAACCCTGCATCCCAATCGTCATGGAGCACGAGGCGGGCCATCGTGCTCAACGCGAAATCGTCCTCGTAACGTTCCAGCAGACCCGTATGGCACAGCGCCGAACACAACAGTTCAGTCCGCCACGGATCGAGTTTCAACGCGGCCGCGATTTGCGGCGAAGTCATTTGCCCGGGCTCGAGCAGGCGCAAGATGCCGACCTCGAAGCCCAAACGAATGACGTGATAGGTGGCGAGAGCATTTTGAAAACTTACGAACTCTTCGACCGTTTTGATTTGCGAATTAGCCATGGTTCGCAATGCGTGCCCTGTTGCCCGAAAACGTTTTGAAGTGGCCGTTCCCGCAGCGACCCACCGACGGCGGGGCCTATTTGAACGCTTACTGGATCCGCGTCGTTTCCTCGATGCGTTGGATGTATTGGCGAAGCCGTTCGTTCTCGTCCGAAATATGCTTCAAGGCCAATAGGTTTTCGACGCGTTTGAGTAGTTCGACCTTTTGGACCGGCTTCGACAAAAAATCGTTGGTTCCGGCATCAACCGCCCGTTGAATATCGCCGATCTCATTCAGCGCCGTGACCATCAAGACCATGATCTTGCGCAACTGTGGATCCTGTTTGATTTTGGCGCACACCTCGAAGCCGCTGTATTTGGGCATCATCACATCGAGCAGGATCAAATCCGGCGAAAAGGAGCGGGCCTTGTCCAAGGTTTGCTGCCCATCCATGGCGATCTCGATTTCGCAATCGAGGGCACTGAGGTAGGCCTCGAGGAGTTCGCAGTTGGCTTGATTATCATCCGCAATCAGGATGCGATTCGTTGTGGCTTCGTTCATCGTCGCTTGCTCAAAGTTCGAGAGCGGACCAAGCTGTTTCACTTTACTGCCCTGCTCTGCTGCAAATCTTAAAATAGGCGCTGGCACGCGGTGGCCAATCAACTCCCGGCGGCCTTACGATTATAGAGGTCGGGTAGGATTTCGCCAAACGGGTAGCGCGGTCAATTGCGAAGGGTTACGAATGCCCGCCGAACATGATTAAGGTTCCGATCGTTCCTCTTCTTGATTAAATGAGCGCAGCAGCCGTCCTCCGCGATAGACCCAGTAGGCGAACTGCGGATCAACATTGACCGCGTCGTCGATATACCAGGTAACGTCTTGGTCATCCACGATGGCGATGCCTCGATTCTGATGCAAGCTGGCCTTGACAACTAACACCCAGTCGCCAAAAAACCGAGCTACAAATTGGGGCTGGATGTCCTGAAAAGCTCGTTCGCGGAGGGTTTGAAGTTGTCGCTCGAGTTCACGGCCGCGCGTGCGATAGGCTTCATCCATCGAGATTTCATACAACTCGTCGTGGACGACTTGCCAGCCCGCGAATGCAGCATAGAGATCATTGAAACTCAGCCCCGAAATGTCATGATCGAAAGCATAAACCATCGGGCCCACGATCCCGACATTCGCCATGCGACGTTCCCCCGCTCCGTATTCGAAGCGTAGCAGATAGCAATCGATCGGATTGTCGAAGCCGGGCCAGAACTGCCGACGGCGATCGATGACCTCGACTCGGCTGGGGGCGATTCCCATTTGCTGCGGCTCGGCCAGCCACATCGCCAACTGGCTGGCCGCCATGGCCTCGGGGGTACGAAATCGCTCATCGATCCGCGATTCCAGGCCCAATTCTCTGGCGTATTTCAGCACACGTAGACGTAGCGATGGTTCCGCGGCCAGTTGGATCAAGCCCTCACGACCCTCCTCGAACCCCATGCGAGCCAACGCCGAATAAGCTTCGACCTGCAGGCGGCGATGCTTGAGCGCCGCCACCTGCCGCAGTTTTCCCTCTCCTTCCCGATACTGGCACAGAGCTACGGCATCGCAAAGTGAGGTCAGCAAAGCGACCGAATCGCCGACCAGTCGGCTGATCTGTTCGCAGGATGCGTTAGCGGGCAATCGTCCCTCTTCGACAGCCGCCAATTGCTGAGCGAGGCTACCCATCAACTGGGCGAGGGAGCCGATACGCTCATCCGCAGCATGGGGGACGGTCAATCCTTCGCGAAAACGAAAATTTAATAGGTCAAGCGCGCAGGATGCGATGGCCGGATGCGGCATGCTCAGGTCGAGAATCTCACGCAGCTCGCTCTGTCCGAGATCAGCCTTTTTCAATAGCGGCGCGAAAGGCCATACGATTCCCGCACGACACTCCGGAGGATCGTCGCGCATCAAGTCTCTCCACGTCGTCAAAGCGATCGGCGAACCGACAACCGCCAACCAGTACAGCCAACCATTCCTCAAATTGGCCGCCGGGCGGGTGTGCCGATACAAGTGCTGCAGGTCCCCTGCAAATCGCTCGTCATCCAGTGTGGTATGTCGCGAGGCCTCCGCCAGGTACGGTACCGCCCGTTCGAACCGCTGACACGCCTGAGGATCGGAAAGAAGTTCCAGAGCCTGATTGGCCAACTGCAAAACTGCCTGGATTTCATCAGCCGTCAGCCTTTGGAACCATTCGGACATCTGCCGATTCGAAGGCGGCTCCGTCCATTCTCCTTGAAGGTATCGCCAGGCTGGCTCGACGCGATCTGTGGTCATGCGGGATTTACATCAAAAAAAAAGTTGCCCAATGCCAATCAAGCCAAGCACAGCGAGAGGAGGAACCAAGCCAGCCAACGGAAGGCGATTGCAATCTCTTCTCAAATTTTTTGCGGTCTGCTTGGCCGAAAGTCTAAACGTACGCCTTTCAAAGTTTAGTCATCAGCCGTAAGCCCCGATCATTATCACCTGCAGCCGTTCTGGAGCCACGCGCCTGTTCCGAGGGTTGGAATGTTACAAAAACCAGGAGTTGTCCCAAGCCGATCAGCTGTAATCCATTAGCATTCGATTTTCACAACAACCGCGGGCTAGCGCCCTGCGGCTAATGGTTTTGTCACAAAGTCTAGGTCGAGTTCGCCCGAGGGTCAGGTCCGTTGAACCACGGATCAGACGCCGGGATTGCCCCACCCCCACCGCGGTCGGTTTCAACAAAACCCTAATCCGGCGGGAGTCGATGCGTCAAGGCCGCGGATGCCGATCGTGACGCGGCGTCTTCGGAATCGTAACGATCTCGCTGCCAATCAATTAGGTTCGCAGAATCTTCAATTGCCAAAAGTTAATCTAGGCTTTGTCCCCAAACGATTAGCCGGAACGCGCTAGCGTCCGGTTTTCGGGAGAATCGCGGGCTAGCGCCCTGCGGCTGACGAGTTTTGGCATAAAGCCTAGCGTGACGAGGGGCTGGCCGGTACAATCCATTCAAGGAAATTGCGGTGTTATTAAGTGGATGGAATTGTCGCATTCGAAGTTGAAATCGACCGTGCCGACAGTGGATGGTTGTCATCCACAACAATTGGCGACTTGCGGAAATCGACTTTGCCCATCCGATTGAGACGTGAGAACTAAAATTCGGCTGTAGAGCTTCGACGACCGTCAACCGTCGTCATCGCGAGGCCGAACCAGCCGGCATGGAGATCCGCTCGCTTGCCGCTTGAGCCTGCGTGTGGCGACTACTCTTTCGCCTTGTCCTTGATGCTAAATTTGTTGAAACTGAATGATATTGTCTGTGACTAAATCGGTAACCAAACGTAAACAAGCCCTCGACTTCAACCAACTCGGTCTTTCTGACGAAACGTTGCAGACCTTAGCCAAAATCGGCTACCAGCGGCCCACGCCTATCCAGGCGGCCTTGATCCCATTAGCGCTAGAACAACTCGACTTGATCGGCCAGGCGCAAACGGGAACCGGCAAGACTGCGGCATTCGCCTTGCCGATTCTCGAGCTGGTCGAGTTGAAGCCGGATAAGCCAGCCGCGATCGTCCTCACGCCCACGCGCGAGTTGGCCGTTCAAGTCAGCAAGGAATTTCAAAAATTGGCGGGCGACCGCGAGTTGTCCATTGTCTGCCTGTACGGCGGCAAGCCGATGAAGGGGCAAATCGACCAGCTCAAAAAAGGGGCTGCCGTCATCGTGGGAACTCCCGGACGCGTGATCGATCACCTCAAGCGGGGGACCTTGTCGTTGAACGCCATTGAATTTGCGGTTTTGGATGAAGCCGATCGGATGCTTGACATCGGATTTCGCGACGACATCGAGTACATCCTGAAACGTTGCCCGGAAAGCCGCCAAACGTTGCTGCTCAGCGCGACGCTCCCTCCGGCCATTTTGGAATTGGCCAAGCTTTACATGCACGAGCCCAAAATGGTAAATTTTTCCCTCAATAAAGTCGCGGCCGAGACGATCGACCAATACTATCTATTGGTTCCCGAGGAGCTGAAGTTCGACGTTTTGCTCGACCTGCTGAGGCGCGAGCAGCCGCAGCAATGCATCGTGTTCTGTCGCACGAAGTTGGGTACCGAGCGACTTTACCGAAAACTCATCAAGTCGGGCGCCATTGCCGGTCTGGGCACGATTCACGGCGATCTGGCCCAGTCGGCCCGCGATCGCATGATGCAAGACTTCCGCGAGGGCAAAATCTCCTGTTTGATTGCGACGGATGTTGTCGGTCGCGGCATCGACGTCACCGGCATCTCTCATATCATCAATTTCGATATTCCGGAGTTGAGCGATGACTATGTGCACCGCGTCGGCCGCACCGGGCGGATGGGGAAAACCGGAGTTGCCTTCACGTTGGTCGAGCCCTGGCAGCGTGCCGAATTGGCCAAAATCGAGCGGAAAATCAACCGGCAACTCGCCCAAGATCCGATGCAAGCCGAGGTCGATCGAGTGGCGGTCGAAAAGCTTGGGATGAAACTGGGAACCGCCGCGAAATCGAAGTATCGCCGCGCTCTATGACGCCACCCGCATGGTCACTGCCACGTCCGTCAGTCTTGAAGCGGTTCTCCAAAATCCCGATCCCTGGTTGCGGTCGGCGGGTATTCAAGATTTGCGGTTGGGGCAGACGAATTTGCAGCGTCTGGCCCGTTCCGGCATGACAATCGATCTTTGCGAATCGCTGCTCGAGCAACTTGGGCAGCAACTCCCGCAGGTCAGCGACTCCGACATGGCGCTGAACAATCTGGAGCGATTCATCGCGGCATCGCGGAGCCCGCTGGCTTTGGGAGCACTGTTCTATCGCGACCGCACGAATATCCCGATTCTATTGCGGATCTTTTCGAGCAGCCAATATCTGGCCGATTTGCTGATCCGGGATACGGAGGCGTACGACTCCTTGCGGATGACCGAGGGGCAACCGATCGACCAGCAGATTTTAATTGACGACCTGCGTGCCGAAATGCGCAGCGCGACGGAAACTCGCCAGGCGATGTCTATTTTGCGGCGCTTCAAACATCGCGAAACCTTGCGGATCGCGTTCGGCGACATCATCGCCCAGCAGCGGTTGTCGCTGGTGACCGAACAAATCTCGTTCGTCGCTCAAGCGATTTGCCATTGTGCGCTCGAATTTTGCGATCGCCAATTGAAGAAAAAGTGGGGCGTTCCCCGCGATGAATACGGCGGCGAGATTCCCTTCGTGATCTTCGCCTTGGGGAAATTCGGCGGAGAGGAACTGAATTACTCCAGCGATATCGACCTGGTCATGGCTTACGGCCGCTCCGGAGAATGTGATGGTCCGCGCGGACGCAGTGCGCAGGAATACTTCGAAGAGATGACTCGAGACTTCACCAAACTCCTGTCCGAAACCACCACCAAGGGATTCGCCTATCGTGTCGACCTGCGGTTGCGCCCCGAGGGGAGCAAAGGGCGGATCGTGAATTCCATGAACAGCTTGCTCCAATACTACGACATCAAGGGGCGGACCTGGGAGCGGCAAGCGTGGATCAAGGCCCGTCCCGTGGCGGGCTCACTCGCTCTGGGGCAGGAAATCCTCAAGCGGATGAATCCCTGGATTTATCGCGGCTACCTGAATCGCTTCGAAATTTCCGGCGTCAAGGCGCTCAAGCGGCAGATCGAAAAACGGGCCCTCGTCGAGGGAGTCGAGAATCGCAACATCAAGACCGGCCGTGGCGGAATTCGCGATATCGAATTCGTCATCCAGTTCTTGCAATTGCTCCATGGCGGACGTTTGCCGCAGGTGCAAACGGTCAATACCCTGAAGGCTATCGAGCGTTTGCAATCCGCAGGATGCTTGACTCTGAGCGAAGAAGCCATCCTTTCGCAAAACTACGTCTGGCTGCGGAAGCTGGAGCATCGCCTGCAGATCATGTTTGACTTGCAGACGCATGAACTCCCCGAAGCGCCCGCCGAACTGCGCAAGATCGCGATCCGCATGGGCTACGTCGATTTGTTCGATCAAGACGCGTTGGCGCAATTTCAACGTGACCTCAGCGAAGTCACCGAATTGAATCGGCGGATCCTCGACCATTTGTTGCACACCGCGTTTTCGGACGAAGACGCCGAGGAAATCCCCTCGGTCGTCGATCTGATTTTCGCGACGGATCCTCTTAAGGAAGACTTTATCCAAGGGTTGGCAGGCTACCGCTTCCGGGATCCGATCGCTGCGGGGCGGTTGCTCCTGTCCTGCGCGGAAGAAACAACCCCTTTTTTGCCCACCAATCGTTGCCGACATTTTTTTGCAGCGATTGCCTCGCGGCTGTTGAAAGAAATCGAGGGAACTCCCGATCCGGATGCAACTTTGGTCGCTCTGGCGTCGGTCAGTGAGACCTTGGGGGCCAAAGGAGTCTTGTGGGAACTGTTCGCCATGTCACCGCGAGCCATGCAATTGTTCGTCCGCATGGGGGCCGCGGCAGATTCGCTGACCGAGATTCTCCGCAACAATCCGGGCATGGTTGATGAACTTGTCGACGCCCTGTCGATGCAGGACCTGCCCAGTCGACCGTGGCTCGAACAGCATTTGCGCGAATTGTTAGTGGGTGCGACTCAATTGGAGCCCATCATCCATCGCTTCAAACAGGCCCAATGCTTGCGGGTCGGCATCCGCGATCTCGTCGGACAGGAATCCCACGAGCAAGTTTCCCTGGCCCTGACTCACATCGCTGAGACTTGTCTGCAGCTGGTCGCGGAGAACTGTTATGAAACGATCCGCGCCAAATTCGGTGATCCGCAAATCCTCGATGAGGCAGGGCCGCGTCCCTGCGGATTCGGCATCGTCGCCTGCGGGAAATTGGCGGGGGCCGAGCTGAATTTCCAAAGTGATTTGGATTTGATTTTCGTCTTCGAGTGCGAGGGGCAGACGACCGGTAACGATCACGCGGTTCCGACGTCGAACCAACATTTCTTCAGCCAGTGGGCGGCGGAAGTCACCAAACGGATCGCGCAGCACGGCCCCTACGGCAAACTGTACGATCTCGACAGCCGCTTGCGGCCGTCGGGTAAAAGCGGTTCGCTGGCCACGTCCCTCGTCGAGCTCGGCCGCTATTTTCAATCCGGAGCCGGTCAGACGTGGGAGCGCCTGGTCCTGTGCAAGTCGCGAGTTGTTTTTGCTTCCCGCCTCCAGCACGCGGCGGTGACACCTGGCGATGCCCGTGCGGAAACCGACTTCCGCCAGGTGGTGGAGCGAGCTCTGGCCGATTGCATTACCGCCATTCCCTGGCGTGGGGAAATGGCGGAAGAGATCCTGGGAATGCGGCTGCGGATGCAACACGAGGCGAACAAATTCAACTTGAAACGGGCCAGCGGCGGGACAGTTGATGTCGAATTCATCACGCAACTCATCCAGTTGCGGCATTTGGCACGGCTGCCGCAATTGCGCGAGTCGAACACGGTGGGTTCGATCCAGAAGCAGATGGATCTCGGGCTGATTGATCGTCGTTCGGGAGAAACGCTGATCCAGAATTATCGTCTGCTGCGACGCATCGAAAACGCGCTCCGGTTGGCAGCGACCCGCCCGGGGCAGGACCTCGGGGACGACGCGGAGCTATGGGGCAAGGTCGCGTACTTGTTGAACCTGCCCGTCGATAGCCTGCGGGCCAACCTCGCGGACTTGCTGCCCGTCAACCGCAAATTACTGCTCGATTGTGTCGAGAGTTTGGCGTGTTGCTCCTAGCGTCACAGGGCTGCTTGTCTCGGATCTGATATTGTGGGTGATTGGTTGATTCCGTGTCCTCGTGGGGCTAACGATCACGTTCAAGCAAACGGGTGATGGCGTTGGCAATTACCTCGTCGCCTTTCGCCCCTTGCCAATTCAATTCTCCTTGCCACCACATGCGAATGTATCCATCCTGATCAACGACATAGACCGTCGGCCACATGGTATTGCCCCAAGCATTCCAGTTATTATTGTCTACATCATGCAAAACTGGAAAAGTGAATTGATGCTTCTCCGCGGCAGCACGTACCTGTTCGGGATCCCGTTCGGCAGGAAGTTCAGGGGTTTGGATGCCGATCATCACGACATCGCGATCCTGAAAACGTTGGACGAGTTCCGTGTACCTTTGGAAATTCCGTTGGCAATTGATGCATTGAAAGGCATAGAAGTGCACCACGACGACTTTGCCGCGCAGATCCGCCATGCGTTCTGGCCCTTGGCCCAACCACCTCGAGCCTGCGGCGAATTCGGGTGCCAACGGATAAACTCGCGAGGCGTGGCTCAGATCAATCAGTTCACCGAGCATTTGTTGGTAAGCCGATTTTTGAGTCTCGCTCAAATCGCGGAAGGCTCGTTGCGCTTCGTTGGCCAGTGCGTCGGCTAGTCGCTGCTGCAAGGTCGAGTCATTTTTCTTTTCATGAGAAGAGTCAAGAGAATCCTGGCTCAATTTCAATGTCGCTTGCGCTCGCGCCAGTAATTGATCGTGTTGACGTTCTGTCAACTTCACCCCCGTAGCCACATCGGATCGCAGTAAGCCGCGAATGGCCTGAGCCTGCAACTCCAGTTGCTGAAGGCGTTTCACTTTCTCGTTCGGAACGATCTTCGAGAACGATGCCAACAACTGACGTTCCAGGTCCGCAACGACTCTGCGGCGTTCGAGTTCTTCCAGGTTTCTCGAACGCCACCATGTCCCATCAATTTCTTCAAAAATTTTGATCAGGCCGGCTTTTTCAGCGACGGTGAGTCGCAAGTCTTCTTGCCCTTCTTCCGAATGAATGACAGGCAAGAGCGTTTGGGGAATCAGGAGATTCTCCGAATCGACGACCTGCCAAAGTTCAGGATTCTGGGACGTAACGGTCCCCGTGCTTCGCGTTTTGGGGGCGTTGCTGCCTGAGGATTGGGCCACCAGCGGGGAATTCGCCTGGAAACAAATGATCAGGCCCGCGGTTAGGCCCAACCTCATGCTGACTCGCGAATTAAAGATCGGACTTAACGTTCGCAATGAAAAAATTACCATTGTTTTACCGATAACTGAGACGCTCGCCCCCGGCGCATTGTAACTCGGACTACCCGGTGATGTTGCAGCCAATACTGAGATAACCTAGGTTTTTTGTTGCGAAGGTTCATTTTTTTGCAATTTCCATGAGCTAATCCGATGCAGGGTTCAACGATCCGAATCGAAACTGTCGAATCCCGCCGTACCCGAAACGATTTTTATCGCGTGAAGGCCGAGTTGTATCGCCACGATCCTGCCGCCGTGATCCCACTGAAGCGTTTGGAGTGGTTACAGCTCGACCCGCGACACCATCCGTTTTACCAGCATGCTCGGCGCACCGTTTGGGTGGCCTATCGGGATGGAAAGCCCGTGGGGCGGATCGCCGCAATCATCGATGATCTGAACAACGAGTATCGCGGTGAAAATGCGGGGTTCTTCGGTTTTTTCGAATCGCCACGCGATTCAGCCATCGCTTATTCCTTGCTCGATCAAGCCCGGGAGTGGTTGCGGGAGCAAGGGTGCGAGGTGATGCGGGGGCCGATGAGTCCTTCGATGAAGGGAGAGTTCGGCGTGCTTGTGGACGGGTTCGAACATCCTCCGTTCCTAATGATGGCCCATAATCCGGCCTACTACGACCCATTGCTGCAGAGTTACGGGCTGTCACCCATCAAACGCTTTTTCGCCTTCATTATCGCCCACGAGGTGGACGACGAAGAATTGGTGCGGCGAACCCGCGACATGGATGCCGCCTGCGAACGGATTGCGGCCAGGCATCCCGATATCCGCATCGAAAGCCCGACGCGGCAGAGTTTGGAACAGGTGCTGCGCGAGGTCAACCGAATCGGGAACGTGATTCGTAGTCAGGGTTGGGGCTTCGTACCGTTGACGGAGGCGGAATTGAATTTCAATGTCAAGCAACTGCGCCGGATCATCAATCCGCAAACGATCATTTGCGCTTACATCGATCGCCAGATGGTGGGCTACCTGGTATCGATCCCCAACATCAATTGGGCCATTCAGAAGTCTCGAGGAGCGAGCGATTGGTTGCGTTTGCCCCAGCTGCTGTACTGGATGAGGCGGATTCCAGAAATCCGCTGCATCGCCGCCGGAGTCGATCCTGAAATTCGTGCGAAGGGGATCGTATCGTTGTTGACACGTCCGATGATGCACCAGTGGCTGAAATTCCGTCGCTGGGAATTCGGCTGGATTGCCGAGGAGAATATCCGTTCCCTGCGCTCGTTGGAACGAGCCATCCCGCTGCGAAAATACAAGACGTATCAAGTCTATGAAATGCCGATCGCTTGAAACGGAGTGCCACTGACCGCGCGGCGAGCGGGCGCGACGGCGGCGTATCGGCAATCGCAGTGTGATGCCTCGCCGATACGCCTCGGGCTTGCCTTACTCGGCTGGATACAGGGATGTCGACAGGTAGCGTTCTCCCAAATCGGGGAGCACGACAACAATCAATTTGCCAGAATTTTCTGGTCGGCGAGCGACCTGCAAGGCGGCCCAAGCCGCGGCACCGCAACTGATGCCGCAGAAGAGACCTTCTTGCGTCGCGAGTTGCCGAGCGGTCTCGGCTGCATCTTCATCGCGGACCGTGATCACCTCATCGATGATGTCGACGTTGAGGATGTCGGGGATGAATCCTGCGCCGATCCCTTGAATGGTATGGCGACCTGGTTGCAAAGGTTGCCCCGCACGGCGCTGCGTGATCACCGGACTGTTGGCCGGTTCGACGGCGATCGATTTCATTTCGGGGCGTCGCGCCTTGAGGACTTCCGAGCAACCGGTGATCGTGCCTCCGGTGCCGACTCCGGAGACGAGGATATCGATTTTGCCTTCGGTGTCGCGCCAGATTTCTTCCGCCGTGGTGCGGCGATGAATTTCTGGGTTGGCGGGATTTTTAAACTGTTGCGGCATGAAGTAATTGGGGTTGGCCGCAGCCAACTCGGTCGCCCGCTTGACCGCCCCCGACATCCCCTCGGCGGCGGGAGTCAAAATAACCTCAGCTCCGAGGGCTTTCAGCAAGCGGCGGCGCTCGACGGTCATGCTTTCGGGCATGCACACCTTGAGCTTGTAGCCGCGCGCGGCGCAGACGTAAGCGAGCGCGATGCCGGTGTTGCCACTGGTGGGCTCGATGATCACCGTGTCCTCATTGATTAGCCCGTCCCGTTCGGCCGCGTCGATCATCGCGCGGCCAATGCGGTCCTTGACGCTCCACAGCGGATTCATGTTTTCGACCTTGGCGACGACTTCTGCGTGACAGCCATGGACGACGCGTTGCAACCGCACAAGCGGCGTGTTGCCGATGCATTGGGTGATGTCGTCCTGAATTCCGGTTCTGGCGATAGTGTTCACGTTCACTTGAGGTTTCCTTAAACAACGTCAAACTGCTGCGGTGGTTGGCCTGTCGCGGCGCGCCACAACATGTTGTGTTAACTTAACAAAATCCCAGTTTTTTTGCACCGCGAGTTTTTAGGCGAGCGGTGAGCCATCGAGTCGCAGCATTCATGGCGACCATTTCCGGCTCGGAATTGGCCTAGGACTTTGTTGCAGTTTCGTTTTAGCATGAAAAGGCTTATTTTCGTCCAATACAGGGCGAATGCTCGATCCGACGAAACGAGCAACTGTCGCGGCAGACCGTGTTCATCGTCGCGACGAGGGAACCCGAAAAAATTGGGTCGGACGCTTGAAACGTCTTTGTTTAGAGGAAAACTTGGGGCCCTGACCAGCCGAGCGGCCTCGCCAGGATGCGGAGTGTGATCGAGATGGAATTCAGCGTGCACCGCCAATTGAAGGAGCAATTCAGCGGCCCGGAGGCGCGAACCGAGGTGCGCCTGGGGAGTTTTCGCATCGACGTGGTGGACCGTGGACGGCTGATTGAAATCCAGCACAGTCCCTTGGCTTCGATTCGCGAGAAGGTCGCCACCTTGTTGAAGTCGCACGGAGTCGACATCGTGAAACCGATCGTCGCGCGGAAACAGATCGTGCGGCTTCAGCATCGTGATGGCGAGGTCGCGTCGGTGCGCTGGAGCCCGCAACGCCGAACGATGTTAGCGATTTTTGATGAGTTGCTGCATTTCACAAGAGTCTTTCCGCATCGACATTTGCGGCTCGTTGTGCCGCTGATCGAGGTGCAAGAGTTGCGTTATCCGGGACACGGTCGGCGGCGCCGCTGGAGCAGTGACGATTTCATCATTGCCGATCGGCGGTTGGAGCGGACGCTCGAGGTGCAAGAGTTTCGCACGGCTGCGGATTTATGGCGATTGCTACCCGCCGATCTTTCAGAGTCCTTCGACACGCTCGAGCTTGCGAGCCTGCTGAGTGTCTCGCGCAACTCAGCGCAGAAAATCGCCTATGTGTTGCGGGAGACCGGTGGCGCACGTCAAGTTGGCAAGCGAGGGAATCGGTTGGTGTATCGCTTGGAAGCCCCGAAGAAAAAGGGGCAGCGGCGGGCGTGACTGTCGGTTTGGGACAGTCAAAAAAACAACGTCCACCGCGGCGGAGATGGACGTGGTTGAGCCGAAATTACGGTTCGGTCGGGCCTAGTCGAATGCAACCCCGACGTCGTGGCCTTAAACATTCGTGCGCGAACGAGCTTCGCGGATGCCGCGACTCAAAATGTCGCGCAGCATCGGTGAATAGTCTTCGTACTTGGCGACGTCCGGGGCACCTGCAGCAAATTGATAGATGGCATCTCGCGGCTTCTTGCCCAACGCCACCAGCGTCGAACTGACCGTTTCGTAATCCGAACGGCGCACTACCATCGAGGGGCGACCGGGAATGCTGGGCCCCCGAGCGAAGACCTTGCTGGCTACCGCCAAAAATTTGATGGGAGAGTTCAGATTCTGGAGTGTCAACAAACGATGGGCCATGGCGACGCGCTCTTGGCGGGGATCATCGAGATCCGTCGAGCCGATGATGGTCAATCCATCCTCGAGTTCGGAACTGACGACATCATCGCCACCACGGACCAACCAACCACTTTCCGAGTCGGCAATGATGAAGTCAGCACCCAGGTAGTTGCCGGTCGACATGGCGTCCATCACCATCGTCATCGCCCGTTGGGCCGAAGACGACTTCAAAAGTTGCCGGACCAGCATTGGCAGTGATTCGGGGTGTGACGGAATGCCCATCTTGCGGCGATCGACGATGCCCACGATCAGCCCGTTCTGATTGACTCCCAAGTTCGTGCCGGTCGTGTTGGGGTCGACGCTCGCGAGGATTCTCGGTTTGCCCGAGTGGATGGCCGGAGCAGGGACTGGCGTGCCAATCGGGGCATCGTGGTTGTACGCGACCAAAACGGGGGATTCAGGTACAAGATGATAAAGAATTGCCATCAGGCTCATAGTTGTATGTTCTTCCTTCGTTAACGAATGAGAAAATGCTGACTCCGTCCGGGCCGGGACCTGCAATGTGATCTCGTTGGTCCTGCCAATTTCCCGCCGAGGAGAAATTTGACCGATGCCCGTCCAAACTGGCCCGGTATTGGCGATCCTGCGGTCAAGCCGAAGGCAGTGCCCTTGCAAACAATAATTTAGCCAAAATTTCTCGATGGGATACCCTCTTTAGAGGGGGTTGGTTTTGCGAGAGGAAAGGGATGCGGGGAAAAAAGTGGAAAATGTCGTTTATAGCGGCTTCTTTGCACCGAAGTCTGGCGGCAATGTTTTCCTAGACTTCCCATTTTTCGGTTTCAAAGCTGGCCCAACAAGCCGTCGGCGGCACGTTGACCTTGCTCGGAAGGATTTTCGAGAACCGTTTTCCACCGAATAACCGCAGCCTCCGGGGATTTTGAAGTCTTGTTCGGGACTGAGGTCGTGTGCTTGGGAGCCGTAAGCGCTTTCATGGGAACGTCGAGTAGTCGTCCGGTTCTGCGGCACCAGCGTTGGCCTTTTTCGTGGCAAACCCCGGAATCCGGCCAGAACGCGAATGGATAGGCTGTTGAGCACGGCCGAATTTTCCCTGTTTTTTTGGATTGGCGGCTGATCGAGGATTTGCAGGTTCCCCGTCATGCGGGAAGTCCACGAATGGGGCAGACCCTCGACGAGGAGCCTATCTATAAACCAGCCGTCGCTAGCGCTTCGGGTTATGGGGGCTTTCGGTTTTGGCTTTTCGGTTTTCGGACCGTGTCCAAGATCTGGAGGCCTCGATTTCCCGAATTTTGGGTTCGCCGCGAAGAGTTTGCCTGACCGCCAAATTTCGTCCGTGCGAGTGGAAATTGGCGTAAAAGTTCTCGCGGCGACCATAGCGTTTTACAGAACCGTCGTCTATCATTCCAGGATTCGAGCGACGTTCATCCAATTACCGATTTCACGACGTTTCAAATGGCGATTTCATTGACTGAGACGGCAAGCATCAAGAAACGCAACAAAACCGAGACCCTCGGGGTCAAGATACTGGGAACTGGCATCGGTATCCCCAGCAAGTGCGTTCCCAATCATGAACTGAACGTAGCTGGAATCGATACCGAATGGATCGTCCAGCGCACGGGTATCTGTTCCCGTTTTCATGCCGGGGATGATCAAGCCACG
Source organism: uncultured Pirellulaceae bacterium (assembly GCA_937941455.1). Taxonomy (GTDB): domain Bacteria; phylum Planctomycetota; class Planctomycetia; order Pirellulales; family Pirellulaceae; genus BJ22. The sequence goes on along the minus strand of CALDHM010000016.1, from coordinate 56,835 downwards.
AGTGATATAGCCTACTTGGCGGCCACGGATTGTTTGCAAGCGGCCCATGCCGACGTTTCTGAGATCGAATTGATCTTGGTCGCTACGATGACCGCGGATCACTACACCCCGTCGACGTCATGCATTGTCCAGTCGAAGTTGGGTGCTGTCTGCGGCGCGATCGACGTCAACGCTGCCTGTTCCGGTTTTATGTATGCTCTGACGATGGGGGCCCAATTCGTTCGCAATGGCTGTTTCCGCCGTGTGTTGGTGATCGGTGCGGACAAGATGACGATGGTTGTCGATCCGCAAGATCCCAAGACGTATCCTTTGTTTGGGGATGGTGGCGCCGCCGTTCTGCTCGGGCCGGACGATCGCGACGAAGAGACCGCTTCAGGCCTCCTTGCCTTCCGCTTGGGATCGGTGGGTGAATTGAGTCATACCCTGGTGATTCCTGCCTGCGGCTCGCGTCAACCGGCGACCCATGCGGCGCTTGATGCTCGGGATCAGTTTCTGAAAATGGAAGGCCGCGCAGTCTTTAAATGGGCCGTGAGGTTGATTCCGCAAATCGTGTCTGACCTGCTGGAGGATGCTCATCTGGAACTGGACGACATCGACTTGTTTGTGTTCCACCAAGCCAACCGGCGGATTCTGGATGCGGCCACTGAGGCGTTAGGCGTGCCGCAGGAGAAAGTATTTTGCAATGTCGATCGTTTCGGCAACACATCGGCTGGCAGCATTCCGATTTGCCTCCATGAGGCCCATCTTTCGGGTGCGATTAAACCGGGGGATAAAATTCTCTGTTGCGGTTTCGGATCGGGTTTGACCTGGGGCGGCTGTATCCTGCGTTGGTAGAGCGGGCTTGCGATGGTATCGCGTCTTGTTGGATGGGCGCAAATCCAGGGTTCAGCAGCGAGGAAGATGCAATTCGCGGTTTCTCGCGGCTTGGCTATCGCAATTTGAAATCGTCTTCGACGGATTTCTCTTTGTACAGGGGCATGTAGCGATAGTAGACCTCGAGAGTCATTGCGGCCATGGCCGTGAAGTACAATCTGCCCCCCGTCTGGGCACCTAAATCACCGCCGGGAAAAAACCAACTGCCCCGCTCGTTCCCCTCGCGATCCATATTTTTCACCAAAAAGTCGCGCATACGGGGGTTCCAGTCTTGCCAGGGTTTACCGCCATACTGGAGCATGACTTGGGTCGCGTAGTAGTTGTAGTACATGTTGGCCCCGATGGGATAATCCAATGAGCCGAGATAGGGACCTTGCTTCGCCAGAAAATTGACTCCGTTGGTGAGCCCCGGGTGCTCGCGGTTCCAGCCCAAGTACATGCGGCAGAGCAAGCCGATGGCCGTGCAGGTCTTGTGATTACCATTTACCTCGGCAGGTTTGTCCATGTAGCCGAAGTGGGAACCGGTATCGATGGAGACCAAGTCCAAAAAGCGTGACGCTTGGGTGACGACTTCGTCGCTCACTTCAAGGCCAGCCATTTTGCCACTTTTCAGCGCCATGATTTGCCAGCCGACCACGGACGTGTCCCCACGCTGTTTGGGCACGTAGCGCCAGCCCCCTTCGGAATGCTGCGAGTACTCGATGAACTTGATCGTCCCCTGGGCCGCCGATTGCAGCCACGAATCACCCGTCATCGCATAGGCTTCGCAAATCGCGATACTCGCCAACCCGTGGGAGTACATGTCGTCGGCATTGTTCGAGCGGAAAAACGAAAATCCGTTAGGAGTGTTGATACCGCGGACCTCGACGAGGTACCGCAAACCGTTGAGTACGACTTCTTTGTACTTTCCTTCCTTGTGGGTGAACCCGCTTCCCAAAAATGGGAGCAGGGCCATAGCCGTGGCTGCGGCACTGTGCTGTGTGTACGATCCTGGGTTCTTTCGAGACCGCGACCCCGGACCGACCGTATGGTCAAAGTTCCATGAGCCATCTTTCAGTTGATGTTTGGCCAACCATTCAAGGGCCAATTCCACACATTCTTCCGATTCGGCCGTGCCTCCGTTTTCCCGCAGCATTTTTTGCCGCGATTCCCCGGTCCGCCCTCCAGTTTCACCGAATCCCGAGGGAGAACTCGCTGCCGCGAGCGCCCCCATGGGGGTTTCCTGCAACATGTCGGGAGTGGCGGGCAAATCGCTGGGAACCTCGAGTTGCATGGGGAGCAATTCCTCCAGCTTCGGGGCGTCGTCGAGTTTGGTAGATTCCTCGACTTCGAGCGTGGATTCCTCAAGTTCCATCCCCGAGAAATCGACGTTGATGTCCTCGGGTAATTGGCTATCGCTGGTTCCGACTTGAAAACTGATCGGCGATTCAGTCGGAGGGCTCAGGAACCACAAGGCCAGTGCCAGAATCAGCAACAGGTGAATCAAAAAACTGAGGGACCAACTGGGAACCAGAAAAAACAACAAGAATCTCTCATGGGCGGGGCGTTGCTTCGTTTCGGATTCCTCGTTTCGATGGTCAGAGCCGGGGTTTCGCGAAACACCCGAAGCGTCAACTAAACCCGACATCGCATGTCCTTTTTTCGCAAGCAAGGAGCAATGGTCACCACACTGTTTGGTTGGTCAGCGAGAGTTTGCCCGAAACCCACTGCGCCGCTCCCAGTCACACCTTTCGAAGTGGCAACTGGTGAATGATCTATCGGCATTGTATTCGGCGAGTTGCCTAAAATAAATTGTCTTTGACGTCTGTAGCAAATTTTTCGTAAAACACGCCAGTTCGCGGCCTTCGTCAAAACTTCATGTTGAAGAACGACCGCCTGGTTTTCGCCACGGTTTGAACGGTTACCGCGAGGCTCGTTCCCGGCAGATCAGGTTGCGAGCTCGATATTTCAGCATGATTTGGCACGAATGGTCGGGGGGTGGGGTCAACAAGCCACTACGAATGGTCACGTGAGTGGGATCCGCAATGTTTTCGAATTCGCCTCTGGAAATCGTCCATCGGAAGAGCTCCTCGAGGCGTCGCCGAGACGACGTGTGGTAGGTCGATTGCGGCGGGAGTCAAGAGCCTTGCTCGACGACGTGGAATGGCCAAGCCGAGGGGTGATGAGCTTCGAGTTGCTTGCCGCCAAACGGCTAGCGGTCTAGCCAGTTGTGGATGGACATGATAGTTGTGGATGGACATGATAAGAGATTGTCTTCGCAACAGTCAGTCACCGATCGGCAATTTGTCGCCCCTCGAGCCGAATCGAATCTAAATCGGGCCAATTCGGGCAACTTCATGAAAATCATCACCACGATCGATGACCTTGAGCAGACCGTCTCGGCCGCCCGCCGGGCTGGTCGACGAATCGGGGTCGTTCCCACGATGGGAGCGTTGCATGAGGGGCACCTGAGTCTCGTCGACCGGGCGGCGTCTTTGGCTGACTTTGTGATCGTGACGATTTTTGTCAACCCGACGCAATTCGCACCCCACGAAGACCTCGCCAAATATCCACGGACGTTCGCGGACGATTGTCGGCAGTTGACTGGTCGCTGCGTGGACGTCGTGTTCAGTCCAAGCGCAGCCGAAATCTATCCGCCCGGTTTTTCGACGTATGTGGAACCGCCTGCGGTATCGCGAGCTTGGGAGGGGGCGGCGCGTCCCACGCATTTTCGCGGCGTCGCCACCATCGTTTTGAAGCTGCTCAACATGACCCAAGCCGATGTCGCAGTCTTTGGCCAAAAGGACTTTCAGCAGGTGGCCGTGATTCGCCGCATGCTGGTCGATTTCAATCATTCCTGCCGCATCGACGTCGCGCCGATCGTGCGCGAACCAGATGGACTGGCGATGAGTTCGCGCAACTGTTACTTATCGGTAGACGAACGCGAGCGGGCGGTCGGCATTCGTCGAGGGCTACTCAAGGCTCGCGAGGCAGTGCTGGGCACCGCTGCCCTGAGTGGGCAGGATGTTGCCCAAATAATGCGAGAGGAGATGCACGCTCACGGGATCGCCGAGGTGGATTATGCGGTGGCGGCCGATCCTCAGTCGCTCGAGGAACTTGATACCATTCGGCTGCCGGTGGTCCTGCTCGTTGCGGCGCGCGTCGGAGCGACTCGTCTGATTGACAATGAATGGATTCAGGCGAGGCCATGAAGCAAACGCTGCTCATCATTCCTAAAGAATGGTTCACCACCTGGATCCTGTGGTCGTGGTTGCTGGTTGCCGCGGGTTGGTTGGTGTGGCACGCGCGGCTGCTTGGTTGGGGAAGGGCGATTCGGGAGCAAGGGCCGATCCTTGCGATCATTGCGGCGATCATCGGCTGGGTGCTGCCGGCGCTGTCGGTGCCTCAAGTCAATCCGGCCGATCCGCTGGGCGACTTGTTGCCGGGCGGGTTGGCGATTCGCGGTTACGGGTTTTTCCTGATGTTGGCCATCGTCTCGGCGATGGGCTTGGTGGTCCTACGGTGCCGCCGCCTCGGGCAAAATCCGGAGCCGATCATCACGGTGTGTTTCGTGGTGATCGTCAGTGGGTTGATCGGCGCTCGGTTGTTGTACGTCATCCAAAAATGGCCTGAGTTTACCGGTAAGCATTGGCTGTCCACATTGTTGGCGATCATCGACATGAGCAAGGGGGGGCTGGTCGTCTACGGAAGTCTGATCGGGGCCATCGTGGGGGCGCTGCTGTATCTTCGCAAGGCGAAGCTGCCGATTCTGGCGACGCTCGATATTCTCGCCCCGGCGATGGCCTGGGGGCTCGCGATCGGAAGGATCGGCTGCTTGATGAATGGTTGCTGCTATGGCGGATTGTGCGGCGATGATTTTCCCTTGGGGATTGAGTTCCCAGCTGGTTCCCCCCCCTACTACGAGCAATACGTAGACGGCTCGCTACTCGGCATCGAAACGAAGGAAACGACCAACCCAAAGTTTCCTCGAGAGGTCATCCAAGTCCACCCCGGGAGCCTTGGCGAACGGTTCGGATTGAAGGCTGGCGATCTGATTCGCATTCCTCATTTGTTGGAGCCTGATCGCTTGCGTTTTATTCTCGAGGCTAATTTGTCGATACCGATTCCGGTCGTGATCGAGACGAAAGAACGGGGCGATATCTTTCGCGAGATTCCGGCGAGTCAGTTCCCGCAGCGGTCTCTGAAAATCCATCCCACACAGATTTACGCCACGATTAGTGCGGCGATCATCTTCGGATTATTGTGGTTCTTCTATCCGCTGCGCACGTTCGATGGTCAGGTGCTGGCGTTGATGCTCATCACTTACGCCGTTTGCCGGTACCTGGAGGAGGCGATTCGAGTTGACGAGAAGGGGCTAATGGGGACCAGTCTCTCGATCAGCCAGTGGATCAGCATCGTAGGGTTGGGGGCCGGGTCGGTGTTGTGGGTGGCCGGGCAACGCTGGAATTCTCGAAAAACCTCGTAAATCTTGGCCACCGCTCCCGCCGACGCGATACAATGGCAGGGCCAGATCCTCAAGGGAACTTCATCCCCCGATTTTGCGTCCATAGATGAACGAGCCGAAATCCAGTCAGACCGATAATCAACTGATCGAGGCCACATTGGCCGGCGATCGGGACGCCTTCGGCGAATTGGTGCGCCGCTATCAAGACCGGCTTTTCAACAGTTTGATTCATCTTTTGGGCAGCGAACATGAAGCGCAGGACGTCACGCAGGACAGTTTCGTTCAAGCGTATAGGCGTTTGTCCTCCTTCCGCGGCGACAGCCATTTTTATACCTGGATTTTTCGGATCGCTCGGAATTTGGCGATCAGTCGCATCCGCAGCCGCAAGTCAACAGCGAGCCTTTACCAAGAGAACGGCTCACTGCGCGATATCGAATCGAGCGATAGTGCGCCGCAGCGACCGTTGGACGTCGAGGAAACGGTCACTCAAGTCCAGCGGGCTTTGGCTCGCCTTGAGGAGGACCAGCGTACGATTCTGGTCCTTCGCGAGTTTGACGGCTTGGAGTACGAAGCCATCGCTGAAATTTTGGAGATCCCTGTGGGGACCGTGCGGAGCCGACTTCATCGGGCCCGCCATCAACTCAAGGAAGAACTCATCGCTTTGGGAATCCAATCCCCCAATTAATTGATCCTGATCCAGCACAGCCATGTCGCGAAATTTCGACGAGGATTTTTTGAACGATTACTTGGACGGCAACTTGTCCGGTCCCGAGTTGGCGCGTGCCGAGAGGTTGATGGCGGAGGACCCGAGTTTTCGCGAGCAAGTGGAATCGTGGCGGGCCATCGCGCAACAGTGCCGGGCCTTTCCCAAAGTCGCTTTGCCCCAGGGATTCGCCGACCAGGTCGTTAGTCGCGCGTTCGGCTCGTCCTCGCTGACTCCGTCCAGCGCCGGCCAGTTGACCGGCGCGGCGACTCCGTCCCCTGCGGCCGCACGTCGAGGGAGCAAAGCGGGACCGCGGACCCTACGCTGGATGTCGGCCGCGGCTTTGGCTGCATCCCTCGTACTGGGAGTTTTCTGGATGGCATTGCAGCGACAACGCGGCGACGTGCCCTTGGCCCAGCAAAACGCCCTGAAGTCGGCACCTGGGGTTTCCGATGCCCTAGAGGGTTCAGAGCGAGAACCGGACAATCTCGATAGGCTGGCCTATACTTTCGAGCCCGTGACGCAGCCTGCTGCGGAGGCCGAGGCTGCCGAGACCTCGCGGTCACAGTCAGATGCGCCAAGGACTGAAATGCCGGATGGGGCCTTAAGAAAACGCGAAAATGAAATGGCTGAAAGCTTGGCCCCTACGCCGCCGCTGGAGATGAAATCGTTGGCAAAGGACGCCGAACCGGTTCATGCGGGTGACGTGTCCTCCGAGGGTATCGCCAAGGCCATAGAACGGTCGAAAATTGTGAGTGACGATCGTGCTTTTGACTCACGAGCAGGCGAAAACGCCAACGTCTTGACTGGCGATTTCGCCGAGTTGTGGATTGTCGAGATGAACGATCGAAGGCAACCCGAAGCGGCAGTTTCGGCCGGTCGATTCCAACTGCCGGGAATTGCGGCCAACGTCGAGCGAGCTCCATCGACATACGACCCGACGAAATATTATGCCTTCGTGCTGGAAGGTCACGAGCGTTCGTTGGCGTACTATCGTGGGTTGCTCGAAAAAGAAGCCGTGGTTTCGTCGCTACCGACCAGCGTCGGATTAGGCGGTGCCGGCTTGGTCGCCGCTCCCGGGATTGGTCAGCGGGATGAACAGGCAGCCAACATATTTGCGGGGCAGGCTGAACAGGCGAGCGACAGGGGCAACGAGGCCGGTGACAGCGGGTTGCCAGTGAAAATCGAGTGGATCGCATCGGATCAGCAGGTATCATCGCTGCTGACGCGATTAAAGGCCCGGGCTGGTGAAGCCGGTATCGAGCAATCCAATGGCCTGCTGGCCTTCGAAAATTGGACGAACCAACTCGCTGCGCGCAATGACACGGTTGCCGATCGGGTCGAAAACCGTGCGGCGCTCCAGCAGCGAGCCTTGCCGGGGGGGGGCTTTAGCAATGAGTCAGCTTCGTCTAATCCAGCCGGGGGTGCTGCGGTCGAAAAACAAGAGGCTGCAATCGCTTCGCAAGCTGCACAACCCTTCGTGTTGCCGATGATAGCCGACAAGGAGACTCACCGCGGCGACGCCAGCGGAGCCGCCCCCCCCAACGCCAGCGACCTCGCCAAGGATGCGGAAGCGAGCTTGGAGGGGTGGGAAAGTAATCGTCCTGCTCCGGCGACCTCAACGCGACGCGTGTTGTTGATCCTCAAGCCGCGTTCGTGAGCATCTCCCGAGATGCGACGGCTTGCCTCGGAACGAGGTCTCCCCTGGTCGCTGTTAACTATCGTGCTTGTTGCTGATTCCTGGCACACTCGTCGGTTGCTTGCCGACAGCTTTCCCACATGAAAAATTCGCATAAACGGCATCTTTTGCCAAATCTCAACGCAGAACCGTTTGCCCCTTTTAATCCCAATTGAAAACGCTAATCTTGGGAACTCGCCGTGTGAATCAGCGTCGGTGGTTATCCGCCTACAAACCCACTCATTATTGTAAAGCGAGCAGGTATGAGTCCCAAGAAAAAAAATGTCTCGACGGATCCGGAGGCCATTGCTTCGCAGAAATTCGCTGTTGCCGTTGGGGATAATGTCGCAGCGGAAACGCCGACTAACCCGCCAGACGTGGACGGCGAAACTCCACAGGCAGAATCGCTGCCATTTGTCGGCCAATGGAATCGGCTGATCAGCACGACCAATTGGGAAAAGGGACGGATCATTGTGGCCTGGCGACAAGACCTGGCCGCGCGTGGTTTGGCACCGACGGCTTACTCCGACGAAGCGTGGAGTCGGTTGGTAGGCGGAGTCTCGCCGCAACATGTGGGGCGGCTGAGAAGGACCTACGAGCGATTTGGGGAAGTGTACTCAACGTATCCGCATACCTATTGGAGCCATTTCTATGCCGCCCTCGATTGGCATGATGCCGAGATGTGGCTGGAGGGAGCTGTCCAAAATCGCTGGTCGGTGTCGCAAATGCGGCAGCGACGTTGGGAGGCGACCGGCCGCGATCCGCACGAGCGACCGGTTGGTGCTGACATCGTGGCTACCGAGATCGATGAAGAGTTGAGTTCACTGGCGTTGGCTGAGCGTGGTGAAGCAGCCGCGGTGCCCCAAGACTTTAGCGACTATGTCCCTGGCCCACGCGACGAACGTCCTGATTTCGGAGACGAATTGGACATCTCCGGAAACGGCGAGTCGGAGCGGGTGACCGTCGTCAACGAAAATCGCTCCGTGGGCATTCCGCTGTTTGCTGCGTTTGATAGCCTGCCTGAGGATGTGAGCGAGGCCGCTGAGGATTTCAAACTGTGCATCATTCGCCACAAGGCGGACGGATGGCGAGACATCTCATCCGAGCAAATGTTGGCCTTGCTCGACGCCTTGAAACAATTGGCCTTGACCGATTAACGGGGCCGCCATCGAGCGGTGCATCGAATCAATGCGGACTCGAGGTAGCGTCCGCCAGCGTTCCCCGTGCCAGGCTGAGTTGCCACTCCTGACAACTTCCGACGGGATGGAACCTCCGCTATATTCAACCGAGACATAGCGAAGCTGAACCTTTAGCACGAGGAAGAAAGACGATGGGAATCAATGCACCGTTGAATCGTAAACTGAGGATGGCCTTGGTGGGGGGAGGCCAAGGTTCATTTATCGGGCGAGTTCACTCGATAGCGGCTTGTTTGGACAATCGCGCGGAATTAGTGGCGGGGGCGCTGTCGTCGGACCCGGCGCGCGCCAAAGCTTCTGCGGCGGACTACGATATTCCCCCCGCACGAGCCTACGGGTCCTATCAGGAAATGTTGCAAGCCGAGGCGAAGTTGCCCGCCCACGAGCGGATCGATTTTGTAAGCATCGCGACGCCGAATCACACGCATTTCGAAATCGCCCTAGCGGCCGTCAAGGCAGGGTTCCATGTGCTGTGCGACAAGCCGCTGACCTACGATCTGGCGCAAGCGGAGGAATTGGGAAAGGCGGTTGATGCCGCGCAAGTGATCTTCGCCGTGACGCACAACTACACCGGCTACCCGCTGGTTCGCCAAGCCCGCGAGATGATTTTGGGTGGCGAGCTAGGCGAGATTCAGGCGACCAGGGCATTTTACATCCAAGGGTGGCTCCGCACGCGCCTCGAGGCAACCGATCAAAAACAGGCGGCCTGGCGCACCGACCCGAAACGGAGCGGTGCTGCGGGTTGTTTCGGAGACATCGCGACCCACGCCTACAATCTGACACGTTACATGACCGGATTGTTGCCTGCCCAAATCAGCTGTCAGTTGAGGACCTTTGAGGCGGGGCGACAGCTGGACGATTACGGCACGGCCATGATCAAGTGGCAAAATGGAGGTCTGGGAACGGTCACCGCTTCGCAAATCAGCCACGGTCGAGAGAACGACTTGTTCATCGAAATCGATGGCACGAAAGGTTCCCTGACTTGGCGGCAAGAAAATCCCAACGAAATGTTTGTGCGCACCAACGGGCAACCGCATCGTATCTACACCCGCGACCCGAACTCGCCCTACATGAACGCGTCGGGCAAGGCCGCTTGTCGCTTGCCCAGCGGTCATCCGGAGGCTTTTTTCGAGGCGTTTGCAAATATCTACCGATCCGCTTACGACGACATTTGCCAACTTAACGCCGGATCGTCGGTCGATCGGAACAACTCGATTTATCCCAACGTCAACGACGGGATCGACGGCATGCATTTCATCGAGCAAGCGGTGGCCAGCAGCCAGCAGAATGGAGCTTGGCTGAATTTGGCCCATCCGCGGGCGCGGCGCTAGAAGAGGGGCAAGGCAACCTGCCTGACGACGCGCTCCCGGATTCCGGATTGTGGCGGAATCTCCCCTGCCCCGTGATTGATTCGCGTCATCGAACGGGCCACAATAGTGATGTGGTATGGCAATCCTCTCGGGCTATTTGATGATGGAGTAGTGCATGTTGAGTCTATTCACCGGCTTGCTCGCGCAGAACCGTGGCGATGCGGCGGATCTGTGGCGGATCATCACGATCGCCGCGATTCTGGCTGGTTTGTTTTTTGTCATCGCGATTTTGGGGATATTCGCTTCCTATTTTCGATGGTGGATTCAATCGTTTTTGACCGGTGCTGGGGTTACGATCTTCGACTTGGTGGGGATGACCTTTCGCAAGGTCAAGCCGGGGGTGATCGTCCCGTGCAAAATCATGGCGGTGCAGGCGGGGCTGAACGATCCTGAACTCACGACTAAGGCACTGGAGGCACATTACATGGCGGGCGGGAATGTCCCGCTGGTTGTAAGGGCGTTGATTGCCGCCAACAAGGCCAAGACAATTCGACTGAGCTTTCGCGAGGCGACCGCGATCGACTTGGCCGGCCGCGATGTCCTCAAGGCGGTCCAGACCAGCGTCTATCCCCAGGTCATCGACTGCCCACCAAAGGGGGCTGGCCCCAAAGCCTTGGATGCGGTTGCCAAAGACGGTATCCAACTCAAGGTCAAGGCGCGGGTTACCGTTCGTTCGAACCTGCAACAGTTGATTGGGGGAGCGACCGAGGAAACGATCATCGCCCGCGTTGGCGAAGGGATCGTTAGTGCGATCGGTTCGGCGGAAGATCACAAAGCCGTCTTGGCCAACCCGGACATGATTTCCAAAGCGGTGTTGGCGCGGCGACTCGATTCGCAAACGGCGTTCGAAATCGTCTCGATCGACATCGCGGACATTGACGTCGGGGAAAATATCGGTGCCCGACTCAAGGCCGACCAGGCCGAGGCCGATACGCGGGTCGCGCGGGCCAAAGCGGAAGGGCGCCGGGCGATGGCCGTCGCCCAAGAGCGCGAAAAAGAGGCGTCGATTCAGGAAAGCCGCGCGCGGCTCGTCGAGGCCGAAGCCGAGGTTCCGCGGGCGATCGCTGAAAGCTTCCGGTCCGGAAAACTGGGCATTCTCGATTACTACAAATTGCGGAACATCGAGGCCGATACCAGCATGAGACGATCAGTGGCCGATGCCAGTGCCCCGGCTCAGGAGACTGTGGCGACCGGAAATTGATCCGAGCGATTTGCATCGAGTTTACCCTGTTTTGGTTGAGCGAACGACAGAGTTCCACATGGCACGAGATATCGACGAGTTTCTTCGCAAGGCTGCCGAACGGCGGAACAAGGCCGCGGGGGGGGCTCCGCCGGCCCAACCGGGCCGCGGCACTCCGGTCAATAAGCCTCCCACGCCGGCGCGGACCCGTCCTCGGGCCCCCGAGATCGTGGAGCCCGACGAGGTGGAAGTCGTCGGTGGTGAAGGCATTGCCAAACGCCACCTCGATACCTCGCGAATCGCCCAGCACGCGGCTCAACTCGGAGCCGAGGTAGGCCTGGCCGACGACAAAATCGAATCGCGACTGCAAGAAAAGTTCGACCATGACTTGGGGCGGCTTACCAAGAAAAAGAAAGAGAAGCAGCAACGCGATACCGGCGGCAGCGAACTGTTGAAACTATTGCGCACGCCGAAAACGATTCGCCAGGCCATCATCGTGACAGAAATTCTCAAACGTCCCAACTTCGATTGACGGCCACTCGACCAGGTCGCGCTGACCGAACTGAGCCGCTCCAGATGCTTTTTGATCGGCGAATCTTGCGAGGAATTTTCGATGATTGAGGTTGCACCAGCGTCGACGAGAATCGCCTGGATCGGAACGGGCGTGATGGGGGCCAGCATGTGCGGCCACCTGCTGCGCGCCGGTTACCAAATTACCGTCTATTCTCGAACGCGCAGCAAGGCGGCCGCTCTGGAGCGCGACGGCGCGACTTGGGCTGCGACCCCTGCGGCGGCTGCTGCCGCAGCAGACGTCGTGTTTTCAATCGTGGGTTACCCCGACGATGTGCACCAGGTGCACCTGGGGGCGGAGGGAACGCTGACCGCCGCGCGCGGCGGGTTGATTCTCGTCGATATGACCACCAGCAGCCCGAATCTCGCGCAGCAACTGGCGGCAGCGGCGGCCGCCAAGGGGGCCACCTTTCTCGACGCTCCCGTATCGGGAGGCGATGTCGGCGCTCGAAACGCAACGCTGTCGATCATGGTGGGGGGGGAACGTCGAGCGTTCGAGGCTTTGCTGCCCATCTGGTCGGTCCTGGGCAAGACCGTCGTGCATCAGGGCCCGCCAGGAGCAGGACAGCATACGAAGATGACTAACCAGATTTTGATCGCGACCAATATGATCGGCGTCTGTGAATCGCTGTTGTATGCCCATCGCGCGGGGCTGGACTTGAATAGCGTGCTGCAATCGGTGGCCAGCGGAGCGGCCGGGAGTTGGTCGTTGTCGAATCTTGCCCCCCGTATCATCAATAACCAGTTCGACCCGGGCTTTTTTGTCGATCACTTCGTCAAGGACATGGGGATCGCTCTGGAGGAGGCCCAGCGCATGCGCATAGCCCTGCCCGGGCTGGCAACCGCGCGGCAACTTTACATCGCCCTCCAAGCCCAAGGAGGCGGGCAACTGGGGACCCATGCCCTCCAAGTGGCTCTCGCTCGACTGTCAGGGATCGATTGGGTGCGCGAACGCTCGACGTGATCGGCGGTTGCGATCGAATTTGACGCAAGGCCGTTGCTTGATAGCCATCGTTGGCGGTTACTCAAGTGGTATAGTCGGAACCATGAGCCATTCCATTTCGTCCATCTCGGCAGCTGTGCGGCAGGATTTCCCGATCCTGCACCAGTCGATCCACGGGAAGCACCCATTGGTCTATCTCGATAATGCGGCGTCGACCCAACGGCCAACGGCGGTCTTGGAGGCCATGGACAATTGCTACCGCCGCGACTACTCCAATGTGCATCGGGGTATCCATGAATTGAGTGAGCGCTCGACGGCTCAGTACGAGGCGGCACGCCAGACGCTGGCCGATTTCGTCGGCGCGCGAGACGCGGCGGAAATCATTTTCACCAGTGGCACAACGGCGGCTTTGAACCTAGTCGCACATGCCTGGAGTGCCGCTGTTCTGCAGCCTGGAGACGAAATTCTGCTAACGATGCTGGAGCACCATTCGAACATCGTCCCGTGGCAGCAGGCCGCTGCGCGGCATGGGGCTCGCGTTGTATTCGCACCGATTGGCCATCACGGTTCGTTCGATCTCGTTGAATGGCAAAAATGCTTCACCCCGCGGACAAGGTTGGTAAGCTTTGCGGCGGTGTCGAACGTACTGGGATATCGTCTCCCCATCGAGCCGATGGTGTCTTACGCGAAGGAACGGGGCGTCACGGTGGTGCTGGACGCCGCGCAGGCGGTTCCTCACGAACCGATCCATTTCGAGAACTTGGGGGTTGATTTTGCCGCGTTCAGTGGCCACAAATTGCTCGGCCCCACGGGGATCGGTGTGCTGTATGGTCGGCGCCAGTGGCTCGAACGGATACCGCCTTTCCTCGGGGGAGGCAGTATGATCAGCGGCGTCACGACATCGGGATTCACCCCCGGAGAACTCCCGGCCAAATTCGAGGCGGGGACGCCGCCGATTGTTGAGGCGATCGGGCTGGCAGCTGCAGTTCGGTACCTGTCGGATATCGGCCTAGATCAAATCGCCGAGCACGAAAAATCGCTGGCTCGGCGGGCGCGGGAGCGACTGACGCAGATTCGCGGCATCGCCTTCCTGCATCGAGAACGCGAGGTAGCGTCGGGAATCGTCAGCTTTCACGTTCCAGGTGTGTCGGCCCAGGATATTGCGGTGCTGCTCGATTGCAAGGGGATCGCGGTGCGAGCCGGGCATCACTGCACAATGCCCTTGCACGATTTTCTCGGGGTCCCGGCGAGCGTGCGTGCCAGCTTTTACTTGTACAACACCGCAGAGGAAGTCGATTATTTCGGCGACCGATTACAAGAAACCATCGAGCGGCTTTCCGCCTGATTTCTGCAAGTCTCCCCTGCCCTAACCCGCAGTATCGGTGAGGCTTGGTTTGCGGCCCACGAAAATGTAGTAAGGGGTTTTGAAAAACGGAACATACGGTAGCCGTGTCATGTGCTCGCCGAGATGCACGGTTTCCAACTTGCGCCGGAGATAGGGCACATGATCGGGGCTTGGAAAGACATTGTCAGTGGCAAACCAGTTCGGCCAGAGACCGCGGCAGAATGTGCCGTGTTTTCGCAAGCCATCGTCGGGAAATTTGCGCGAAATATAGAAATCGACGACACCCAAGTAGCCTCCAGGTCGGAGCATCTCGACCGCATTGTCAATGGCTGCGAACCAATCGGGAATCATGGTGAGGGAATATGAGAAGGTCACGACGTCGGCTTGCCCCTCTACCGGACGGAAGCGGGTGGCGTCGGCCTCGGTAGGAATCGTGTTGGTCCAGCCGCGCTGGGCGAAGCGGTCGGCGGCGACCTTGAGAAGTGACGCCGAGAGATCGACAAGATAAATTTTCTTGAGTTGGTGGATCGACTCGCCGAAATTTTCCAAATTAGCGCCGGTCCCACCTCCCATATCGACCCAAATGCCTTCGGATGGTCGGGGCAAGCGTTCCCATAGTTCCTCGCGCCCTTTCAGCAGTCGCTTGCGGAAGTCATCGTAGGACTTGGCCTGGCCACCATAAAAACTCTCCAGACGCTCCGCATGACTGGACCCTCGTACCGGTTTGACCAGCATATGGTAGAGAATTTTCAAGTCAGAAAAAAAAGCCATGTTACGAAAATGTCCTGGTATTGAATCCGTATCGATGATCCTGTTTTCATCTGCCGTTCAACTCGTGGGATCGGCATCGAATGTGGTGCCATGCGACTGTTCGACGATGTTTGCTGTCATGTGTTTCTACTCGATGGGGATGCGAGACTTCCGGTCGTAGCGAGGTAAAGTTCGTTTCGTTTGCTCGTCGAGCGTCTCCCTTGTTGACGCTGCGGATCGCGGCTTTTCCTGTCAGCGCCGGGCCCGAGTACCTTCAAGGCGATTGCGTCGTGTTGCTGCGTGTGTCCGTATCGAAATTCTCCATCAAGCATTGAATTGAGCGATGTAAAAGCTGCCGTAGGTGTGCACTCGGTCCTTGGGGTGCAACTCGGCGGCGAGTTCGGGATAGTACGTCAGCAGACTGTTGACTTTGACCCGTTGTCCGTCCTTTTTGACATGCACCTGATCGATGAAATCGGTATTAAATCCACCGCTGCGCCAAATCAGGCGAGCTTGAGGCGCGGCCTTGTCAACAATCGCCTGCCACTCCGCTTCGAGCAGCGGGAAGAAGTGATCGCTCAACCAGTCCATATGGTCGAGCAGAATGAATTTCGAGATTTTCCAAGGATGTTTTTCGAGGAAGCCCTGAACCGAATCGGTATGGGTTGAGAGGCGGTCGACGATGCCGCCTTTGAGCTTTTCGAAATTTTCCTGTTCGAGATAGGTCGGACAGCATTCCCGGGTGTACTGGCCGTTCATGTAAAGTCGCCAGAAATAATTGTCGCGCATCGGGAGCCGGACCATCACCCCCTCGAGGCATTGCTGGATGTAGCGAACCAGATCGCCATCGTAGGTAGCCTCGATTTGGCGTCGCTGCGCGCGGGGGACGCCTAGCATCGCCATGGTGGTGTCTCGGTTCAACGTGAATTTCACAAGATTCGACCAGAATTTATCCTTGAGCTTGGTGTTGTAGATTTCGGCTTGCTCTTCGACGGTTTTCGCGTTGAGGATTTGATCAAGGTAAGGGCGAACGCGGATAACCTTGTCGGTATAAATTTTCATCAGGCGGGCGAAGGTGCCCGAGGTGCCGCGAAAATAGAACGTGCGCCGGCGGTTGTCGAACCACTTGATTTTTCGATCCCAGAATTGTCGCGACCAATCGTCGAGGTGGTGGCGGAGTTTTTCTTGATAGATACGTTTGACGCCAGGCAAACGCCCCTCCCCGAACATTTGGAAAAACGTGTCGAAATCCAGGGCGCGGATGCCGGCCTTTTTTAGTTCCAAGAGTGCGTTCTGCCGCGGGTTCATGTCGACCGCGTACACGCGTTCGACACCGGCGAGGGCGTAGTCCAGAGCGTTGCAACCGGCCGAGGTGATGACCAGCACGTGGTCGCGAGGGGTAAACTCCAGCGCGACGCGGTCGAGTCGCGGGTCCTCCCAACACGTGTTGTAGACCAAATTGTTGCGGTGGACTGTATTGAAAATTTTTCGGCTAAACCAATCGAAAACTGCCATGACTCCGGGATCTCAGTTGCAGAGTTGCCTGTTGATCGCCCCCTGCTCCACTTTTTCCCCAGCGATCGGTCGCCGCCAGCGTTGGGGGATTGTGTCTCATGCCGGCCGTCGACTGATTACCTTACGGTCATGAATCAGCGCGGATCAGCACCCGAATTGCGGTTACACTCCGTCGATTATTATCCCCCGCTGCGATAACCTGGAGGATTGACGAGGGCTCGCTACGCGACAGGTTCTAAGTTCAGTGGAAGACGATCAAAACGGCTGTGATCAGACGTTCAAAACGTGCCAATTCTAGCAGGGAGGCGAGAGTTCTAAAACGCGGGGGAGACCGTTGCAGTCGCGCCGGGACAAGATTTGACGCAGGCTATTCGACAACTGCGTCTTTCATGCGGTAGATCGCCCAGATTTCGCCGTCGGGGCCCATGTATTCCTTGAAGTAAAACGTGCCGCGGACGGTGATCGGACGCAAGGTGTATTCGGTTTCGACCCCTTCCGCCAACTGAACCATGATGCAGTCATACAGAGCAGCGCCAGGGCCGAAGCAGCATTCTTGGTTGTCGCGGACAAAGACGAACTTGGTCAATCCTGACTGCTTGAAACTAGGGCGAATGAAGCCCCGAATGCGCATGGTTTTCCCAAAATATCCGCGAATTTTGTCGGTGAGCAGGTCTTCAGAGAATTTGCCGCCGACTTCCATGTCGAATTTGATGTCGTCGAACGTGCATTCGTTAATCTTCTTGTCGGCTTGGGCCGGAGGCTGTTGCGACAATAACTGAGGCGTGGCGGCCACGGATACCAGCAGCGAGAGTCCCAACCGCCACATGAAACGAAATCTACCGTACTTCGGTGGCTTCGATTTCGTAGATGACATGGGGCACGTCTTTCTCGTTGATCGCCTTCGGGTTCTTGTTCAACCGAAAGGTCCCGATGATGCTGCGATACCGGAAATCATAATCGACGGTTTGGTCGCTGAGAATCGTCACGCCGATGACTTCGGAGATTTTCGGGTTCCCGCCGAAGCAGCAATCGCCAAAGTCCCCGGTAAGGACGAACTTTTTGAGATTTCGGCTTTCGTTACCGGGGCGAACATAGCCCTTGATAAAGATTTGCTGCCCGTCGAGTTCCTCGGCCCGTTCTGTGAACAGGCGATTGCTACGCGAACTTGGTTTGAGCTCGTAAAAGCGGACCCGCGTGACACCCTCAGGGACTTCGGTGGCATAAACATAAGAATGCCAGCCGACGGAGCCAGCAAACACGATACTGCCGAGGATGACTCCAAGCCATGCCGTTTTCTTGCCGACCAGCTCGTCGGGGTAACGACGAATGTTGCTCAGTCCTACCAAGCCCAAACAAATCGCAAGAAATGGCAGGATTACGAATAGCGGTGCCCAAAATGCAATCAATCCAAGGACGGCGAAGGCGACACTGGCGATCGCCGCACGACTGATCGATCGATATTCTTCATCCCACGTTTCATCAAGTTCGTTGGGTACCTCAAATGGATCAGCCTTAAGTTCGATATCGTCTTCGTTGATTGACTTTGTCGTGGTGCTCATGGCAGGTCCGAGTGGTAACGTGGTTTGGACAAACGGGTTTTGTTCGAAGTATTGCCCGAAAACCTAAAAAATCAATCTTTCGAACCACCCGCTGATCACCGACCAAATCAACAGAAATACACCGAAACTAACGATCATGGGGAGTGTAATGACGACGACTCCTAGTCGGAAATTCGCGGCCGGAGCAGATTTTCGATTCAAATCGGAGGCCGGCGTCGCATTCTCCGGCCGGACGACAGGTGGTTCCCCTTCGTTCTTTACTACGTTAGGGGGAGCCGTTGGTTCAGCTCGACTGACGGTAAATGTTTGTTGTTCTTCGGCCGGTTGTGAAACCGATCTTTCTGCCTCGGTGTCCGGGACGGAAATATCAGCAAACGCGGAAGGTTTGTGCGTGACGATCACCGTGGTGTCAGACGGTTGCTCGGCGTCCTCGTCCTCAAAGGGAGTTGGCGTCGATTCCGGGGCGGTTTTTTCGGGGGGAGTGGCCTCCGTTTGCCCGCCATCCCCCAAGTCGAAGTCGTTGAGGAATTTGGCCTTCTTGATTACATCCGGAGCTTTTTGCTCGATTTGTTGGAGGAACGTTTTGGCTTCTGGCCGAGGGCAGGTCTGCAAGAACTGCACCACCATAACCTTCTGAAAATTGGTTTCGAGCTCGTCGAATAACTTGGCGACGCGCTCGGCCGCGTCCCAATCCTCGAGCCGGGACAGGTCGGGGAGCACCGCGTCGGCGATAGCAGGACGCTCCAGAAAGGTCCGCAGTGATTGAATGACGCGTTCCCTCGACAGAATTTTCGCCTCGGACGCGTGAAACGTCAGCGCCGCCTTGACCGACAGTAACTGCAGATCGTCGGCGTCCGCTGACTTCAGGAAACATTCGTCCACGACATCCAAACCCCGGTCGCCGACAAGGGTCAAATACGAGGCGACCAGTGCATCGAGTCCCGCTTGTTTTTCACGATCGCCGCTGCGAATGAGTCGCTCGAGTTCCTCGGCATCCTCAGGGCGTCCGCAGACTCCGAGCATCGTGAAGTAGAGTCGTCGGCGGTTGATGGGCACGTCGGGATCGGCAATCCATTTCATGAGGACCGCTGGATCGAGGCGATCTCTGAGATCGTGGAGGTCGGAATATTTGCACCGCGCGAATTCATCATAGGCGTCGTAGGTTAAAATCGCGTCCTCGTGTTCGAGGTAGGGTAAGAAAAACGCCAGCCGATCCGCTCCCTCGCGGGGGATCTCATCGAGTTTGTCGATGTAGTCCATCAGGTTTTGGTTGGCCTTGAGGGGCGTCGACCAGGCGATCTCGGGCGGGTCGACTCCCATGACTAAAAACATCTGGCCGACGTCGTATTTGCCGACGAGGAGCGCCTTGAAGCGTTGGCCGATGTCGACAAATTCCTTCCCTTTGTGAATCGTCGAAATTTCGAACTCCGCCTTGGGGAGAAACATTTCGTCGACTTCGATCTCGGGAGCCGGTTGTACGAGCCGCGCGAACACGACCACCTGACTGGCTTCGATATTCTCGGTAAACGTTGCCGCAACCGCCGAACAAAACGGGCAATTCGAGGACGCTCCGGCGTGAGTTTCCCCGGCCGCTAGCCAGCCCAGGGACGCAATCCAAATCGCCCAGGCCAGCAAAATCCGCGAGGCATCGTGTCGAGAAAACTGTTTCATGGGTGAAAACCAAGCCTTTGAAAGCCATTCCTGGACGGTGTGCTACCTTGCCCGCCGCGGTCCCTGATCGCGACTGCTTGGCGGGTATCGTCCCTCTGATACTTGATACGGCCGAATTTTGTTCGCCGTTTTCCTTCAATTTACCGTTCCCAAGCAGATAACTCAAAGGTCTCCGCGCGGATTTCCCTTAATTATTCGCCGGTTGTTGGCGGAGCTATTTGCCTAAGGACTTGGCGACATCCGTACGGTAGGCAGAAATGGCAGGATAAACGCCCACAAGGACCGCCAAAATGATCAGGCCGGGAATGAGCAAAAGCTCAGGGGACATTTGGAATTTGACCAAGCGGCTGGCAAAATCAGAGTTGCCGAGTAACGGAGAAAGGACAGCAAACACTGGTTCGGCCGGAGCAAAATCCCAGAACCGCACCGGAACCCCCGTTTGCCGTTCTACGATGGGACTGAGGGCCACATTCAACGCGCGGCCACCCAGCCAGCCAATCAACCCGCCCGCCAGCGCCAGCATGATGGCCTCGGTCAACATGATCAACATCACATGCGAGCGCCTAGCACCCAAGGCTCGCATGACGGCGATTTCATGTTGCCGCTGGCTCATCGAATTATAGATGCCCACGAGAATGCTCAATCCCGAGACGACGCAAATCAGGGTGGTCAGCGCCAGCAAGATCCATTTGGCGGGTTCGACAAAGTAGACGAACAATCGCATGACTTCTTGGACGGGGTTGACGCATTGGGCGGATGTCTGCGCCTGCAGCGGTCGAAATTTCGACCAGTTCAGTGTGCTGGCGAGGTTTCCTTGTTCGATGGGTTGCTGAAGGTATTGCGCGGCCAGTCCGAAGCCTTCCTCGTCGAATACGCTGACGAGCAGTGCCGTGAGTTCTCGCTGCTCGACCGGCAGGCGGACGGTTGACAGCTCTTCGTCGGACAGCTCGACGCCTGGCTTGGTCCCTTCGTCTGCCAACGATTTGGCCTCATCGCGGTCGGGCCTGAGGTTGATGCCGGTCGATTCGACGACGGGCTTCACGTGATCATTGATCAGGTAAAACCCTTCCATATTGGCGAACACAACGCGGTCGTTGGGAGTGCCGGTCGGCGCCAAAATGCCGGTAATCGTGAACAACTGGTCGTGGATATGCGCACCGCTTTCGCCGGGAATGCCGTGAGTCACCTTGATTTGGTCCCCGACTTTTTTGCCCGACGTTTTGGCGACCAAGGCCCCCATGACGCAACCGAAATAACCGACTTCGGAATCATCGTTGTCGAAGAATCTGCCACTGGCGAGTTCGAATTTTTTGCCTTCGCCGAGGGTCAATTTGTCGAAGTAGTCCCGGTTGGTCGCGCAGACTTTGAAGTAAGCGTCGGAGTTTTCGATTTGATAGGTGTCCCCCAAGAGAATCGGTACCGCAAAGTTCACATAATTCGAGAACAGCCCGCGTTCATCGATCTGCATAAAGGCGGTCTGATGGCGGTTGAGAAAATCGGTGGCCAGCCCCTCCGCGATGGCACCCCACCCCGCCGAGCCAGGTGCCATACGCACGGCGTTGAGCGCCTCGAGCGCTCGGAACTGCTCCTCGTTGCCCCGGTAGGCGATTGAGTTGCGAAACTCCTTGCTGCGGGTCTCCTTGTCGCAGAACGCCAGATAGTACTCATAGGGAATGGTCTCGATGGCTCGGCCCAAGAAAAATACCGAACTCAACGTCAATTGCGTGCCGCCACCGCGCGCCCCCACGATCAAGTCATAGCCGAAACTCGAGTTGTTGCGAAACGAGCGGCTGACCAAGCCGTTGATCGACAGCACCGACACGACCATCATCACGCCCAGGGCCATCGAAATCACGGTCAGAAGGGAGCCGAGTCCCCGGTGCTGGATGCTGCGCCAAGCGATTTTCAGAATGCTCATGCCACACCTCGCGCAGCAGCCACGACCCGATTGATTTCATCCAAACGGTCGACACGTTCGAATTGTTCCGCGACATTCATGGCATGGGTTACTAACAATAGTGCTACTCCTTCCTGGCGGCAATTGTTCCTAATCAAATCGATCACCTGCTGTTGATTGGCGGGGTCGACATTGGCGGTAGGTTCGTCGGCCAGCAGAATCTTCGGGCGATTCGCCAAAGCCCTGGCGACGGCCACGCGTTGCTGTTCCCCAACCGACATCATCTTGGGACGGCTCGACAAGCGGTGCCCCAGGCCAACACGTTGCAAGAGCTCGCGCGCCCGGGTCGATGAGGCTCGCCCCGATGAGAACGCCATTCCCAGCATCACATTCTCGAGCGCCGAAAAGGCCGGGAGGAGATTGAAGGTTTGAAACACGTAGCCCACTTTGTTTGCCCGCAGGCGATCGCGAGTCGCCTCCGAAAATTTCGTGATTTCGACCCCGTCGATTTTTACCGAACCGGACGTCGGGCGAACGATCCCAGCAATGATGTGAAGCAGCGTCGTTTTTCCGCAGCCGCTGGGACCGATGAGAGCGGCTTGTTCACCGGCCTTGAGGTTGTACTCGGGAAGATCCAAAATCGGGGTCTTCGAACCGTCCGGCTGGATAAAGGCTTTTTTGACGTTTTTGAGCTCGAGCATGCATCAATCGAGGACTTGAGATGTCGGGGACTCGCGAGGGCCCGATGGAATAAAGCCAGATTCAACGCGACGATCGGGGGGAATCGCGTCGGCCACTTCACCGATCAGGAGCGGAACCGCGCGTCTACCAAATTCCTACGATATTGGTTGGCGTACGGTTCCACAATCCCCCGGAAATGGGCGCTGGAGCTTTCCCGCCGCTTCCGACCGCCTGGAAGCATCACAGGAGTTTGGATGCCAGATCGGCTAGTTCGGATCGCTCCCCTTTTTCGAGGCTGATGTGAGCGTAGAGAGGTTGACCAACCATCCGGTTGATCAGGTGCGATAGGCCATTGGACAGCTTGTCCAAGTACGGATGGTCGATCTGCTGGATATCGCCGGTCAGCACGATTTTCGTTCCTTCCCCTGCTCTGGTGATGATCGTTTTGACCTCATGCGGTGTCAGATTCTGGGCTTCGTCAACGATCAAAAAGGTCCGATGGATGCTCCGGCCGCGAATGTAGGACAGGGGTGTGATGACCAGTTGCTCGTTGTCGAGCATTTCCTGAATTTCGCGATTTTGCGATTCCCTTTCACGCTCCCGTCCCTGATTGCGAATCACATTCAAGTTGTCGAACAGAGGCTGCATGTAGGGAGCGAGTTTCTCCTGAATATCGCCGGGCAGAAAGCCCAGATCTCGATTGCTGAGGGGAACGATTGGCCGCGCGAGCAAAATCTGCTGGTAACGAGACCGCTGCTCGAGGGCGGACGCGAGCGCTAACAGCGTTTTACCAGTTCCCGCTTGACCGGCGATGGTGACCAGCGAGATTTTCTCATCCAGCAGCGCCCGCAATGCGAAATGCTGTTCAGCGTTCTTCGGTTGGATGCCAAACGCGACACGTTTATCGACGCGGTGAAACGTTCGATCCGCGGCCGAAAACGTCAGCAACGACGAACGCGAGCCGTTGCGAAAGACGAAATTTTCGTTGGCGACCGGATTGGGGATGCGGGGCACTTGCGTCGCCGGCACGATCCCTTTTCCCTCGAAGAATTGTGCGATCTCTTCGCACGAGGCCCCTTCGATCATCCGTTTGCCCGTGTACAACTGGTCGACGCTGGCCAATTTGTCGGCTTCGTAATCTTCGGCGGCCAAGCCGAGGGAGCGCGCCTTGAGACGTATGTTGGTATCCTTCGACACGAGCACGACTTGACGATATTGCCGAGCCTCTGCCAAATGCAGCGCCGCGTTCAGGATCCGATGATCGGGTAAATCCCGCAGGAAAATCCCCTGCATGCTCGGGTGAGTTTGCTGATCGAGAACCACCCGGATGGTTCCCATGCCGTCTCCCAGCGGGACGCCGGCCTCGGTCATGACCGAACCGGATAATTCATCGACCGTGCGTAGAAATTGTCGCGCTTGAAAATGGATATCCTCGGTGCCTCGTTTGAAATGATCGAGTTCTTCCAGGACGGTGATCGGAATGGCGATATCGTTTTCTTCGAAGGAGCGGATGCAAGCGGCATCGTGCAGGATCACGTTCGTATCCAAAACGAACAACTTGCGATCGAGTCGATTCATATCGCGTTGGCCCTACGGAATCAGTGGTTGGGGCGCTTCCGGGAACCATCGCGATCCCCGCCGCCCAGCGCCCAGTCTAACTGAAAGAAGCGAAATGCCAGATAGCAACCGCAACGGAAAATTTCTGCGTACGCCAGCATTTTGATGAGTCGTCGATGGCTTCCTGCCTCTTGTAGGAGCTCGCCGGGAAAAAAAAGTGCCAAGGCGACCTGGGATCGCCTTGGCCCACGGTGAGTCGTTAACGAGGTGAGAAATACAAGTGAGGTCCTTCGAGAAAACTAGCCACGGCGGCGATAACCGACGAGGGCCAAGCTCAACAGGCCGAGCAGCGAAGCCGCTGCGGGCTCGGGAATCGCCGTGCCTTCAATGGTGAACATGTCGAAACGCCAGGTTCCGCCTGCGTTAAATGTGCCAGTGGTACCCGTATACGCCGAGGCCGAGGGGCCATAGGCAGCGACGACGCGGAATCCAAAGTTGGGATTATCGCCAGCCAACGAAATGGTGGAGAGGTCTACTGTTCGCAAATTGTGGAATCGGTCACCACTCCCACCCCTGAAATAATCCCCCTCGATTGAGTCGTCATTGGGATTCAAAGTGCCGTTAACGGTACCCGCGGTCAACATGGGATTGGTTGCTTGAGCCCAGGTCGTCCCACCATCCGTCGTGTAAAAAAACGCGACGAATCTGCTCGATGTATTGCTGTGGCGTTGGTCCCAGCGGACCGTGATGTTCGTGTAACCCGTCGTGTCAACAAATCCCTCAATACCGGCGGACATGTTTGGGGCGGTCACCGCATAGGTGGACGTGTTCCATGCCGAGTTGTCAGCGGCCGGAGCCGGGTCCGTCGAAGCGCTAGGGGTCAAAATGCCGCCAGCAAACGTTGCCGAAGTGCCACCAATCAAGCCGATCGATCCCGAGCCAGTGCTCGGGGTCAGGGTACCCGTGGACGTATTACTGTCTGGTGGGTTCGAATTAAAATTCCATTGGGTGATGATATCACCCATCGCCAGAGTGGGCAGGGTCAACAGCCCAATCATGGCAGTCAAAAAGAATCTCTTCATGACCAAAAACCTTTCTATTTCGTCGCTAGGCGCGACTTACCGATTCTGGGCCTGAGGCGCCGAGCGCTCGGCGAATTTACCCAGACCTCCAAAACGGCCTGCAAGATAATTGGCGAGTTTGAAGATTCCGTGCCCAAAAAGTTAAGAAACAGTTAATGGCCAAAAAAGCCGCAATTCCGACAAAATTTTACCATTTTTTGATCGAGATTTCATCGAATTAGCCCCCCACATCCAGCGCATCACCGGTAACACGGGATTGCCGAGGGAGCGGTTCCTCATGCAGCCCGATGACCGCCAAGCCAAGCAGGCAGGCCAGCACAGATAGCAACAGCACGTTGCTGAACAAGCAAATTCCGCAGCAAGTAATAATCGCCAGCCACGAGGCCCAGCGTCGTGGCAGCAGCCATAAACAGGCACAACCCATTTCAGTCACTATCACAAAACGCGAATACCAGCGCGAAATCGCGTGCAGCGTGTCATTGCTGAAATGCTCCCGCAGGATATTGAACACCCAAAAGTCTCGAGCAGCGAAATAAATGTCATAAAGGACTTGTCCCGACCAGTACCCGGGGGTCAACTTCCCCATCGCCCCGCCTAAAAAAATCACGGACAAAATCAAATGGGAGATAAATACTCCCTTTTCAATCAGCAAGTTGTCGTGATCACGTCCTATCCGTGAGGTGAACCAAAACGACCAAGCGGCTGACCAGAAACACGTCAGGAAGGTCACGTCATTGTACGAATGTTGGTGGATGCATTGAATGTAGAGGCACGCCGTCAGCAGCAGGCTACAACCCATCAAATATCGCCGATCGACAGAAAAGAGACTGACCAGACATGCCGCGACCGATAACGTGTACGCTGCGAGCGAGACTCCGCTGCTGCTCAGCCATGCTGGAAAGAATTCATCATGCAGAGGGTATTCGAAATAGACCGCAAAGGCGAGCAAAAAATAGCGGATTTTCCAGAGCAGGGAGACGAGAATCGATGCGATCACGATCCGATTGAGAACAATCGGCGTCGGCAACGTTGCCGAGACCGACGAGGTGCTCACCAGCAGATTCGTGTCGCTGGAACAACCTGCCGCGCTCATGTCAATTCTCCCCAAAGCGTCGCGCGGAGATGACGTTGTTCGAGTCCTTGTCGACCTGCCAGCGTGTGGCCAAGACTTGATCGCGATAGCGGGATTCTAAAATGACCTCAGCATGGTCCAACTGGCGAAAAAAGCGGTAACGGGCATCGAACGAGGTGATCATGCGTGTCGGAAAATGGTTCGTGGTTCCCGACTCGATACAACGCACGCTGCGGGTGGCATCATCTTGCTCGACCCGTTCGCTCAGCCAATAGCGATTTTCCAGGTTGTACATCGCCGGTACCACTTGGAGGCCGCACCAAGCCAGAAACGAGGGGGACTGGAGATGGAAGCGCATCAACGTTGCTTGCTGGATTTTCTCGCTGAACGGCAAACTGACCAGCCACACGGCAATGGCCAGAATCACGCCGAACAACGTAGCCGCCGAAAGGTCCCCCGTCTGCACGACATTTCTTAGAAACTGGTTGATTCTCATGTCGAAACTATCGACAATCCGGCTGTCGACTCGCCTGATTCGATCAGCGAGCCGTTTTTTTCGGGAAGAAGCGCAACGTCTATCCCCCATAAAATCGGTACGGTTGTTACGAGTCGCCGTCGAGATCGTCGCAGTCCGTTGCCAATCTCGTTGGTCCAAATCAAGATGAATCTCGGAACATCGCCCCGGTCAGGCGGATCGTGGCCGCTCCGCGAAAATGCCGAGAAACGTCCATCCCATCCCTTTCGCGTCATCAAAGCATGCCAAAAGTCGCCGTGATCATGGCGTGTTACAACGCCCGGCCTTACCTGCAGGAGGCGGTCGACTCCGTTCTCAAACAAACCTTCCAAGATTTTCAACTGGTGGTTGTCGATGACGGTTCGACCGACGGCTCCGGCGAATTTATCGCCGCCTGGGCAGCGCGTGATCGGCGTATCATCTTCGATCGGCAGGCCAATCGCGGCCAGGGCGCGGCAGCCAATCGCGCGATTTCGATCTCGGATTCAGAATACCTGGTGCGCATGGACGCCGATGACGTCACGCCGCTGGATCGCTTGGCGAAACAAGTCGCCTTCATGGACGAGCATCCCGAAATCGGATTGTCGGGCGGCCAACTGCGTCGCATGGGGACTCGTCGGACGGGATTGATTTCAAACCTGCCGCTGGATCATGAATCGATATTGGCCGGGCTGCTCAAAAATCATCACACCATGTGCAATGGCACCTCGATCTTCCGCCGCGAGTTGTACAACCGGGTCGGCGGTTACTGGTCTCATACCATCTCCGAAGACTGGGATTTTTTCTTGCGAATCGCCGAGGTGGCTCGCCTAGCCAATCAGCCGCACTGCTTTTTGGACTATCGGTTGCACACGCAGAGTGTCAACGGACGCCGCATCATTGAGGCGCAGCTTTTCAACGAGTACGCTGCGGAACTCTATCGACTGCGGCAGGCTGGGAAACCCGAAATCTCGATCGATGAATTTCGCCGTCAGCATCGCAGTCAACATTGGCTGCAGGGCACCCTGTTCAAGCTCGATTCGCTATCGATCGGCCAATACCGCGAGGCAGTCGCGGAAATTTACAGCGGCCAGCCGTTGCGCGGTTACGCGCGACTTGCGCTCAGCATGTTGATGGCCCCTGGCAGAACGGCCCGCCGCGTCGTCAATATCGTGTCAAAAACTCGCCCGGTCGCGGGGGAGTGACCAGGCGAGCTTCCGAGTCGCTGCGGCTTTGATCCCGCGTGGATTTCGCAGCGCTCGATGCGCCGGGTAACCGCTTGAGGGACGCTCCCCCTATCTGTTACGCTGTTCTGGCTTGTTACTCGCGAATTAGTCACAAGGTCTACGATCGGGCTTCCTCGATGCAAGGTATTTACGAAAAAGTCCAAGAAACCGCAGCGTTCATTCGCAGCAAATGGAATCAGGTTCCCAAAGCGGGAATCATTCTCGGCACCGGTCTCGGGCCGCTAGTCGAGAAAATCACGGTTGAGGTCGCCATCGACTACGCCGAGATTCCGAACTTCGCCAAAACGACCGCACTCAGTCATCGGGGCCGACTGGTCTGCGGGAGGCTCAACGGCTTGCCCATCCTCGCGATGGAAGGGAGGCAGCATATGTATGAAGGATACTCGCTGCAAGAAATTACCTTGCCGGTTCGCGTCATGAAGGCCCTGGGGGCCGATCTGCTGGTGGTGTCCAATGCCTGCGGCGGGATGAATCCCTATTACCAATGCGGGGACATCATGTTGATCGACGACCACATCAACTTGATGGGTGACAACCCGTTGATTGGTATCAACGACGACCGGCTGGGGCCGAGGTTTCCGGACATGAGCCAGCCCTATTGCCGCCAATTGATCGATCGCGCGCTACGCGTGGCCCGGGCCAATGACATCGTGGCCCACCGTGGGGTCTTTGTCGCGGTTACTGGGCCTAATTTGGAAACGCGAGCCGAATATCGGTTTCTCCGCACGATCGGCGCTGACGTCGTGGGAATGTCGACCGTTCCTGAGGTCATCGTCGCGGTGCATGCAGGCCTGCGAGTGGTTGGCTTCTCGGTAATCACCGACATGTGTTTTCCAGACTCCTTGCAAGTCGCCGATCCACACGAAATCGTCAAAATCGCGAATGCCGCTGCCCCGAAACTCACCACCCTGGTGGTGGGAGTGTTGGAGGGTGAAAAGTAGTCAGATTTTGGCAAACGTTCGCAACCTTCGGGTAATTGATAGGATCGCAACGCGCTGGTGATGCTGTGAGATTTTGCTAGGCTTTGTTTCAAAACGAATAGCTGGATCGTGCTAGCGTCCGGTTTTCGCGAGAGCCGCGAGCTAGCGTCCCAACGGCTTCGGGGTTTTGGCAACAAGCCTAGTCTAATTTGGCATCGACACGAAATTTCATAACCGGCAATGGTTAGCTGAGAGCAGTCGCCATGGAAATCATGCGAACGAGCGATTGGCTGAGCGTGCAGCCGCCACAGCAGACAGCTTTGCAAATCGTCAGCTTGGCGAAGATTTTGGAAAGTGCCAGAGTTAACATTAGATCCGCACCATGGACCCTTTCTCCACCATGACCAGCCCCACCCCACAGAGCGACATGGATCGAGCCCGGATCAGCACCGACTGGATCTTTCGCCGCTGGCCCAAGCAGCCGCGATTCGGGATCGTGTTAGGTACGGGAGCCGGTGACGTCGCGAAAGCCATTGAGGTCGAGGAAGTCTTCGAGTATCGCGAGATCCCTGAATTCCCAGTGTCCACCGCGACGGGACATGCCAGCCGACTGATTTGCGGGACGATCGCTGGCGTGACGGTCGTCGCCATGAAAGGGCGTTTTCATCTCTACGAAGGCTACTCTTGGCAACGAGCAACCCATGGCATCCGCGTTTTCGACCAGTTGGGATTGAAGAATCTGATCGTCACCAACGCTGCGGGAGGGATTAACTCCAAATTCGTCAGCGGGGACGTGATGCTCATCGCGAGCCATTTCGACTGGATGTTTCGGTATGCCCAGCCGCGCGGCGCCTGGAATTTTGAGCGAACGCCCCAGCGCCGCAGCGATATGGTTTACGATTCGGAGTTCATGGAACTGGCGGAACAGGCGGCTCGCCGAGCAGATTTCCCGATCTATCGCGGCGTCTATGCCGGGATGCTGGGACCCAATTTCGAAACCCGCGCGGAATATCGAGCCCTGCGAAAGCTCGGTGCCGATGCGGTCGGGATGTCCACGATCCCCGAGGTTTGTCTGGCGAGCCAGTTCAACTGGCGCGTGCTCGGACTATCGGTCATCGCCAATGTTGCCGATCCGGACATCTTGGTTCCGACCTCGGGTGAGGAGGTCATCGAATTGGCCGATATTGCCACCCGCAAACTGAAAGCGATTGTCGAGGAGGTCTTGGCTTTCCACCGCTAGCATCCTCAGCTTGGGGTAGCCCGAAGCGGCGGATCGCGACTATAACGTTTGCGGTTTCATCCGGCGGTGATGAGACCCGTTAAACGTACGATTTGGGGGTTCTTGGTCAAGGACGGCAAAGATGGCTTCGTATTCTCGGTTATTGTTCGTCATCATCGTATTGGGAGCGTCGGCCGCGTGGGGGCAGTCACCGTCGCAGCGTGCCCCCGGTCTCCAAGACAGCCAACGAGCTGCCGCCGGAAACTCCGCCTCAACCGTTTCGACAACTGCCGCCCCGCAGCTCCCCGAGGGATTTCCGCTATCGCCCGATCATCAGCAGTACATCGAACAACTGCTGGACGCTTGGGAGCGCAGCAGCAGCCAAATCAAGCGATGCGTCGTCGACTTCCAACGGGTCGAATACAACCCAGAACTGTGCAACTACCGCGACCCCCGCAGCGGCAGCCTGGCCGGCAGCACCGTGATCCAAGGGGAGATTCGCTTCCAAGCCCCGGACAAGGCGAGTTACGAGGCCGACAAGATCTGGGATTTTGCCGCCCCCCCCGCCCGCGAAGGGGAAAACCCGCAGTACAAACAGCGCGCCGATGCCGATTTGGCTCGTGAAAAATGGATCTGCGATGGCGAGGCGACCTACGAATTCGATTTCCAAAACAAGCGGCTCTATGAACAACGCATCCCCTCGGAGTACCGTGGCGAGGGACTGGTCAATAGCCCCTTGCCGTTCGTGTTCGGTGCCAAAAAAGAAGTTCTACTCGACCGGTACTGGATCAAGGTCATCACGCCGCGCGACGTCACCGACGAATACTGGCTGGAGATCTATCCAAAACGGGCCAGCGACGCGCAAGACTATTCGAAGATTCAACTGGTGATCAGCCAGCAAGATTTCTTGCCCCGATCGATGCACATTTTCGCACCCGGATACGACGAGGTGAAAAATCCGGTCAGCCGACACATCGAGTTCGCCAACCGCCGAATCAACGGGCAGTTGACCGGCATCTCAGCCTTTCTGAATCTCTTCATCCGCCCGAAGGCCCCCCCGGGATGGGAAACGGTCGACCGGACCTTGCCCACCGTCGGTACTCAGCAAACGTCGGAATTGCCGTCAGGATCACCACTGCGTAATCGGTAAACGAAGGTATCGCTCCGCCGTATCGATCACAACCGCAGGCTAACTCCCGTCGGCTGATTTTTTAAGATCAGCAGATATTACGGTGGGCGGCACTTGAAGACATCCCGGTGGGCGGCACTTGAAGACATCCCGCAGCTTCCATCGCCAAACGGAAGTCTTGCTTGGCATCTACCATTCGGCAAAGGTAGCTACAGATTGGCCGCTCGCCTGCGTCCGACAAGTGGCTAACTTGACTGCTGAAAAGGCCTGCGCAGCCAATAGCCGAGAAAGGCCGCCGCGATACCGACGGCAAGGCCTAAGCCGTGGGCCCAGTTGGCCGTTTTTGAGCCGAGGATTTCTTCCGAAATCGGCAGCGAGCAAAACAACAACCAGCCCAGCATGATGGCGATCGTCCCCGAGGACAGTTGCAGTTGCCTTTGGCTCGGGTCGATCACCGAGCGAACCCACAGAAAGCCGAACAAACTGTAGACGACCCCCGACATCCCGCCAAAGTTGAGTACTCCATGCCCGTGGTCGGTGACGACCCGCATCCCACCCCAGGAAGAGGGCACGGCGACTTCGGCTAAATTCCCCAGCGCCGCGGCCGCGAGCACCAACAGCAGCAACCACCAGGATCCGAAGCGCTGCTCGAACGCGCGGCCGAGTTGCCACAGCCAGAGCAGATTGAAAATCAAATGAACGGTGCCGAAATGAATGAAAATGGGCGTGATCAGTCGCCAAAGCTCTCCCCGCCGCAACGACCAAAATTTGAGGCTCTCAGCCGATTCGAGCTGGCTCTCTACCACTTGTGTCAGATCGTTCGGTCTGAGGTGCACGAATGACAGACTGCGGAACCAGACCGAATGCAAGCTGTTTCCAAACGACGTGAATAATCCGACCGCCACGGCGATCGCGATCAGCGCGAAGACCAGCGGCGTCCTCGCTTGCTCACCGCGCACCTGGTCCATTGTGTAGACGTTTTGAGCGTGGCGGCGCTGCTTGAGTTGCCGTTCCCGCTCGAGAATCGCGACACGCCTTCTGGCATCAGCGAATTTCGCATCTTTTGGATTATTCAGAAAAGCTCGGAGCGCGTCGCGGGCCACGGCGACGTGATCTTCTTCCTTGATCCAAATCTCGAATTTGCCATCGACGAGATCGACATGATTCGCCATCCCCTCGACTGTCATCCAAGCCGACAGGTTTTCCGCGTCATCTTGGGTCGGCAGCGTGCCAATGAGTCTCATGGGAGCGATTCGTTTCTGGAAAAGTCTCGTATGCGTAGGATCAGAGCGTGACGTTAGAGCAACTCGGGTGGAAACGCCGCTGCTGCGGCCTCGAGCTCGCGCTGCGTTTGTTCGACTTCTTTGTAGTACTCAATCCGCTGCAGCAGCGACGCGGCGGCTTCGTCGAGCACGACGATGACATCGCGGTGGAGTTGCAGGGCGGACGCGGTTACCTGCGAGGTGACTGGCCCCTCAACGGTATGAGCGATGGCTTCAGCCTTGTGACGCCCTGTCGCCAGTAGCAAACACTGACGGCTGTCGAGAATTGTACCGACCCCCATGGTAATCGCCATCCGCGGCACTTCGGCAGGCGATGCAAAAAAGCGAGCATTGTCTTCGATCGTCTTACGCATCAATGTCTTGATCCGCGTGCGGCTACCAAGTGACGAACCCGGCTCATTGAAGGCGATGTGGCCGTCGCTGCCGATGCCGAGCAATTGCAAGTCGATTCCTCCAGCTTGCTGGATCAGTTTTTCGTAGGTGCGGCAGTAGCGTTCGAAGTCCAACGCTCGCCCGTCGGGGACGTTGATATTTTGCGGCAAAATGTTGATGTGGCGAAATAAGTGCTCGTCCATGAAATACCGGTAACTTTGCGGATGCGTCGGCGCCAGGCCAACATACTCATCGAGATTGAAGGTCGTCACCTGGGACCAATCGAGCCCTTCGTCGCGGTGTTGCCGGATTAACTCTTGATAGACAGCCAGCGGGGTCGAACCCGTGGCCAAACCGAGGACGCAATTCGGCTTGCGGCGAATCAGTTGTGCAATCCAGGCGGCTGCCCGTTTGCTAGCGTACTCGCTGCTCGGTTCGATAATGATGCGCATAAAAATTCGGACGTTTTCGGGTTCTACAGGGAAACGACGGTTCTCTATGCTATCTGATTTAGCGCGCTTGACCAACCAGTCGAAAAACCGCCGTTGCCAAACTTCGGTTTTTTCGAGAAAGTCACCCACCCGTTGCAACACCACCTGCCGATTATGCCGATGCTAATCATGTCATGCTGAACACTCCGCCAACCTCGATGCCTGATCCTCTGCAATTGCGGACCGACGACGTTTCGGCGGCTGGCGGTGCGCCGCATTATCCCGAGTCGATCGATCCAGCGCTGATCGATCAGACCAAGAATCAAATTCGCCAACTGGTACAGGAAATTACGGACCTTGCCCGTTCGCAGTGTTCCGAGGAGGAGTTTTACCAAGGATTTTTGACGAAAACGACCAGTGCGCTGGCCAGCGTCGGGGGGGTGATCTGGAAGCGAAAAAACGAAGCTTCACCCCTGCAACTCCTGTACCACATCAATCTCACGCAAACCACCCTCGCCAGCGATCCGCAAGCCCAGGTCCGCCACAGCTGCTTGCTCGATCAACTGCTGAAAAACCCTGAGCCTACGCTGGTGCCACCGCATTCGGGAGGGGGGGGCAAAGATCAGGCCGGGAACCCGACCCCGTTTTTGCTGATTTTTTGCCCCCTGCGGATCGACGACCAGGTCGTCGGATTCATCGAAATCCTGCAGCGGCCCGGTGGCGGTCCGGCCACCCAACGGGGCTATCTGCGGTTTCTCGTGCAAATGGCAGATATCGCCAACGATTATTTGAAAACGAAACGGCTCCGCGCCTTCCACGAGCAGCAACAACTCTGGTCGGATCTCGACCGATTTTCTCGTGCCATCCATGAAACACTCGACATCGAGCCGACGGCCTACACGATTGCCAACGAGGGTCGGCGGATTATCGGCTGCGACCGCTTGAGCGTGATTACTAGGGCTGGCAGCGCGGCGCGCGTGGTGGCCGTCAGTGGGCTGGACACGATCGAGCGGCGAGCGGATCAAACCAAACGCTTGGCGCAGCTCGCACGAGTCGCCGTACGGACAGGAGAATCGGTCTGGTTCGAGGGGGATGCCTCGAGCCTGGCGCCGCAGATCGAAGCGCAGTTGCAAGCTTACTTGGATGTCTCGCATGCGAAATTCGTCGGTATCGTGCCCCTATTCGATGGTCCTCCCGACGGCACAACACCACGGCGCGTGACCGGGGCGCTGGTCCTGGAACAATTGGCCGACTCCCGTTTGCCCGGAAATACGCGCAACCGGACCCGAGTCGTGGCGGACCACGCGGAGCGCGCCCTCGCCAATTGCTTGGAGCATCAAGGGCTGTTCCTGATGCCGCTGTGGAAGCAACTGGGGAAGCTGACGAGACCGTTTCGCGGCGAGCGACTTATCAGGACGATGCTGGTCTTAACGATCCTTGCGGCATCCATTTTCGGCTTGTTTGTCGTTCCGTTTCCGTTCACGTTGGGGACCAACGGGGAACTGATCCCGGAAACTCAACAAGAAATCTTTGCAGAGATCGATGGCCGCTTCGTCGAAATTCACGTTCCGGATGATCCCCAACAAATCGTCGACGAGGGGGCGCTCCTGGCTGTGATGACCAATCACGATTTGACGCGCGAAATCGAGCGGCTTCGCGGCGAGATCGGGCAACTGCGAGAGATCATCGAAAAATTCCAACGGAGTAAGGCGACGTTCGACCATCGCATGGAGCAATTCGAGTTGTTGAATATTTTGACGCAGCTCGACAAGGCCAAACAGGAACTCGCTTACAAAGAAAAGGAATTGGCCCTGCGTGAGGCCGACTATCAGAAGCTGCACATCGTCAGCCCCATCCGGGGACGTGTCGTCAATTGGCAAGTACGACGTTATTTGCTCGGTCGGCCCGTCAAACAGGGGCAGAATTTGATGACCGTGGTCGCCCCCGACACGCGCTGGCAGTTGAACTTGTATGTCCCCGAAAAGCGAATGGGGCATTTGCTGGCGGCTCAAGGGGCTTCATCCCAGCCACTGCAGGTCGCCTTCACGCTCGCCTCGCACCCGGCGACGCAGTTTCGGGGGGAAATCACCAAGGTAGATCCGGTGCTCGACGTGCATGATGGCCAGGAAAACACGGCGCGAGTCTTGGTCAACTTCGACAATCAACAAATTCCGGCAGATCTGCTGCGGACAGGTACGCGAGCGACCGCCAAAATCGAATGCGGCACGCGACCCCTCGGTTACGTCCTGTTCCACGAGTTGTACGAGTCGGCAAAGACGGCGGTCTTGTACTGGTTTTAGATCGACCGGCTCGCTAAAGATACCTCTTAACGATCGGGCCGCGACGTCAACGCTCGCTTGCGACAAGCCGGACATCCCCGAAATGAAAGTCATCGTGGAATGAAATCGATGTTCATCGCTTGCCGGATTGCGTGCAGACTGCGATTACCGAGACTTGCCGTGAATCCCCAGTTTCTCGTTGGACGATATAATCCGGACAGTTAAGCGTCGTCGCGTTCAATCATTTTTTTATCGATCGGCAATCCAAGGTTCCTACCATGTCTCGCCTAAGGTTGAATTGGATGATTTTGTGTTCGGTTGTCGGGTTGCTTGGGCTCATGCCCATGGCGGAGGCCCAAACCGAACTTGAAAAGCATTTAGCGGGAGCCACCAGCGGTGCGGGGAGTTACTCGCGATCGAGCCTGGACGAAGAATATTGGATCCTCCGTCTGATCAACGACGTCGAAGTCCCCGCGCTCGAGGCTGGCCAAATCGACACGATCCTGGTTCGCGAAGGCCAAGTCGTTCGCGAATCGGAAATCATCGCCACCATGGAAAACCGACTCGCGAAACGCGGACTGGAAGAGGCCAAAGCGCGGCTGGCCCTGACCACGATGAAATCTCAAGACAGCTCGGGGATGGCCGAAGCCAAGGCGAAACTGGATCTCTACCAAGAGGAGTTCAAAACGGTGGAACGCCTCTACAACAAGGGGGACAAGTCAGCCAATGACTACCGCACGGCGCGAGCGCAATTCCAGGTCAGCAAGGCCGGCGTTGATCGTGCGGAGATGGAGCAGCAATTTGCCAGCCTCGAGGCAGATATCGAGCGGGTACGCGTGGGAGCCGCCGAGGATGCCTTGGAACGACGGATCATCCGCGCTCCGTTCGACGGCTTAGTGATGTCCGTCGAACGCGAGGCTAAGGAATGGGT
The DNA here is from genome assembly GCA_937941455.1 of uncultured Pirellulaceae bacterium. Lineage (GTDB taxonomy): Bacteria > Planctomycetota > Planctomycetia > Pirellulales > Pirellulaceae > BJ22. The sequence goes on along the minus strand of CALDHM010000016.1, from coordinate 20,445 downwards.
CAACGCCGGAGACAAGGTGGTGCGGGTGATCCGCCTCGATCGCTTGCGCGTCAAGGGAGAGTTGAGCATCAAACAGTATTCGCCGTCGAGCGTCACCGGTCGTCAAGTCATGGTCTCTGTCAACATCCCCGGCCTCAATACGGCCGAGTCCTTCAACGGTGTGATCGTCTTCGCCAAACCCGACTTTACGATCCGTCAGGAATTCTTCGAGGTATGGGCGGAAATCGAAAACCGATTGGATGCCGACAACCATTGGCTTCTCTACCCGGGCCTCAGATGCGACATGAAAATCCTGGGGCACTAAAGCCGATCCAGAACGCCGCAGGTCTTCGCCTTTTGACGATTTCCCCGAGCGATTGTTCCGTTTCATTTCAAGGTTGGGGGAAACCGAGGCTCCCTTGAAAAGATTTCCCGGAGCGAGTGTGTCGCCTCACTGCCCTAGCCTTTGGGAGTCGCCTGGAACAGAATGTGGTATCGGACCGCGGCAGCTTGATCCCCCGCGATAGATCACCAGGATTGCCCCAGAGAAAGGTTCCCTTGGATTCCATCCCCCGTTATCTCGTGCCGTTTGATGGCAAACGAGCCTTGCATCGCTTGACGGATGTTCTCATTTTGGGCGGCGGATTGGCAGGCCTGAAGGCCGCGCTCTCCTGCGATCCCGGCTTGGAAATACTAGTGGCCACTAAAGGAAAACTGCAACACTCCAATAGCAACTACGCTCAAGGGGGCATCGCCAGCGTGGTCGACCCCGCGGATCGCCTGGAGTGGCACGTTCAGGATACGCTAGTCGCAGGTGCCGGACTGTGCGATCCGCAGATCGTGCAGATGGTGGTCGAGCAAGGCCCGGATTGCATTCGGGACTTGATCGAGTTGGGGGCACGTTTCGATCAGGTGGCCGGCGATTTGGTGCTGGGGCGCGAGGGAGGGCATTCGCACAACCGGATCATCCATGCGCTCGGAGATGCGACAGGACAGGAAATTATGCGAGCCGTCATCCAGCGAGCCCTGGCGGCACCGAACATTTCCATTTTCGAAAACATGTTCACGATCGACTTGCTGGTGTCGGGGGACCGCTGCTGCGGTGCCATCGTGTTTCACCAGAATCAAGTGCAACTGGTGTGGGCCAAACAAGTGATCTTGGCCACTGGCGGAGCCGGTCAGATTTTTCGTGAGACCACCAACCCCGCCGTGGCTACTGCCGACGGCCACGCCCTGGCGATCCGCGCCGGAGTGGTGATGCGCGACATGGAGTTTATGCAGTTCCATCCGACAGTTCTGTATATCGCCGGGAGTTCTCGCAGCTTGATCACTGAGGCTGTCCGCGGCGAGGGGGCCTACCTTGTCGATCGGGATGGTCATCGTTTCATGCCCGATTACGATCCCCGCGGTGAACTTGCGCCGCGGGATATTGTCTCGCAAGCCATCGTTTCCCAAATGGAGAAGACGCAACATCCCAACGTCTACTTGGATCTGAGCCACTTGGACGCCGATTATGTCCGGCAGCGGTTTCCCGGTATCTTGCAAACGTGCGCCGCCTTCGGACTGGACATCACCAGTGATCGCATTCCGGTTCGTCCGGGCGCCCATTACATGATCGGCGGTGTGGCCGTCGACAGCCAAGGGCGGACGTCGTTGCCCGGACTATGGGCGGCGGGGGAGGTAACCAGCAGCGGCTTGCATGGCGCCAATCGATTGGCCTCCAATAGTTTGCTGGAGGGCCTCGTATTTGGGACCTTAGTGGGACGTGGTGCCAGCCAAGCGATTGCCGCTGAAGCGCCGCCGACGTTCGATTTCCGGCTGCGCCATGCGCTGTCCACGCCGCCGCCGAGCGAACTGGATTTGGCCGACATTCGCAACTCCTTGAAAAGTCTCATGTGGCGGGCTGCCGGCGTGCGTCGCGAGGAAGCGGGACTGCTCGATGCGGAGGAAACCATTCGGGGGTGGCGGCATTTATTTCAGCTCTACCCTCAGGCGACGCAGGAGGCTTGGGAGTTGCAAAACATGCTGCTGGTCAGCGAAATTCTGGTTCGCGCCGCACGAATCCGCGAAGAATCCCGCGGCGTTCATTTCCGGACCGATTTTCCCGAGCCCCATCAGCACTGGCGACGCTCCATTTGTTTTCGAGGGTTAAACCACGAACTGGGGCCGGTGCTGGACGAACAAGATCACTTGTCGCCGACGTAACTATATTGGCGGTCGAGCTTGCTCGAGACCGATTGGACGATGGTCCGTCCGCTCGACAAAACGTAGTCTGGGAACGAAAATTGAAGTCGTTCCACATCGCGAGCGTTCTTACCCAATCCCCTATCGGGGTTGCTGCCGATCGTGCCGGGGCGGTTGCCCCGCTGTTCGATTTTGGCTGGGAAGTTCCGCCGTGGATGGCTGGCGGCGGAACTTGGCCACTCGGCATCTCGTACTGCCCTTAGTTTTTAGCCAACTCGTGATCGACCCCTTTCTGCACCGGTGACGAACCCTGATGAGCACTGCTGAAACCCAAGCGACACCTACGCCGCCCGCGGACCCGCGCGCCGATGAAGCGCCCATGATCGAGGCGGAGCATCTGTCGAAGTTCTACGGGATTTTCGCGGCGACCCGCGACGTTTCATTCAAAGTCTACAAGGGAGAAGTGGTCGCCTTTCTCGGACCTAACGGCGCCGGGAAGAGCACGACGATGAAGATCTTGACCGGATATTTGTCGGCCAGCGAAGGCCGGGCTCGAATCGCCGGCTTCGATATGGCGACCGAGCGGCTCGCTGGCTCGCAATGCCTGGGCTACCTGCCCGAGACCGGTCCGCTGTATCCCGACATGACCCCGTTCAGTCTGCTGGATTTTTTCGCCGAGGCCCGCGGGCTCGGCAAACGCACGAAGCTCGACCGCATTGAAAAGGTGGTCGACCTGTGCAGCTTGAGCAGCGTGATCTACAAGCCAATCAGCAAGCTGTCAAAAGGGTTCCGGCAACGGGTCGGCATGGCCCAAGCGCTCCTGCATGAACCCGAGGTCCTGATACTCGACGAACCGACCTCAGGGCTCGATCCCAACCAAATTCGCGGCGTGCGGCAGACCATGCGGCGACTCGGCCAAGAGAAAACGATCTTGCTCTCGACGCATATCTTGCAGGAAGTGCAAGCGATGGCCAACCGCGTCATCTTGATCAACGAAGGGCGCAAGGTCTACGACGGGCTGCTCAGCGAGATGGATCCGCACCAGCGGGGATTGGATCATGTTTTCGCGGAACTCACCGGGCACGATCCCGAGACCGGCACTCGTCTGAAAGAAGACTACGACGAATGACCGCCTTCGACTGTTGCACAACAAAAATCACGGGAAATCCTTGAGATCAATTGAGACAACATGGATTTGAATATCGTTATCGAATTTGTCTACATGCTGGTCATTGATTTGGCCTTCATAGCCTGTTTGTTGCTGCTGATGTTGCCCCTCGGCCTGTATCGCCAAGCGGCGTTCGCGGTAATGAAACGGAATTTTTCCGGCTATTTCAGCAACCCGACTGGCTACGTCTTTTTGTGCTTGTTCGTGCTGTTGACCAGCTTTGCCGCCTTTTGGCCTCACGAATTTTTCACCACCAATCTGGCGAATTTCGATCAGCTGAATAAGTTTCTTCCTTACATCATGCTGGTCTTCATCCCCGCCATCACGATGAGCATTTGGGCGGACGAGCGTCGGCAGGGAACCGATGAGTTGCTGTTGACCCTTCCAGCGCGCGATTTCGACATTGTGATTGGCAAATACTTCGCGGCGGTGTTGGTCTTCACGGTCTCGCTGCTGTTCTCGCAACTGTCGAATTATGGCGTTTTGCTCGCGCTGACTGGCGGTGAGCTCGACACGCCGCTGCTGTTCTCCACCTACGTTGGCTACTGGTTCATGGGGATCGCCATGCTGGCGATCGGGATGGTCGCGTCGTTCCTGACGAACAACTTGACGGTGGGCTTCATTTTCGGAGCCGCCTTCAATGCCCCGCTGGCGTTTTTCTCGAATAGCGACGTGATTCTGTCGAATACCGTATGGATCGAGCGTCTGTTCAATTGGTCGCTGTTGCAACGGTTCGAGCCCTTCGGCCGAGGATTGATCAGCCCCTCGTCGATCCTCTATTTCATTGGGATCGTCGTCATCGGCTTGTACCTCTGCCTGATCCTGATCGGTCGTCGACATTGGTTGGGCGGACGCGATGGGACGTCGATGCTGTGGCACTACCTGGCCCGCGCGATCTTCCTGGCAATCGCCATGATTGCCTTGGTCCTCGTGGTCCAGCATAGCCCGATCAATCGGGCACGGATTGACGTGTCGCAGTCGAAGATCAGTACCCTTTCACCGACGACGATCAAGATCCTCCGCGAACTGGAAACGCAAGAGGTCGATGATGACGGACGACCCGTCGATCCGATCAAGATCGACGCTTACGTTTCCGCCACGGTGCCGACCGAATACGTGCAAACGAAATACGATCTGGTCAACCTCCTCCGCGAATACGATGTCCTCGGCGGGAACCGCCTGCAGGTCAGTCTCAATCAGGGCATGCAGCCTTTCAGCCAGGAAGCAATTCTCGCGGAGAAACGCTATGGCATCCGGCCGGTCACCGTGCAGAGTCAATCGCGAGGGGCATTGCGCCAGGAGGAATTGATACTCGGCGTGGCGATCTCTAGCGGCCGCAGCCGCGTTGTCATTCCGTTCTTTCCGTATGGAGCCGCCGTCGAATACGAGTTGACGCGGGCTATCGCGGCGGTGGCCAATCCCAACAAGAAAACGATCGGCGTCGTCGAAACGGACGCCATGCCGATGGGTGGCGTAGTCTACCGCCGCACGGCAGACGGTCAAACGCAGCCGATGACGGTTCCCATGCTCCGCGTCCTGGCGGAAATGCAACGGCAATACAACCTGGAAAGGGTGAATGCCGGGACACCGATCCCCTTGTTCGTCGAAGAAGAGGGAGCTGAACCGCGGCGGCGCTACGATGTATTGGTGGTAGTCCAGCCTTCGAAGATGTCCCCCGACGAAATGACCAATCTCGTCAACGCGATCAAACTCGGTCAACCGGCGATCATCTTCGAAGACGTCCTCACGCAAGAAGAAAATTTCCCGACCGCAGGAGGTACACCGTTCACCCGAATGCTGCCGCGGCCAACGCTCGAGGCTGGGGATATCCGCGACCTGCACAACGCGCTGGATTTGGATATCGATCAAATGACCCGAGTCGACCAAGACACGAAGCAGCCAGTGTCGATCCCGTGGTTGATTTGGCAAGCGTCGATCAACCCGTATCCCCGCAATCCGCAATTGAATCAGCCAGAGCAGTTGATCGTGCGCCAGGAGGTGGCCACCGAGGGGCGATTCAACGCCGACGATCCAGCGACGCGCGGAATCAATGAGGTGTTGTTCACCTACGCGACCTACATCAACCCCAAGTCGGGATCGACGTTGGAATTCATTCCGCTCGTGCTGACCGCCAACGCAGGGCGCCTGCTCATGAGCGACTTTTTGAGTGCGCAGTCCCCCGAGCAACTCGAGGCCGCTCGGCAGGCACCGGAGTCGAATTTCACCTTGGCCGCGCGAATTGTCGGTCCCTTGGCCAATCAACCCGTCGCTGAGCTGGCCAAGGATAAAACTCCCAACAAATTCAAGGTCAATGTGGTCTACGTCGCCGATAGCGATGTGCTGGCCAATTCCTTCTCGCAGTTGCGTGATTTCCCGATCCAGAATGGGATCCGGTATCGCTTCCAGAATACCGCGTTCGTACAAAACCTGATCGACTCGATGGCCGGCATCGACACCTATTTAGATCTCCGCACTCGCCAGCAACGGTACAGTACGTTGCGGGTCGTCGAACAGGAGACGGAGAAGACGCGCGACAATGTCTACAAGGCGACCCAGGAGTTCATCAAGGAATTGCAAACCACTCGGGAGACGTATCGCGTCGAGGCTGTCAATGCGACTCGCGAGTTGGGGCAAGAAGTCCAAACCCTGCTCGCGCGGCAGCAGCGCGGCGAGGCGATCGACACCGTCCTGCTGAATTCCAAGCGTCAAACCTTGGAACGTCTGATGCGCGAGCAGCAGCAGCGACTCGAGGCACGGTTCGAAGAACTGGAAAACGAACGGAAGGAACGGGAGCGTTCCATCGAATTATCTGCGGAACTGGAAATCCAACAGATCCAACGGAAATTCAAGTTGGCCGCAGTCTTGATTCCGCCGATTCCGCCGCTGCTGCTGGGCTTGATTGTCTTTACCCGGCGACGGTTGCTCGAGCGCGAGGGCATTTCCAAGGCCCGCCGCTTGAAATAGCGTACACCCCATTTTGGTCCTAGGTTCAATACTCATGAAATCGCAAACTTTGCAAACACTCCTGTGGGGTATCATGGCAGCTGTCACGTCGGCGATCGCTGCTTACTATTACCCCTGGCCGCAATTCGAGAAGTTGCAGAGCCAAATCAACCAAGCGTTATTCGAGGAGTTCGAAGATCGCAAGGTCAATGTCATCCAAGTCGAGCGATTCAACCCCGACCTGCAATCGCTCGAACGAGTAACACTGCAGCGGCGCGGCGAACGCTATGTTTTTCCCGGCTACGATAACTTCAATGCCGATAACGTGAAGCGGATCGCTGATGCCATCGGCAGCGTCAAAAAGAAAGTTCTCGATGTGATTTCGGACAAGGTCGAGGACCATTCCCGATTTGGTGTCGTCGACCCCCAAGATTTCCAATCAACCACCAACAAATCGCATGTTGGGAGGAAAATCACAATCCTCGACTCCAATCGCGGCACCTTGGCCAGCTTGATCGTGGGGCTGCCCCCCGACGATCCCAGCAAACAAAACCAACGTTATGTTCGCATCGAAGGTCAACCGAATATCTACCTCGTGGAATTCGACGACTCGATTCTGTCATCGCGGTTCGCGGATTGGGTCGAGCTGAACCTGCTGCGCTTGGGTTTGCTGGACACGCCGGTCCAGATTGTCAATGACAACTATCGCATCAACCCCGAGGATTTGCAGAAGGAACCAGTGCCGGTTGGTCGGCTCTACGAGGCCACGTTCGCGATCAGCGACAAGAATACGTTCCCACTGACCGAACTGAAATTCGGCAAGGGTGCGGAGTTGGTGGCCGTCGAGGCTAATGAGTCGCAAATCAGTTTTTTGGAGCAAGGCTTGGCCGTCTTGGCGAAATTTCCGCTCGTCAAAGTGCGGCGGGTCGACAAGGATCTGCTGCCGGTGCTCCGCCGCCCGGACAAGGTGGCTGACAAGGCGGTCTATGCTACGCTCGAAAAATTTGGCTATGTTCCGCCATCGTCTCAGGCTGCCCCCAGCGACTTGCTCTCAAGCGGCGGACGCATCGATATTTTGACCAAGGGAAACGTGCGGATCAGCATCTTGGCTGGCAATCTTGAAAATACGGATCAAACCCGCTCGAAGCTCTGCCGCTGGGCCTTGATTCTCGCCCAGCCGGATTTGAGCCAAGCGAAACGTCCCGCTCAGCCGACGGCCGACGAAGAGAATGCAATGAGCGAAGAACAAAAGCTGGAATTGGCTCGCGCTCGCCGAGACTATGAACAACTGGAAGCCCAAGCCAGACAAATCGCCGAAAATCTGAATAGCATTCATAGTGGCTGGTTATATTCGGTGGACGAGGAATTTTTCACCAAGCTGCGGCCGGAAATCTCGGCTCCTCCAAGCGCAGACGCCACACAAGAGACGCCTTCATCCTCACCTCCCAACGAAAATGAACGAAGTGACGATCAGGCCGCTGCGGATGGTGTCTGAAGTTCCTAACGGTGATTGCTGATGTTTCGCGAATTCAATTTCGACGGGCTTGTGGGGCCGACCCATAATTACGCGGGCCTGTCGCATGGGAATTTGGCGTCGGCGCGAAACCAAGGGTTGGTGGCTTCACCGAAAACGGCCGCTCTCGAGGGACTCGCCAAGATGAGGTTTGTGGCTAGCCTGGGGATCGGCCAAGCGGTCTTGCCTCCCCTGCCCCGCCCGAATTTGAAATTGCTCCGGAGCCTCGGTTTTTTCGGAAGCCCGGCTCAACTGATCGCTGCCGCTGACAAGGCGGACCCGACGCTCGTGGCGATTTCCTACAGTGCTTCTTCGATGTGGACTGCCAATGCAGCGACGGTGTCCCCCAGCCCGGACACGGCAGACAGGAGACTGCACCTCACACCGGCCAATCTCAATTCGCTGTTGCATCGATCGCTTGAAGCGCAGCAAACTACGGCTGTACTTCGGCAAATTTTTGCCGATCCAAATTACTTTCAAGTTCACTCCCCTCTGCCCTTCGGTTCCGCGCTTGCGGATGAAGGGGCGGCCAATCACACGCGGTTGGCCGCTGATCACGGTGCGCCGGGGGTGGAATGGTTTACGTTCGGCCGCAGCGCTTTGGATCCGAATTTGCCCTCGCCTGCCAAATTTCCAGCTCGGCAAACCCGCGAAGCCTGCCAGGCGATCGCCCGCCGCCATCAACTGGCCAAATCCCGAACTCTGGTCACCCAGCAGCATCCGGAGGCGATCGATGCTGGAGTGTTCCACAACGATGTCATTGCCGTGGGCTCCGTCAATTTACTGTTGGCCCACGAACGAGCCTTCGTCGATCAACCACGCGTCATTGCCGACTTGCGGGAGATGTGGTCGCAAACCCAAATAGGTCCGTTACACTACGTGGAAATCTCATCAGCCGAACTTTCTCTGGCCGATGCCGTGAGCAGTTATCTCTTCAATAGTCAATTGCTCAAAACCAACGATGGAACATTCGTGATCGTCTGCCCCCGTGAATGCGAAGCGACGCCGGCCGCCCACTGCGTCTTGCAACGGCTGCTAGTCGATCCAGCGATTCCGATCGCTCAAGTAAAATTCCTCAACCTCCGCCAAAGCATGCGAAACGGTGGTGGGCCGGCTTGTCTTCGCTTGCGCGTCGTGCTCTCCGACGAGCAACAACAAGCCGCCCTGCCTGGAGTTTTTTGGAGCGACGACTTGGATCGCCGACTCACCGCATGGATCCAGCGGCATTATCGCGATGAACTGGCACCGGATGATTTATGCGATCCCCACCTGATCAACGAATCGTTTCAAGCTCTCGATGAATTAGGCAAAATTTTGGGTATCGATCTTTGCCGGATCATCGAAGTTTAAACCGCGAGTTGGGGATTATTACCAGGGCAAACGCCCTGCGAAATGCATTATGACGGAGAGGGAGTGAGCCGGATTTCGAGCTTGCAGCAATCCCGGTCGAGTGCTTTGCGAAGGTGAATGGGAGGAGGTAGCTCATCCTCGAGTCCGTCGACGTGAATCAGATGGCAGTTCCAGGGAAGTGGTGCTATCGACGTACGCGGCCGGCCGTTGCCCCGTCAGCTTCAGGAGTCGATTGTGCAGGCCTTGAAGCGCGGCGCGAGCACCTGCGAGGTGTCGCAAGTGCATGACGAATCAGTTCCTGGGGTAAGTAAATCGAATGCTTCGCGGCACCGGCAAGCCATTGGCGAGCAGTTCGTTGGTTCGCTGCGAAACCGCGATCTTTCGCAGACCGACTGGGCGATTCTGCTCTTGGACGGGATTCACTTGAGCCGCGATCCAATGGCGATTGTGGCCGTTGGGATTGACGCAGGTGGCAACAAACAGGTGTTGGACTTCGAGCTTGGAAGCACGGAAAGTACCGAGATTTGTCGCGGCTTGATGCGTTGGCTGATGAAGCGTGGCATTCACTGTGAGCGGATGTTGCTGAGCGTGCTTGGTAGGAGCGATACCCTTCGCAGAGCACTCAAAGAGCTCTTCCCGGATGTTTTGATTCAGCGTTGCCTGGTTCACAAGGAACGTAAAATTCGGGCGAAGTTGTCAAAGCGACATTGGGGTGAACTGGCTCGGCTGTTTAAGCGTCTGCGTGAGGTTCAAGGACCAGCAGCAGCCGAAGCAGTATTGCAGGAACTGAAAGCCTTTCTCCAACCGATCAACGCACACCCGATCAACGCCGTTGCGTTAGCCAGCCTGGAGGAGGCGGGAGAGGAATTGACTGCCTTGCATAGCTTGAATGTTCCCAACACGCTGCGCCGAAACTTGCTGAGCACCAATGCGATCGAAAACTCGATTCGCAGGCCGACTCGAGTAGTCCCGGCTAAATGTCGATGGACTTCAATAGCGCAACCGATTACGCGATTGGATAAATCGTCGAATTCCATCTTCGTGCTCTTCGTGTCCTTCGTGGTGCCGATCTTTCCTCGGACCGTCCGTTACGTCTTAAGTGGCGAACGCTGAATTGAGCACCAGGTGAGCTCTGGATATTTGAAGAAGGATACAGCATCGCGGTGGGAAACGAAGGCCGAATATCGATCGTCGGGCCCTATTTCCGCAGATCATTCAAATCAACGTGCGTCCTGAAGCAGCCAACGGGTGTTGCCGAACAAAGCTGCAATCCTCTGAAGACAACACTAGCCTGTCCCGCGCTTCGTCAAACGATTTAGTGGCCGCTGACGGTCGGAGGGGAGAGCCTGTCGCTCGAGCTCGGCGTTTTGATGCGGGTGGTGGAGCTGGCGCTGACGCCTTCGGTAAGCTGAGTGACGCTGCGCGAATGGATTCTATTGGCACCACTTGAATCCAGCTTATCGGTCCAAATTGAAGAGCTGCAAGTTGTTGAGGGGCACGAGACAGTTGGTAACGTAAGGCCTGTTTCGCTTGAGTCCTGTTAAATCGTAGCGGTTGTGCGTGGCGTAGGTTGCCGAGATCGTGATGAATTACCGTTCAGGTAAAACCTAGCGGCGTCAAAAAAATTTTTCCGGTGATCTGTAGCCCGTGCCGATATGATGTTGTGTCGTATTGTGTGAATTCATCGGCGTTGGGCTGCCAAAGAGTTCACTTAGCCCACAGTGCGACCCATGGATGAACGAGTTTTTTTTCAGGGATGGTTCTTTTGTTTCAATCTCTGAAGGAAAAGTTCCATGTCAGTCGATTGGATGAATTCGCTGTTGGTTCTGTCTTTCGTCACGGTGTGGGCCTTCATCGGCCAATTCAACTTTCTCAAGCACTGATCAGCCGTGACGGCAACGTATTTCTAAACGGCCTGTAAATATGGTATCTTAGGCAGGATGAATGATCTGCCCAATATACCTGATCGGCATTCCGGCGATGCCACCGTCCAACTAACGAAGGAGGTGGCTAAGCCGGAAGAAGTCGTGCCGGTTTCTTCGCGGCGCCGATATTGGTTGCCTTTGCTGCTGTTTCTGCTGACCTGTCTGTCGACCTTTTGGGTGGGCGTGACGAGTTGGCAGCCGTTTGAGGTGCTGTCCGACGCTGCGTTGGCCGGTGACTTGATGAATGTGCGTCGGTTGGTGCTGACCAACTGGCGGCAGGGGATGATTTACTCGGCTTCGTTGCTGGGAATTTTGTTGCTGCACGAATTGGGGCACTACGTGGCGACTTTGGTCTACCGAATCCGCGCCACTGTGCCCTATTTTTTACCTTTTCCGATTAACAGCTTCGGGACGCTGGGAGCCGTGATCGCGATTGATGGCATGGCCGCGAATCGACGACAGATTTTCGATATTGGAATTGCGGGACCTTTGGCCGGCCTTGTGGTGGCGATCCCCATGGCCTTGATCGGCGCTCAGCAGTTGGATTTGAGCTCGCCGGCTTATGGAGTGATTGGCCTGAAGATGCCGCTGCTGCTCGATTGGCTGATTCGCTGGCATGGCGTGGCCGGGTACGAAAACCAAACCGTGTATCTGACGCAGATGAACCCCTGTTTTGCCGCGGCCTGGGTGGGTTTTGTGATCACCGGACTTAACATGATACCCGTTGGCCAATTGGACGGTGGGCACATCACCTACACAATGTTCGGCAAGGTAGCTCATGCGATTGCGAAGCTGATCGTGGTCTTGGCGATCGCCTTCATGGTCTATTACCAGCATTACGTGTTCGTATTGATGGTGGCCTTGTTGCTTCTGGCGGGAACCGAGCATCCGCCGACACGCGATGATACGGCGCCGCTCGGTTGGTTTCGCGTGCTGTTAGGCTGGTGTTCGTTGATGATACCAATTCTCTGTTTCCCGCCGATGGTCTTCGAGTTGGCTACTTGAAATAAGCCGGAAATTGGGAGAAGGTATTGCTGGGCAGCCTCCGGCTCATTAGGGATCGTCGCGGTCGACGGTGGTGGTCCGCTGAATTTGGTAAGGTCCAAGGGCGCTAACTTACCTTCGGTGGCCGTGAAGAATGGGCGAGAAATTTGCCACAGTATGAGCGACTCGCCCGGATTGCATCTGCGGAGGGGCGCCAAGATGCAGCGAGTCAAACCCGTTGTATGTTCAAACTAATACAAGCATTCCTGTTGCGGATAGGAGTTTCAATCAAATGTCCCGCATGATTACGTTGTTTACAGGTCAATGGGCCGATCTGCCCTTGGAAGTCATGGCCGAAAAGGCCAATTCGTTTGGCTACGATGGCTTGGAGTTGGCTTGTTGGGGGGACCATTTCGAGGTCCATCGCGCGCTGGCGGAAGGAGATTATTGTCACCAGAAACGGGCCTTGCTCGATCGGCATGGCCTGAAATGCGTAGCGATTTCGACCCATCTCGTTGGGCAAGCCGTTTGCGATCCGATCGACGAGCGGCATCGAGCGATTCTGCCGCCGTCGGTATGGGGTGATGGATCGCCCGAGGGGGTAAACCATCGCGCGGCTGAGGAAGTCAAGAATACGGCACGTGCGGCGAAGAAGTTCGGGGTGAGCGTCGTCAATGGCTTTACGGGTTCGAGCATCTGGCATCTCAACTATTCCTTTCCGCCGGTGCCCGATTCGATGATTCGTGCCGGTTTCTGCCAATTTGCCGAGCGCTGGCATCCGATTCTGGACGTATTCCGAGAATGCGGTGTCCGCTTTGCATTGGAAGTGCATCCGACGGAAATCGCGTTCGATTTGTACACGGCCGAAATGGCACTCGAGGCGATTGATCATCGCCCAGAATTCGGGTTCAATTTCGATCCCAGCCATTTGCTCTGGCAAGGTGTCGATCCGGCGCAATTCATTCGGCGTTTTCCCGATCGTATTTTTCACGTGCATATCAAGGACGCGATTCGGACCCTCGACGGCCGCAGCGGGATTTTGTCCAGTCATTTGAATTTCGGCGATGCTCGCCGCGGTTGGGACTTTCGATCTCCGGGGCGAGGCCAAGTCAATTTTGAAGAGATTGTACGGGCGCTGAACGATATTGGTTATGACGGGCCGCTGTCGATCGAATGGGAAGATTCTGGGATGGATCGAGAATTCGGGGCTCGCGAGGCGTGCGCATTTACACGCCGCTTGGATTTCCAAAAAAGCCGCCGCGCCTTCGATTCGGCCTTTGAGAAAGCGTAGCGTAGGAAGATGATCGCCATGTCGGGCAGAGTCGAAATTCGCAAGAACGTCCCGTCCGGAACGATTATCTTGAACCGACCGGAACACCATAATCCCTTATCTCGAGACATCGTGGCGGGTTTGCAGCAAGCGTTCGAGGATTTTCATGGTGAGCGGAAAGTTCGCGGCATTATTCTGACAGGAACTGGCGAGACGTTTTGCTCGGGAAGTGACCTGAAGGAACTGCACGAGGTCGCCCAGGAACCAGACGCTCCTCGACGTTGGGAGGATGATCTCGAGGCGCTGCAAACCCTCTTCGAAACCATGTTACGGTATCCTAAGCCGATCGTGGTGGCCATGAACGGCAGTGCTTACGGATTGGGCGCGGCCTTGGTGCTGGCAAGCGACTTGGTGATCGCCCACGACAAGTGCCAACTGTTATTTCCGGAAGCGAGCCTCGGGCTGAGCAATGCGGTTGGGGCTGCCTTGCTGGGATTTCGACTTGGACCAGCGACGGCCATGCCGTATCTATTAACTGGCCAAGCGATGGACGCTGGCTGGATGCGCGAGAAAGGGATTGCCACGGAAATCGTGCCTGGGGATTTTGTTTGGGCCAGAGCCCACGAGCTGATAAGGTCGATTGCAGAAGGAGCCGCAACATCGATCACGATGACGAAGAAATTCATTAACGAGTCGCTTGGCGAGACGCTGTTCACCAATTTATCGCTGAGCCTCGCCCAATTGGCCACAGCCCGTACCACAGAGGCCGCCCTGGAAGGGATTGCCGCATATTGTGAAAAACGCCCCCCGCATTTTGCGTGAAGGATTGGAATGTCGCAGCCGTTCGAATTCGCCACGACGCGCGAGCGGCAAACACGTTGGCCTGATACCGTTGAGTTGTTCGTTGCCGCCCAAGTGAAAATGAACACGCTGCGAACGTTTGGCAAGCCCAAGGCCGCTCGTCATGCAACGGACTTGCCATCAAGCCGCGTAATCGTGTCGCTTCACGATGTTTCAATGTTTCGGCGGCGCGGCGTCATTGGGATCCGCCAACCGCCTGGTGCCATGCCGCCTCGCCGCCGACGATTGGCAATTCCAAGGAACAATCGTCAATCGACAATGTCAGTTCGGTGCCAGGGGGTGGCCACAGCGTGAAATCTTGGTCACTCGAAAACACCATCAAGCCGATTCGCTGCCCTGCAGGGATGATTTGATCATCCGGCTGCAACGTGAAGGTGAGCGTGTAAAATTTCCCCGGTTCCAATAGTTCGCTGCGATCCAGCAAGGCGAGGTCTTGTTCGTTTCCTGTCAAAGCTGCATGATTTTGGGGGTCGGCCCAGCCGCGGGTGATGATGTTGTCCGTGATTCGACCATCCTCAGTCCACGGCAATGAGACCAGCCAGACCGACAAATTGCAAGCGGTATGGTTGCAAGCCAACCGTAGTGTGACTCGCGGTAGCCCAGAGATATGCACGGCCTCGCGAAGCGGATCGGTCGCGAATAGCAGGCGATTCTTCGACTCCGTTTGACGGGCGAGTTGACTCCCAGGAATTTGATAGTCATCGACGATCGTCAGTTGTTCATTTGCAGCGGCTGAACGGTCAGCAGACAAGCGTCCCAGCTGCAAACCATTGCCACCCGGGAACAATTGGACGGGCTTAGCTTCGGGATGCGGGTAGTCGGGATAAGGGGTCGGCCGGGAATTGCGAGCGCCTTCGCGTACGATCCAAGCTTTTGGTTCGTTTTCGACGCCGTTTTCGATGCCGTACAAATATCGGGTGAACCATTTATTGAGCATTTCAAAGGGCGGATCTCCACCATGGCCTTGTTGATGGTAGTAGATTCTTACGGGCAGGCCCTTTTCTTTGACCGCTTTGTAAATGCGGTAACTGTGTTCCGGCATCACGTTCCAGTCGTTGAAGCCATGAGCCATAAACAGGGCGGCGCGGAACGAGCCCAGTTGATTAAGGTAGTCGCGGCTGGCCCAAAAGTCGTTGTAGTCGCCGGTCACGCGATCTTGTCGGGCAAGCATGAGTTTGTCACGCACTTCGGAATTGCAATACTCGCGTTTATTCGGATCGCCACTATTGATGAAGTCGTACAACACGTCGATATCTTCCCCCATGTAGCCGCCGGGGTGCCGAATCAGCCCATGGGATCTATAATAGTGATAGTAGGAGGTGTTGGGGGCAACGGGCACGATCGCCTCGAGCCCCTCGACACCCGTGCAAGCTGCCGCGATCGGCAGTGTCCCGTTGTACGACGTGCCGATCATTCCGACCTTGCCTGTTGACCAATAGGCCGTCACCTCTTCATTTCCGTCAGGAGTTGAAAAACCTTTGGCTCGCCCATTCAACCAGTCAATGACGGCCTTGGGGGCAAGGGCTTCGTTCTCGCCGCCGCAGGTGGGGCAACCTTGTGACAAGCCGGTTCCTGGAGATGCCGAATGAACGACAGCGAAGCCCAAGGGGACCCAACGGTCGATCAGTTCGCCGGTCATTAGTGGGCGGCGGCTTTGATGGGGGATCGCCGGGGACGGTTCATGAGTGGGCGGAACCGCATTGAGCGGATGTTTGGGGTCCCAAAAATACTTGGCGTCCCCCGAACCGACACCCGAGTAGTAGGGACTTGTCGTGTAGATAACAGGAACCTTGAGTCCCTCGGTGTCGGTTTGCTTTTGGCGAGTAACATCGACATGGACTCGATCGAGTTTGCCGTCGCCATCGGTGTCGAATTCTGTTTCCACCCACAAATCGTACTGAATCCATTCGGTCGATTTGCTGAATGCGGGAACCTTTTGAGCCAAACCATCTCTGAAGACAGCTGCGGCTTTCTCGGACGCTGTCGTTTGTTGAGCCGCAACGTTCGCCGTCAGCGTCCCGAGCCCGATCGAGCAAGCGACGAGGGTTGCGACCGACCATCGCGAGAGTGGTGGCGGAAATGTAGGCATGAGCGGCTCCTGTTAAGATGAGGGTCACGTGAGTTGATTCGAATCAACTAACTTACCATGCGTGAACAGGAAGCTCAACGGAGACGCAATCGTCTGCGAGGGGGAGCGTCATGCCAGACAATCCCCGAAAAGAGACTTGCCCACTGGAGGGTCGATCCGGCGCTAGGCCTTCGTGTGATTGGGTAGCATGTCATGGACATGCGGCCCTTCCAGGTTACGGGTCAAGTCTGTATGGGATGGGTGCTACGACAGAATCGTTCGCGAAGTGTTCTGCACCCGAGGCGAATGCAGTTTTGCAAACAGCGTTCATGTCCCAGCACCATTAGAATCGACTCGAACTACTGCAGTGCCGCAAAAAAACATGGTGCGCCTCTATTTTCAGAGTCTTCAGCGTTAGGCGAAAGTCCCGCACAAAGCTCGGCAGACTCTTGGCTTTGTTTCGAAACCCGTCAAACGTCAGTAACCAGCCCGCAGTTCCCACAAAAACCTGTCGCTTGTGCATTCCGACGCACCGTTTTGGAACAAAGCCTAACGGATCTGCTGATTGTACTGATCGGGACCGGTTAGGCGTCTTGGGCTTCGGTCAAACTGCGCAAGTATTCGAATGTATAGATTCCTGTTGCATGGCCATCGGAATAATCGACGTGATAGCCATAATTTCCGGCGGGGCGCATGGAGAGCACGTCCAAAGGGCGTGCCTCGGCTGGTGACAAGATGGGCAGATTGCCCCGCCGCTCAATCGTTTGCGCGGATCGCGATTTTCCTTCGGCCTTCTCACGGCAGGTCGCGCAGGGACAGGCCTCGCGCAAAACTCGAAACGGGATCCTTTGTTCCAACCCATCGCTCCACCGAATCAACAGTTGACGATCGTCGGTCTTTGCCAACTCAATCGGATACAACATGGTTCACGCTCCGATGGCGAAGTCTTCCTGGAGCACTTGGCGATAAATTTCGAGAAACCGGGTTACTTCCTCTGCGGTATTGTAGTGGACCAGACCAAGCCGGATCATGCCATCGGGCTCGAGACCTAATTGTCGCGTAAACTCGAGGGCATAGTAATTGCCAGACCACAGGCAGACCCCGCGCCGCGCCAAAGCCTGAGCTAATTTGGGAGTGGCAACTCTCTCGTGGATGAACGAAACCGTGGCCACACGCTGGCAAGCGTGGTCACGATCGGTGATGCCAAAAATTTTCGTGCCGGAAACGGACAATAAGCCCTGGATGAGTTGCCAGACTAAGCGAGATTCGTATTCGCTGATCGCCTCGAATGCCGCTGCCAAGGCGGGACGGAGCGGCGTGTCGGGCTGCTTCATAACATGGCGGCCGATATCAGCAAGATACTCGATCGCTTCGCAGCCCCCCATGATACTCTCGTGACTTTGCGTCCCGGTCATCCAATTCCAGGGCAAGACATTTTTCGAGGGGCGTACTTTTGTCGGCGTTAATCTTTCCAAATGTTCTCGTTTGGCCCACAAAACGCCCAAATGCGGTCCGAAGAATTTATAGGTAGAAAAAGCGACGAAATCGCAAGTCCAACGTGCTACATCGATCAAGTGATGCGGAGCGTAATGCACCGCATCCAAAAACACATTCGCGCCAACCTGTTTAGCCAGAGCCACAATCCGATCGATCGGATTCAATCCGCCGGAGGCATTGCACGCGCAGGTGGCGGCGATCAAACGAGTCCGGGGACCGATCGTATTTTTAAGACTGTCCATATCGAGCGAGCAATCGGCGGGCCGCAACGGAATCAGTCGCACCGCTACACCGCGCGACGCTGCGGCGTCGGCCCAGGGAGTTATGTTGGCATCGTGATCGGTCGCGGTGACGATGATCTCATCCCCTGTTTGCCACGTCTGAGAAAGCGAACGAGCGAAGCTGAAAGTCAGCGAGGTCATGTTTTGGCCAAACATGATTTCGGCGGGATCTGTCGAGCCTACGAAGGTAGCGAATGTTTGTAATGCCCTTCCCAATTCTCGGTCCGAATCCTGGCTGACAGGAAAATAGCCCCCTCGATTGGAGTTGTTGAATAACAGGTAATGGCTTACTGCCTCGGCGACGTGTTGTGGGACTTGGGTGCCGGCAGGTCCATCGAAAAAAATCAACGGTTTTCCGTCGTGCAGGCGGTTCAGCGCGGGAAATTGCTGGCGGCATGTGCGGGCGAGTTCCGCAGTAAACGTTAACATCGTTTGTCGACGAACCGCCGCCCCTTGCCCTCGAATCTTGGTAAGGTTCCCAAAGCTACATTTTCAACTTCGACCCGCAAACCAAGCCGCAGGCGTAACTCGTCTTGAATACGAGCGGGTTGATTCAAGCGATCTTCAACCTCGACCAGCAACCGGTCCATCGCTCCTTGTTTGTAGGCGGTCATGCGGTACTCGATGACTTCCGGGAAGCTTCTGAGGATCTGTTCGATTGAACTTGGAAAGACATTCACGCCGCGGATGACCAGCATGTCGTCCGACCGCCCGAGAATTCCTCCTTGGAGCAGAACGAATCGGCAAGGCTGATCGTCGTCCCAAGTCGGGCGCACCAAATCGCCGGTGCGGTAACGAATCACGGGACTGCCCCAGCGTCCCAAGTTGGTCAGCACGAGCTCGGCCAACTCCCCTTCGTCAGCGGGCTGACCCGATTCGACGGACAGAAACTCGGCGATGAACTCGCTTTCGATCACGTACAAGCCCCGGCCCGCCGGGTCAGAAAGGCCCCAAGGTCCCACCTCGCTGGCACCCCCGTGATCGATCAATCGGGCATTCCAGAACGATTCGATTTTTTCGCGGATGGCGGGAACAGATCCGCCGGGCTCGCCCGCCACGACGATCTTACGCACCGCCAGGGCCGCGACGTCAATTTGGTGCTCCGTGGCGACCTCCGCCAAATGCAATGCATAACTGGGCGTGCAAAAAATCGCGGATGCTCGGCTAGTCCGCAGTAGCTCCAGCCGAGCGAGTGTGCTCATCCCGCCGGTAGGAATCGCCATGCCCCCCCGCGCTACGATCGCATCGAAGGCGCTCCAGAAACCGATGAACGGGCCGAAGCTGAAGGCAAGCAGGCAGCGCGAACCGGCTGAAATCTGGGCGGCATCCAGCACGTACTGCCACGTGCTGAGCCACCAATTCCAATCCGCTTGTGTGTCCAACACGATCAAAGGTCTGCCACGCGTTCCACTGGTTTGGTGAAATCGCGTGTAGTTCGCGGCGGGATAAGTTAAATGCGTGGGCCGATCATGCCCCCGCTCGTTGTCCAGCAACTCATCCTTGAAAGTGAACGGCAGTTCCTGCAACTGGTCGAGCGAGGTGAGTATCAAGGATTGGCAACCAAGCTTCTCTTGATAGAACCGATTGCTGGGCAAGACGTGCTCTAGCATCGTGTTCAAGCGGGAAAGCTGCCATGCGGTCAACGCTTCATGATCAATTTGCGACAGTCGGCGTCGTTCTGCTGCCCGTTCCGGGGATTCTTTGAAATTCGATAGGCATGTCATATCCCTTGATCTTACGTTGTCGCTCCCCAAGCGTAAATTGGTCCAGCCTAAAAAGTCGCTCGCTGCGACCCGGGAAGGGACAGGATGGGATGATGGCTCTTGCGCTGACCTCGAATCAACAAAGACCATGTCGCAGTTCAGTAAAGACAGCCAGAAAGAAAAACAAATAGCGGTGAGAGCAACCGAACTGCCCCAAAAAACCGTGGAAATTCGAGAGTTTTTGGAGTCGCGCTGCAAAAACGTTGAGTTGGCCGAAGTCTTGACCCGCTGGCTAACGAATTGCCCGGTCGAAATCCCCCCAAGACCAACTAGATATTCTCTTGGCCATCTTCGCCAACCTTGAGGTGCATGGGTTTTTTCGGACAGTCGAGTATCTTATTTTGGACGGTCCAGGAGAAGCAATACCATGTCCAAAATTGCCAAGAACAAGGATTCGAAACGACCTGTTTCGCAGCGTCGTTGATTCACGGAAGAATTCAAGGAAGAAGCTGTTCAAATGTTGATGGATGGCCATTTGGCTAAGTCGATTGCGGAGCGCCTGGGAATATCAGGCCCCGATCTCCTGTACCGCTGGAAGAGCGAGTTGGTCGGTAAGGCCGGTAAGACGGCAACGAGACTCGATGAACGCGTTCGGGAGCTGGAATCAGAATTGCGGCGTGTTCAGCTGGAACGGGACAATTTAAAAAAAGCGTTGGCCA
>CALDHM010000015.1 GCA_937941455.1 uncultured Pirellulaceae bacterium | reverse complement strand
CCACCCGGTGCCGGACCGTTGGAGTCGTAAACCCGCTTGATCAAGCGGTTGAAGACATCGTAAGTGTAATCGACTGTCTGCGAAATCGATGGGCCGAAGTTGAATGAGCCGTCGGGCGAGAAGGTCACGCCCAAATTTCGGACAAATCAAAGGGGTCAGGACTCTTTAATGTATCCGCTTTCACCGACGCGCGTGGTGGGGTCACGAATTACGGCTGGAACGATGCGAATGAACTTCTTTCCCTCAAGGATTCCGTCGGCAACACGAGCCAGTGGTCTTACGACCGGATGGGCCGAACGGTACTCGAAACCAACAGCCTGGGGCGGACCCGCAGCAGCGAGTACGACCTGAACAGCAACCTCGTCCGCACGACAGATCGCAATGGCCGGAGGGATATTGTCAAAAGTTGTGTTCAGGGAATTTGAATTAGGCGGCTTCCAGCTGGATTCCATTGACGAATTTTTTTCCTTCGAGGAGGGAGATGATGTGCAAGTGACCACTGAGACGACGCCATCGTTTCGAGGCCGCCTCAACGAGTTTGAACATCATCACCAGGCTCGTTTTCCGATTGCCACTCCCCTTGGTCCTTCGATGCCTCAACCGTATCGTGGCGAATGTTGATTCGATCGGGTTGGTGGTCCGAATAGGCTTCCAATGTTCCGCCGGGAAATCGTAAAACGCGAGGAGTTCTTCCTTGTCTTTTCTTAGGCAATCCCAAGCCTTGGGGTATTTCGCTCCATACATCTCTCCAAAGCGATCAAACGCCCGATAGGCATCCTCACGGGTCTCAGCCATCCAGATTTCATGCAGCCCTATTTTCGCTCGTGGCTGCACGCTTTTGGGTAAATAATTCAGGACATTTCCGCTCTTGTGAAACCAGCATCGTTGCTCCCGAATGCTCGGGAACATCTTGCGAACCGCAGCCCAGAAACCAAGTGCTCCGTCGCCGATGGCCAGCCTCGGATCGATCCTCAAACCGCGACTCTTGACGTCAGCAAGAGACTCCGTCCAACTGGCCTCACTTTCTCGGTAGCCATCGCGCAGCGCGATCAATTCCTTCTGGCCATCCTCGGTGGCTCCCATCAGAACCAGAATGCATTGCCTTTGATTTTCCGGGTCTTCTAGGCGTACATTGACATGAATGCCGTCAGCCCAGATGTAGACGTAGGTTTTCCTGGAAAGGTCGCGGCGGTTCCATTTTTCGTAGTCTTGCGTCCACGTTTCTTTCAAACGAACGATCGTCGCCGCACTGACTCCCTCCACAGAAGTTCCCGTCAAGGCCTGCAAAGCTTCCGAGAAATCACCCGTCGAAACGCCCTCGAGATAGAGAAACGGGATGAGTTCATCGATGGCCTTGGAACGACGCAGATACGGGGGCAGAATACTCGAAGAAAACTTGACACGCTGCTCGGCGTCTGGGGACTTGTCGCGGGCCCGAGGCTGCTGAATTTCCAGGTTGCCTGCTCCCGTGACGATCTCTCGGGTCGGTAGGTATCCATTGCGAACAACCGTGCGGCGGCCCCGGCTATCGACTTTTTCGCCATGGCTTTCCAAAAACAGGTTCACTTCGTCCTCCAGTGTCGCTTGAAGCATTTTCCGTGCTCCATCGCGAACGATGAGATCGAGAGTGCTTCGAGCGCTTTCGATGGCTCCAAATTTCAAAACTTCCGCGTCGCCTACTGGCTCCCAAACGCTCGATACATTAACTTGATTCATGGCGTACTCCTTGTGCCCTCGTGGGGCCGCTAGTGAAAACAAAACAAATGAACACCAGCAGGATACGCCACCTTTTTCTCATTTACTAGAACACAACTTTTGGTTATATCCCATTCTCCGGTCGAGACCATCAGAGTCTACCAAATCGGCTCGCGGCTGGCAAAATAATTATGGCTGTCCGTTTATAATAGGATAGTAGTTGACAACTGGGCTTGCTCGAAGTCCAGAATTGCGAAAACATTGAGTCCGTTGCCGGGGCAGCAAGCTGTCGCTTTTGTCGTGTCCGCCCTGTGGCCAAACCATCTACTGAGAGTGAGGATCGCCCCCTGTGAACTATCCCGAAGCGAACGCTGCATCGGAAGACCAATTGATCGAACGTATCCGCGCCCTGGCACCTTGGCACCACGATATCGCCCTGACGGCGAATCTGTCCACGGGAAAAGTTTTTTCCGAAACTGGGCGGCTTCTTCCGCCAGAAAACCAAGGGGTCAGCTTGATCAGCCCCCGCGAAAAATTCTTGCGACGCCTCGGCGAGTTATATCCCGAGGGAATGTCTGGCCGGCGCTTTTTGGATTGTGCGTGCAATGCTGGAGGCTATTGTTTTTGGGCCAGGGAGCTTGACGTCTCGCTGGCGGTCGGCTTCGACGTCAGGGCCCATTGGATTGAGCAAGCGCGGTTCGTCGCTCGCTATCGCCAAGTCGCGCCTGTCGATCGCATTGAATTTTATGAACTTGACCTCTACGACGTCCCCCAGCTTGGTTGGTCCCCCTTTGACCTCGTGTATTTTTCCGGAATTTTCTACCACTTACCCGATCCCATCACGGGTCTCAAAATCGCTGCTGCCTTGACGTCCGATGTATTGGTTTTGAATACGGCGATGGACCATACCGGAAAACAGGACATGGGGTTGACCTTGTCCTTCGAGGGAACAGAACCCTTGATGTCGGGCGTGCATGAGCTAGCTTGGTTGCCCAACAATCCTGAGACACTCTATGCGGTGCTACGCTGGCTCGGTTTTCGGGATATTGTTTTGGCAGCTGACCAGACGAACCCGACCAGCCGACGGCGGCGCGTCGAACTGTACGCGGCTCGTCAGCCAGGGCGTCTCCAATCGATGGTGGCCCATGTTGAAGGAACTTGACCGGTCCGCGCGTTGTTTTCGCAGCGGCAGCGGGTGCTGAGAACCATGGCTTTGAAATGAAATTGGCGGAGGTAAAAAAGTTGATACATCCCGCCGCTTTGACAAAATCCGTTGTGTCGGTTAGGGCCCGGCTCTTGCCCCTTGCTTACTCTGCGGGCTATCCTTTTCCGGCAGCGAGTTATCCATTTTGCAGCAGCGGGTTACCCTTTGCCGGCATGTTAGGTGGGGTTCCCTTTGTCCCGGGAATTTACACGGCGGCGGTCTCGTGCGTGAGTCGCTCGATCCAAGGGTCCATGTCCTTGAAAATCGCGCCGGGGTTCCCTTCAAATACTTTGCCGACCAGCAAGTTCGTCAGATTGCCGCGGTGATGGGGGTACTCGCGCACGAAGTCGCCGAAGCTGAACGGTTTCGTGTAGAAGGCCCTCACGAGCTTCAGGATCCAGCGGACCCCGGAGTTGTACTGGGGCACCCAACTCCCGAGACGTTCCGCCGACAAGTCATTGGCAGCCAAAGCTTGGCAGATGGCTTCACCGGCCATCACACCACTTTTGAGTGCAAGGAACACCCCCGAGGAGTAGATCGGATCGATGAAGCCACCGGCATCGCCGACGAGAACCCAACCCGGTCCAGCCTGCTGTTTGCAGCGATAGGAAAATTCCTTGGCAACATGAAATTTGCTGACGCATTCGGCGTCGGTCAAGCGGCGCTTCAGGCCGGGGCAATTGGCCATCTCTTGGTAAAACGTTTTTTCCGGAGAGCCTCCGCGTTTGAGAATGAAGTCATTGTCACCCACCAAGCCGACGCTGACGGTGCCATCCGAGAGCGGGATGTACCAAAACCAAGCATCCTTGGTGTTGGTATGAAGGATGCAGGTGACCTCAGGATTGGCACCACCGTTTCGCTTGGCCCCAGTGAAGTAACTCCAGATCGCAGATTTCTTCAGGTCGGCGTACTGCTCCTTCAAGCCCAACCGATTCGCGATGATGGCTTGCTGGCCCGAACCATCAACCACAACGCGGGCCATGACTTCGATCTCTTTGGATTTATCCCCCGCAGGTTGCAGGATGACCTTGTGGGGCGACTGCTTGCGGATTTCGATATCGAGGACACGTGTTTCATCGGCGACTGTAGCCCCGCAGTGATATGCCGTGTCGACCAGCATTTGATCGAAGTCGGCTCGTTGTACGTGCCAAGTCATCGAACAGTCGCGGTCATCGTAATCAGAAAAGATGAAGGGGGCCGTCTCCTTGTCGTCCGACGTGACGAATTGAACACCGTTCTTCTTCGTGAAACCGATTCGATCCATTTCGTGCAGTACACCCAGCCGCTCGAACGACCAATAGGTCTCCGGCATCAGCGATTCGCCGACGTGAAACCGCGGGAGTTTTTCACGCTCGACAAGCAGGGTCGAGTACCCCTGTTCCGCTACCAGACTGGCCGTGGCCGCCCCTGCCGGGCCTCCGCCAATCACCAGGCAATCATAACTGCGTTTGGCGATCATCGTCCCCTACCCTTCTGTTGTGACCAGTTCATCTTTATCTCAGTGAGTTTAGCTAACTGCTGCCGTGCCGTGAACTGTAAATCCGGTCGCAGGATAACGACCAAAGCGTGGTCAAACGACCGATTGAAGGCCCCTTGCGACGATTTGCGGCTAGCGTGCGGGGCTCGTATCGAGGAAAATTTTGATGACGACAAGTCAAATCCTGCACAATGGTTCGGCGAAACGCCGGGAATGGTTCAGGACTTCGAGCGAGAAGCCCGCAAGCCAAACGGCCGTAGGGCCATCCCAAATGATCCCAACAACAAATCCTAATAGCCAGGAAGCCGCAATGCTGCACCGAATCGCGAGATTAATCTCTGTTTTCGCCGCCTTGATGCTGTTGATTGTCAGCATCGACGACACTTCGTCAGTCGTGGCTCGCTGCCACTTCGGGGGCTGGAGGGCTCAAGACACGGGGACCGGTGAATTCGATGAATCGCAATTCATCACTGAGATCTACCAACTGACCTATGCTGGCAAACGCTCCGGCGAGGGATACTACAGTGCGGACGGCAGGCAGATGATTTTCCAAGCCGAGATCGAGGCCGACAATCCGTTCTACCAGATGTACGTCATGGATCTGGAAACTGGGGAAACACAACGAGTCTCGCCGGGACATGGCAAAACGACCTGCGGCTGGTTTCATCCCAATGGCAGGCAAGTCATTTTCAGCTCGACCCAAGACGACCCCGACGCCAAACTGAAACAGCGGCAAGAAATAGAATTTCGCGAATCAGGTCAAACGCGCCGCTATGCCTGGGACTACGACGAGCACTATGAAATCGTGGCCTACGACCTGGAGACGAAAACCTATCGAAAACTGACATCCGAGCTTGGTTATGACGCCGAGGGTTGCTATTCGCCGGATGGTCAGCTGATCGTCTTTGCCTCCAATCGCCGCGGCTATGCAGCGGACATTTCGGAGGCCGACAAGAAAGCGTTTGCGGTAGATCGAACTTTGTTCATGGACATCTACGTCATGAACGCCGATGGCTCGAATGTTCGCCAACTTACCGATGTGCGCGGCTATGATGGCGGCTGCTTTTTTTCAGCGGACGGTAAAAAAATCGTCTGGCGCCGCTTCGGCGAGGGGAGCCGTTATGGCGAAGTGTTCACCATGAACGCCGATGGCAGCGAGCAAAAACAGATCACCCATCTCCGGGCGACATCCTTCGCGCCTATCTTTCATCCCAGCGGCAAATACATCATGTTCTGCTCGAATGCTGAGAATGATACGGTCTTCAACTTGTATTTGGTGGATGCCGAAGGAAAATCGCCGCCCATTCGCGTGACGAACTCCAACAAATTCGAGGGCTTTCCCTGCTGGCACCCCAACGGTGAGGAAATCTCGTGGACGTCCAATCGCGGCGCAGACGGGCAATCGCAAATCTACGCGGGGAAATGGAACCACAAGTTCGCGCTCAAGGTCTTGGGGCTTGACGAGGCCGATGGGCGGATTGCAGAACAAGCCGACGCTACGTCGGCGGCCAAGGCCCAGGAGACTCTCGCCGCCAACCGACCTGAAATCAACCCCGCAGACCTTCGTCGCCATGTCGACTACTTGTGCGACGAACGCTTGGCAGGACGTATGTCCGGCAGCCAAGGAGAACGCTTGGCAACCGCCTACGTCGCGACTTATTTGGAAAGCCTGGGACTTGAGCCCGCGGGCGACAACGGCAGCTGGTATCAATCGTTTTCCGTTCCGGCTGGTGCGAAGCTGGGCAGGTCCAACGTCCTGCAAGTCAGCGGTCAACCCCTCGAGCTCGACAAGGACTGGCGTCCGCTGGCCTTTAGTCGCAGCGGTTCGATCGCGGCCACCGAGGTGGTGTTCGCGGGCTACGGGTTAGCGATCCCCGCCGAAGGCAATATGCCTGAGTACAACTCGTTTGCCAACCTGGACGTCAACGGAAAATGGGTGCTTGTGCTTCGTTACTATCCCGAGAATGTCCGCGAAGAACTCCGCCCCGCGTTCCGTTACCATGCCGATCTTCGCAAGAAGGCGATGCAAATCCGCGACCGAGGTGCCCTCGGCATGATCGTCGTCAACGGTCCCAACTCGTCGTCGCGAGACGCACTTGTGCCGCTCGACAGCAAGGGGTCTCTCGCCGGAACGCGCCTGGCGGCGATCAGTGTCACCGATGAGGTCGCCGCGAAGTGGCTACAGAATTCTGGCCGCGATCTGCGCGAGCTGCAGACGAAACTCGATGAAGGCCACGCGGTGGAGGGATTTGCCCTATCGCCGACGAAAATCGCGGCTCATCTCGAAATCGAGCAAGTTGTGGGAACCGGCCGGAATGTAATCGGTCGCCTCAAAGCCACCGCGGCCGGCCCTAGCCAATCCGTGGTGATCGGCGCCCACATCGATCACCTTGGTCGAGGGGACACGAGCAGCTCGATGGCTCGCGACGACGAGCGAGGCAAGATGCACTCGGGGGCCGACGACAATGCCTCGGGAGTGGCGGCTCTCTTGGAAATCGCCCAGTGGTTGGCACACCAAAAACAGAAGGGAAACTTGCAGCTCAAGCGCGATATTTTGTTTGCGGCATGGAGCGGCGAGGAATTGGGCCTGTTCGGTTCTCAACACTTCGTCGACGAGCTCTCAAAACGCCTCGCCACTGAGGCAGGGCAACCCGCTACGACACCAGGCAACCACTCGATTTACCCCCACGTGATCGCCTACTTAAATATGGACATGGTGGGCCGGTACCGCGACGTCTTAATTCTGCAGGGGCTAGGCTCATCGGACTATTGGAAAAAGGCCGTCCAGAAGAATGTCGCTACGCGTTTGACCCTCAAGCTGAGCGACAATACAGCCTTGCCGACCGATGCTACGTCCTTCTATCAAGCGGGAGTTCCCATCTTGTCCGCCTTCACTGGCTCCCACGAGGAGTACCATACGCCGCGAGACGTTCCCGAGCTGCTGAACTACGAAGGCATGTCGAAGGTCGCTCGGTTGATCGGACTGATCGGCGAGGCTCTGGCCACCGGTGACGAAATTCCAGCATATCGGCAGTACCGCGCCGCGCAGCCCGAGACGCCGCGCAGTGCCGTGCGCGCCTATCTGGGAAGCAAGCCCGACTACGCGGGTGATCAGATCGGCGTGTTGTTGTCCGGTGTTACTCCCGATAGCCCGGCGGAGAAGGCCGGTTTGCAAGCGGGAGACGTAATCATCGGACTGGCGGGCAAAGACATCGAAAACATTTACGATTACACCAGTGCTTTAGACAGCCTAAGACCCAGCGTCGAAACGACGATTGTGATTCGGCGCGGCAATGAACGCCTGGAATTGAAGATCGTCCCGGCCCGACGGTGATTTTTCGGCGGAAAAACAGAAAATTTCCTCGCGGACTCTTCAATATTGACTTTAGCGATATTTCCAGTTTTTCCGATAAATGAGGAAGCCGTGTTCTGGGCTTGCCTACAGGCTGCGTCATCTTTTCGGGGGGAAAATCGATGTCTCGTCATTTAATGCGCGGTCTACTCGTCGCCCTGGTGGTGCAAAGTCTGTTAATTTCGGAGCATTTCGTCGAAGCCCAGGGTATCATTTTTCCTTTTTCGGGACCCGTCAGCCGCTCGATGGGCGGAGCGAATACGGCAGTAGCCATTGACCCAGTTTCAACCACGTATTGGAACCCGGCCGCGATGTCCGATTTTCAATGCAACTCGCTGGCCTTCGGCGTGGATGTCCTGTTTCCTCAAGTATCGACGCGCACCCAATTCATGTCGTTCATTGATGAAACTGCTGGCGAAACCGGACCGATCCCGCTGCCGTATGTGGGCTGGGTCCACCAGACAGCCAATCCCAACATCAAGTTCGGGCTGAGTGTGGCCGCTGTTGGTGGAGCGAAAGCAAATTATCCGTCCTCGACTACGAATATTTTGTTTCTGCCGCAAGGCAATTCACCACTCGACGTTGGCGGTCTGGGGCGAGTGAGCACCGCAGCCCAATTTATGCAAATCATGCCCTCGCTGAGTTTTCTGATGACGGAACGGTGGTCGTTTGCCGCTGCCCCCACGATTACGTTGGGTCAATTGGAGATGGAACCGTTCATGATGGCCCCGCCTGACGATGCTGACGGAAGTGGCGTTCCCCGCTACCCCACGGGGAGCGGTGCCAGGATGCATTGGGGGGGCGGGTTCCAACTCTCGACTTATTTCAAAGCGAACGAGATTTGGAGCTTGGGGGCAACGTACCGCAGCCGTCAGGAGATGGATACCTTTGAACTCCTCGGGACCGACGAACTGGGATTGCCAAGAATTTTGAGCGCAGAAGTCGATCTGCCGGCCATGTTCTCATTGGGCTTGGCCTACCATGGGTCGGCGCGGACCATGGTGGCTGTCGATGCGCGATACGTCGCGAATTCGCAGGCTGATGGTTGGGGCGACAGCGGCTTCAATCCCGATGGTTCTCTCGCCGGTTTGGGGTATGGAGATCAATACTTGTTGGGGGTCGGCTTGCGACACCGTTTGGCGGAACGATGGTCGATCGCGGGAGGTTATACCTTTATTTCTGCACCGCTCTCCGATAGCGAAGCAACGATTGCCGTGATGGCGCCTTTGCAGTACCAACATGTCTACGGGGTTGGAGGCACCAGGCATTTGACCGCGAATTCGGAAGTCAATTTGGCCTACAACTACTCGCCGCGTAGCGAATTGAGTGGACTGATTCTCGCGCCGACAGGCCCTGTGCCTGGTACCCAGGTCACGACCGGTCTGTCGGTGCATGCCGCAAGCTTCGGTGTTACGGTTCGGTACTGAAAGCGAATCCCAACACGGGCCCGGGCGCTCCCTCACGCTGCGGGTTACCGGCTGACGTCGGTTTTTGGCCAGGGGCTCGGTCACGGCGAGCCTGGAGGAATTGTGGCAGAGACTGAGGGCCGATCCGCTACTGATGCCGAATGAACCGTGAGAGTTTTTCCAGTGACAGCAGCATTTGATCGTAGTCACGCACCTTCGTAGCATCCTCCAGTTCGCGACCGATCCGGGTCATGGTGGGCAAGCCGACGGTGCCCCCGGTTCCCTTGATCCAATGAGCCTTGCGGGCCAGTTCATCGAACTTTTTATTTTGCGTCATTTCCTGCAAGTCTGCGAATTGCTCGTTGACTTGACGAACAAAATCTTCAGCGAACGAGCGAAAAATGTCATCATCGGGCAGCTCTTGTGTCCAATCCACAGTGAATTCGTCGACCGCTTGAGACATCTGTTCCCCCGATGCGACTGCCACGCTAGGCTCCGGCTTGATGGAAATCGACTGGACTTGAGCCCCAACGATCTCGCCGAGACGTTCGAAAAGTTTATTCATATCGATCGGTTTCGACAAATAGCCGGTGCAACCAGCCTCGCGGCATATATCTTCATCGCCAACCATGCTGTTCGCGGTGAGCGCGATGATGGGTTTGGCAAAGCCCAAGCGGCGCAATTCGCGCGCGGCAGAATAGCCATCGAGAATGGGCATTTGCATATCGAGCAACATAACGCCGCAGTCAAGGCCTCCGCGTATCGCATCGACGACCTCTTGACCGTTGCAAAAGGTTTTTACTTGGGCCCCAGCATCGGTTAGCATCAGGCTTAAGAGATCTCGATTCGTCTGGGCATCATCCACGACTATCACACACAGTTCCCGCAGGTCCGCGCGCACGAAGCCTTGGGTCGGGCTGGAATTTGCTTGTTTGCCAATATCTTGACAATTCGTAATCATCTCCACATCTTGCAGGGTACCTGGGTTGATTTGGATCGTGAAGGTACTGCCTTTGCCCAATTCGCTCGTCACGCGAATTCCGCCGCCGAGGGCCTCGGCCAGACGTTTACTGATCGCCAAACCGAGCCCGGTGCCGCCGAACTTTCGGGTAATCGATGAATCGGCCTGGACGAAGGGTTTGAACAGCCCAGCGAGTTGTTCGGGGGTCATGCCGATGCCGCTATCGATGACATCGAATTCCAAGAGGCCGCCCGTTGGCGACGGAGCGAGGCCTGGTTGATAACGCACCTGAATTTTGACTTCGCCTTGCGGCGTGAATTTGATGGCATTGCCGATGATGTTGATCAGGATTTGTTTCAATCTGGTCGGATCGCTAATGATCCGACTTGGTACCGGACCAGCGATATCGGTCGTCAATTCGATACCATGTTGCTCAGCGCGGACCGCCAACAGCGAACGCACTTCGTGCAAAATTTTGAGCGGGTTGCACTCGATCAATTCGATTTCCAGCTTATCCGCCTCGATTTTGGAAATGTCTAGCAAATCGTTTATCAGCTGCAGCAAGTGTGTGCCGTTGTTGAGAATCGTTTCCAACTTTCGAGTTCGCTCTTCCGGATCGCGAACGGCACCCCGCAATAATAGCTCGGTGAAACCCATGATCGCCGTGATGGGCGTGCGGATCTCGTGGCTCATCCGCGCGAGAAAATCGCTCTTGGTCGCGTTCGCTCGCTCGGCTTCATCACGAGCTTGTTCGAGTTTGACCTGAGTCGCCATCAGCTCTTGAGCGGTTTGCTCGAGCTCGCTGGAGCGGGCTTCGATCGTCGCCGTTCGTTCCTTGACGATTCGCTCCAGACTTTGATTGAGTTCTTCAAGACGCTGGAACCCGTCGGTTTTCTCTAAGGCTCCACCGGCAGTCGCTGTTAGATAGTCGGCGATGCGAATTTCATCGTCTCGATACAGACCGGTGAGGAACTCATTGGCGACATACAGACACGCGACCACTTGATTGTGGACAACGATCGGGCTGCACAAGTACGTCCCATGCCGGCGGACGGCGATATCGGCTTGGAGATAACGTTCGGAATCACGAACAATTGTTTTGTTTTGACCGACAGCTTCGGCGATCAACTCCGTATCGATATTTGACTTTGTATCCTGCGAGAACCAATATTCACCTTCTGCAGTTTGGCGGCGTTCGACAATCAACGTTCTCTGTCCGCGCAGCAATTTTTTCGCCGCCGAGGCGACTTCAGCGTAAATTGCTTGGACCGAATTTTCAGAAATGATCTGCCGCCCTGCCACGAGCAGATTGTCGAAGCGGTCGAGCATTGACAAGGATTCGGTTTTCTCATGCCGGGCGACGAGTTGCCGAAACTCTCGGAGACAAGTGGTTCCCGTTTCGAGAAATTCTAACCAGCGAGGCCAATTGAATTCGCGGCCGATCTGGCCATAGATTTCCTGGGTTTGGGCAAGTTCAAAGGCAGCTCCTTGTTTTTGCGCTACCTCTAGACTTTTCAGCAACTTGGCTTTGGCCTCGCGTGGTCGGCCCGCCAACGCCAGCGCCACTCCGTACTCTCGCAAGGCGTGGGGGAGTTCGTTGGTAAAGCGTCGGGCCACTGCGACGGACTTGCGAGCCGTATACAGCAGATGGGACTTCAAGGATTTGACCTTTTCCAACAAGTAGGGCGGTGTCGTTTCGAGCAGACGCCGCAGAGCCGTCGCTCGCCAAGTATAATTCGGGGCGATGTAGGCTTGAACTGAACCGGCTTTTTCCGCCAAGTCAATTGCGCTGGAGAACGTTGCCTCAGCCTTGCTGTAGTCTCCGCGGTAGTACTGGTAGATTCCGTGAGCCAAGAGGACCTGGCAACGGCCCTGCACGTCATAAATTTCCCGATTGACCTCGGCGGTCAACAGTTCTTCCGGGATATCTCCCAAAGCGGCTCGTACCCAAACATCCATGATATTGACAGTCGCTTGGAAATCACCGATGGTCAGAGCGGAATCGTACGTTTGTCGCGCTAACTCCAAGGCGGCCTTGAGTTCGCCTTTACGCAACAGCGAGGCCGCCTGTTGATACTTCGCGATGTGAACTTCCCAGGGGTCCCCGCTTTGGATCAAAATCTCAGCGGCCCGAGTCGCCTGCTCGATGCAAGCATCGTAGGCCGAGGTAGAATACAACAAAATGCTATAGTAGTTTCGGGACTGGCCCTGCCCCCATTTATGCTGAAAGCCCTCGCGAATTTCCAGAGATCGCATGACGTATTTGATGCCGCGGCTGAACCAGGGCAGCAAACTCATCGCTGGGGCATGTTCTGAATAGGCTTGGGCCAGCTCTAATGTGGGCTGATAGACCTCCGCCTGATTCAAGTGCCGTAAATGGGCCCAGAGGGTATAGAAGTGGTCGCGGGTATACCAAAACGCATGTCCGACCCGGCTGTGTAATCGCCAAATCAAACGCCGTCTCTCGTTCGGTTGTTCGCGGCGCCGTCCGACGAATAAAAACGGCAACAGCGTATGCAAGCACTGGATTCCCAGCTCCTTGATCAAGCGCAGGCCCAGATCGATTCGATTTTCAGGAACGCTGTACCCCAAATCTCTGAGAGCAGAAATGTAACGCTGGCTGGCCGACTGTTTGTCGCCGCGTTTGAAGGCCAGATTGCCGATTTTCATCTTGATCCGGGCGAGCTCCAACGGGGGCAAAGAATACTCGAGCGTTTTATCCAACCATTGCGCTGCTTCGTCATATCTCCCCAGCAACATCAGCGTGTCGGCGAGTTGAGAGTAGACCTCATGAGCGGTAATCGCGTCAGCATGGGCCAGTCCCAGCATGGCGATCCGCAAAAACTCCTCCGCCTGCTCCAGCGATTGCAGCCGCTGAGCCTGGGCCGTCGCCCGGAGGGCATAAGCCAATGCTCGTTCATGAGCGTCGGCGAAATGGTAATGGACCGCAAGTTCTGCGACATTATCGGGCTCGAATCGCTCCAGGTAATGTGCGAATGACAAATGCAGTTCCCGCCGTTGAGACGGCGAGATTTCCGCGAGCAGCGATTCCTTGATTTTCTCGTGCACGAACAAGTACTTGCCGCTCGACAACTGCCAAAGGATCCGCTTACTTCGCGACCAGACGATGCATTCATCCACTTTGGCGCGCGTGGTGCGGCAGATTTCGGTCAGTTGCTCCTCGTCGAATTCATTGACTGCCGTGGCGGCGACGTACAAGACTTGCTTGACCGAATGCGGCATATCGGATAGCCGATTCACCAATTCTTTGACAGAGCTTTCCGAGGTCTGAATTGTATTGAGTTTGCGGCTGTCGACTCGCCAATGGTTGGTATCGAAGACGATCGCGCGTTTTTCGATCAGGCCATTGAGGATCGCCATAGCCATGTAGGGGCTCCCCTCAGCTAGGCTCTTGATGACGGTAATGGCCGTCTCAGGAAGTCGACCTCCCGAAGATCCTAAGAGTTGCTCGATTTCAGAATCGTTCAACCCTCCCAAGACATAGTTCTGTTCGACTTGAATCGATTCCAGAAATTCTTTGTCGCCGTTCCCTTCGCTGCTAAGCGTAAAAATCAACAGCGTGTGTTTCGGCAGCGAATCGCACAATCTTCGAGCAACGGCTAGGGATTGTGCGTCCAAGTGATGGCAATCGTCAATCCAAATCACCGCCGGCTGATCGACGTCGCCGAGATTAGCAAGGATACTGACGAGTGCGTTCTCGACCTGCGCCCTGTTGAGATCCTCGACCGTATAGGTCCCTTGCCACTCCCAGCCCAAAGTTTGCGTTATTTCGGGAAACATGACCGAAATTTCGCTGCGATAGTTTTGCAGACGCGTGGCGAGGCGCCGAGCGAAGGCGTCATAGGTAGCGGCACGCTCCTTGACCTGTTCGATGATTCTAAGGATCGGGTTCCGCGCTGTTTCATGCGAGTTTTCAATCGCGATACTGCGGTAAACCGCCAGCGATTGCGGCGCATGGATACGAACGAATTCCTCGATCAGCCGACTTTTGCCGCAGCCGACTGGTCCGGTGATCGCGATGGAGTGTCCACGTTGTCCCTGCTGGCAACCCTGCAACAAGCTCTGCAGACGATTCAATTCCGCGCGTCGGCCGACGAATAACGGAGGCACGAGCGTGCTTCGCACATCTTCGCAACCGGGAACGAAATCATCCACAGAGATTCCGTCATGCAAACGCTGTTGCAATTGTCTCAAGTCATGCAACACCGCACTGGCTCGTTGATAGCGGCCACATGGATCCTTGCTGAGTAATCGAGCAATGATCTCTACAAGAGGCTTTGGGAAATCGAATTCCGCCAAAAACAGCTGCGGATCAACGGTGACATGTTGATAGAGAATGGTACTGACCGATGTCCCCTGAAATGGCTCGCGCCCCGTGAGGAGATAGAACAGCAGATTTCCAACAGAATAGAGATCCGCAGCGGGGCCGACCTCGGCCTGAATTGAACCAGCGACCTCGGGAGGGGCATAGCGGGCGTGCTCCTTGGCCGCATCGTCGTTCTGATGCAGACGGTTGCAGTATTCCCAAGGACTGGCACTGACCAAACAAGCATGATTCCCCATCAAGTAAAGATTGGAGGCTCGGACGTTGCGGGCCAAACACCCGAGCTCGTGAATTTTCTCCAATACTTCCAGCACATCGCAGCAAATTCCCAAAGCCCGCCTCAGCTTCTGATCGCTGGCTTGCCCAAGTCCGACGATCTCCGTAAGCCGCCTGTCGAACACCTTCGGCTGAATTGTGTAGATGAACTGTTCGGTCGTTCCGAATTCCAGCGGGGGAATAAAGCTGCGATGCTCGACAGTACTGACACGCGCCATCTCCTCCAAGAACGCTTCTTGCTTGCGAGGATTCAGCGCCTTCCGCAACATCCAGCTCACGATTGAGGGCGCGTTGTCTTTATCGCGAACGATCTCGGCAACGAACTCGCTATCGGTGGGCCGATCACTAACCCTCGATTTGTCCAGCCGATTATTACCGACGAGATCGAGTAAATACTGATCGGGTTTGTGATAATACGACATTGTCGACAACAGGTGAGAACAAGCTCTGGGTGGTAGACTTCAAAAAAAGCTGCGACAAAACGTAGTTCATAAACCTGCGGTGCCCATTCAATTCGCTAGTGCTTCGAGAAAAATACATGAAGATTTAAGCTTTAATCCGATTGCATCGATTCAGCCGCCCCACCACGTTCGAGAATCCACGATGTTCCGAAAATCGAACTTGAAATCTTTTCAGTAGCAGTTATCTTAAAGCGGTCGCCGCGCGCCGCCAGGCGCTATTTTTCGTGTAATTCTTTCCTGCATGACAATGTTAGCGACTGATCAATTCCTCAAATTCGATATTTCGTGGGACGAAGACTACCGGAACCGAGTCAACCCTGAATTAATCACCGAACTGATGCACCGCTGCGTGCCGGCTTGTAAGGAATGCAACTGGCAAGTGACCAAAGTAGAAGAGGGTTATGCCGAAACCTTGCTCCCGCTGAATCGCGCGACCACCAATCAGCACGGGACGCATCAGGCCGCGCTGATATCACTCAGCGCTGATTACACCGGAGGCATGGCGATCGTCTCATTGCTGCGGGGCGTTCCCATGGCAGGAATCCACAAGTGCTCGACCAAGGAAGCTGCTTCGCTCTGGCTGGCCGCCATGAACGTCAAATACAAAGCCCCCAGTACCGGGCATCTGATCGGCCGCTGCCGAATCAGCCCCGAGGATCGCGAAAAAATCGTGACCCGCTATGCTCAAGGCAAACGGGTTCTCGTCACACTCCCCGTCACCTTCGAGTCCAACGGCGAACTGGTGGCCGAGGCGGAGATGACTTATTTCTGCCAACCAGCAATCCAATTGCTCGAACCCGGCAAGAAAACCTCAACCCTGTTCAATCAGAAAATCAAAGCGTCGGCGCGGATGATTGCCGGTGTCCGAGCCAAGGCGTACTTCACCGAAAACGGTCGCAACTACCGGGTCGACTCCAGTCATACCGAAATCGCGGCGGGTCCCCAAGGTGCTCTGCTCGCCGAAAAGCTCAACCGCGCCCTGCCCCAACTGGTCGATATGGTGCAAGCTCGCACGCAACACGGAGAGGAGTTAATTCGCTCGATCCCCGGTTTGCGGCAAGTCGTCAACATGGGAGCGGGGCTCGATATGCGTCCGTTCCAGTTGCATGCCGTTCTGCCAGAGGTTGTCCACTTCGACCTCGACCTGCCGGAAATGCTCGAAGAGCGAAATCGAATCGCAGAGATGTTGCCCAATTCGACCGCGGTGAAGCGTGTTTCGATTCCCGCCGACTTTCTTCAGGATGCCGTGGACAAACTGCTCTTGCGGCACGGTTTCAATCCGAGTTTGCCAACCGCGATCATTTTCGAAGGCTGCTCGATGTATTTCGATCGAACGATCAACCGCCGGATGCTGGACGCATTCGCCATACTGTTGCAACACCCGGACAGTCGCTTGTGGATCGACTACGTTTCGGAATCCGTATTCAACGGAAAAACTCAGATCCCCGAAGTGCAAGAATTCTTAGCGAGAATGGATGACCTGGGAGAGGCGTTCGTGTTCGGTTGCGACGACCATCGATCGATGGGGGCAGCCAGTCGACTCGAATTGGTCGAATCTCTGACCGTCAAGGATTTCTACCAGCGTAAAGGCAAACCGAGCACCGACCCCGTACTCGACCAATACGCATTTTGCGTGTTTCGCGCCGCGGATATGACTTGACCCGACTCGCCCCAAAGGGCAACAGTCATTGCGTCGATTGCAGTAAGGAATCGCGCAGCAAGCGGCGCATCACTTTGTTGCTGGCTGTCCGCGGCAGGGAATCGACCACGCGGACTTCCTTTGCCCGAAACAGCGGATTCAGCTCAGACTTCAGCCGAGCATTGAAGGCCGCCAGCAACTCTGCGGCGTCCCTCGGTCGATGGCACACGGCGAACACGACCAATTCTTCGGGCCCTCCTCGAGTGGCCACTGCGATGGCCGCCGTCTCGCGAATCCCTTCGACCTCGTTCATCACCCGCTCTAGTTCGGCGGAACTGACCTTGATTCCACCGAGATTCATGGTGTCGTCAACCCGCCCCCCGGCCGCAAATTGACCTCCTGCCAGTCGCCGAAAATGGTCGCCGTGCCGTCGCAAGACAGGCGGCTCGACTTGTTCCCCGGTACGTAGACCTTGGCGGATGGCATTTCCACTCGCCGAGGTCATGCCGCTGGGGATCTGCGGGGTACCGCTAAAATAGGTTTCAAAATGGTCACGGTTGAGGAGTCGAGTCGACAAGCCAATCGACGGGGGCAAGAGAAACAGTTCTCCCTCGGTCGCTGCCTGACCAGCCTCGTCGAGGATGACGAAATCCAAGCCGACCACAGCAGTCGAAAAAGTACTGGGGGCGTTCGGTTGGACTACGGTCGACGAAATGTAGCCGCCACCGATTTCCGTCCCACCGCAATACTCGATGACGGGACGCATTCCGGCTAACGAAGATAGATAAAACATGTCGTCGGGTTGCGAACTCTCGCCGGTCGAACTGAACACATGGATTCGCGACCAATCGAAGGCTTCCATGTCCCGGGCGGCCCGCCAGGATTTGACCAGCGTGGGAATCACCCCCAACATTTGCACACCCGCGTCTTGTACAAATCGGCCGAAGCCTGATCCCACGGGAGCATCTTCGTAGAGGGCCATCGTGCCGCGATTGATCATGGTGGCGAATATCAAAAACGGCCCCATCATCCATCCCAAGTTCGTCGGCCAGCAGGTGACCGTGCCTGGTTGCAGATCTTGATGACAATAACCATCAGCCGCACATTTGATCGGGGTCGTATGGGTCCAAGGAATCGCCTTGGGATCTCCCGTCGTTCCCGAAGAAAACAGGATATTGATCACGCCGTCCGCCGCCGCATAATGCGGAACAGCCAACGGCTCTCCCTTACCCCGCTCGATAAATGTTGAGTAATCACCATCTTGGCGCCTCAAATCAACCGTCAAACGTTCGTCGCATGGCAACGCGATGATCGGCAATTCCGTCGCCTCGGCGACTTTTGGATAAAGCGGAATCGTCCTTCCGCCCCGTTCCATCGCATCGTAAGTAAACACCGCCTTAGCGCCGCTAATCCGCAGGCGGCTGGCGATTTCGCGGGCTGCAAAACTGTCAGCGATCGAAACGATGGAGCACCCAGACCAGATCGCCCCCAGATAAATTGCAACGGACTCAGCGGTCATCGGCAAAACTACTGCCAGCGGATCCCCTGGCGAAAACCCAGCTTGCCGAATGGCCCCTGCGATCACCTGCACCCGCTTCAATAATTCGCCGTAACTCATTCGCCGGAGCGGACCCCGGGGCCCACCTGCGATGATCGCGATGCGGTCAAGGTCTTCGTCAAAACAACTTTCGACAATATTCATCCGTGATCCGGGAAACCAACGCGGCGCCGGTATACCGTCGCGCAGATCCACCAGCGCCTGCGGAGGCGTCTGAAACCGGATCGGCAATCGGCCGACCATCGCCTCCCAAAAGGCCGCCCGCTCGGTGACACTCCAGCGATGGAAGTCCGTCCAGTCAACGAAGCCAGCCTCCCGCAGCCAGAGCGCCAGATTCGAGCTTTCCAGATCCCGTGGCTCCGGCAGCCACATCGGGGCCGGGCCATATTGTTGGACAGACCAAGAGGCGAAGCATTTTTCCCAGACGGCGCGCCAGTCCTCCGGACGTGCCTTACCTCGCAGTGCCGGGATAATTGTCGACCAGCGAGTCGTTTGATCGATGTCTTGTTTGAGAATTTTTTCGATTTGCTCGAGCGTTTTGTCGGGAATTCGATGTCCTGCGTTTAATTGCAACATGGGATTGGGGTCGTCATCGGTACGGGCCAAGGGATCAGCATCATTTAATTTCGAAGCGGTCACACGTTCGACTGTAACTCAATCCGCCCATGCGGCCGATACTGTCGACCAACTCGGGATCGATCTTTTGCTCGCCATTGAGTATCCGGTCGTCGACATGCATCCATTGGATGATCCCGAATACCGCCGTGGCGGAGCCGATCTTGACGATCTCATGGACTCGGCATTCGAAATTGATAGGTGATTCCAGCAATCGCGGCGGTTCGACGAGCCGCGAAGGGATGGGGGTCAAACCGGCGTGCTCGAATTCGCTCTCCTCGTACGGGAACTCTCCTGCAGAAATCGCCATCGGATTGCGTAAGGAATAAGGCACGATGTTGACAACGAATTCGCCGTTAGCTTCCACATTCCGCTGGGTATCCTTGGGCGTGCCATCCGATTTGAGGGACGTTGAAAACATCAGCGTTGGCGGCGAGCTACCCACGCCAGCGAAATAGCTGAAGGGAGCGAGATTGGGAATTCCACGGGGGGAAATCGTCGAAACCCACGCGATCGGACGCGGCGTAATCGCACGAATCATCAACGAATAACACTGGGTCGGATCAAGCGAACGAAAGTCGATCTCCATCGGAGGTCACCTGGCAAGGAATATGGGGAACGGGATGACGCCAACGCTTACAACCAGCTGGTTGGATAACTCGGATCATCGACCTGCATCGCTTGGACCGTCGGATGAAGTCGGCGATCGGTATCGAACATCACAGCCATTTCGTCAGTTCGATCCATTTTCATGCTCTTCATGATGGTCCCCGGATGCGGTCCATGGGGAATACCGCCGGGATGAAGCGTCATCGATCCCAAGCCGACGCCGCGACGCGAACCGAATTCACCATCCACGTAGAACAGGACTTCGTCGGCCTCCACATTGCTGTGTACATACGGGACCTTGACGGCCTGCGGGTGGTGGTCCAAGTATCGCGGCGCGAACGTGCAGATCACAAAGCCACGGCATTCGAAAGTTTGCTGGAACGGTGGCGGCAAATGCACCGTCCCCGTCAACGGTTCGAAATTCCAAGCGTTGAACGTGTACGGATAAAGAAAACCATCCCAGCCCACAACATCAAAGGGATGGTGGCTCATCGTGACCCGCGTGAGGTTTTGATGGACTTTGATCAGGATCGAGGTAGGCTCCTCGCGATCCACGAAGCACAACTCCTCGGGGGCATGGAAATCCCGCTCGTAGAACGGTGCACCCAAGTACATCTGCCCGTCAGGGTTATGATACCGCTGCGGGACGCGGACCGGCGCGAAGCACTCTAAGATCAAATGGTCTTCCTGTTGGATATTGTCCGAAACGATCCGATAGGTCGTCGAACGGGGAACCACGACGTAATCCCCACGCCGGTAGGGAACTTTGCCGTACAGAGTTTCGAGGTAGCCCGACCCTTGGTGGATGAAGATCACTTCATCGGCCGCCCCATTTCGGAACAACTCCTGCTGCGGCGTGTCAGGCTTGCAGCGCCAGGCCACAAGGTCGGCATTGAAGAGCATGGGGACTCGTCCCGTCACGGGTTCACCGCGGCGCGGCAGGTCTTGCGTCTTGAAGTGATGATGTCGCAACTCGCGGTCGTCAGCCGCCTCGATCGGAATTTGACCAGCCGATTTGGTCTCCAGCACGCGCGTCGGCGGCCGCAGATGGTAGAGAATCGAGTAGGCTCGGTCAAACCCTTGCGTTGTGATGATGTGTTCGTAATACAATCCTTCGTTGAGAAAACTGTTCTCCGGGTTCGGCATGATGATATGACGTTTCGGAGGAAGTTTTCCCAAGCGGCGGTAACTGGGCATGATTTGGCTCCACAACAATCGCGGAATTGGAGGCGTTCTTCACGCCGGTTCTCTTGAGCGGAATTTGACAGGGCCGGCGAACGAAAACGCGTTTTTTCGGGAAGTTTTCGGCAAACAGCATCGTCAGGTTAGTCTAACCGAAACTCGACGACGTTGTTAAGTGCCAACCCCAATTGCGGGCCTGGTGAATTGCGACCAGATTGGAAGGCGGCTGATCTTCAAGTACTGTACTTCCTTAAGCAAGTTTAACTCGTTTCCTCGACGACTGTTGTCGCCGCTAACGAAGCGGTCTCCGCATAGGAATCATTATGGCCGAACATGTGATTTTGATTACCGGTGCTTCTAGTGGAATTGGGTTAGCAACCGCCCACCGATTCGCTCGCGAGGGATTCCAAATCTTAATGACCGCAAGAAATGCGGACAAACTTAGGCAGGCCGCCGAGCCGCTCCTGCGGACCTTTCCCGCGTCACGAATTCAAACGTGCGTCGCTGACCTCAATGATCCCCGCTCGCCGCAAAGAATCGTTGAGCAAATGCAACGGGAATTTTCGCGAATCGATATTTTGGTCAACGCGGCCGGTTACGCATCCAGCATTCCCTTTGACCAAATCAGTGCTGCCGAATTCGATCTGACAATGAATACCAATGTGAGGGGTTTGTTTTTTCTGACCCAAGCGGTCTGGCCGATCATGGCCCGTCAACGGGGCGGGATCATCGTCAACGTTTCGTCACTCGCGGCCGTGGATCCATTCCCTGGCTTTTCGGTCTACGGAAGCAGCAAGGCCTGGGTCGACCTCTTTACGAAAGCTCTTGCACAGGAGGGGCGCGCTGCCGGCATCCGCGCCTATTCGATTCGCCCCGGCGCTGTAGATACGCCGATGTTGCGCGGTTTATTTCCGGATTTTCCCGCGGACCAAACGGTTTCCGCTGATGAGGTCGCCGAAGCCATCTGGGGGATCACCACCGTGCCGTTTCGCTTATCGAGCGGCCAAGCGATCGCAGTGACGCGACAGTGACGGTTCAACAACACATGAAAACTCGTCTGACTCGCGAATATCGATTTTTTCTCCGAAACGCCGCGGACTACTCGATCAAGGGGAATGCTTGGTCAGGCGCTGCATCGGGATTATCCATCGCCCCTTTTTTTATTCTCCGGGCGACCGTCTCCGGTCCCGTTGATCCGCTCACGGGTTATCTGATCAACATCCAAGACATCGATCGAGGCCTAGCGGAGTTCGTGCAAAGGGTCTACGCCCCGCGCCCTGCTGACGAATGGACATACCTCGAAATGATACGTTCGGCCGATCAGCTTGCTGACGCGTTTGCAGCGCCGATCGAATTGCTCCAGGTTGAACTGGCCGTCTCTCCATTCATGAGCTTCCGACTCGTTCTTAAGGATCCACCCATGTTGACGTTCACGCAAGAGTTCGAGTTTTCCGCCGCTCATCGACTCGACTGCCCTGCCCTGTCGCCGCCAGAAAACCAAAAATATTTCGGCAAATGCAATCACCCCAATGGCCATGGACACAATTACGTGGTGGCGGTTACCGTGGCCTGCGGCGACGGGGCATTTCCTTTGGCCCAATTCGAGGCGGCAGTAAAACGCCTCGTGATCGATCGGTTCGATCACAAGCACCTCAATCTCGACCTCCCCGAATTCGCGAGCGTCAATCCGTCAGTGGAGCATATCGCCAAGGTGATTTGGCAACTGCTGTCGGACGAGCCACTTCTGGCCGGATTGGTCAATGTCCGCGTCTATGAGACACCGAAAACCTGGGCTGACTATTCGGCCATTTGATGATCGGGTTTGGTCCCCAAACGAATCGCCGGAACACCTGAGCGACCCATTTTTCACAAGAACGGTGGGCCGGTGCCCCTCAACTGAAGAAATTCGGAACAATGTCCGATCGGACCAACCATCCCTTACAACAGTAGCTCGCGCAGCACGCGCCCCTCGCGCACGAGCATCACGGTTCGCCCGGTTGGAGTTTGGTACTCACGCGTTGGAGAAATCCCAAGTGCCTGGTAGAAGGTGGCTGCTACATCTTCCGGTTTGAAGCCCT
The DNA here is from genome assembly GCA_937941455.1 of uncultured Pirellulaceae bacterium. GTDB lineage: Bacteria > Planctomycetota > Planctomycetia > Pirellulales > Pirellulaceae > BJ22. Next base: position 53,599 of record CALDHM010000015.1, on the reverse strand, counting down.
CGTGCTTCGGGGCAGCACCATGCTCATCGCTGGCCCCCAACACCTGGCCGCCGCGAATGCTTCCCCCACCCATCAGCATGAACATGCACCGCGGGTAGTGATCCCGTCCCCCGTCGGGAGTGCGATCGTTGATCTTCGGAGTTCGGCCAAATTCGCCGGTCACAAAGACTGTCGTCGATTCGAGCAATCCCTTTTCCGCTAGACCCCAAAACAGACCCGACAGACCAGCGTCGAGCCGCGGCAAGAGATTCTCCTTCAGCCGAATGAAGTTATCGGCGTGCGTGTCCCAACCGCTCAGATTCACCGTCACGAACCGGACCCCCGCCTCGACAAGTCGCGTCGCCAGCAAGCAACTTTGCGAAAACGGGTCATCGGCGAATCGACTGAGATACGATTCCGGTTCCTGGCTGACGTCGAATGCATCTCGAGTCCGCTTAGAGGTGATCATCCGAAACGCTTTCCGGCTGAATTCATCCAAGCTATCCAACAAGTCGCTCTCGCGCTCGATAGCGGCGAACGTCTGGTCGAGGTCGCGCAGCAAGTCGCGGCGCCGCTCGATTTCTGCCAGAGTGACCCCCGATCCGAGGGCGATGCCACGGACATTGAACGGGCGGCCTTTTACTGGGACTTCGTTCGTCGCCAGCGGTGAATACTTGACCCCCAAATAGCCCGGTCCCTGAGCCGTTTGGGGAATCGCGACGTAGCCGGGCAAGTCAACAGGGGCTCTCAATTCCTTGGCGGCCACCGAGCCATAAGCCGGATAATCGAGAGCCGGGTTCGGCCGATTCCCCGTGAATAAAAATTTTTGCCCAAGGTTGTGGGCCCCCAACGAATGCGACACGCCGCGGATGATCGTAAATTTATCGGTATGCATCGCCAACCTGGGGAGATGTTCGCAAATTTCAATCCCCGGAACCTTGGTTGGGATCGCCTTGAATTTACCTCGGATTTCAGCAGGTGCGTCCGGCTTGAGATCGAACGTATCGAGATGTGACGGCCCCCCAGTCAACTCCACGAATATCGCATTTCGATTGGCGGCCGATTTGGGAAACTCCGCGGCAGCATACGCTTGCAGATAACTGGCCAACGTCAGGCCTGTCGCCCCCAAGCTGCCGATGTGCAGAGCCTCTCGGCGATTCAAACGATCCCTCGAATTTCGTTTGCTCATTTGGAAAATCTCCGCGGCTAGACTTCTGTCGGTGCCTCCGCACATGCTTTAAGCATCTCGCATCGATCAGCGATTCCAAGTTCGATCGGCACGCAGGCTTCATCTCTCTGGAATCGGCGATCGCGCGCGGAGCTCTCCTGGACGCTTCGATTTGCTGAGTCGCTGCCCATTAATGGTTCACAACGAATTCTTTGGTATTGATCAAGGTCCACAACAACCCAGCGAGTCCATCGCGCACGGTCTTGCTTTCCACAATGTAGCGGCGACAACGATCGAGTTCAGACGATGTGGGAAATCGCGATAATGATCTGAGGTACGCGTCTGCGATCAACTCGTCGAGAGATTTTTCAGCGGGCTGGTTCAATGACTCCAGGCGTGCTTCGACCGCCGCGACGCTATGGCGGACCTTGTCGAGGCGCTGCACCAAGTCGGCGGGGATTTCTCGCCCCGCTTTTGTCAGTTTCTCCCGGCGACTGACCAACCGTTCCAGTTGCTCCCGCTCCTTGGCAAGGCGATTTTGCAAGTCGGCCAACTCGCGCGGGTCTGGAAATGCACTGGCAGCCTCACTGACCCACCCCTCGGCATGATTGATCCACTGATGCACGTCGCGGTCGTTCTGGAGATAGGTTGCTTGAATCAAACTGGTTTCGTTCGAGCGATCGCAATCGCAATTGTTACTGCGGGTCGATCGGCCGAAGGCCGTCAAGGCGAAGGCATTGTTGCGGTTTCCTCGAGCGGCCTTGCCGTATGTCGTCCCCGGCACCGAAATCGCTCGATCGGCAACCTCCCAGAGATAACGGGCATGATCGCGGTCGCTGGCACAGGCTTGAGCCACTCCGTCAATGACCAGTTCTGCTGGCAAACGCCGTGGCACCGCGCGGCTGTAATTCCGCTCATCTTCGGCATTAGTGGCGTTTGGACGCCAGTCGGTTTGATACGTGCGGCTGTTGGCGATTTCGCGATGAACCCATTGCATGTCATAGCCACTCGTGACGAAGCCCTCCGCCAAGTAATCGAGCAACTCAGGATGGCTGGCCGGGTTCGCCGCGTTGAAATCATCCAGAGGATTCACGAGACCTCGGCCAAAATAACGCGCCCAAACCCGATTCACGTAAACGCGAGCAAAGTAGGGATTGTCAGCTGCCGCCACCCAATCCATCAGCGGTTGCCGGGCATCGTCAACACCTCGCAGCGAGACGCGCGGCCCCCCCAGAATCGTCGCTTCAGTATAAAAGAGCGCCCCGCGTTTTTTCGAACCTTGAGCGGCCGCCTGCCGCTCCTCCTTCGACAATCGAGGCTTGGTGATTTGCAGGAACGGGAAGGGCATCACCCCTCCCTCTTTAATCGATTCGCGAGCCATCTTTTGAGCCTGGTTGTCGAATTTTCGTCCCGCCAGGTTTAAGTCTGCCAGGATTCGCTGCAGATCGGCTTTGTCCTCCGCCAGCGCTCCGGCTCCCCGCTGAACCTCGATTCCTGCAAAGAAACGCGAGAACTGTCGAAAATCCTCTTGAGTCCACCGGTCGAAAGGATGTTTGTGGCATTCGGCGCATTGAATCTGCAAGCCCAAAAAGTTCTGTGCAAAAGCAATCGCCCGCGCGTCCTTGTCTTGATTGTCATTGCGCATCCAATAGTAGGGCATCGTCGGCCGCGCTACGAAATTCGCAGTGTCACCGCTGCGGAGCATCTGGCTGTAGGCCGCGCAGTACTCGTAATAGGACTCCCCCGGTTCTCGACTCTGCGACAAGACGATGCCGCGCACGATTTGATCGTAGGGCACCTGCATCGCTACACGATGTCGAATCCAATCAAACCACTGCTGCGACGCCAGCGACGAATTATTGCCTCCCAACTCTTGCGAATTGTTCCCCGTGATATCGCACAAAAACGTGGTTTGCCAATGGACGTAAGCGGGAGTAGCCAATAATTCATCGATCTTCCTGGCCCGCTTCCCGGGATCCGAATCGCTCAAAAATTCGCGGATCTGTTGCGGGGATGGCAAGGTGCCGGCGATGTCGAGGGACACGCGCCGGAGAAACGTCGCATCATCGACCAAGGGGGACCGCCGCAGATGCAGGCGATCCAATTTACGCTGAATGATTCGGTCGATCGCCGACTCAGCAGACTCCGAAGTAGGAGGTTCCGCCGCCGCGGTCTCCGCCCAACGGTCACGCGGATAGGGCTGGAATACTGGCACGGCCTTGACCCCATTGTCATAAAAAACCACGACATAAGTGTCGCCGTATCCGGCACTAGTGACCCTACCCGAATCGTCAACGGTGCATACGGCCTGATCATTCGCTTGGAAGCGAGCCCAGCGGGTAACATCCTCGCGAGTCCCGTCCTCCCATTGCGCAACAACGCGAAGATCGACTCGCTGCCCGAGTTGGGCAAAGTCTACTTCCGATGGCGACACCTCGAGATCGATCAAATGCGAGATCTGATCCGTGGCACGGGCACCCTGGGCAATCCAGTTTGCCAACAAGCGACTTTGCCAACTATCCGACGAAAAAATCTCGCCGCCGCCGTGTTCGTCCACGCCAGTGGGCTTGGTCAAAATCAGGCTTGCCGCAGGATCGTCCAAATCGACTCGGCCGCCGCCAAGGAGGGCCCGGTGATCGGCTAGGAAGTCGTAGCCGAACAGCGAAAGTTGAAATCCCCCTTGCCCTTGAAACGATCCATGACAATTCCGGTTGTTGCAGCCCATTCGGCTGAGCAGCGGGGAAACATGACGTTGAAAATCGGGAGCCTCAGGTTCCAAAGTTGCCGTAACGATCCCGACGGCTGTGTCACTTGGCATCGCTGCGGGCCGCAGCGGTGCTCGGTCGACAGACAACGGCGATTCCGGACCGGACGTACCGGCGGCAGTACTGCCCAGAAGTTGAACGATGGGAGAGAACCCGTCACAGTTTCCGACAAAGCAAACCAAACAGAAGCCGGCAGCGAGCAGCCCCGATCTAAATATCCTCACCATTGGCAGCATAAGGTGGCTATTAGTCCTGATCATCGTCGGAAGCGCCTTGGTTGGAAAAATTTCCGGGGGGAGAAGATTCCCGATCTTTTCCCGGTCCGCGGCCGAAACCCGGCCGCATAGGACTGCCGGTACCACTTCGTTTGGCCCGTTGAATCAGCTGATCGATACGTTGTTCGAGATCATCGTCCTGACTCTGCAATTCTGACTTGGTCCGCTCCAAGCGATTAAGTCGCGCCTGAACCGCTTTGATATCGAACTCCAAACTCTCGGCCATCAGCCGACGGCGCTCCTGGAGCAGCTCCCGCATTTTCGCACGCAGTTCTTCTGTTTCGCCCTGCGTGGCCACTTGCGCGCTGACCAGGTCCAACGACTTTTGATTCTTCCACATTTCCAGGGCATTGGGGAACCGTTCGGCGTTGGTTTGCTTCAGTTGGTTCAGCCGCTCGATTTCTCGCGACAAGGCCATAATGGCAAGTCGATGCTGTGCTGGATTGTTTTTTTCCAGGGCATTGACCAAGCGCAAAAGCTGCGGTTGATTCGCTTCGACGAATTCCATCACACGTTCTAGCCGAGCCCGCTCGATTTCCCCCAACCGGGCTGCGGCGGGCCCCCGGGACTTGAGGCCTCCTCCCCCCCCCTTTTCGAATCGCTCATTAGCACCTCGTTGCGGCGGATTGCTCTGTCCAGCACGTCCCTCGGCCCCTCGATCTTGCGCTCCCAGCGGCAGAGCAGACATCGACAGCAAAATAGCGATACACCCCATCGCTTGGATGAGCAACAAACGTCTCCTGCCTCGGGTTCTATCGATCAACATGGTCATGGCCCCTCGCGATGCCCATTGCCCCACTCGGTGCGACGATGGGAACCTAGCGGTAGGTTATTTATTTTCATTGAATTCATCTAAGCTAGTCCCAAAACCATCGGCCGGAACGCGGCAGTGTCCAGTTTTCTCGACAACTGCGGGCTTGAGCCCCGCGGCTGACGGGTTTTGGCACAAAGACAAGCATATTTACCCAACGATCTTATGTTAGCCATCAATGCCGCTTTTTCTCTCTGGCTGCGAGCGTCTATTTGTTAAAGTCTAACTCGTCCTCACCCAACAACCCCATCGCCGACACGAGCCAATTCTCGCTCGTTTCATCGACCAACACGAATTCATCGGATTCGGCCAAGGGCAACTCGTCGTCGTCAAACAAATCGCTTTCCATGTCAGCAGCGTCGGCAACGTGGTTCACCCAATTCACAGCCAATCGATCCTCGAATGACGAGGTTATCGCTGGTTGTTCAGAAAGGACTTGCCAGATGGTCAAGCCTATCATCAGTGTCGCAGCCACCGTCGCCAGCCAAACAATCGGATGCAACCAAGTCTGCCGAAGCCCACCGGTGCTACCGGCGTCAGGCAAGGTCGTGGGACTGACCGGGCTCGCCGCAGTCAACGAATCGAGCGGAGCCGACAACGGCTGCTGCCGCAGACCACGATCAACGCAAGCCAACAGTTGCATCATCGCCACGACAGCCACTGGGGCGGCCGGTTCGTTTTCAAGACGTTGCTCGAACGCCTGATAAGCGACTTCATCCAACTCGCCGGCCAAATACTGAACAGCCAACCACTCCAGGTCGGTCAGCTCGCTACCGACAGCGTTCGAATTATTCTTCATATTCTGCACCCAAAAAATTTCTCATTTTACCGAGTCCGCTTCGCATTCTCGTCAGCACCGTCCCCAAAGGGATTTGCAACTGTTCGGCGATTTCGATGAACTTGAGGTTTTCGTAAATTCGCATGCGGACGACTTGCTCCTGCTCGGGCGGCAGTTGCATCAAAGCCCGGCGCACGATCTCCGCCTGCTCGTCGCGCATCACTTGACTCGCCATCTCCTCTTTGCGGTGGGCCGACTTCCAAATCGCCACCTGTTCCTGATGCCTTGCCTCGAGGGATCGTCGGCGCCGATTTTCCATCGCCACGCTGAACGCAACGCGAAACAACCAACTGCGTAGGGACTCGGGGGCTACCCCCCCCCCTTGGTCGATCAGCTTCGTCAACGTCGTTTGCACCGCATCGTTGGCTGCCGACTCGTCTTTGAGAATCCCCAGCAAGAAGTGAAACAGGTCTCGCTGGTACTTCTCAACCAGATCCACCACCCGGTCATCCCTCAATCGACTGGGTGGTTTGTCGGCCAATTCGGGGTTGTCGGTGTCCGCTCGTGCTGATTGATTCGAAGCCATCACAAGTTACACCACAAACAGCCCGCTAGAAGGACGTTTTAAACCCGGAATTATTTGAGTGAGACGACTACCCCAAGCCAACCACGGTGAAATACCGCATCCCAGCGGCAAATTTGGCCTAATTTGCCTCAACAGTGCATTATTCGACAGTTTTTCCTGAAAGGGAATCGCCCGCTCCCAACGACTCATTGCTTCCGGGCCGCTAAACTACAAAAAATCCATAGGATCACGCAAATCGTCTGGTTGATGGATCGAAAAGCGACCCGGACCGCCCGCGAGCCGATTCGTCGGCAAGCGCCAGTGACCAGACGAGCCCGCCTACCGCCTGCGCCGCATCACGAGGAGCCCGACGATGATGGTCACGCCGCCGAGGATTTGAGCCCAAGTAATCCGCTCTCCCAAACACCACCAACTGGTCAAAACCGCGACAAGGGTCACCAGGTTTTGAAACACCGACGCGTGAGCCCCCCCGAGCTTTCGCACGCCGATGTGCCAAAAGCTGTAGGCCAGCCCTGTCGAGAACACGCCGGAAAAAATGATTTTCGCAGCCATCGCCGGTTCCAAAATGACAGGTATCCACTCTCGAAAACTTCCGGCGACGATCAGCAGATGAAGTGGCGTGGTTACCAGTCCGGCCAGAAAGGCCAACTCCATCGCGCCGACCGTATCCAGCAACTTCTTGCTGATCAGGGTGCCGCTGGCCCACGTCAAGGCGGCCGCCAGAATCAACAAGTTTCCCAACAAGAATTCGGACGACAGGTTGAATCCCCGGCCCCCTTGGTTGGCTCCCAGCATGATCACCGTCACCGTCCCAAGAAACGTGATGAACAGCCCCAGCCAATTGGTCCAGCGCAGCCGCTCGCCAAAAAACAGCACGGCGAGCACCGCCGTCCACATGGGCATTGAGGAAAGTAGCAGAGCGACATTACCGGCCGTCGTGCGGCTGACCCCCAGCATGAAAAAGATCATGTAGAGGAAACCCGTCAAACCGGCGAACACCAGGAACCGGGACCAAGAAAATCGTCGGGCATTGGGGCAGTCATCGCTCCCGGTCGATCGCGTGAGCCCCGCCTTGCGCCGACCGCGCAACTCGAACCATGCGAAGAACGCCAGCGCGATGGTTGAACAGGTCAACCGGGCAGCATTGAAGACGAACGGATCCATGCGATTCGTTGCTTCTTTGACGATCGGGATATTTAGCCCCCACATGACAGTGGTGGCGATCAACCCGAGTTCAGCCCACAGAAAACCGCTCTTCTCGACGGCCAGCGACTTCGTTCCACCACCCGTCAGCCGACGCGCATCGGGCGACTCGGCCTCATCGTCCGGTTGCCCGGCAGCTATGTCGTCGGCGGTGGACACCGCCCGCGGAGAATTCAACATTATTGCTTGGGGGGGGCGAGGCGATCGGTCGGTGCCAATTTGGCGCGCAGTTGATCGGCCTGGCGGCGATACAAGAAAAGCCCGCGCGACTGCAGAGTACTTTCAAGCAACTGGAGCGCATCCTCCTTTTGCCCGCGGGCCTCGACAAAACGCGCGATGTAGTAGGAGGACTCGGCAGGGAGTTGGCCCAACTGGATCGAGCGATTGAACGCATCGGCCGCGGCCTGCAAATTATTCTGCTTGAAGAGCAGCCACCCCAGCACCGACATCGTCACCGGATTTTGCGGTTGAATTTGCACATTTTGGCGGGCGATTTCCAAGGCCTTATCGAGCTTTTGCCGATCTCCCAATTCGGCCATCGACACAGCCAGCATGGTGGAGACTTCGATATTGGTCGGCTCTTGGACCCGCAGGTTCAAGAAGATTTTTTCGGCATCCGCATACCGTTCTTGGGCGAACGCGATTTTCCCTTCCAGCATCAAAGCCGCGGGGCTATCTCCGAGCAACGAGCGATTTTTTTCGATCGCCTCGATCGCCTTGTCGAATTTCTCGTGAGCGACCATCCAGTCGATGTACTCAATCACCACGGAACGTTCGCCGGAATACTGCGACAAGGCCTTGATGACCCACTCCTCGGAGTGTTGATCCTGGCCGGCCTGGGCGAACATGGAGGCCAGCAACAATTCCGGGACGCGGGTGTCGGGGGTCAACTGCCGAAATGTTTGCAGGTTTTTCAAACAGTCATCGATGCGATCCTGGCGAAAATCGATCTGTGCTAGCCGCATGTAATTTTTCGGAATCTCGGGATGACTGGCGATCAACGACTCCAGCAATTCGCGCACTTTGCCGTATTCGTTTTGCATCATTTTCAGATCGGCGAGCGAGTCGCGATACAGCAAGTCGAAGAATTTTCGCTCCAACTCGCTCCACTTGCCCGCATCGATCAACGAACGCAATTTCTCCAACAAAACTTGTGCATCGGTCTTGCGGCCATCGGCGATCGCCAGCCGGGCGAAGGCGTTGTAGATCGTGGGGAGATTGGGCGCCTGCATCGCGGCATCTTCGAGATAGCGCAGCCCCTCGGCCCGATTGCCGATCGCATAGTACATGGCGGCTAACAACAGCGACGCCGGCGGAACCTCTGTCCCCGTAGCCTGCATTTCCTTGAGATGATCCAGCGCCTTGTTGGGTTCATTGATGAAGGCCTGGATGGCAGCCATCGCCGCCTTTTCACGAGGAGTTCCCGCGCCGATGCCTCCGGGGATCAGATCGGTGATTTCCTTGAGCAAGAACGACGCCAACTCCTGCCGCTGGGCTTCGTCATTACTCGAATCCTGCGGGCTAGTCACCTCCGGCGCGTCCTTGAGCTTCCCCGAACTATCGGATCGATTGGCCGCATCCTGGGCCAACACCTGGATCGTGCTCAACCAGCACAGGCAGGCCATGAAAACGACGCGTCGCAACGACATGCGGGCGGGCGAAAAGGTTTTTTTCAAAGAGTTGCTCATGTCAATCATCCTCGTGTCGACTCGGCTCTCAACTCCCGCAAGATGCGCAGCGTGGCTGGAGATTGATTGAGAACGTAAAAGTGCAGTCCCGGAACGCCACCTTCGATCAAATCTCGAGTTTGCTCGATGGCCCACTCGACTCCCGCCTCGAAGTGCCATTCGCTCGTATCCCTCTCCCGCAACCGGTCGACCAATCGCGCCGGCAGCTTCGCACCGCAAAGGGACGTGATTCGCTCGATTTGCGGCAAACTGGTGATCGGCAGGATGCCGGGAACGATCGGGACGTCGATTCCCAACTGCACGCAGCGGTCGCGAAAACGAAAGAAGTCCTGATTATCGTAAAAAAGCTGCGTAACGACAACATCAGCCCCCGCATCGACCTTGCGCTTCAGGTTCTCGAGATCCGTTTGCGGATCGGGTGCCTCGCGATGGGTCTCGGGGTAACCGGCAACGAGAATTCCGAAGTCGTCAAACTCTCGACGAATCAGCTCGACCAATTCGTTTGCGTAACGCAGTCCGCCAACGGCCGGCCGGAAGGATTCGTCCCCCAGCGGCGGGTCGCCGCGCAGGGCGACAATCCCCGCGACCCCGATTTGCCGCGCCCGTTCGAGATAGCTTTGCAAATGCGCCACGGTGCTCCCCACCACGGTCAGGTGGGACACGACCGGCACGGCGAAACGCTCCTTCACCTGGCCAACAATGTCGAGTGTTTTCGCTTGAGTTGATCCCCCGGCCCCATAGGTGCAGGTGACGAAGTCGGGAGAGAACTCCATCAACTGCTGGAGATTGGCGTAAAGGTTCTCTTCCCCTTTGACCGTTTTCGGTGGGAACAACTCGTACGAGAGCGCTAGTTTTCCAGATGAAAAGAATTTTGAGAATTGCATGAGTTGAGCAGCTTTGCCGAGGAAATCAAGTCACTCCGAACCGTCGTTGGGCACGCAGCCAGATGTTGCGTTCACGACCACTGCAACTGCACGGTCCGCGCGGTTCTCAGCAACCTTTGTCTTTAAACTTCAGGCCGCCCAGCATTTGTGCAGACCCAGGCAGCGACACGGAGTATTGTCCCAAATCATAAACAAAAAAAGCCATTTGAACCTAGGCCTTGTCACGAAACTCGTCAAACTCGCGGTCCTAGCCTGCGATTCACGCGAGAACCGCGAGCGAGTCCCTGACGGCGGCACAAAGTCTGCTCAAATGGCTGTCTTGATCCAATTTTTTTCGACTGCGGCAAAAACGTCAGACTAGGGTCGATCACTCGACCGCGTAAACCGTCATCGCTTTCAGTTCGCGGATGAAGATTTCGTTGCCACGGAGAGCCAAATGGGCCCAGGTGTTATCGCCAATCGTCTTGTTCTCAAGCAACTTGAACTCCTCTGGCGATGCCTCAATCAGCAGCAGTTTTCCACTTTCATCGAGCGCTAGGATTCGATCACCGCTCGCAATCATGCTCCAGTACTTGCCGAATCCCTTGGTGATCCACAAATCTTTGCCGGTTTCCAGGTCGAGGCAAGCGAATCGCTGGTTGCGCAGATGTAAATAAATCTGGTTGCCGATCAAGATCGGTGATGACATGTAACCATCGAGTCGACTTTTCCACACCTCGCGGACACTCCAGTTGCCCGCATCGTGGTTGATCTCGAACAAGAACGAGCCCCCTTGATAGCTACTGGTGAATACTCGGTTGCCGATCGGCAGCGGCGTCAGGATGTTCATGCCGCGGAACGTGGGAACCTTCTGCCGCCAGAGCACCTTGCCATCGGCCAAATCCACTCCGGCCAGTTCGCTGCGGGTCTGGACCAGCAATTGCCGCTGCCCATGCATTTCGGCGATGATCGGGCTGCTGAACGCCCCCGCGTTCATCATGTCGGCCGATTGAGACAGCGTCGACCATACGATTTGCCCAGTTTTTTTGTTGATTTTGACCAAGGCATTGCCGGCTTGCGTGAACAGGAATTCGCCGTCGATCAGCGGCGATGGGACGTTGCCGAACGGGGGAAGTTCGGACTTCATCTCTTTGACGAAGTCGATCATCCACAGCCGCTCCCCGGTTTTTGCATCCAGGCAAACAAGGACGTCGCACATACCCCCCACGTACAAGCGCCCGTCGTCATAAATCGGAGTCGAACGGATCCAGTCTCCATTGGCCTTGGCGAAGAACGGCACCGACATGGCGCCCTCCCATTGGTGCGACCACAGTTGGTTCCCTGTCTGGCGATCCAGAGCCCTTACGACCTCATACTGCTTGTTGACAGTCTCGGTGACGAAAACCGCGACCTCGGTGACGATCGGGCCAGAATAGCTTTCCCCCAAAGGCACCGACCACTTCTTTTTCAGCTTGCTGAGGTCACTCCAGGTGGCCAGCGGCGAAGCCTCCAAAATGCTGGTACGATTCGGCCCCCGCCACTGCGTCCAGTCCTTGTCACCAGTAATCGGCCTTGCAGTCGGCGATGGGACAGGCCGCAGTGAAGCGGAAGCCAAGCTCTGGTCCACCTGCGCGGTCAAAGCGCCCCACGAACCCGCCCCAAACCATGCCGAAACCGCCAAGATTATCATTCTTTTCGAGAAACATGCCGCCATGGGATACATCCTTTTTCAAGCGAAACAAGTGACTTAACTCGGTGTAACTGGCAAATTTGCGTTTCGACAACGGACGAAAACCCAAAATCAAAAATTTTTGGCTGTTCAGTTCGCTGGCGGGGTTTGTGCGGTCGCCAACCGGAGTGGCGAACGCCGAAAAACATGATTTTTGGAGGGAATAAGCGAACTGAAAGAGGGCTTACAGGAAGGCAGCTCGCTTGAGAGTCTATTCCAAAACAGCCCGGCGACTCAACCCGAAGCGTAAACGAGGGCCAATTTTGGGGTAGGCCCCCAGTAACGTCCTCCCAGTAATGTCCTTCGCCGAACCGGGGTTAGGCCCCGATTTCTCGTCGTTTCCATTTCTGACGACGGTAGCTGCTTCACAACGCGGAAACGCCAAAAATTAAAAAATTTTCGGTTGCCCGGCCCTTCATCCGTTCGGTAAACGCCGCCAGGATTGATGGTCGAGAAAAAAAGATGATCCGGAAAACTGAAGAAATCGAGGTTTTTTTTGACGGGGATTGCCCTCTGTGCCGGCGGGAAATCTCCTGGGTTCGTTCCCGCGCCCGTGCCGGTCGGATCACGTTCACCGACATCTCACGACCCGATTTTGACGCCGAAGCCACCACCGGCAAAACGTATTATGAGCTGATGGCTCGCTTGCATGCTCGAACCGCCGCAGGCGAATGGATCACAGGGGTTGAGGTGACGCGGCGGATGTTCGAGGCGATCGGTTATGGCTGGTTGGTTTGGCCGACTCGCTGGCCCATCTTGCGCCAGCTCAGCGATTGGTCCTACGATTGGTTCGCACGGAATCGACTCCGGCTTACCGGTAGAGGGCCGTTAGCAGAATGCATGGAATGCCGGGTGGGCGACAAGGCCAGTCACAGTTCGACTTTATGATCGGCATGATCGGCTACAATGCGTGCTGAGATATACGTGCTGAGATGAAGGCGCCCAAATCGTCAGCGACTCGCGGGAATATCCCCTAAGCTTGCGGCAAGGGTGAAATAAACAGGCAAACGCTGGGCGGAACAAAATGAACATAGCGATCGTCGGCTCGGGCATATCCGGGATGACTGCGGCCTATTATCTGAGGCGACAGCACCGCGTCACCGTATTCGAGGCGAACGACTACGCCGGGGGACACACCAACACGATCGACGTCGAAGAGGATGGCTCGATCATCCGTATCGATACCGGCTTCATCGTATTCAACGATCGAACTTACCCGAATTTCCTCCGGTTGCTGGGGGAACTGGGGATCGCGTATCAGCCGACGCGGATGACGTTCAGTGTCCATTGCGAGCGGACTGGGCTAGAGTACCGCGGAGCGGATCTCAACGGTTTATTCGCACAGCGGAGTAATCTGATACGTCCTGGACATTATTGGCTGCTGCGGGAAATGCTGCGGTTCAACCGCCAGGCAGAGCGGCTGCTCTCGTCGCTGGACCCGGACATCTCGGTCGGCGATTTTTTTGCAAGGCATCCGTTCGGCCAGTCATTTCGCGAGCAATTTTTCTTTCCGATGGCGTCGGCCATCTGGAGCTGCCCCAACGGTATCGTGGAACAGTTCCCGATGCGCTTCATCGTGGAATTTTATCGCCACCATGGCTTGCTGTCCGTGAGCGACCGCCCACAATGGTTCGTGATCTGCGGGGGATCCCAGGTCTATATGCGAGCACTTGCCACCGCGTCGGGTGCAACCATCCGGCTGAATTCCCCGATTGTCGGCATCGAGCGTTCCCCCGGGCAGGTAGTGTTAACGTCTTCCGACGGCCAGCGGCATTGTCACGATCACGTCATTTTCGCCTGCCACAGCGACCAAGCTCTCAAGATCCTCGGCGCGGCGGCGACATCTGCCGAACTAGAAATTCTGGGTGCTTTTCCCTATGAAGAAAACATCGCGGTGTTGCATTGTGACGAACGATTATTGCCTAACTGCCGGCGGGCTTGGGCGTGCTGGAACTATTTTCTACCCGAGCAACCATCTGCAAAGGCAACCGTTACCTACAACATGAATATGCTGCAAAGCCTGCGGGCAAAACACACGTACTGCGTCAGCCTCAATTCCGACCCCCGCATTGATCCGGCAAAGGTTATCCGCAGGATCAAGTACGAACATCCCGTCTTCACGACGGCTCGCCGGGAGGCACAGCAACGGCATCCCGAATTGCTGGGGCCAAATCGGACGTCATTCGCCGGAGCTTATTGGGGGAATGGATTTCACGAGGATGGCGTAATCAGTGCCCTGGCAGTTTGTTCAGCACTGGAAAATCAACCATGGAAAGCTGCATCTACGAAGGCTGGGTACGCCACCGGCGAAAAACGCCCGTTGCAAACAACTTTCGCGTCCAACTGAGTCTGCTGTTCCTCGACCTCGCTGAGCTCGACAAGGTGTTCGCCAATCGTTGGCTCTGGTCGGCACGGCGCCCGGCGATCGGCCGCTTCCGACGGCGCGACTATCTCGGGCCAGCCGATCAAGATCTGCGCTCGTCGGTCATCGAGCTGATACGAGCTCAAGGTGGCGAATTTTCGGGGGGCCCTATTCGCCTGCTCACACATCTTCGCTACTGGGGTTTCGGCTTCAACCCGGTTTCGTTTTATTACTGCTACTCTCGACATGCGCCGCAAACTCTCGAGTATGTGGTTGCCGAGGTCACCAACACACCGTGGGGCCAAAAACATGCTTACGTGCTCGAGCCCCAACACTTTCGACTCGATCGCCCTCAGCGCATTGCCAAGGAATTTCACGTCTCGCCGTTCATGACGATGGACATAAGTTACGAGTTTCGCCTGACGGTTCCCCGCGAAACAGCCGTCGTACACATGGCCAATTTCCGCGACGGCCGATGCCCCTTCGACGTGACCATGAAACTTCAGAAACGTCCGCTAAACACCTATCAACTCAACCGCATTCTGTGGCGTTATCCTCTAATGACCCTTCAAGTCGTCGGACACATCTATTTCCAAGCTTGGCGATTGTGGTGGAAACAAGTGCCGTTCGTACCGCACCCGGCAACTGGCCAACCCCACGGAAACTTGGAATCCGACTGGCCCCCCAAAAAATCCCGGCACTTAGCGGTGAATTCCGCGGCGCAACAGCGGTTTGACGGAATCAAAACAACGGTTTACCCCGACCAAACGGGGGCAAATCCCGGAAATAGACTAGAAATAGTTTCCCAGGATCCGGCCGATAGCTCCGACGGTTTCGATGGCTACATCCCGCATGTCTCAGCCAGAGCCGCCGGGGAATACGCCGACAGTCTCCAGACCATCGATGCGCCGATCCGCGGCGATTAGAGCAAACGTCAGCGAGCGAAGATGCCTACTACCATGATTCGAGATATCGAAAGTGAATGGAACATGAGCGATGGCGTTGGCAATGAGTGTCAGCCCGCCACGTGGGCCCAGCGACTCTGCCGATCGGCGCTGCTTCGTCGTGGCTGCCAACTGCGGGGCGATGCCATCGAATTGATCGATTATGAAGATCGCTGGGAAATCGGCGACCGCCGCGCGAGCCTATCCCCGATCCGCATCGTCGTACGGAATCCTCGGTTTTACAGCCGCGTGATGCGAGGAGGCGACTTGGGCTTTTCCGAATCCTTGATGGATGGCGATTGGTCCTGCTCCGACTTGCCACGGCTGATTCGGATGTTGATTCGCAATTTAGACGAGGCCGATAAATTCGGCGGCTGGTGGGCGCACATGCGCAAGCTCTGGGAGCGACTCGGCCATTGGCTGCGGAGGAACACGCCGCGGCGGTCGCGAACGAACATTCGGGCGCACTATGACTTGGGGAATGACTTCTTTTGCCTCTTCCTCGATCCGACGATGAATTATTCCTCAGCGCTGTTCGATTGGAGCGATCACAGTGATCATCCCGAATCGCTGCATCGGGCTCAGTTGCGAAAGATGCATCGACTGTGCGAGACCTTAGAACTTTCGCCGCAGGATCATTTGCTCGAAATCGGCACCGGTTGGGGAGCCTTGGCCTGTTACGCGGCCAAGCACTTCGGCTGCCAAGTCACGACGACCACGATATCCCGCGAACAGTACGCATGGGCTTGCCAACGCGTGGCTGCCGAGGGACTCCAGGATCGCGTGCGCGTGCTGGACCAAGATTACCGCGACCTCCAAGGCGAGTACGACAAAATCATCTCGGTCGAAATGATCGAGGCCGTGGGCGACGAATACTACGACACGTTCTTTCGCCAATGCCAACGGCTTCTCAAACCACAGGGCTTGCTCCTGCTCCAAGCGATCACGATCGTCGACCAGCGGTATGAAAAACACTTGCGGAATGTGGACTTCATTTGCAAATACATTTTCCCCGGAGGAAGCCTGCCGTGCATTTCCCGGTTGGTCGGTTCGGCAGCCGGCGCTGCGGAAATGCGGCTCATCCAACTCCAAGACTACGCCGCCGACTATGCGGAAACGCTGCGGCGGTGGCGACGGCGATTCTGGCAACACGCCGACGCCATTCGAAGACTCGGCTATGATCAGCGGTTCATGCGGATGTGGGACTACTACCTCGCGTATTGCGAAGCCGCCTTCGACGAACGTCAAATCAATCTCGTGCACGCTTTGTTCGCCCAGCGCGGCAATCGGCAACGCTTTGCCGCACGCTGTAGCCAGCCCCTATTGACGGCCGATGCCGAACGGGATTCAACGTCTCAGCCATCCCAGACGCAGGCCCAGCCATGACGATCGCTGTATTGATCGCCGGTGGATGGTTGGCCGCAGCGGTAATGATGGCCCTGATGTACTGGTATCAAAAACGAACTGGAGATGCCGGCGTCGTTGACGTAGCGTGGGCTGCGGGAGTCGGGGGTCTCGGTCTGGCCTACGCGCTGCTGGCCGACGGTCAGCCGTGGCGGCGCCTGCTGGTCGCCGCTGTCGTAACCATTTGGGCCGCACGACTTGCGATTTATATCGGGCGACGCGTGGCGTCGATGCCAGAGGATGGTCGCTACCAAACACTCAAGCAGCAATGGGGCCCTGACGCGGCGCGGCGGTTGTTTCGCTTTTACCAGTGGCAAGCCGTCTTCGTGGTCGTGTTCGCTCTGCCGATCTTGATCGCGGCCCACAACGGCCAATCCTTGGGCTGGCTCGATTTCGTCGGCTTGGCCGTCGGCTCATTGGGAATTCTCGGGGAATCAATCGCCGACTATCAGTTGCACGCTTTCCGCAGAAATCCGCAGAACAAAGGCCAAGTCTGCCAAGATGGGCTGTGGTACTATTCGCGCCATCCGAATTACTTCTTTGAATGGGTCCATTGGTGGGCCTATGTATTTTTGGCCATCACTTATCCATGGGGCTGGCTAACCCTCTTTGGCCCACTGGTGATGTGGCTGTTGATCACTCGTGTCACCGGCATCCCTCCCACCGAGGCGCAGGCACTCAAAAGTCGCGGCGAGGCGTACCGCCGTTATCAGCAAACCACCAACGCATTTTTCCCAGGTCCACGCCGACGGTTGACGTGATATCTACACAATCGGAGTTACCTCACGATGCCGCTATTGATTGATTCCTTGGCCCATGTTGCGATCGGTTTGATCGAACGGGGTTGGCTTCCAGAATCGGCAATTCGGGCCGCTATCCGCTCGTTGATCGCCATTCGCCGCAAGAATTTGTATACAGGTTCCGCGGAGGATCAAGCACGTCGCAACGCGGTGTTCCTGGAAGAGGCGGCCCGCACGCCGGCCCTGGCGATCGCAACCGACAAGGCGAACGAACAACACTACGAAGTCCCTGCCGAATTCTTCGATCTGGTGCTCGGTCCCCACAAGAAATATAGCTGTTGCTATTTTCCCGACGCCACGTCGACGCTGGCCGAGGCGGAGGCGGAGGCCTTGAAGGTGACTTGCCAACGGGCGGGCCTCGAAAATGGCATGTCGATTCTCGAACTTGGCTGCGGTTGGGGTTCACTCACATTGTGGATGGCCCAACATTACCCCGATTCGCAGATCGTCGCCGTTTCCAACAGCCACTCCCAGCGACGCTGGATCCTCGAACAGGCCCGGCGACGTGGGATCGCCCATCGCCTGAAGGTTCGCACTTGCGATATCAACGACCTGCAACTCGCGGAGAAGTTCGAACGGGTCGTCAGCGTCGAGATGTTCGAGCATGTACGCAACCATCGCCGACTACTGGAGTCGATTTCCGGTTGGTTGGAACCCGAAGGGCGGTTGTTCGTGCATATCTTTTGCCACCGCGCTTATGCGTATCCGTTCGAGACGCGCGGGGCGGCCAATTGGATGGGGCGACACTTTTTCACCGGAGGCATGATGCCGTCCCGCGATATGTTCCGGCAATTCGACGAACACTTGCAAGTTGCGGAGCAGTGGAACTGGAACGGCAAGCACTATCAGCGCACCGCCAATGCCTGGGCAAACAACCTCGATCAACAACGCGACAAAGTTCTGCAGGTGCTGGGCAGAACCTATGGACAGAAGGACGCTCACCGCTGGTTCATGCGCTGGAAAGTTTTCTTCCTGGCCTGTGCCGAGTTGTTCGGCGCCTGTGAAGGCAACGAATGGTTTGTCGAACACTACTTGTTCGAACCGGTAAGGGCAGCGAATCGAACAGGCGCCAAAGAATCCGCCTAACGTAGGGGCTTTATTTCAAAGCTAAATGCCGGAACGGCCTAGTGTCCGATTTTCGCGAACCCCGTCGGCCGGTGCCCCGTGCTTGGCGGGTTGCGGTACAAAACCTGGCAAGTTTATTCAGGCAATGGCTATCTTCCGACCTGGGTCTAGAAAGTTGTCAGTAGTTTTTTTCCGTGCTACACGGAGTCAACACGTCACCGCTTGCGTTTTAACTTGGCAGGAACCGGTGGATCCTCGCGATCAACTTCCGCAAATTCGCTGAGGCGGCGGCAAGCCTCGGTCATCAATTGCTTCCAGTAGGGCCGATCCAACAACTCGAACGAGCTGGCACCGGAGACCCAAATTCGCGTTCTCTCAAGAGATTCCTTCCAGTCGGGCAACAACTGCTCGACCTCCAACAGCCACATCGTTAGTTGATACCAGCGTCCGTTCTTCTCGAAGGTCACCGGCGGGAGAGCATCCTCCCACAGACGTCCACACACACCGGCTTCTTCTAATGCTTCGGCGATCGCCGTGCCTTGCGGCCCGTACCGTTGGTCCAGATGGCCTTTGGGAAACAACCATTGCCGCGACGGGCGCGCGGAAATCAAACAAAACTCCGGCTGAGCCAGCACCCTGCGAAAGGGAATCACGCCGACTTGCGGAATCGACGATTCCGGAAGAATGCGGGCAGAATCCTGAAGTGTGGGAACCTTCTGTTCCACGTCGCGATCCATCGTTTTTGTTCGTGAGTCCAGAGCCGAAAGCTACGGTTGGATTATGGTTGCAGCGACCGATTTTCAAGGAGACATCCGAAAATCGCATGCAAATGTTAAACTACGGTTAAGCTTCGCGTGGCGGTGTGCGCCTGGTACCCCAAGTAAACTGAATTGCATGAACAAGATCAAATTTCCGCCCACCTTGAATGAGTTGCTCATCGAATTCGCCGATCTTCCCGATTGGGATGAACGCTACGAGTTACTGATCGATCTCGGCAAGCAATTGCCGCCGATCCCCGACGAGTTCGAGACCGACGAGAATCTCGTACGCGGTTGTATGAGCAACGTTTGGCTGGTGGCCGAGTTCACCGACGCTCCCGCGCGGCGAATCAACGTCAAGGCCGATAGCGATTCGCTGATCATCAAGGGATTGATCGTGGTGCTGATGGCCATTTTCAACGGACGGACCCCCGAGGAAATCGTCACCACCGACGAGACGAAGGTGTTTGGTCAACTCGGCCTGGATCGCCACCTCAGCCCCCAGCGGCGCAACGGCCTGTTCGCGATGGTCAAACGAATCAAGCAACTGGCTATGGAACGAATCGCGGGGGCCCTGGGCCCGAAAACTCCTGATCCCGCGTCGTAAAATTCCGAACGGGTTGATGTCTGGAGTTTTCCCTAAACCTTCTTCATCACGTCTGAGAAAAAGTACGTCGAGAGAACGCAAAAAGAACGCTAAAACGCAATAAACACGCAAAAATGCCTGTCCTTTTAGCTTCTGGCTTACTGGCTTAGCTTCTGGCTTAGCTTCTGGCTTTTAGCTTCTGCTTGCTTCTGGCTTCTGGCTTTGAAAATCAAGCCCTGGTCACGGGTTCGATGGAGTCTTTTTTCGGCAGTCGGCTCGAAAAAAAGACTCGCTCGTTCAGCAGATCCGTAACCGCTCATGACTTGCCGTAATTCGCCGCAGATGGGGAGGAGGCGCCGCAAGGGAAAGGTCTTTTTTTTATTGGGTTAAATTTGCCCTGGGTCGCGGTCCAAGGACGAAACGCCTCAATCGTGGACATTGACTGGGCTGGGCATCAACGTCGCTTGCTCGAGCACTTCGATGGCCAACGCTCGGTAATCCTCTGCCCCGTGCGAATGCGGGGCGTACTGGAAGATCGATTTACCATAGCTCGGCGCCTCGGCCAACCGCACGTTGCGGCGGATTCGCGTTTCGAAATTAACCACGTCCGACCAGATTCCTCCCTTGGCCCGCTCGTTTTCGAAAAACGCCTCAACCTCGCCGATCACTTCCTGAGCGAGCTTCGTCGAACCTTCGTACATGCAGAAGATCACGCCGGTCAGTGCCAGAACGGGATTCAACCGCTTGGAGACCACCTCGATCGTCCGCAGTAATTTGCTGAAGCCATGCAATGCAAGAAAGTGTGGCTGTAACGGTAGAAAGACTTCACCGGCCGTCGTCAGTGCGTTCAAGGTCAATATTCCTAATGACGGCGGGCAATCGATAATCAAGTAGTCGAATTCCTCTTGGTCCTTTTCCAGCAACTCACGGAGCAAGAACTCCCGCCCGACCTCCCCGGCCAATTCCATCTCAGCAGCTGCCAAGTCGATATGCGAGGGAATGACGGCGAGGTTTTCTTCGATCTGGTGGCGGGCGTCGGCCAAGGAGGCTTCGCCAACCAAACATTGATAGATCGAGTTTTCGTTTGCCCCCAGCGCTAAACCAAGGTGCAGCGAGGAGTGCGCCTGCGGGTCGATGTCCAACAGGCAAACCTTCATGCCGGCCTCGGCCAACGCAGCGCTCAAATTGACGGCCGTGGTCGTTTTCCCGACGCCACCCTTTTGGTTGATGATTGCAATCCTTCGCATGCGATTCCTTTCAGATCCTACGCCGACTCAGTCAACGGGTCGAAATTATAGCGTCCAAGCTCCGCTCGGCTCCAGATCAATTAACGGCCGGATTTTCGTACTTTCAGACGAACTTTGAGTGGGAAGCGACGGCGAAGCTGAGGGGCGCTATTCGGCGAGCAACCTCAAAAATTTGCCTGCTCGATCGCCAGGGGCCGTTGCCCGGGTAAGCGCATCGAGAATTCGCGGGTCGGCCCCTTAGAACTCGACACTACCGGGGAATCTGGGAAAGGGAATGACGTCGCGGATATTCGTCATCCCTGTAATGAACTGAACCGCGCGCTCCAATCCCAAACCGAATCCCGAATGCGGCACCGTACCGAATCGCCGCAAGTCGGCGTACCACCAATAATCCTCGGCTGGAATGCCCTGCTCTGCCATCCGCGCCTCCAGCATGTCGAGACGGTGCTCGCGTTGGCTCCCTCCGATGATTTCACCGACACGCGGCACGAGCACATCCATCCCCCGAACCGTCTTTCCATCGTCATTGCAGTACATGTAAAACGGTTTCAACGTCCGCGGGTAGTTGTAGAGGATCACCGGGGACTTGAATTGCTGCTCGGTCAAAAACCGTTCGTGCTCCGACTGCAGATCGACACCCCATTTCACGGGATACTCGAAGGTTTGCCCGCTGGCGGCCAGCAACTCGATCGCCTCGGTGTACGGCAGCCGCACGAACTGGCTATCGACAACATTCTGCAGGGCTGCGATCAAACCCGGTTCGATGTGCTCGTTGAATAGCGCCATGTCCTCTGGGCACTTCGTCAAGGCGTCGCGTGCGATCCGCTTGATGAAGGCCTCGGCCAGCGCCATGTTGTCCTCGAGTTCATAAAACGCCATCTCGGGTTCGATCATCCAAAATTCAGCAAGGTGCCGCGTTGTGTTCGATTTTTCCGCGCGGAAGGTCGGCCCGAAGGTATAGATTTTGCCGAGAGCACACGCAAAGGTCTCACCCTCCAGTTGACCGCTGACCGTCAAATAGGCTCGCCTGCCGAAAAAGTCCTGTTTGTAATCCAGTTGCTGGATCTGCTTTTGCGCGATCACGTCGAGATTCAGCGTGGTGACTTGGAACATCGCCCCGGCACCTTCGCAATCGCTGGCGGTGATAATGGGCGTATGAACATACAGAAATTCTTGCTCCTGAAAAAACTGGTGGATCGAGTTGCAAATGCAGTTCCGCACGCGGGCGACCGCACCGAAGGTGTTGGTGCGCGGACGCAAGTGAGCCCACTCCCGCAACTTCTCGAACGAATGCCGCTTTTTCTGCAGCGGGTAGGTTTCCGGATCCGCTTCGCCGTAGACCACCAGCGAACTGGCCACCAGTTCTGTCGCCTGACACTTGCCTCCCGACTCCTTCAACTCGCCGATCACGCAGAGACTGGCTCCGGTGTTGAGCGACTTGATTTGCTGCTCGTAATTCGGCAGGTCCGCATTGGCGATCACCTGTAAATTTCCCAAACAGGATCCGTCGTTGATTTCCAAGAAGCTGAATCCCGCCTTGGAATCGCGGCGTGTGCGCAACCAGCCCTCGATTTTGACGGTTTTTCCGATCGACTCCGGGGAGCGAGCTTGCTTGACTGAAATTTTTTCGGCACTCATGATTGGCAGCACTCGATGATGATTGGACGACGCAGGAGAGAGGACGACATGCCGATGGGATCACCCGATACCGTGCTCGGCCAGCCAGCGTTCGACGTCGAGCGCTGCCATGCAGCCGGTACCCGCCGATGTGATGGCTTGGCGGTAGTAGTCGTCGGCGACATCACCCGCCGCGAAAATGCCATCGACACTCGTGTGGGTTCGAAACGCCTTTTTCCAGCGAATGTAGCCCTTCTCGTTGGTTTCCAATTTTCCGTGCAGGAACGCCGTATTGGGGGTGTGCCCGATGGCTACGAACATCCCGCCGACCGCCAAGTCGCGGGTGGATCCGTCGACCGTACTCATCAGCCGCAACCCCGTGACCTGTCGCTCATCCCCTAAAACTTCGTCAACCACCGAATTCCAGACCAGCTCGATCTTCGGGTGAGTGAGAGCTCGCTCTTGCATGATTTTCGACGCCCGCATGACGTCGCGGCGGACGATCATGTAGATCCGATCGGCACCCTTGAGGTTCGCCAAATAGGTCGCTTCCTCGACCGCCGAATCACCAGCTCCGACAACAGCCAAGGGCTTGCCGCGGAAAATCGGTAAGGCCCCATCGCAAACGGCACAGGCACTGACGCCTCGGTTTTTGTACTTCTCTTCGCTCGGGAGCCCCAGATAATTTGCGCGGGCTCCGGTGGCCACGATGACGCAATGGGCCGCCACAGGCTCACCATCGGCTCGGATCACGCGAAAGGGGCGATTTGAAATATCGATATCCACCACGTCGTCACCGATCACGCGGGTGCCGAAATTGAGAGCCTGCTGCTTCATCAATTCCATCAACTCGATCCCTTGGACGGCATAGTGATATTGCCCGTCCTTCTTGTGATCCGGTGCCGGCGGCAGGTTCCAGTGGCGGTCCTTGTCGACGGCGCTTTCGACAAACGCGCGGACATTGCCGAACGGAAATCCCGGATAGTTCTCCACCTCCGTGGTAAACGCCAATTGGCCGAGCGGAATCATCTCGGGCTTGGGCGTCCCTTCAAAGACCAGCGGATTCAAATTGGCCCGCGCCGCGTAGATAGCCGCGGACCAACCCGCTGGTCCACTGCCGATAATCACGACTTTCTCCGTCACAGCTCAGTTTCCTTTGCGATGAATCAACGCAGCAATGCGGTCTTTTGCGGTGTTCTCCTGCCGCCCGCTGCCACTGCTCCGCGAAACAGGCTGATTATATGAGCTTTGTCCCTCAAGCGTCAGGGCCCCCCCTGGACGCTTGCGCCAGCGGCGGCTCTCCCAAATGCTGGCCATCATTCGCCCCAAGCCGCATCGCCCACACAAGTGCCGCCAACGTCGCCAGCCCGCTTAGGGACGTCAAGACTTGAAAGATCAATCCTGGCCGATCGACAGAGTAGTGTTCAAAAAATGACAGCGTTGACCCGTAGTTGTACATGGCGACAAGCATCAAAGCGGCAAGTCCGCCGCGAACGCGCCACGACTCCTGAGCCAGCCATCCCGCCCTGCCAAACAACAGGACCGTTACCGGCACGATCAAGAGTACCAAATCATAATAGTGCCGATACAGCAACACACTCATCGACAGCAGCGATACCAGTGTCGACCGGCTCCCCAGGGAAATCGCTTCAGGGTCCTGACGCAAGCGCCAAATCAGCCGCATGGGCCACACGCAAGCCAACAAAAAGATCGCCAATTGCCACAGTTCACCCGGGTCCCAGCGCAGCCATTTCGCGACAAGCCCTGTCGCATCAACCCGCGTCCAACTCAGTTCTGGAATCTCATTCGGATCGGCCATGTGCTGCGCTTGGCCAAAGCGAATATCGGCCAGCCAAAAATCCCAGGACCGCCCCGGCAGCAACCACAAATAAAACAACAAGCCTGTCGCCAAGCTCAAACCCGCTCCAACCGCGACCGCGCGACCATGCCCGCGCGCGATCATCATCACCGCCAGCGGAATTCCGTAGGTCGGCTTGCTCGCCGCAATCGCGAACAGTGTCCCCCCAAGCCACGGTCGATCACCGCAGCGGAGCGCCAGCAAGGTGGCGAGCGCGAGCTCGAATGTAAAGTAACCCGAAAACATGGTTCCATATCCGCTGCGCGACGCCAATATCGCCACGACGATCAGCGCCAACCAACCGACCGAATATGGAATATCGGCCGCTTGCAGCGCGATCAGCCCCAAACCGCAGACCATGGCGATCATCAGCAGAAAATAGACGAGTTCGGCCGACGGCAACGGCAACAAGGCCAAAGGCATGTGAATCCAAAATGTGGTCGGCCAGTAAAACGGAACCGAACGCTCCACCGGATAAGCCGTGAGGTACTCGGCTCCGTAGGGACTGATCCGCGACGCCAAGGCATGCGCGGGCCAGTAAATCCCATTGTGAAAATCGACGTAGCCGAAACGGCCCTGCTCCGTGCCGTGCGGCATGTGATAGTTGACTTCGATCCGCTTATGAATCGCGACCAACATCGCAATCACCAGGAACACCAAGGCGATCGCGACCAGCGGATACCGTAAAAATCGATCCAAGTTATTCCTGCCTTGTTTTTTCGAGACCCTCGCCAGCAACCGATTCGCACGTGCCACCTGCCGGGAGCAAGCCCGTCGCTCCGTAGAAGCCGCCGCACCGCAACGCGATCGTACTTGCGCCACCTGCGTTGGAACGGTTAGCAGCACCGGCAATCCCAGGCGACCCGCAGGAGCAAAAAGGACGTCAGACGCCCACCGCCGCGCGGCACCCATTATAATGTCGAGAGGAGACCTGGTCCCATCCACCAACCGACAGACTGCTGGCCCGAAATGGCTTGCCATGCGTCATGCATCCGGTCGCGACTCCCTCTTGATCAGCCGACGAAAAATCATTCAAAGTCCCAGACCGCTCGTTCCACTACCAAAATCAACCGCAGGAGAATCTTGAGCGTGACTCGCATCGAACGACTCAAAGAAATGTTGGCTGCCGAACCCAACGATATTTTCCTACGCTACGCGCTGGGCATGGAACTAAAAGGGGTCGACGATACCGAAGGCTGCGTCAAGATTTTCCGCGAGCTGATGGCTGAGAGCCCCCCCCATATCCCCTCGTTCTTCATGGCCGCCCAAGCCTTGGCTGCCGCCGACCAAATCTCCGAGGCGCGGTCGATTCTCCGCGATGGTATCGAAGAGGCGCGACGACAAAACGATCTGCATGCTGCCGGCGAAATGTCGGAATTCCTCGCCTCCCTGGGGAGTGCCGGCGAATAGCTGCGGGCCAATGTTCAACGTCAATCGCGCGCTGAGCCGGCTTGTGACGTGCCAGCGAAATACCCCAATTAGGTTTAGCTTGAACTAGCCTGCTCCAAATAGCTAATTCAATCGCTGGCACCTAGTAGCATGTGCCAAACAGCTCGTTAAAAGGCTGACACCAATGCCACTGTATTAAATGGCTGACATGCCGCTGTAGCCAGCGGCTTGGCTTGACTCTCCCCACCGAGTTTATCTCGGTGGAAAACAGGAATGGTCCACGAAAACGCCTGCGCCCCTTACCGCCTCGCCCCCGCCGACCGACGTTGGCAACGTGAGGCTACGCGACGCACCGCCAGCCTATTCGCCGTTCAATCCTCGCCGTCGAACAGGTTTTCCACCGTGTCAAATCGTTGTTTATCGGCGTTTTTGCCCGATTTTAGGGTTTGAGTGGGCAAGGCCGAGGAAGCGGTTGTAATTTTTCGCAGCGGCAAATCTAGCCGATCTAAGATGGAGTCGTCAGCGGACTGACCAAAGGTGTCGGCAGACCAAGGTCCAATCGAACCGACGATGTTCACGGAAGCATCACGCAAACGTTCCCCTACACGAGCAGGTCCACGATGGCCCAACCGACTACCCCTTTACCGGCAACGCCCCCTACTGTCTCGCCCCCCCCCGATCGGTTGCAGCAGCAACAAACGCTGACCGCGCTCCAGCAACAAATTCGCCAAGTCGAATTAGGCTCGCGCGGATGGACACTCGACGCGGCAGCACCACCACGCGGGATCAGCAGCGGACTGGCGGCCATCGACCGCTTGCTCCCCGAGGGTGGCTATCTGCCAGGGACCCTCATCGAGTGGCTGGTGCCCGGGCGAGGAAGCCGGACGGCAGGATTCGGCGCCGAGTGGCTCGCCCTGCTGCTGGCGCGCCGCGCGATGCAAGACGGCAGGGCCCTAGTGGTTGTCGATCCCGCCGGCGAGTTCTATCCGCCCGCGGCCAAACAAGCCGGCATTCCGCTGGACCGGCTCGTGATTCTGCGCGGCCAGCGGCAGGAGGACTTGTACTGGTCGCTCGACCAGGCTCTCCGCTGCCCAGGGGTCGCGGCCGTGCTGGCTGCGGCGACATCGGCCTGTCCCCGTTTCTTGACTGAACTCCCCGAGCGCTGGCATCGCCGCTTCCAGTTGTCCGCCGAGGCAGGACAGACACTCGGCCTGTTCATTCGCCCGTGCTCCGTGGCGCGCCAACCAAGCTGGAGCGATATCCAATGGCGGCTGTTGCCCCTATCCAGCCAGCGTTGGACAACCGGCGCGGCGAGCGAACTCCCTCCCAACTACGGACGACGTTCCCTGGCCCTGCAACTGATCAAATGCCGTGGCGGGCGAACCGGTGCCACAGTTCACTTCTATCTCGACACGCGGACCGGAGAACTGCACAGCGCGCGACCCAACCGAACAGCCGAGCACGCGAACCACACCATCCGGGATAGACTCACGGCCGACGGTACGAGAACCTCGCCCCCCCCCTGGCACTCGGCCCCCAGTTCGAGCCAACGAGCGGGGTGATCCATGCGGCGAATCGCTTGCCTTCATTTCCCATTTTGGCCGATCCAGCGGCGAATCGCGCGGCATCCCGAACTGCGCTTCCAACGGATCGTCCTGGAGGAACGGCACCCGCAACGAGGCAAACTGGTCGCCTGGGCCTCCCCCTTGGCCCTGCGCTGCGGGGTCGCGCTCGGTATGCCGGTGGTCGAGGCGCGGTCTCTGCTGCTAAAAAGCGGTGACTCGCGCCGGCGCAGCCGCAAGCCTCTCGCCTCTTTTCCCGCCCCCCCCTCACAGCCCGACCGGGGCACGGGCGACACGCAGGACCACGATGAATTCCCCCATTCCCCGACGTTTCATATCTTCCCCCATGAACCGGCCGTCGATCGCCAAGAACTCGAACAACTCGCGCGACAGCTCGACTCGTTCAGTCCCCTGGTGGGGCTGGACACAAGCGAGCCCCTCGCGGCACTGCTGCTGGACGTGACCGGCCTGGCTCCGCTGTTCGGCAGCGAACAGGACTGGCTCCACCGTGTGCTGGCGACCCTCAGCCGATGGGGATACGTTGTTCAAGGGGCTATTGGCCCCACGATCGGCACGGCTTGGGCTCTGGCCCATCATCCAGCCGCAAACATCGATCCACAGGCCGGGCAGATCGCGACCGAGTTTTCTTGGACTCTGCTCGATCACTTGCACCCCGTCGCACTGCGGATCGAACCGGCGATTTGTCAGACGCTCGACCAACTCGGACTCACCACCATCGCCGCCCTGAGACGAATTCCCTCGGCCAGCCTCACCGTGCGATTTGGCGATCAGATCTCTCGGCGACTGCGCGAGGCAGCCGGGGAGCTCCCCGAAACCTTCCGCAGCCTCTCCACCGCGGAGTCTCACCAAGCCCAACGGCGCTTCGATTATCCACTACGAGACCAGCCCGCCTTGCTCGCGCAACTGGAAGATTTGATCGGGCAGGTCTGCCAAGGCCTTCTCCGCGAGGGCTGCGGCGCACTGGGCTGGCGTATCCGGCTCGGTCGCTCCTCGGCCCCCCCCACCGAGTTCGAGATCGGCTTGTGCCAAGCTACCAGCCGCGTCGCCGAGATCATCTCGCTGGTCGCCATGCAACTAGAGCATCAGCGCTTGGGGAGCGATGAAGCCTCCGCCGTTGAACAAATCGATATCGCTGCCCTTGGCTGCACCCGCCTCGTCGAACGCCAAAGAGAATTGTTCGATGATCAACCCCGCCGACATGAGGCGGCTCTCGGCCAACTCCTGAACCGCCTGGCCATTCGCTTGGGGGAGGACAACGTACTGTCGGCTGCTTGTGTGGCCGGCGCTCAACCGGAGCGTGCCGTCGAGTACCGCCCGCGAGTCGGCCCCCGCGCCGTCACCCCTCGTGCCACCAAAGCCCGCCCCCAGTCCGATCTGCTGCGACGCCCTGTCCGCCTCCTCCCTCAACCCTTGGAAATCACCGTCCGCGGCTTGGTCGCACATGCTGGGGAACCGGCCTGGGGGGGAACCGCCCCCGCCGCATTCGAGATCGGCGGCGATCACTTCGCGGTCTCCCGCTGGTGGGGCCCTGAACGGATCGAAACTGGCTGGTGGTACGGTCGCACCGTCCGCCGCGACTACTGGCGAGTCGAGACGATGCCGGGGACTCAATTCTGGATCTTCTGCGAGCTCCGCTCCCGACGCTGGTTCCTCCACGGAGCGTTTTAATCTTTGAATTCCATCACCACTCGACCTGAAACGCCGCCCCCCCAGCCTTTAATTCCCCACTCGAAAAATCATGAAAATTAACAGCAAATACCCTCTACCTGGGGGCAAGCTCACCCCCATTCACCGGGCTGACACTCACCCCAATACCAAACGGAGACCATCGACCCGATCATCGACACGTCTCCTCCGCCCGCTCAAGTCCTATCCCAAAACAGCCATTCGGTGGCACGGGCGTCCCGCCCGTGATGTCGCTTCGGGATACGCTCTACAATCCCGAAAAAAAACTGCTGCTAACTTGAAAGCTTCGTTAAGCCAATTTTAATTATAAGTATTGTGTGAGTACACCTCCTATTCGTCTCTGTTCTTCTTCTCAATGCGAGGTCTCAACCATGTTCGCAAAGTCTCTCAAAAAACTCTTTGCAGGTGTCGTTCTTTTGTTCGGTACGCTCGCCGCGTCACACGCCGATGTCGTCGTCCCCAACGTCTATAGCAGTGCCGATGCCCCAGGCGTATTCACGCTGTTTTGGCCAACGCAAGCGCGGACCTACCAGTTCATCATCAATCAAAATCAATTGACTAGTATCGCCGGACAAAACATTGTCGGGGTCCAAATTAGGGCCAGCACAATTGGAAGTTCTTTGACCAGCCTTATAACAACCACTGACTTTCAAGTGAAAATCGGTCCAGGAGTTGCACCGGCATCGGCCAGCAGCACCTTTGCATCGAATTTTTCGGGTACACCAAGCACGGTGCGCTCAGGTGCTCTCACACTTCCGGTCGGATCGTGTGGACCGAACCCATCGTTTGGAAGTACCGTGATTGCCTTTACCACCCCCTACTACTACTCCGGCGGCCATCTCACCATGGAATGGCGATACGATTCGGCTACCAGCTTCTTTTTCGATGCGGCAACAAGCGCAAGTCCTGGCTGGGGGGTCGATTACACGAATCGTTTCGCCGCTTCCAAAACGGCGATCACAGGTGGCGGGCCCGTGAACCACGCCGTTGTGAATTTCGTCACCACAGCGGTTCCTGAACCGGGCTCGTGGTTGCTGCTAACGAGTTGTGGAACCGTGCTTGTTCTGCGCCGCCGACGCAGATAACAAACAAGCTTTTTCGGGAACCGCGCGATTTCGAACTTTCGACGCGACATCCACAACCGTTTATTTCAAATCTATCAGATCATCAGGTCGTCTTCAGCGACAAAAAAATCGCAGCACGATGCTGCGATTTTTTTGTGTTCGCGTTCGCGATCCTTCCGCACGAGCAAGAACCTCAGATCCGAACGATCGCCCCGCGCCGTTACGTACTGGTACCTACTGGCCGTGGCGAAAGCTATTCTGGAGTACCTTGCGACTCGCCATCCTCTTTCGCTGACGAGCTCTCCGATGGCGATTCTACTGCGCGGATGATTACCGGGAATTCAACGGGAAAGACCACCAGCACGTTGTCTACGTCGAGGAACAAATCGAATTGACAATCAATTTCTCCGTTTACTCCGACGTAAAGCATGACGGCAAACTCATAACCTTCTTCGTCGATCGAAAGTGGCAAGGACTTTGAACCAAAGTCACACTCGACCCCACAGCACGCGTTCGTGCCGACAATTCGCACAGGCCGTCTGAACCGATTGAGCAGTTTCATTGGAACCCGAGTTTTGGTATTCGACTGAATCGTCACCGGAGTGTTGACAGGCACGACCGTCACGCCGCAGTTCGCAGCATTGATGCGAGGATTCGCGGTGTACTGGTACGCCGCCCACGCCAAGCCGATCATTCCCAGGGCGATGAGAACCGTTGAACTATTAAGCGACTTCATCACAGCCTCCCCGCTTGCTGAAAAAATTGCAACGAACTATTAAGCCTCTCAAAAATTTGAGCGAGACCCGAGACCGCAGCAATCGCCAAAAATTCAGGAGTAAAAAATTTCTTCGTTAAAACATGCTTGTTGCATCTATCGGCAACCAATACCTCTAACCTTCCTACCGGAGTTTTATCAGCTTTTCGCGGCGGTGAAGGGCTAGTCCTTGGTCGCGGTGAGCAACAAGCAAAACGCGAACGGCTTCGCGACGCGCAGCCTTGGCTCGCGTCCGATGAGCTGCATCACGCGATAATGAAGGCGATACCATCGGAGTACCCAAGAATTCGAATAGCGTCCATCTTGGCAAACCTGATGGTATGGATTGTAGGGAACGCACTGAGTTTTCGTAAACCCCAAGGAGTTAGCGATCCTGACGTATTCATCATCATCGATGGAGGTCCGTATCATATTCGAGACCGGTGACTTGGTTTTATCGCCCAAAAGGGTTTTAATCAACTTCTTGATGAGGGTAATCGGATTGAATAGGAGTCGACAAAGGATCGATCGGGAGTACGGCACCTTGGGAACAATCACCATGAAGATTATCTCCCCTGGAGCAAGCAACCGGAAACTCTCCTTCAAAAATTCAGAAGGGTTATCGAAATGTTCGAGTACACCGATGTTGTAAATGCAATCAAAGGAATTCGACGGCAATCCTGACTGAAGGGCGTTGGCATGGACCAGTTTGGGTGGGGCAACATTTTCCGATTGAAAGTTATCGAAGGCTTGCTTGAGACCAGTTTCAGACAAATCGAGTAATGTAATATCGTCGTAGCCTCGCGAGGCCAAATACAGGGAGGTTGTACCTCTCCCTGATCCCAATTCCAAAAATCGCCATGTTTTCTTCGGCTGACAGCACAGTAGCAAATCTTCGAAGTAGCCTCTTTGCCAAAACTGGTAAATGGTGCTTGGGCGTCCGCGAACAAAAACCTTTTTCCTCTCGTCTGTTTTCAGCTACTGCCAGATCGAGTCCCATGCGTCAGGGCTGCCTTCACTACCGACTGTTTGAGCAGGCGAATGAGTTTTTTCAAAAGTCATTTTTTGACCTTGTCTTATGAAACTGCACTTCAGAGGATACTATTGTAACTCGCCCGAGGCGACAGGTGCGATGAGGCGAGGCGGATGAGGTGTTCAACCAAGGCCGAGAATTACTTCGGTATCGGGCGTTGGGGCCGAGCCAGCGAAAATTGTTTTCGCGGCATTTCGGGGGAATTTGCCCGACGGCGGTCAGCGTGCGACGGACGACGGGCCGGATTGTCTCATGGCCCATGGGTAAATCATGCCTGTCCTTTCTTCTCCCTTCCCGGAGGAAGAACAGCAGCCCCTTTTTCCGGCCCTGCGGGCCCACACTCTCGGAGGGATCGGAGGGAGAGGAGCCGATCGACAATTTTTCTCAGCGGGATCCTATTCGATTCTTCAACCGCGGAAGAGGGATGTTGCCCAGCTGTTCAAAGTCAAATCCTTTTGAATTGTTTATCGAGTTCTTCGCGGGAAAAAACCAAAGCGGTGGGGCGGCCGTGGGGGCAGTGATGGGCGTCGCGACAGAAGTCGCGAAAAGCAATCAAGTCCTCGATCTCATCGCGAGACAGCTGATCGCCGGCCTTGACGGCCGCCTTACAGGCCATCATGTGCAGCAATTCATCGAGCAAATCAGTGGGGGTCAATCGGGTCCCGTCGGTCATCAGTTTATCGACGATCCCGCGCAGCACCTCGGCCGGATTTTGTTGGGCCAAGATCGCCGGATAGCCCACCACCAGTACCGTGTTGCCACCAAAGGGCTCGACCAACACGCCAAGTCTTGCCAGTTCCTCGGTTCGGCTCAGAACCGCTGCGACTTCAGCCGGGCGGAGGTGGACGGTTTCCGGCACCAGCAGCCGCTGAGATTCCAGGCAACCCGTCGCGACGCGCGCCTTGAGTTGCTCGTACAAGATCCGTTCGTGGAGGGCGTGCTGGTCGATAATCACCAGCCCGTCTTCGGTTTCGGTAATCAAATACGTGTTATGAACCTGCAAGGCGAGCGGCCGCTGTGGAGGGGGGGGCGATGGATGGGATAGATGGGGCGTGGTCGCCGCGGGAATCTGCACGGATGGCTCCGCGGACTCGCTGCTGGACGGCGCCGGGTTGACCGCCGCCACGTCGCTGCTGGCCGCGGAACGATTAGCTCCCACGGGGGTCTGGAGCCAGTCGCGGGGCGGGACCGCCGGAAAATCAAGGCGGCTCTGATTTGCCTCAGCGGAAGATGGGGACGACGTTGCAGGGACAGGTGGCCGTACTGGATCGGGATATGGGAGTGGGGGGGGCACGATGCCGTGGCTCGAACTGAAGCCGCTGCGATCGTGACCCAGGTGTCCCTTGGCCGTCAAATCGGTGGTCAAAAACTTATTGCGGAGCGTACCGAGCAGCTGACTATAGATGCGTCCGCTGTCTTGAAAACGAACTTCGAGCTTGGCCGGATGAACATTGACATCGACCAGTTCGTAGGGCATGGTCAAGCGCAAGAAGCAGATCGGGAAGCGGCCCGTCATGATCAAGCCGCGATAGGCCTCGGCCAACGCGTGTTGCAGAGCGCGATCGCGGATATACCGCCCGTTGAGAAACAGGTACTGCATCCGGTTGTGGGATCGGGTGACGCTGGGGTCGACCACAAACCCCGCCAATTCGATCGGGCCCTCGCAACTGCTGACGGGGATCAGGGCGTCGGCTACCTCGGGTCCGAAGAAATCGTGGATCCGCAACGACCAGTCGTCGGTCGGCACCAATTGATGTTGAATCTTGCGATTGTGCAACAGGGTCAAGTGGCACTGGGGATTGGCCATCGCCACGCGAGCGAAGGCCTCCGCGATATGACCGAACTCGGTTTGGGCCGACCGCATGAATTTGCGGCGGACCGGCGTGTTGAAGAACAAATTTTCGACCAGAATGGAGGTGCCGACCGCCGCACCGATCGGTTCCACCGCGCCCGCTCGGCCTCCGGAAACGCGGAGTTCGTAGCCACTCTCCTGATCCGTTGTTTTCGAGCGGATCGTAAACTCGCTGATTTCAGCGATCGACGCCAGGGCTTCGCCGCGGAAGCCGAAGGTGCCAACTTGGAACAAATCGTCGGCGTCGGAGATTTTGCTGGTGGCGTGGCTAGTGACGGCCAGATGCAAGTCGTCGCAGGGAATACCGCAGCCGTTGTCAGTGACGCGGATCAAATCAAGCCCGCCGTTTTCGATCGCCACCTCAACTTGGGTTGCCCCCGCGTCGATCGAATTTTCCATAAGTTCCTTGACGACGCTGGCGGGGCGCTCGATGACTTCGCCAGCAGCGATCTTGTTGATGACGCTGGCTGGCAATTGGCGTATTCGCCGCTGGGCATGGGTGGGGGAGTCAGTCGGCATCGCGCAGTTGGTACTCCTTGAGCTTGCGGTACAGATTCCGTTCGCTGATTCCCAAGATACGGGCCGTTTCCTCGCGGCGGTTGTTGGTCAGCTTGAGCGTACCTTCGATGGCCCATCTTTCGATTTCTTTGATTGTTTTTCCCAGCAGCGGATTGGACAACTCTGGCCCTCCTTCGGCCGTCGGCGTCGCGGCCATCGTCGCGACTGAATCATCGGGGGTGGAGGAATGGGTTCGCTGGTTGCGAATCCCCAGTTTCTCGGGGGGTAATTCGGCAAGCAGATCGGGAGACAAGTCATCAATGCCGAGCGTGCCGTCGAGATCCATCACGACCAAGCTTTCGATGACGTTCTTGAGTTGCCGAACGTTCCCTCGCCAGTGGTATTCGAGTAACCATTTACGCAGGTCAGGGGAGAAGCCGAGAATTTGCTTATGGTTCTTTTTGGCCGCCAATTTGCGGAAGTGATCGGCCAGCGGCAAGATATCCTCGCGGCGTTTCGACAGGGGATCGAGATGGACGGTGACGATCTTCAGGCGAAAATACAAGTCGCTGCGGAATCGCCCGGCCGCTACCTCTTCTTCGAGGTTTTTGTTGGTGGCCGCAAGGACGCGGACGTTGACATCGATGGGTTTGTTGTCGCCGACGCGGACGATGCGTCGGTCCTCCAGGACGCGGAGGAGTTTGATTTGCGTGGACATCGGCATGTCGCCGATTTCGTCGAGGAACAGCGTGCCGCCGTCGGCGTATTCGAATTTGCCTTGGCGGTCGGAAATGGCGTCGGTAAAGGCTCCTTTAATGTGGCCAAACAATTCGCTTTCGACGAGGTGTTCCGTCACGGCCGCCGTGTTGATGGCGACGAAGGGCTTTTTCTTGCGCGGGCTGTTTTGATGGATCGCTTGGGCAACGACATCCTTGCCGGTCCCCGTTTCGCCGGTGATCAGAACGCCGGCGTCGGTCGGTGCGATCCGCTTGAGCCGTTCGACGACCGCCTGCATGCTGGGGCTGGCGCAGATCAGATTTTCGAAGCCGAATTGTTCGTCGAGCCGTTCTTGCAGTTGCAGGTTTTGGGCGCGGAGGCGGACGGCCTCAGCGGCCTTGAAGGCCGTCGCCTGCAACGTTTTGGGGGTGACAGGTTTTTCCAGAAAGTGAAAGGCCCCCTCGCGCATCGCCTCCACCGCGCGGGGAACGTTCCCATGGCCCGTGATCATGATGACTTCGACGTTGGGGAGGACCTCCTTGGCTCGCTTGAGCACGGCCATGCCATCGACGTCGTTCATCATCAAGTCAGTGACAACGACATCGAACGAACCCTGGTTGATTCGGCGGATCCCTTCGGCCCCGCTGGTGGCCGTCGTCACGCGAAAGCCTACCCGCTCGAGGCTTTCCGTTAAAACTTGGGCCAGGTCCCGATCGTTGTCGACAACCAGGATTTGCGCCGGTCGATTCATGATGTTGGCATTTTCGCTCATGCTGAACATGATACCCCATGCCTTGGAAATGGGTTATCGGGGGCGTTTTCCCGGAGAGCAACCGCCGTGACGATTTTGTCTGCCGCGACTGGCGATTCCCGACCTTGAACTGGCCGTAGAGTTCGCGAAAATGGGCCCATCCATTGAACTACATCAACTGCGGAGAATCATTACCATGAGACGGGCAAAGATTACGGTGGTCGGGGCGGGTAACGTAGGGGCGACGACTGCGCATTGGTGCGCGTCGATGGAACTTGGCGACATCGTGTTGCTGGACATCCCCCAATTGGGCGACATGCCGAAGGGAAAAGCGCTGGACCTTATGCAATCCGGCCCCATCATGGGGTTTGACAGCAACCTGATGGGTACCAGCGATTACGCTGACACAGCCGACAGCGATGTCGTCGTGATCACGGCCGGAATCCCGCGCAAGCCCGGCATGAGCCGCGATGACCTGCTATCCACCAACGCCCGCATCGTGGCCTCGGTCGCCGAACAAGTGAAAAAATACTCACCCGAGAGTATCGTCATCGTGGTCAGCAATCCGTTGGATGCCATGGTCCAGCAAGCGCAACTGTCCACAGGATTTCCTCATCACCGCGTGATGGGTCAAGCCGGCGTTTTGGACACCGCCCGCTATCGCACCTTTATCGCGATGGAATTGGGCTGCAGCGTCGAGGACGTATCGGCGATGCTCCTCGGTGGACATGGCGACACGATGGTGCCGATGCCCAGTTGCACCAGCGTCGGCGGAATACCGCTCAGCCAACTCTTGCCTGCCGAGCGGATCAATCAACTTGTCGATCGCGCGCGACATGGCGGTGCCGAGATCGTGAGTTTGCTGAAAACCGGCAGTGCCTATTACGCTCCGGCGGCTGCCACGGCCCAAATGGTCGAGGCGATTGTCAAAGACAAAAAACGGCTGATCCCTTGTGCCGCCTACTGCGACAAGGAGTACGGTGTCGGCGGCTACTACGTCGGTGTCCCAGTCATCCTGGGCAAAAATGGGGTTGAGAAAATTATCGAGCTCGACCTGACAGGTCAGGAGAAAGCGGATTTCCAGAAAAGTGTGGACGCTGTTCGCGAATTGGTCAAAACGATGAACGGCTTGATGGTCCAAGCCGCAGTTTCGTAAAGGCCAAGTTCACAAAGCCGCGCTGGTCGCCAGCATTCGTGTGCACGGCTGTTGCCGATCGGCGCGGCCAGACTCTTGCTCTTGCAAAAAAATCTCACGGCTGTAAGGGAAACGATTCTTATCGCCTCGCGCCGGATCTAGCTGCTAGCGAGCCCTCGCGCCGCCGTTGACGTCGGCCAGTACCATCAATTACAAAATGACTGCGACGAAAATTTTCGAGATCCCGCACGAGATTTTTGATCCATGAATCGCATTCAAATCACGCCGCTTGCGACGGCCAAATCGCAGTGGCCCGCACCGCAGCAAGTCGCTGAATCGACAACCAAGCACGGGACATCGCGATGGTTTCAGACTTTTCTCCCTCAGCACTTCGAGGAGAATTACGCCTATCCGCTGATCGTCTGGCTGCATTCGGCCGGTGACGATCCCCAGCAATTGCTGCGAATCATGCCGCTCATCAGTTTGCGAAACTATTGTGCGGTTGCCCCAGCGGGCTCAACGGGAAATTGGCATCACGGTTTTTTTTGGCATCAACAGCCGACGGGAATCGAGCGTGCGCAACGGGGGATCGAGGAAGCGATTGCCCAAATCGCAGGGCGAGTGAAAATCAATCGGCAGCGCGTTTTTTTGGCCGGTTACGGTTCGGGGGGCAGCATGGCCTTGCGCGTGGCGATGCGGAACCCTGAGCTGTATGCTGGAGTCGCGTCCGTCAACGGCCCGCTGCCCCGTGGCTGCAATCCCTTGGGAAATCTCAAACGTTCGCGCCGAATCTCCGTGCTCTGGGCCCACTGCCGAAACAGTTTGGAATTTCCAGAGCAGCAACTATGCGAGCAACTCAGGCTCCTGCATATCGGTGGATTCAACGTCACCGTCCGGCAGTATCCGTTTGGCGATGAATTGCCGGCCCTTGCCTTGAGGGATCTCGATCGCTGGATCATGGAATTCATTGATAGCAGCGTGCGGTAGCACGGAGGGCACTCTCCGGTTGAACCGCTACGAGGCTTCGCGGTGGCTAACTTTTCTCGAAAACTATTTGCCCGCAAGGCGATTGCTGCCGGTTGCCGTTTCAAAACAAGGCCTAGGCTCTGTGCCAAAACCGGTCAGCCGCAGGGCACAAGCCCTCAGGTCTCGTGAAAACCGGACGCTAACGCGTTCCGGCTAATTGTTTTGAAACCCCAACGCTAGCGGGTTTCGGCTAAAAATCTTGAAAAAAGACGAATTTCGGTATTATGCCTCGCCCGGTCCCCCCGCCCTACTCCGCATAAAACTCGGTTGACAGTCGACATGGTTGCGGTCCAGCTGTGTGCCGATGCCTTTTGCCCCGCCCTGCCGGGCAAAAACTCGGTTGACAGTCGGTCGAGAAATCGGCTACAAGTCCCCCCCACAGGCGAGCCGCGGTTGCGTCGCAATCGGCGAGCGAGGCGGCCCGCAACAACCTGCCACACGGATCGACCATCCTATGCAACTACTGAATCAAAAGTTGGGCGAGTATTTTCAATCGTCGGCCAATGCTTTGAATATTTTGATTTTGCGAATTATCGACTTGCTGCATCCGGAAATCAGTAGCAAGCAGCTGCGAATCGAACTCGATCTGGATCGAGTCCATTTGTCGGCAATCTCCGCCGATGTACGGACGGCCATCAGCGGGATGATGTTCAACTTCATCCATTCGGCGCGGGAAGGGAGCGAAATCGC
Source organism: uncultured Pirellulaceae bacterium (assembly GCA_937941455.1). Classification (GTDB taxonomy): domain Bacteria; phylum Planctomycetota; class Planctomycetia; order Pirellulales; family Pirellulaceae; genus BJ22. Next base: position 14,935 of record CALDHM010000015.1, on the reverse strand, counting down.
CATCACGTTGATTGATTCGCCTGGGATCGAAACGCCCGGTCATTGGGAATTCGAGATTTGCGACTTGTCGGAGCCTTGCGACAAGCGGTGGCCGTCAGCCGATCGGTTTGGCAATTGTGACGTGACCAGCCAAACTGGCTGGAACACTTCGCGTCGAGCCGATGCTTCGTCCAATTTGTCGCTGGCCCTCTCAGCGGCCAAGCGATGCGGCGGAAACGTCGAGGCTTGGCACTGTCCGCAAGGAGGCATCGCCATGATCTTGATCGTCCCCAAAACCAAAGCCGATTTGGTGGCCGCCTGACGGCAGCTCCAGGAGAATCACGATGGCCGTTTGGTTGCAACAACGCACGCGACATGCTCGGAAATTTTGGGAGCAATGTTCCACGCCGCAGAGAATGCTCATCTGGTTTCTTGTGGCAGTACTCGTAGCCGTGGGCGGCTGGTGGATCTTGCATTCTCGAGCAGAGCTTCGTCCCTTGTTGGCCGGCCGAGCCCTGCGTCCTGACGAATTGCAACGGATGCAAATGGCACTCGGCCAGGCAGGGCTGAACGAGTTCGTCGTGACCGACGACTCGATCCTCGTCCCCCGCCAATCGCTCGACAAATACCTCAAGGCGATCGCCAAGGCCGGAGCGATTCCCGAAGACCTCGCATGCAACGGCAATGACACTCCAGAATTGAACCTGCTGATGACCCGGCAACAGCAGGAAGCCGTCCTGCTACATCGCAAAAAGAAAGAACTCAGCGGCCTGATTCGCAAGCTCCCCTTCGTCGAACAGGCCTGGGTCGAAATCGACACAACCAGCGGCGCTACGGCGTTTCAACGTCCGCGGATGACTTGTGTCGTTTCCATTCAACCGCAAGCTCACACCCTATTGTCGCGCGAGCAAATCCATTCCGTCCGGCGCATCGCCACCGGGGCCGTCGCTGGCTTGGAGGCGGACCAAGTCGTCGTGGTGGACATGCAAGCGGGGCTAGCCCTCAGTCACGATGGCAAGTCCAGCGTCGAACAAGCCGAGATCGACCTGATCGCGCAGCAATTACGCGACGACCGCGAACTGGAACAAGCCATTACCGAGGACTTGCGTGCCGACTATGGGGCAGTTGCCGTCGCGGTTTCCAGCCGCGGTTGGGACCGCGCGTCGGCCGAACGGCCTGCCGGTTTCCAAGTCACCGCCATGTTGCCACAAGGCATCGTGGGGACCAGCGGACGGGCACTAGCGACGAGTTCCAGTTCCGAGTCCCAAGTTGCCAACCTTACTTGGAAGCGGAAGATCCGCGTTGAAATCCCCGCCGCATCCCTGCCCCAGCGAGCAGTCCAAGGCAAGGGATCACGTTCGGTTACCACTAACTTGGCGGAATTCAAAAGCGACTTGAAGAAACGAGTCCTCGCATTCATGGCTAGCCGCAACCCAGCGCTCCCTGGTGCTGAAATCGACGTCGAGGTTCTTCCACCGACCAATGGCGAGCACGGCGTGAATCCACTAGGCTGGGTGCAGACGCTGCAAGGGCGTTATCCTGGTGCCGTCATCGCCGCTGGGTCGGGAATCTTGCTCTGCCTGTTTCTGCTGCTGTCGACGCGTCGCAAACCGGCCCACCGCGCCACATCCGCAGCCGCTCAGCCTGGTCCTGCCAGTGCTCCAACCGACGAGTCCGTGCGGCAGAGTATCGATCGCCTGATCCAAAATGATCCGGCCGTCGTCGCTCAAGTACTCCAAGACTGGATTCGCAAGGCGAGTTAGGTTTTTCCCCAAAACACGTCAGTCGCAGGTCGTCAGCCGTCAGGGTGCTAGCCGCAGGACGCAAGCCCTCGGGTCTGCCGAAAAACTCGCACGCTAGTGCGTTCCGGCTAATCGTCAAGGGACAAACGTTGCCTCCGGTTTTTACAAAAATACCCGGCCCCTCTCCCGCAAGGCACACGTCTACCGACCACGCCCGATTGCGACACCGCTGCCGTATCGACGCAGTCCATCGCGTGGGACTCAGTCGGCAAGATTTCGCTTCGAGGCGGGGGGCGATCGCCGTGGCGATTCAAGATAACTCGTCAACAGTATCTGGGCCGCCAATTTGTCGAGAATCTGCTTCCGCTTGGACCGCGACATGCCCACTTCCCGCATGATTTCATCGGCATAAGCGGATGTAAAACGTTCGTCAAACAAAGTCACGGGCAGATTCGTCACTTCGCGCAGCCAGCCCGCAAACGTTTCGGCTGCCACGCTGACTTGGCTATCGCGCCCATCCAGATGAATCGGCAGCCCGACGATGACTCCGACGATCCGTTCGCGGGCGACAAGTTCGCGAAAATACCGGGCATCCAGGTCAAGATTACGGGGCCGATAAATCTCCAGCGGACTGGCGATCGATTGCGACGGATCGGAAATCGCCAACCCAATCCGCACGGTACCGAAATCAACACCCAACAGGCGGCCGCAAGTCGGAATTTCGTGGGTCGGTTGCTCGGCCATGGGGCGACTCATTGAACGCGACAGCGGGCAGTTGGAACGCCTGTTGACGACGGCCAGACTCGATAGCGGACCGTCCGATCGAGCGATGGATTTCCCGCTTCAGTTTACTTGAAATCTGGCGGAGTGAATAAGTCGTTGTGCTGGGACTGAATCAGGCGAACCATCAGCATGCGGGCGAAGGGAACATGATCGCCGGACCCGACCGCCACTTGACCGTTGCCGAACATCAAATCGCCGACCTCGCCGGCCTCTGCACGACTGTATACCAGCAGCGTATCCCCCGCTGCCAGAGTCAGATTAGCCGCCAGATCATTAAGATCGATTTCCGCTTGAGTTTCCTCGTTGATGAACGAATGTTGAGCCACCGCGATTCGTTTCGTTACAGCGCCGTGAGTAATGCGGGGAACGATGCGCAAATCGACCGTCTCACCTCTCCCCAAATCGATAGCGACCAACATCCAACCACGGACGTTGCTTTCGGCTCGGAGAGATCGTCCATCATTCAACTTGACCTCCCAAGCCGCCTGTGGGTAGTAGTCCGATACGGGGATCGGCCGCGGCTCGCCGCTTTTGAATTGCATGCGGCGATGAAATAGGATCGGCGAGCGGCGCTGCGAATCAAAGCTTGGAGCGACGCCAGCGTCTGCTACGGCTTGTCCAGCCCCAGCGTGATTTCCGCCAACCTCAACGGCATCTCTCAAAAAACCTGGAATATGCGACGTCAGCACGCCCACTTGCAAGCCGTTGGCGTCCCAGCGCCGCCGCTGCTCGAGCGGGATCCGCCCAGAATCAAGATAGGGCGCGGCTTCGTTCAAAATCCGGTCGTACTCCGCCGACTCGAATTGCACAAGCGCGACTTCCAAAGCGACGCTCTTGGGAGCCATGCGATAGGTTCCCAAGAGAGGATTTTTGGCGGCAGGCTCTTTACTCTTGTGATGGATCGGCCGACAGCCCGCCAAGCCGATCGCGGCGACGAGCCAGAGCACGCTCAACCAGCCGATTCGAGGCCATAGAATCCGCCAGTCGCCGCCCGCGGGGCGGCGGCGTCTGTGGCAATCGTTGATAGGCTGAAAAGTTTGCAAACGCAGGAACCCGTCTCGGAATCTCGCCAGCGGACCAGCGTCAGTCGACGTGATGCGGACGTAGCTGCTAGCGAATCACGCTAGCCTCCGGCCTTGGCGATGGTGGCGAGTTAGAGTCTTAAAGGAAACTGCGCGACGCTGTCAAGACGATGCTTGGTCATTGAGGCAAGCCAGCAAGGCGGCATAGACAACACGCGGCCATCGAAAGGCCTCGCCATCCTGCCGAAGGTACAGGAATTTAGCGCCGACCGAACAAATTGCTGAAACTGAAACCCTCGCGGGAACTCGACCCAGCCGAGCGGCTGGCGCTGGAACTCGTTGCTGAATTCGCTGTGGTCGGCCGCGTCGTCGCGTCGTCACTGCCCCCCTGGGGCGAACGGCGCGAGCTGGTGGGAATCTTTATGGACGGATCGGTGTCGACGTCTGGTTCCGCCGGAGCCTCAGCCTCGATCTGCTCGACCTGGGGGGCTAGAGGCGCAGCGAATTGCGGTCGGGCGGAACGCGCCGGCAAATTCATGTCGAGGCAGCATGTATCCAGCCCCATCATCGCGGCCACACGATAGCCGATCTCGCGATCGATCTTGCCCGGATCGATCCAGCGGCCCGTGGGATCGACCTGAATCGTGCCCAGATCATAATCCAGACTCATGCGGAGAATTTCATAGGTCAACCAGGCATTGAGGAATTGCCGCTGCGCGTTATTCACCTGGTTGATGGCTCCCGTCAAGTCCCGTGCCGTGGTGTTGCCCAAGGCCTGGTTTCTTGCCCCCCCCGCTTGAAAACGTGGCGGCTGCACAAGCACGAGGTTCGACTGCTCCAAGTTCAAGATCGAGGCTTCGAGCGAAAGCCGTTGCAGCTCGAAGCTGGTCTTCTGCAAATTGATCGTCCGCAACACAAGGCGCAGGTTACGTTTGATCTCGTCTTCGAAGAGATAAAAGCGGCGACGAGCCCGTTGATAGTTGATGAGCGTCGTCCGGTATTGATTTCGTTCGGCGAGCCGCACGATCGGCGAATCGAATCGGAACCCGCCCCGCAGCGATCCGTTTTCGTAACGCACGCGGAAGGGGTTATCGCCGACGTTGCCGATGCTGCCATCGAGGACCAGATCGAACTGGCTTTCCAAGGCATTCGCGGCGAATTGAATCTTCCGCCAATTATCCACCAAGGACGCTCGCGCATTCATCCAGTCGAGTCGGAAACAGCGGGCGATCTCGATCGCCTCCTGCGGTTGCAAGTCGATCTCCTTCAGCTCGATCGAGTTGCTGCGCGAGAGGAGTTGAATCAGGGATAATTCGGTCAAGTTGTTGTAAAGACCGGTCAACTGCGTGGCAATTTCCGCGATGATTTCCTCCATCACGGTTTCAAATGCCGCCAATTGATTCGGTTGTTTGGCGGTCTCCTCGACCCCTTGAACTTTTTCCGCAGCGACTTTGAGCCGCTGCTCGATCGCGTCCAAACCCTTCTCGACTGTGGCCAAACGCTCCTCGAGCATCGGGGTTTCTACGATCGATTCTTCCGAGACAGCGGTCGGGTCGATATCGGCGGGAATTTCGCCCGACTCGACTTGCGAGCGCAGTTTGCGGAGATATTCCACCCGCCGCGGTCGGACCTGTTCAAGTTTCTGAAAGTCCTGCTTGATTTGCGGAATGACGACCTTGCGAATATCGGCGATCTTCTTCAGGCTCTGCTCCAAGTACGGCTGGAGATCTTGGACACGCTGCGGCACCGATTCGGGTAACCGCACGTCGGGAATGTTGTTGGGGTCGCGCAACCGAGCGTTGTCGACGACATCCAACAATTCGCGCAGCTCCGCATTGATTTGACTGGCCGAACTACCGTATTCCAATCGCAGGGTATTCAGCCCGTTCTGGATCTCGAGCAGCTCATCGCTGATCAATGTGAACTGCGCGAGAAAATCATCCTCGATGACGACATCAAGATCCGGTGGAAGGCCGATCGTGATCTTGAAACGGTCGACCGCGTTTTCGTAGTTGACACGCTGGTTGATCAGATCCTGCTGGGCCGCATACAAGCTGATTTCGGCCTGTTGGACTTGCAAGTAGTTGATCTGTTGCGCGTTGAACAACTCGCGAAGCCGAATCAACGAGTTGCTTTGCTGCAACACGTTCAGTTCGCTGAAGCGAATTTGCTGCTGGTTCTGCAACAAACCCAAATAACCGCCGACGCCCACCGTCGCCGCGGGCGGATTGGCCAAAAAATTGCCCCCCCGACTCGGTCCAGGTCCAGCAATTCGGCCAGTGATCACCTCGAGATAAAATCCTTGGCGAAAGCGCTCCATAGCACGCACGTTGCCCAGCAGATCGCGCTCGGCCTGAGTCAGCGATTCCATGACACGCGCACGGCCAGCGCCGCGCATCAAGGGCTGGGTGATCGAAAAATTGATCAGGCTGTTGGCTGTTTGCGTCGTGGGACCGGAAAAATTCCAGAGAATTGTGTTGGCGAGGCCGACCGCAAAGTTGGCCCCGGTAATCCCTAACTTACGATAGTTGATGCCGCCCCCATTGGCACCCAGCTGACTCGTGAATGTCGTGTTGCCGCCGTCGCGGAAGCGACCCGTTGTGCCGTAAAAAGAGTTGAAGCCAGCGAACAATTGCGAATCGAAGCCGAAACGTTCGAGCGTGACGTCAAGAGCCGAGAGATAGAGCTCCTCTTTTTGACGTTGCAAGGTGTCGGAGTGAATTTGCGATAGCTCGACTGCCGTGTCGAGGTTGATGACGATGCGGCCTTGAGCATCGCGCGGCAGGTAATCGAGCCACTCTGGGTTTTCGACGTAACAGGTTTCGCCGTTGGCTCGCCAGTGCGGATAGCCCCGGCGGCCGTCGACCCGTTGCATCAATTCATGCGATGTCGGATCGTCGGGAGGCAACGGGGGATGATCAAGCGAAAACGGATCGAACATCCGACTCAAGGGATCCACGGCGATTGTCCCATCGGGTACCGCCCAGCGTGGATCGTCATTTTTTTCGTCGATCAGTTTTTTCGCTTCGGCGTCGGCCATCCGCCGATAGTAGCCCCGATGGCAGCCACTGGTCATCCCCACAACTAATGCCAATGCGCACAACGATAGGCCCAGGCCTGTCTGGATCCGAATTGCTTGGGTCAAGGGTCTTCTCCCGAAACGCGCGAGGGGGAGTGGGAATTGCGGAAAAGCCCTCCGTCGCGAATTTTTGATAATGCCGGTGGAAACGACTGACGCGGGTGTAGCCGTTTCTCCGGCTTTTCTGTTTTTCGGGGATTTAGGGATGTTGACTTAAGAAATAATTGGATCAGCGGCATTCTCCCGGAGTTCGGTGAAAACGCCTGAAACGGAAGCTATTCCTTGGTCGATCAAAAACTTGACTCCCAAAACTACCCAATTTATCATTGCAAATTGGTAAACTTGGAATTCGGGACTTCGGGACCGCGATCGTCAAGCAACGTCTGGCTTCTCTAGCGAGCATTACTGAATGATTGGATATCTTTTCGCGGGATTGCTCTTTATTCTACTGATCGTCTTCGTTGTCCTGTCGTGGAAGCGTTGGCATTGGTCGTTCAGCGTGTTCCTGATCCTCAGCTTTTTTGCCGGGCTCGCTGCCGTGATGGCGGCAGCCAAGGTGTACAAACTACGATCCGCGGTCCTCAAAGAACTTCAGCAATCGGAGGCGATGCTCGCGAAGGCCAAGGACGAGGCCGAACGCTTTCTTTACGGTGATCCGCGTTCACTAACCTATTCCGCTGATTCCTTTTACGGGATCGAATCGAAATTCAAATTGGTCACCACTGGCCGTGGTCGGGTTTGGAGTCACGGTGCCGTCGATGCGGGCACCGGAAATCGCGTCTTCCGTTTCACTGCAGCGACCGCGGACGGTGCCGCCGACAACTCGTCGCTCAAAGGCACGGTGCTGTACGCATTTTTGGACTTCGACGTCGATGGCAAAATCGTGCCGTCCGAGTTTTTAGGCACGGTTGCTGTGGTCAATGTAAAACCGGACAGTCTTGAATTGTCGCCGATCTTCGTCGTCGACAATGAGACCTTTCAAGGTGCCGGGAGTTGGACCCTTTACGAAAAAATGCCCAGCGATCGTCACGACACGTTCATCTTGGCCAATAACCTCGCTCAAAACTTGTATGAAATGTCGAAGGACTTATCGATCTCCGACTATCGTCGTATTTTGGAAGAGCAAATTTTTCCGGCCCAGAATCTCGGCATGGAACCAAACAGCGAAGCCTACGAAAACTTCATCGATCAATTTGCCTTCGACTTTCGGCCATTCGGCGAAATCCGCAACTGGGTCGAGGCCAATGCCGATTCGCGCTTCAAGAAAACGTTCCAACCATCCCCCGAAGAAGAATTCGTCTTGGTCGAATTCACCGGCAACGCCTCACGGCCGTACCGGGTCGACGCCCCCGGCAACCTGAATATCGACGGCCCGTTCACCCTACAAGGCGAAGCGATCGACCGCAGTTTGCACCTGGGCCGCGAGGTCCAGTTCAAGACAGGACAGCGGGTACTGGTGAACCGCTATGCCTTTGACGGTTACCAACGAGCCGACGGTACCCAAATCCCGAAATTCGAAGAAGGCAAAGTTAAAGTCGTTGATACGTTCTACCGTCGACAACTTTACGACTTTCCCGCGCTGGTCAGCGACTATCGCCGACAAACCAAGAATTACACGCGATCGGCCAGCGAAATCGAAAAAACGATCGCCGACTCGCGGGCGACCTTGAAGTTGTCCGAGGAACAACGCGATCGTCGCGAGGAAATGCTGTTCAAATTGCGGGAGGATCAGAAGAATTTGACGAGCGACCTACAAGCGATCACGGCCCTGGCCGAGTCCCGCAAAGACGAGTTGCAGACGCTGCAGGACCGCGTCGAAGTTCTCGAACAACGCCTGAACGTCATCAATCAGCGGGTTCGCGAAGGCGTCGGTGGGTCGAATTGAGACCTGCCAAATCGATCCCCTTGGCGGCAAGCGAATTTGCCGAAAGCCCCTCGCTCCGCAACTTTTCGCGAATCCATGCCTGCGGATCATAATCGAGCGGATCGTATGCCAAGGGTAAGCCTAGACCGGGAAGGTCCTTGAATTTGCCCGCGGCAATCCCCTCTTGGATTCGGGAATCGGCAATAATTTGCAGGGCTCTTAATGTCATGGCACCAAACTAAATGGCTAGCCATTGCTAGGTTATACGGCGGATCAGCGGTATGTGGTCCGGTCAATAATTCTAAACTGGGCCGCCACAAGCCGGAACACTGAAAGGATGGCGTGCATTGCGTCGTGCCGGTGCGAAGCGAGACGCGAAGAACGTTCCTGCTCAGTTTCAATAAATGTCAATGAGATGGCCTCCAAGTCGGCCTTCGGGAAAACCTAGGTATTGTCCGAAAACCATTAGCCGGAACGCGATCGCGTCCGGTTCTCGCGACAACCGCGGATAGTGCCCTGCGGCTAACCGATTTTGGCACCAAGCCGAAACGAGCTGAGCCCAGAAAATCCGAACTACGCCACCTGTCGAATCATTCGGGGCTTGACCAGGTCACCAAGACGGTGTTAACCGCTTGATACCCGGATCCCTTGCCGTGGCCCCTGGCAGGGATCGATTTTAAGGTTTCGCCCCTCCAAAAAGGCTTATTTTGGCGCAGATTTCCCTGCGAAAACGGAACTTTTGGGCCGAACGAGGGTTTAAAAAGCAATCGCGTCAGCTTCGAAACAGCTACCGCCAATTTCCTCGGCGAAACGCGAGGGAAAATCGGTGGGATGCCAAAAACGCTGTGGTCTTTCTGAGTTCTTTCGAGATCAGAACTTTTCTGACGTTGTCAATCGGCTCCGCCTTCGGTATCTCTACCAACTGAGCAGGCAAACAAAAGTTTAGTTTTAACAGATTTCTCCTAATGCGACGGCATACCATGAAAAATAATCGGATGAAGCCCCAAGCGATTGGCTCGCGAAATCGATTCGGAGTTTCAGCGGGCGTCTTGCTCTTTGCGATCATGACGGTTTTGTTTTTGGGGGGTGGCGCCCTTTACATGTTGAACGGCAAAGGAGACGCGCTGATCAATGCCCCGTCGGTATTTGCGACTGTCACCAAGGACGAGTTTGTCTCGCAGGTGCTCGATCAGGGCGAAATTCAAAGTAGCGAAAACGTCGAAATTCGCTGCCAAGTTCAGGCTCGTAACGGCACCGTCAATGTTCTGCAAGTCGTCCCGGAAGGAACCAAAGTCAAGCCGGGCGATTTTTTAGTGCGGCTCGACTCAACAAGCTTCGAGAAAGAACTCGAACAGCAACGCGTTAGCGTCGCCAACGCACAAACGACAGTGATCCAAAACGAGGCGGCCCTCAAGGCGGCCGAGGCCTCGCTGAAAGAATACGAAGAAGGGCTGTTCGTCCAACAGCAAAAGGCGATTCAAAACGAACTGTTCGACGCCGAATCATCACGGCAAAGTGCCTTGCAAGAACTCGAACAAGCCAAAGAAGTGCTCGCGTTCACCACGCGACTCGTCGACAAAGGCTTCCAAACCAAACAAATTCTCGAAGCGGATAAATTTGCGGTCGAGCGCGCTAAAACCAACCTCGAGCGGGCTGAAAATTCCATTCAACTTGCGAAAAAGAAACTGGAAGTCCTCGAAAAAATCACCCGCGAAAAAGAACTCGTGCTCCTTCGCAGCGAAATCGAGGCTGCCAAGGTTCGCTTGGACAACGGTCGCGAAGCCCTGCGTGTCGAAGAAGACAAATTGAAAGGAATCCTACAGCAAATCGAAAACTGCACCGTGCGCGTTCCGCCAGGGGTCGAGGGGCAGGTCGTCTACGGCAAGGAGTCTTCCCGACAAGGAACCGAATGGGTCCTTGAAGAGGGCGCCGCAGTCCGTGAAAACCAAGTTTTGATGCGACTCCCCAACCCCGAAAAAATGGAAGTCAAGGCGCTGATTCATGAGCAAAGCATCACGCTGATCCGACCTGGCATGCCCGCGACCATCCGTGTCGATGCCCTCAACAACCAAACCCTCAAAGGGGTCGTGACTAAGGTCAATCAGTACGCCGAAAGCAGCGGCTGGATGAGCACATCGGTTCGAAAATATGCCGTACTCGTGAGAATCCTAAATCCCCCCCCCGAACTCAAACCAGGTATGAACGCATCCGTGACCATCCAGGCGATGTACGAAAAAGATGCGTTGCAAGTCCCTGTGCAATGTGTCTATGGTGTCCAGGATCAACACTTCTGCTTGGTTAAAGCCGCCGACAACAAGTGGGAGACTCGGCAAATCAAGGTCGGTGCCAACAACTCGCAGTTCGTCTGGGTAAAGGAAGGTTTGACCGAAGGCGAAACAGTCGTCATGAACCCCGGCGCTTACAAGCACTTGATGGAGCTACCTGAAGTCGCTCGGGAAAGCAGAATCGAATTGCCCGAAGGAGCTGCAGCCGAAGCTGAGGCGTTGCGAAACCAGCAATCCGCAGCCCCTGCTACTGGCGCGGCGGGCAATGGACCCGGCCCAGGAGGACCAGGCGGCCCCGGCGGACCGGGCGGTGGTCGAAGTGGCGGTGGCGGAGGCCCCGGTGGCAACCGCAGTTTCAACCCGCAAGACATGATGAAGCGGATGATCGAACGACTCGATGCCAACGGCGACGGAAAACTGCAAACCTCTGAATGGAATTCTCCTGATAACCGAATGGCCACCTTTGTCGATAATCCCGATGTCGACAACAACGGCGAGATCACCACTGAGGAGATCACCAAAACGATGGAAGCTATGCGAGCCCGGATGGGCGGCGGTGGTGGCTTCGGTGGCGGTCCCCCGGGAGGTGGCAACTGATGAACCTCGCGGTTCGCATTCGCAACCTCGAAAAGCACTACGTTCTCAAGAGCGAGACAGTGCGCGCTCTGCGCGGAGTCTCCTTCGATGTTCCCGCCGGTGACTACGTGGCGATCATGGGTCCGTCAGGGTCGGGAAAAAGCACTTTACTGAACCTGCTCGGCTGCCTGGATAAACCAACCAGCGGATCATATTTTTTGGGCGACGATGACGTTGCCCAAATGAACGACGATCAATTGTCGGAAATTCGTGCGTCGCGATTGGGTTTTGTTTTCCAATCGTACAACCTGATTCAGCAGCTGACGGTCGTCGAAAACATCGAAGTCCCGCTGTACTACATGGATCGGATCAATGCCAAGTCCCGGCAACGTTCCATCGCCCTCGCCAAAATGGTGGGGCTCGGTGAACGCCTCGATCATAGGCCGACGCAACTGTCGGGGGGGCAACAACAACGAGTCGCCATCGCTCGCTCACTGGTTAACGACCCGTACTTCATCCTGGCCGATGAGGCGACGGGAAACCTCGACTCCGTAACGACCGCAGAAATTTTGGCACTGTTCCAAAAACTCAACGACGAGGGACGGACCATCATTATGGTGACCCACGAAGATGAAGTCGCTGAACACGCCAAGAGAGTGATTCGCCTCCGTGACGGCTTGATCCAATCCGATGTGATCAACACGCATCGCAAGGTGTTCCCGCCCGAAGTCTTGGCGAAGGCCGCAAATCCCAGCGAGCCCATCCCAGCCCTGACGGCCGGGTGAGCCACGGGCTTACGGCCCGAGTTCAACACAAGGCAAATGAAGCATCACCAATTCACTTGTTACCAGCTGCAATAACGACACAACGATGTTCAACCTCCGTACCTGGCAATTAGGCGTCAAAAGCCTGTTCCTTCATCCCATGCGGTCGGCCCTGACTGTACTCGGGATTCTCATTGGAGTCGCGAGCGTCATTTGGCTGCTGGCCGTTGGTGAAGGGATCAGCCAAAAAGCGCAAAAGCAAATCGAAGAACTCGGCGCTGAAAACATCATCGTTCGCTCCGTGGAACCTCCCGATACCGGTGGCGGTAGCTCCCGCATGGTGACTCCGTTCGGCCTCTTACGATCCGAACATCGAATCCTCGCCAACACAATTCCGACGATCGTCGATGTCTTGCCGATCCGCGAAGTTAAAGACAAATTCGCCAACACCGCCAACCCGAACGTGAAACCCGTCGATGGCCGCCTTGTAGGTTGCACTCCGGAATACGCGGACGTCACTCGGCTTCAAATCGATCGCGGTCATTTCTTGACCCATCGTGAGGTTGAAACCGGAGCCTCGGTCTGCGTGATCGCCGCCAATTTGGCGATGACGCTCTTCCCCAGCGATGACCCAATCAATAAAGAAATCTATCTCCCCGACGCGAAAGATTACTATCGAATCGTCGGCGTGCTCAAACCCAAAACGGCAACCGCCGCAATCGGCGGATCGCTCGCAGCACAAGATTTTTCCAAAGACGTCTACATCCCCATCACCACCATGCAGCGACGCATGGGGGACCTGATCATGCGGCGGTCCTCTGGAACTTTTTCCGCCAAGCAATTCGAGTTAAGCCAGTTGACAATCCGCGTGGAAGACGTCAATGACGTCCCTAAAACCGCTGAATTGGTCGAAGCGACTCTCAAGGCGCGCGACCCGCAACGGCAAGACATCGCAATCGTTGTTCCTTACGAACTTTTAGAACAAGCCCGCACAACCAAAGTAATGTTGATGCTCGCCTTCGGCTTAGTCGCGGCAATTTCACTCGTCGTCGGCGGGATTGGCATCATGAACATCATGCTGGCAACCGTCACCGAACGGACTCGAGAAATCGGCATTCGGCGGGCATTAGGAGGTAAGCGGCGAGACATCATTCGCCAGTTCCTCGTGGAAACGATCGTCCTGTCCGTCGTCGGCGGTCTGACCGGCATCATGATCGGTGTACTGTTCCCAGCGCTTTACAAATTCGCACTGTACGCCACGGAAAAAATTGCTCCAGTGACCTATGCAAAGCTGCCGGATATCGCCAAGGAAATCGAGCCTCAGGTCGTCATGTTATCGATCCCCCTCGGCTTCTTCATCTCAGTCATCGTCGGCGTTGTCTTCGGCATCTACCCCGCTATCCGCGCCGCAAAAATGGACCCCATCGAAGCCCTCCGCCACGAATAAGCGGCAGCCTCCTTTTCATGGCGGAATGCCATTTTGTGTTTGGGCACCTGTTTACCGGATCAGAAATCGATCTTGCCAAAAGAGTGCTCGATCGTCCACAATCGTGGACATCATGGAAATTCCAGGATCCAATCCGAGCTGTCTCGCATGCGTGGCGTTGCTGAAGATAATCGACCAACAGCAACCATAGCTCGAGCGACAACAAACGCAAATCAAGCACTTGTAACAACGGCTTGAATAAGTCGAAAAGAAGAAAGACAAAGACACAAGAAGAAAAAGGACAAAGAAGAGAAAAAAACAGAGAAAAAAAGACAGGCATTATCAAGGCCTGCGATCTTCCTAGCTCAACTGCCCGTTTTCTGCAGCCCCCCCAAATCCCCCGCAAGCATCCATTTGCCAGGTCGGATTATGCCTGTCCTATTACTCTCGTGCGACTGGAGCAAAACGCGCGCAAGTTCCGTGGGTCCCTAGGTTCCTCGGCAATCCAATATGTTTTGAAAAAGGGACTTGCTCAATACTGTTCGGCACGTTGGTTGCTGAGTTGTTTTTTGGGGTGGCAGAATCGGCAGCAGATCCGAATGAGTTTCAGAATGGCATCAGTTGCCAGGAGGGCAGATGCACGAGGATCAGGTTGTCCAGGTGCCGGGGACGGTTGCGCTTGGCCACCGCGCAGCGTTGAACGGCTCGTGACGCTTGGCAACGATGCGACCGAACAATTTTCTCTGTCTACATCACGGTGCGGTATACCCTTGCGCATTAAGGCTCGTGACCCATGGCAAGAGTGCGACTGAACAATTTTCTGTCAGTTTCTTTGCGAACGGGCTTCGTCTTGCAACTGGAGTTTGGCCAGGTGGGCCATCAACTCGTCTTCGCTGGCAAGGAGCAAATTTATGTGCAAATGTATGTGCTGCAAATGTATGGCAAATATATGGGCAAATTTATGTGCCACCCACTAATCTTTGGCGATAGGCTTCAATTTTTGAGGATCTGTGAGGAAAAAAACCGGTGCACTCAACAATTTGGGGACTAGGCGAGTGGGATTTGGGTGGACGGAGGGGTCGTTGGGGCTGGCTGGAAGGGGTGCAGCGGGGATTTTGGTTGAAAATGCGGAGCGATAGGCGGTGAAGGAGCGGGATCGGCGCAGCAAAGAACACCGCAGCTTAGATTGCGCCGAGGGGAGGGAATAATTCGGCGGTGAATGGAGCCGCGGGGTAGATGGCGTCTCGCCAAGCCGAGAGCCGAACGGGACTGGCTAGCTCGGGGTGAAGCAGGCTTGGACTTGGCGTTGGCCGGAGTACCAGGACTTGTTGTGACGGGCCGCCTCGCTCGACATCGCTTGCGGAGAGCCCGCGCAGCCGCTGCGACCAAAGTACTTCTTAAAGTTCCACACCAAG
>CALDHM010000014.1 GCA_937941455.1 uncultured Pirellulaceae bacterium | reverse complement strand
CGGGCGGTGATGTCGCAGAATTTCCGGCGCCGTTTTCGATCGGGGGGGGCGAATCATTTCCGCTTTCGCTTTGACCAAGATCATTCTCGGTGGGATTGCGATCGATGTCCGAGTTGGGAGGCCCTGTTTCCGATTTCTGAGCTGGCTGGTTCTCTTCCGAATTGCTGGCCAGCGGTTTTTGCGGCGGCCATGGTTGGGCGAGCCACGCGATCAGACTGCCCAGCAAGAGAACTGCTACCGCAGCGATGGTGACGAGCAAGAGCATGCGTTGCCGCTGTTTGGCGCGGGGTGAAACCCACGGCTGGCCAGGGAGAACCTTGCCGACTTGAATGTTTTGCTCTCCTGGCTTCGCCACGCTCGCAGCGGAGCCAGAAGCTGCGGCTGGGGGCCTAACGGTTGGTCGCGGTGTTGGCCGCTTCAGTTCGCTCGGTCCCGTGGTCGAGGAAGTGGTAGGCTTTTGGGTCGGCAATTTCTTAGGTCGCGGCTGCGGGATCGGCAGCTGTTGTTCTGATTTTTCTGCGGCTGGCTGCGAGGCTTGCGATTGCTGAGAGCGTTTGGATTCTTGTTCCCGAATCAGCTGCTCGATTTCGGAAAAATCTCGGCTTTCCAAACCATGAGGATCTTCTGCAATCGCCCTGGGCACAGCCGCTTGGTTTGGTCTGCCGGTGGCATTCGCCGACGCATCAGCGGGCAGGTTCGACGAATCTTCTAGCGCCGTGATCTTGATCATCGAACCGCATTTGGGGCAAGCCAGCACCTGGCCGATCAGCGCCGCGTTTTTGACTTTGAGTTTTGCCGTGCACGACGAACAGGCGATTGTGAACATGGATCGGTCGCGTAGTTTTGGGGATCGAAGGTCCGATGGTGTCGTCGGTTTGCTTTGCTCGGCTTAAATTACGTAGCGTATTCGTCACCTCGTTGGACGAGCGTCGGGGGAATTTCGTTCATGAGAAAATCAGGCACCCGCCGCAGCTACCTTTACGAAAAGCGCGGCAAATTCGAATTTGCCGTCGAAACTGCCTTGCCACGCCTTAGTTATTGTATCCAGAACCGTTTGGCACAAGACCGGGATACACTCCGCCCCCCTGCAGCAAGCGTTCGTTTAACGATCGCCACTGGCATCAGCCTTCCCAAGTCACGGGAGCTTGCGCTCGCGAAACGGTGCCGGAAGGTCCAGCCCCGCCTGCTGAGCTCCCGTGCGGGTCGTGATCACAACTTCGGGTTGCCCTGCAGACTCGCGAATCACCCACACCAGCTTGCAGCGGGGATCCTCGGGGCCGGTCGCTTCTTTATCGGGGTTGGCGCGGAAGACGATCTCGGTCAGGATCTGCGCGAGCGTTTGGTTCGCCAGCTCGAAGTCTCCTGGACGTTGGTTCTGCGTGATACCCTCGAGAAGCAAATCGTTCCCAGAGATTTGGATTCGAAACGGAAACGGCAAATCGGTGTACGCCTCATTGATTTCGGTTTCGAGATTCTTGAGCAGAATATTCAAATCCGGATTGGTCGTCACGGAGAGACTCCGCCGTTGCTGCAACAACTCTGCCATGGTCCGCGGCGTCACGGGCCGCTCGACGGCGATTGCCACCAGCGGCTGGTCCTTGCGGAAACGGAGGGCCAAGTCAGCGGCCTTCAGCAGATTATGCGGCGCCGTGTTGGGGACCCAATTGTTGACAACCACCAACCCGGCTTCCGCACCAAACCGGCTGGTGCGCAGGCAACCATCGACGATGTTGTTCAAGCGGACACGCACTCGATTCCAGTAGGGATCGCTGGGGGATTCCGCAGCCACGGCATCGACATTGGCCAGCGTCTGAGCGAAGGCTTTTTTGACCGACTCAACCATTGCCGGCGGCTTGGCATCCACCGTGTGATCGAGCGTCAGTTCCCAATATGCCTGCTCGCCGTCGAAATGCAAGCTAAACAGCAGACCGCGCAGTTCGTTGGGAACCAAGGTGCGCGCAAATCGTTGGACATCGGCCCATAACGATCCCACCAGTGACTGCCCCTGCTGATTGAAAAACGCACTAGGAAGAATCATGGCATTGAAATGGCGACTGGCGTCGACTCTGGGCGACAGACTTTTGAACGAGCCATCGAGGGAGTTGATCCCCTGAAACTCCACTGCTTGTTCGACCAAGCTTTGCGGCCCCATGACAAAGCCTTCCACTTTGGATGGATCGCGAGGAGATAAGATCGGTAAATAGCACTGCTCACCGGACTTCAGAATTCTCGATCCCGATTGCAATTCGACGGCCCGCCACAACTCGCGCAACCGCGCTAGAGGCACGTCGCCGCCGAGTGACAGCACACTCAGCGGGGAATAAGCCGCGTCATCCAATGGGTACAGGCCGATCACCACTTGCCGCACGTCGGTCTCCTCCAAACCGGCCGCGGCCAGCCATGCTTGGATCGTTTGCTGCAATTCGGGAGCCAGAGCCGTCATGGCGAGGCGACCTTGAGGGTTCCGCGCGAGATCCGCCAAGCGGACCGTGAAGACCATCCGCGCGTTCTGCGGCAAGTACTCGAAGGCCATCCGCGGCCCGGTCGTCGGCGATTCCCACAGGGCGACACCGTCGTCCTTCCGTACGAATTGATACAGCACCGCTCCGAGAGGGGGGGGCTCGACGCGCTCCCCGCCGGAGGATTCGTCAGTGGTCGTTGCGGTTTCACCGCTTGCCGTGACGGACTTGGTGGCAGCGATCTGCGTGACAGCGGTCGGCGGCGGCCGCTCGATGTCGGCTCTTGAGACCAAGAACAAAACCAAGCCGAACATGGCGAGTGATCCTAATGTCCAGGCGACTCCCCGCACCAACTGGCTGCGATGGCGTTGCTGCCGCACTTCTTGCTGGTATCGTTGAATGTCGGTGATGGTCGGCTTGGGTTTTCCCTCGGTCGTTGCCGGTTTGGAGTCTGCGACGTTAATCGCCACAGGAACAATAGTTAGCTGCGGCGCGAAGAAGGCGGCTTTGGCGGCCAAATGCCGCAAATAGCGAGCTTTCGTTTCCGATTCTGCAACGTCTGCGTCCTCGCTGGGGTCCAGCGCAACATGCCTTCCGCAAGCCTCGATCAACTCCTTGACCGACTCTGGGCGGGCGGTTGGCTCTCGATCGACCATATGCCGCGTCAGTTCCTGCAATTCTTTCGGAAGCTCGTAACGAGACAGGTCGGGCAACCGGGGGTTTTGCAAAAACTTGACTTTTCCCTCGAAGGTTTCCTCTCCCGAAATAACGCGACCGGTGAGCACGCGGACCAGCAAGCAGCCTAGCGAATAGAGATCAGCCGCTGGCGTCGGCTCCGCACCTGCGTAGACCTCGGGGGCCAAATAATCCAGGAGCGATTCGTTGGACGACGGGTCAATGAAGAGCCTCTCCTTAAACGAGCCCTCGCTTACGCTGCGGGCTAAGGCCGCTGGCGGATTTAGATTACGCTCTAATTGCAGGCCTGGGTCGTCCGTCAATGGAAATTTGACCTGCGGTCGCAATTTTCCTTGGACCCAAACCGCCCGCGGGTTCAGCGAACCATGCACCAAGCCGGCTGCGTGGAACGCTTGCGCGCCGCTACCGATTTGAGCGATCAAGGTCACCGCTGCCTTCCACGGCAGTCGAGCCTTGCGTGGAACTTTTTCTGCCAGCAATGTCCCCGACGGCAGTTCGCTTACGACAAAGGCGTACTCTGGGAGCGCGACCGGTTCGTAGATCTGCACGATAAACGGTGATCTTGCTGTTGCAGCCCGCCGACAGCGGCTGTCGAGTACCTGCCACAAGTCATCACCGTTTTTCCCGGGCGGTGATCGAAAGAACTCCAAGAGCAACGGATGGCCGCTGGCGCGGTGGTACCCGATGTACTGGCCTTGCAAGGGGCCATCGTTGATCCGCGACGAAATCGCATAATCGCCATATACCAGCGGACAGGAATCGTCTGATTCGAGGACCCATGCCTGAAAGGGGGTGATCAATCGCCCTTGCTGCAACCAGTCGAAAAAGACTTCTGGCGTGGAAAAGTCGATCTGTTCGGCTTCGATCCGGGACTTTAGTGCCGCCAATTGTCCAGGTGGCACTAAGCGACTCGAAACCAAACGCTGCCAAGCGGGACTGGATTCCAACTTCACTCTGCACCTGGTATCGGGTGTTGGATTTATTGTGGTGAAAAGTTACATTACTTTGATTGTAATGCAAAAGACACAACCTCAAACGGTATCGACCAAACTTCGCCTATGAACGACGCTGCAACCGCCGACAAACCAGCCAAAACCGTTCGCACTTTGAAGCCCAACGAATGCGTTCAACTTTACTTCGACCGCGCCGCGGACCAATTGGGACTGGCACCCGAAATTCGCCGACGCCTGACGATGGCCCGCCGCGAACTGACCGTGCAAGTCCCTGTCGAAATGGACGACGGCCGCTTGGAGACCTTTGTCGGTTACCGAGTGCAGCACAATAACGCCCGCGGCCCGATGAAAGGGGGGCTGCGCTACCACTGGGACGTCGATCTCGATGAGGTCCGCGCGCTGGCTTCCTTGATGACCTGGAAAACAGCCGTCGTGAACATTCCCTACGGGGGTGCCAAAGGGGGAATCTGTGTCGACCCGCGTCAACTGAGCCGCGAGGAACTGGAACGGATCACGCGGAAATTTATCGATCAAATTCATGTTGTCATCGGCCCCGACGTAGATATCCCGGCCCCCGACTTGGGAACCAATGCCGAAACGATGTCCTGGATCCGCAACCAGTGGGAAAAATACCACGGTTTCAATCCCGCTTGCATCACTGGAAAACCCGTTGAGGACTACGGAGCGAAAGGGCGCGAGGAAGCCACCGGACGGGGCTGCGGGATTCTCGCGTTCAAACTTCTCAAGCGGCTTGGCTTTCGGCCCAACGAATGCAAGATCGCGATCCAAGGCTTCGGGAACGTCGGCTCCCACGCTGCTAAATTCATGCACGAATCTGAGTTCCCGATCGTGGCCGTCAGCGACATCAGCGGCGGCTATTACGATCCGAAGGGACTCAAAATTCCCGACATGCTGTCTTACCTGCTGAAACACGGCTCGCTGGAGGGATACAAAGATGCCGAAAAAATCTCGAACGATGCATTACTGGCACTCGATGTCGACATGCTGGTCCCCAGCGCCATCGGCAACGTGATTCACGAGGGGAACATGCGCGACATCAAAGCTCGCTTCATCATCGAAGGGGCCAACAATCCCCTGCACCCGGTCGCCGATGATTATCTCTACCAGAATGGCGTCACCATTTTGCCCGACATCTTGGCCAATGCCGGGGGCGTGACCGTCAGTTACTTCGAATGGGTCCAAAATCGCCAGTACTACAGCTGGGATCTGAACCGCGTGCGGCAACAACTGGAGTATATTTTGTCGTCAGCCTTCGACGAGGTCTGGCAACTTTCGTTGGAGCGCAACGTCAGTCTGCGCACGGCTGCCTTCATGATTGCCATCCAACGAGTCAAACGCTCCACCGAATTGGGTGGCAGCTAAAGCTCGTAACGTCTCGCTTAGCCCTTTGCTGGATCAACGTCCCATGCCCCGATTTTCCGTACAGGTTCCACACGATCAACACCCGCAAGAGGTCGCTGCACGGCTACGGCAGTTCTCCCAAAAGGTTCGTGCGACCACGACGATCACGGTGACCGAGGTTGTCGAAGTCTGGGACGAGCACGGCAATTTGGACTTCAGCTTCAAGGCGATGGGATTTGCGATCAGTGGTCGCATGGAGCCGCGCCACGACTCGGTTTCCGTCGAGGGGAATTTGCCGCTGGCAGCTACTCCCTTCCGCGGCATGATCGAGCGTGAGGTAGCCGCGAAGATCCGCGAGGCCCTCGGCTGACGATGATCCACATTACTAGGGGGTCTGATCCGCGCTAGTTTGCGGCGGTGCGTGAGGATTGACAGGCGACGCCCCCCGTCGTGATCTTCAGGATTGAGCAAGCGTCATCGATGAGGCAGAGAATCGCGACTCGCGACCGCGGGCCGCGCCTCCTCTCAGGGATCGAATTGCGTCGCTGACCATCTCAACTAAAATGGTGTAGTGACGCTTGAGAGTATTGCCGAACATGCTCTCATTTTTTGTCGCGGACGTTCTTCCAAGACTCATCGTGAGGCAATCCGATTGTCCGATAAATCATCACCATATCCTCCCCCCGACGACACCGTCGTTCCGGGCCATGAATCTGCGGTTCTGCCGGAGGGAGAAGATTTTCTGGAACTTGCGGCAGACAAGCCCCCCGACGCACTCGATGAGGTGACCGTCGACGACGATTCTACCGCCGAATCTGGCGGCTTCCCCGACTTGCCGCCGGCGGAACTCGACAAGGTCTATGGCCTGCCGATCCCCGAAGTCGAGTTACTGCTGAAGGCCCAACAAGAGGCCCAAGCGAGAGCCTACAAAATCGTTAGGCATCTGCGAGCCGCACAAGACAAAATCTCCGAAATTCGACAGGAAAAAAAAGAGCTCGTCGCAGAGCTGCGCTCGAGCGAGCAAGCCAACGAGCGACTGCGCAACGAACTCGACGCCCTCAAACAACGGCACGAGGACGCCGCGAAATCGGCGGCATCCGTACAAGCGCTCCTCCGACAGCACGAAGGCAAGATCGCCGAACAATTGCTGCAAATCGGCAAGCTGAACGAGTTGATCGAGACATCGCGAAGAAAATTACTCGACCTCCAGCTATGCCGCGAGGAGTTGAATGCCGCCAAAAAAGCCGCTGCCGAGCACGAATTGGAGCTGCAAATGCTCCGCGAGGAGCATACTCAGGTATCGCAGCGGAACGAAGTGCTGCAATCCCAGCTTGAAGAAGCCAGAACCGAGCGGGAGGAGTTGATCAAGCTGATGCGGGCCGCGATGGCGCGACTGGAGAAGCATCGCGGACCGGGGGCGAGCTGATTCGGCAGCGGTTTAGCCCGGCCCGTCGTGGAACGTCGGCAAGCTGCGTCGGTGACTCTTTCTGCATCTCTCACCGTTTGCAATCGATCAGTATTTTATGCCGCAGGCTGTTTGGGCTCGCGTCAGCACCTCTCGCGCTTTGGCTCGGGCCTTCGCGGCCCCGTCGGCCAAGATCGCGCGCACCGCGCCGGGATCAGCGACCAATGCGGTGCGGCGGCGATGTGCCTCGGCAAAGAAGGCTTCGGCAGCATCGGCAATGGCCTTTTTGACTTCACCGTAACCGAATCCTCCCGCTCGGTATTTGGCGGCCATGGCTTCGCGTTCGCTGTCCCCCACGAATAAAGAATAGAGCTGGAACAGATGATCGTTCGTCGGATCCTTCGGTTCCTCCATGGGGCGTGAGTCGGTGGCGATCCGCATGACCTTTTTGCGCATCTCTTTCGGGGATTCGAAAATCTCGATCGTATTGTTGTAGCTCTTGGACATTTTCTCGCCGTCGATCCCCGAAACTTTCGCACTGTCCGCCAAGACCTTCGCCCGGGGCAGCACAAACACCTCTCCGAACTGATGATTGAACGCTTGGGCGATATCTCGGCAGACCTCGATGTGCTGCGTTTGGTCCTGACCGACCGGCACGATTTCTGAGTCGTAGGCCAGAATATCGGCGGCCTGCAAGACGGGATAGGTGAACAACCCGGCCACAGTGGCCAGCCCTTTGTCAACCTTGTCCTTGTACGACACGCAACGTTCCAGCAACCCCATGCTGGTTCCCGACAACAACAGCCAGCACAATTCGCTGATTTCGGGCACGTCCGACTGAATGAACAGCACAGCCCGGTTCGGGTCCAAGCCGAGAGCCAACAGATCGATGGCGGCATTCAGCGTGTAATCGGCCATGACCTGCCGATCGCGAACCGTCGTCAACGCATGCAGGTTGGCGATAAAGTAAAACGCCTGCTCTTCATCTTGCAGTTGGATGTATTGGCGGATCGCTCCGAAATAATTCCCCCAATGGGGCCGTCCAGTCGGCTGAATTCCTGAAACAACTTTCATCGCATCTCGCAAGTAGATTCGTCTGCCTATCGATATTTTCCAGGCATTACGTTTATTGTCGTTCGTTTAGTTTTGAGCCTTTGTTCGCCCCGCAAAAACTGCGAGCGTGCGCCCGAGAACATTTTTCGACGAGGGAGACTTTGTGCCAAAACCCACCCGTGGTTCTCACGAAAACCGGACGCGAACGCGTTTCGGCCAGTCGTTTTGGAACAAAACCTAGTGTCCGGGCTCCACGGAGGACGGGTTGATTCCCACAGTCGATTTACCGTAAGCCACCCACTCACTTTCGTCAATCGACGACCATTCAGCAATCCCGCAAGGGCGCAGCCAAAGAACGAGCGACGGCGTCGGCCTCCGTGCTCGTTTTCAGATGATCCGGTTGCAGTTCGTCAGCGTAGTTGCCCTGCGGTTTGTGACGTCGACCGCAAGGGAGACTAATGTGTCATCGGTTACTTAAATCGGATACCGCGGCATTAAATAATGCCGCCATGGGTGCGAATCGGCGACATGTGGTCTGGCATGTCCAGAAACCAGAAGCGATGCCATTCCTCTCGCAAGGCCCGCAAATTGTCTGATGTGTAGATCAGTTGTCGCGCTCGAACTGCCGGATGAGCGTCATAAATTGGCAAAAAGCATCCGACGTTGCTGCTGAGAGCGATTGCCAGAAGCACTGCGACGATGAGCCGACGCATACCATTTCCTCCCTGGAAAATTTGCGTGCCTTTGCGTAAATCTGCAAAATCCTAGACTTCCTCTTGAAACCAGGACAACTATCACAATCGGCACTCTGATCACAGAAAGTTTAATCGGCATAGATTATTCAGCCGCTAAAATCTAACTTTTTCTTGATCGCTAGCAATCAAATCGCTCCCGCATTGAAACGGATTCAGACCTCAGCAATCCCTTTCGCCAGAAAATCGACGCCATTCCACGCGAACCCGGCCGAAGCCGCACCGCTCGACTCCCAACAAAAAAAGAACCGCTCAGCCGACGGTAGCCGACGCTGAGCGGTTCAGGATTTACGGTTTTAAGGGAAGCATCCGGGATGCCGCCAAAAAACCGAAGTGACGGTGGCTTGCCTGCTGGCAACCCGCCGGCGGCCGTCAGGCCACGCCACCTCGGCTAGTACAGTCAGAATTCACAGATCAACCTCCTTTCTTTAATGGTGCTGGCGGTGAGGCAACAAAATTGCCGTTAAAGAAGAAAGTTGCCTCAGCGCCTCGAAACGGGTTACTCGCACTGCGAATGCGAACTCTTTGTATTCTACTCAGACTTTGGAGTTTCGAGCAATCTGAAAATTGACCCGGCGAGCCTCCCAAAACGTCCCATTTCGACAATTCCTGCCGCTCCTAATCATCAAGACAACGCCAATTCGAACGCTTTTTGCGACATTGCCGGACCGTTGTCAAGGATTTCATCAATCTGGCAGCGGCCGCCGGGAATACCTGTTCGGCCACCTGACGAACTGCGTTGAGATCGTGCCAGTTGCAGAAAAGAGCGGTATTTGCTAACATTTTGGATCGTTTTGGACGGTTCCTTCACCCCTGTCACCACCACCCGCGCGGTTGGTTTGGTGCAACCCCATCGTGACTGTTCGGTGCCAGAACTCATGCTACCGAATCGTTGCAACTGAGAACTCAATGGTAAATCGTATTCTGATTCGCTCGCTGGAAGACCAAAAAATCGCTGACGAACTCGACCGACTCTTTCAATCCGATGATGATCTGGTCGATCTGTATGCCAATGACAGCGACAGCCAAGCTAATTTCCAAATCAACGAAATCGTTCCTGGCAAAATCGTGCGCGTCGACGACGAAGCAGTCGTTGTCGACATCGGTTTCAAAAGCGAAGCAACCCTGCCGCGCAGCGAATGGGAGCCGCATGAGCCCCCCCCTGAAGTCGGACAGCAAATCAAAGTGCTCATCGAGGACCTCGAGGATGAAACCGGTACCGTCGAGGAAGGCCACGGCCTGATCACGGTCAGCAAGAAGAAGGCAGACCAAATCATCCATTGGATCGACGTGATCTCCAAGGTCAAGGAAGGGGACATCGTCAAAGGTGTATGCACCCGCAAAATCAAGGGCGGTTTGCTGGTGGACATCGGGGTACAAGTGTTCTTGCCCGCCAGCCAAGTCGACATTCGACGTCCAGGCGATATCGGTGAATACATCGGCCAGGAACTGCAGTGTGAAGTCCTTAAAATCGACGAGCAGCGTCGCAATATCGTGGTCAGCCGCCGCTCGCTGATCGAGAAGGAACGCCAGAAGGCCCAACAATCCCTGCTGGAAACCTTGGAAGTCGGCCAGGTCCGCAAAGGGATCGTCAAAAACATCGCCGACTTCGGCGCCTTCGTCGACCTGGGGGGCATCGATGGCTTGCTCCACATTACAGACATGGCGCACACCAGAATCTCCCACCCCTCGGAAATGGTCAGCATGGACCAGGAGATTGAGGTCAAGGTACTCAATGTCGATCGCGAAAAAGTGAAAATCGCCCTAGGGATGAAGCAGCTTCTCCCCAACCCGTGGGACCACGTCGAGGAGAAGTATCCGCCCGGCAGCATCCATCGCGGCGAAGTCGTCAACGTGATGAATTACGGTGCATTCGTTAAATTGGAACCGGGCATCGAGGGCTTGGTCCACATCAGCGAAATGTCCTGGGTAAAGCGGGTCAACCATCCGCAAGATCTTGTCAAAATCGGACAGGAAATCGATGTCTGCGTGCTGAGCGTCGATCGCGCCGGCGAACAAATGTCCCTGGGGATCAAACAAACCCAGAAAAATCCCTGGGACCACATCGAGGAACGTTATCCGGTCGACAAAGTGGTCCGCGGCAAGGTCCGCAACCTTACCAACTATGGAGCCTTTATCGAACTCGAGGACGGTATTGATGGCTTGCTCCATGTGTCCGACATGTCGTGGACTCGCAAAATCAGCCATCCCAGCGAAATGGTCGAAAAAGGGGACGAGGTCGAATGCAAAATTCTGGCCGTCGATACCGAACGCCGCCGCATCGCTCTGGGAATGAAGCAGATGTCGAACGACCCTTGGGCTACCGATATCCCCACCCGCTATCAGCCGGGCCAAATCGTCAAGGGCAAAGTCACGAAAATCACCACGTTTGGTGTGTTCGTCGGATTGGAAGACGGCCTGGAGGGATTGCTTCACATCTCCGAACTCTCCGATCACAAGGTCGATAATCCTGAGTCGGTTGTCAAAGTCGGCGAGGAAATCGAGGTCAAAATTCTGCGTGTCGATACCGAAGATCGCAAGATCGGACTGTCGCGGCGCAGGGTCGATTGGACTCAGGAACAAGAGGCCGCAGAAGCGAAAGTGACTGCCGAGGCCGAGCGAGCCCAAGCTGAACTCAAAGGGGGCCGCGGATCCGCCGGTCCGCTGATCAACACCAGCTCGACCGACAATTAAACGAATCGGCAACCGTCGATTCGCGACCATTCTGAAACCCCTTACCGCGCGGCACCCATTGCCCCGCGGTTTTTTGTTGACCTTAAAGGCAAATTTTCAGTTTAGAAACGCAGCTTTTGGTAACCCGCCGCGTAAAGCAAGGGTAATTTCTAACGGTAACCCGCTACGCCAGCGAGGGAAACTCTCAAGAGTAACCCGCCGCGTAAGCAAGGTAACATCCTAAGAAACCTCCACAGTTCCGCCTCGCTGAACCTTAGGGTTACGGACTGTCGACGTGTACTCTGCGGCAGCGACCGATTGACGATTGACCGCTAACGGACCAGCGGGTGATCTTTGCCTTGGATGTGCTTTCTTGAGTAACAGGCAACGCCCCCTGCCTTAGATTCGCTGTTGGCCGGTCCCGCGGCTACATCACTCGCGTCGGTCTCCTCCAGCAACTCGTCACATCGCGGATTTTGGCTTACACTGGTTGAACGCAAGGCGGGACGACTCCTTCCAAGTCGTCTGCGTTGAGTTTGGGGTGAACAGAGAGAGCATTAGCGTGGCTCGTTTTTGGTTCCGCGAAAATCCGGTATTGCAGCGAGAATTACTGGTCAATCTGCGAACGCCACGATCCTTCGTCCTGCTGTTGATTTACCAGGTTCTGCTCTCGGCCCTTGTCTATTTCGCTTGGCCGACGGACACGTTTCTCGATCTTACCGAAAACCCCGAATCCACCCGGAACTTGGTCGACCTTTTCTTTCTGGGAAATTATGTTTTGGTGTCGATGATGACACCTAGTTTTGCGGCCGGCTCCATTAGCGGGGAAAAGGAACGAAAGACCTACGAGATGCTACTCGCCAGTCCGCTCCGGCCGGAGTCCATTGTTTGGGGCAAACTCGCAGCAGCCTTGACCCACCTCGCCATTCTCGTGTTCAGTTCGTTGCCGGTGGCCATGTTGTGTTTGCCCTTGGGGGGGGTGTCGTTCTACGAAGTTCTGGCGGCATACGTCGGCTTGATCTCTAGCGTGATCGTGTTCGGCATGATCAGCGTTGCCTCCGGTTCGTTCTTCAAACGGACATCGGCCGCCTTGGTGGTTTCGTATTTCGTGATCTTGCCCATGGTGCTCGCCAGCGTTTTATTTTGGTTTTTGATGAGTCCCTACGGTCAAGAACGGGTCAATATCATCCTCACCGTGGCACCGGGATTGTGCGTGGCGATCGTCGCGCCTTTGTTTTACGTCATCGTCTCGCGACTGCTCTATCCCAACGATTTGAGCGGTCAAAGCGGGCAGGTTCTCGACCTCGAGCAAGAGTCGGCCAACTCCGTAGGCTTGGTCATCAGCCGCGATCAGTTTCCGGATCGACTGTTCGTGCCACCGATTCGCAAATCGCTTATGGAGGATCACATAAATCCCGTCTATGACAAAGAACTGCGGAGCGAAATTTTCGGCCAAGGGACCCTGATGCTGCGTTTGGCGATTCAAATCAGCATGTTATTAGCGATCGTCCTAATGGCCGCTTTTCTTTACATCTACCAAGCCCTCGCTCCCTGGTATCTCTGCTACGTGCTGCTTTTCAACATCTTGATCGGCCCGGTATTTTCAGCAGGTTCGGTCACCAGCGAGCGCGAGCGACAAACCTTGGATCTGCTTCTGACCACCATGCTGTCCCCTTGGCAGATTTTGTGGGGAAAGCTGTTGTCGGGCCTGCGTGTCTCGACGGTTTTGACATCCTTTTTGCTGTGGCCATTAGCCTTGGCCGTCGTCATGGTCAGCAGCTATTGGGGCACGCTGCCCAGCATTGTCGCCTATCTGCTGATTGTCGCATTGACCTGTTTGTCCACATCCAATCTGGCGCTCCTCTGTTCAACGATCTTTCACAAGACAAGTTCGAGTCTGGTCGCGGCCTACACCATCATCGTTCTGCTGTTTTTGGCCCCTGTGGCCGTGAACGCCTTTGTTCAGTCGTATTTCGCGGAATCAACAGCAGCCCGCATTGCAGACCAGCTCACAATCGTCAGCCCATTCGAGGCCGTTCATCGAATCCCGTTATTTGTCGACGACTTCACCGGTTCTCTCAGCCGGTGGACGAGAGCAAGCGCTGGTACCCAAAACGCGATTTTCGGCTACCGCCTGGAAGATTTTCGGCATTTTGCTCAGTATTTCTCGTTCACCATCGCCCTAAATATTGCCTTGCTGCTGCTCATGATATGTCTGTTCCATTCCCGGTGGAGAGTCAGCAGCTATTATCGCTGAAAGTTCAGACCATGAAATCGATCGTGCTGCGTGTCGCCTTGGTGTTGCTCTGCGTAGGATACTTCATTACCGGTGGGCCGCTCCTTTACGGTCAGCGAATTCGGGAGGATCGACCGGCGCAACGCCCTGAGCCTTTACGCTACTACATGGGACGCGAAATCGCTCAACCCATGAGCTACCTAGGCGCTGACTGGCTGGTGCGTGCGACCAGAGAACGTGAGGAACGGTGTTCGATGGTCCTGGCGAACCTGGGACTCAAGCCGAACATGACCGTCTGCGATATGGGATGCGGCAATGGATTTTATGCGATTCCCATCGCCAAATTATTGGGCGAATCGGGTCGAGTACTCGCCGTCGATATCCAGCCGGAGATGCTGGTTCTGCTGCGAGATCGCATGGAATCCGAGAATGTACAAAACATCACGCCGGTCCTGGGATCGGTCGATGAACCGCGGTTGCCTGAAAACTCCGTCGATCTGTTTTTGATGGTCGACGTCTACCACGAGTTCTCCTATCCGGAACAAATGCTCGCCGCGATCCGTCGAGCCCTCAAACCTGACGGGCTGATCGTGCTGGTCGAATTTCGCGCTGAAGACGACAAAGTCCCCATCAAGCCGGAGCATAAAATGTCTCGAGCGCAAATCGAAAAAGAAATGACCGCTAATGGATTCCAATTCGCCAAATCGTTCGATCGGCTTCCTTGGCAGCATATGGTTTTTTACGGCAAGCGTTCCGAGGAGTAGCCAGCGAGCAACGGACCGCTGGTGCGGATTCCCGATTTTGAAATTGGACTTCCTGGACAATAACCTCCGTGATCTTCAATCGCGATGGCAGGGACGCCCGGTTTCGTTCCTGTTCCAAGCCTTATGATCCAGGCGCTAGCTTAGCACTTAGCACCTGATCGCGACGCGCTCTCAAATCGTGATACCGACGGCGAAACTCATCCAAAGCTCCCCAGCCTACCGTGCCTAAGTCCAGCGTCCATTCATTGACATACAGCTCGACATGTTTCATCAACACTTCATCGTTAAATTCTTGAGCGTACTCGCGCATTGTTTCGAGTGCTTGATCCGGGTGTTGTTGCGCCCAACGGATCGATTGGGCGATCGCCAACTCAATTTCCCGCGATAAATCAGCAGGTAACTGGCGACTCGCCAGGATTCCTCCCAACGGCAGCGGCTTGCCGGTTTCCGTCTCCCAGCGCGTCCCCAAATCCTCGACCAGGGATAACTCTTGTTCCTGCCAGGTGAATCGCCCCTCATGAATGCAGACCCCGAAGTCAGCGGCACGATGAATCAGTCGCGGCATGATCTCAGAAAACACGACATGTTCCACGGCGGTCGATTGCGGATAAAACATCTCGAACAGGAGGGCTGCCGTGGTCCACTCTCCCGGACAAAGAGTCAGCCGATCCTCTCGCCGCCACGGCACCGGCCGCTCCCCCGGTCGCGCGGCCAACAGCAACGGCCCAACGCCGAATCCCAGCGCCGCCCCACTCGACAAAATGCGATACTCATTCTCGACGAGCATGGCCAAATGAAAACTCGACTTGGCCACGTGGAGAGACTTTGCCAATACCGCTTGATTCAGTTGCTCAATGTCGAGCAGCGAAAATTCCCACTGCAACCCTGGCACCTGCACGATACCACGCAGCAAGGCATGGAACGCAAATGTATCGTTCGGACAGGTAGAAATTCCGATTTTGATCGTGCGCATCGCCGGGTGACTCAACTTGTTTTTTTGGCTCATGATGAATTGGCCGCTAGCGCCAACGTCTTGTCATGATACGCAATTTGTGAACAAAAGCCACTGTTTCGCTAATGTCTCGAGAGAAGCCCAAGCTTCCACAAATGGATCGCATAAAATTCTGCCGCCAGGTCGACTGCGCCGGTTCAGATTTTTGCCCGCGACGGTTTTGCAGTACACTAAAGCGGTCCCGATTGGTTGGGTCTTCTGCCGTAGGGAGAGCAGACGGTTTGATCCGAGACTCGATTCTTGAGCTAAACCGTTCACTGCCGACGTTTGAGGAAACTTGTCTAAGGAGTTTTCATGATCTTCGCCTTTCGAATTTTGCTCGTGACTCTGTTCATCGAGTCGTTGGCTGTTTTGGTTCTACCACTTCTCGCTGGCGGCCAACAACCTCAATCATCCAACCCGTCGCGGAACAGCACTCAGAAGATTCGCACTAAGCCGAATGAAATGTCGCTGAAGGCCGGTACCGCCATTGATTGGGTAGCCGATTTCGATACCGCACTGGCGAAGGCTCGCAGCCTTGGGCGGCCGATTTTTTGGTACGTGCCGACCGTGCCGGGAACTTTTATGGATCGCAAGGCGGAAATCGATCGTTACATGTTAGCGGGGCCCTTCAGTTGGCCGGCGATAATCACCATGTTAAATGAACGCACTGTACCGTTTCGCGGAATGCCCACGAAGGCTCAAGTCGAAAAATTCGGCCTGGTGACCTACGACTTTATTGAGCCTGGATTTCTCATCCTCACTCCGGACGAATCCCTGAAGATGGTGGCGGATCGTTTGACGACGCTCCACCCCCAGTGGCTTTTCTCCCAAATTGCGCCAGTGGTGGGAGAAGCACGCACTTGGTCGCAAGCGGGAACCGAACGGAATCGCAAAGCCATCGACGGCTGGTGGGAATACTTGGAGATGACAAACTGGATACTGAACGACGAGCAATTGAACGAGCAGCGCGATCCGCTCTGCGCCGAAATAGGACTGTTGTCCGGGATGGCCGCATTTCGCATGGGTAAGCGGCAGATCGCGAACGAGATCTGGGAAATCACTTGCCGGATGTTCCCCAACGATCCGTTGGCCTGGAAGGCCGCGAATGAAGCCCAGGGGATCGGACCGTTCGTGCGTGGCTTCGAAGTCTTCGGTGAGCTTCCCCGGCAGGTACCGCAAGATCGCCAGGGAGTCCTACGGATCACCAGCACCGCCCCTCCGGGAACCTATACGCCCCAGGAGCTGTGGCGGCGCTCGGTGGATTTCCTGCTCCATCAACAAGATGCGTCCGGTGGCTTTTTCGACAGCGATTACGACTTTGGCGGAACCGACAGCCTGCCAAATGTCCACATCGCGGTCACCGCGCTCGTCGGTATGGCCCTGCTGGAAGCCGAACAACGGGAAAAAAACTCAGAGCGGAAGCGGAAGGCGCTGCTGGCTGCGGAACGCGCTGCAAAATTCGTGGCGGATGACTCCAAGCTGAATTTCGATGATCGGGATGAAATCATCTGGGCCCAGGCCTATCGAGTCCGTTTCCTGGCCAAAGCCAAAGACCGGCTAAAATTCAAATCGCTCCCAGAACACTTGCAACGCGCGACGGTTCAACTCGAACAATTGCAACTGAAAAATGGGAGTTGGTTCCATGAGTATCCCAATGCGTTCGCGACCGGGACCGCGCTCGCCGCTCTCTTTGCAGCCCAGCAGGCCGGTGCCAGCGTCAGCACGGAGATTGTCGAGCTTGGCCTAGAGCGACTCGCAAAACAGCGGTTTGCCTCCGGAGCCTATCCGTATGCGGTGCGCCGGCAAAACGAGGGTGATGAAGGCGGCAATATCCAAGCAAGCGCTGGACGGATCCCAGTTTGTGAATTACCACGGCATCAGTGGGGCAAGATCACCGATGCGGATTTGGCATCTGGAATTGCCACCGGCTTGGAATTTCACGAACTGCTCGCCAAGGCTCTCAAATATGACGACCACACATCGACCTTGGCCTATGGCGGTTTCTTCTTCTGGTACGACATGCAGGCCCGCAGCGAAGCGATTTCGCGGATTAGCGACACGGAACAACGCTCACGATTCGCAAATCGTCAACGCGAAATCATCCTCCGGTTGCCAGAAATCGATGGCGCGTTCGTCGACTCGCACGAGTTGGGCCGTTGCTACGGCACAGCAATGGCCCTGTTGAGTCTAGCTGCGGTTGATACAGAAACAGACCGTCGATGAGGGCGCGAAACAGTCCTCAAGGAGTCTGTTCAGGCATCGGCCATGATCGAACTGGAACTGCCTTGGGCATCCGACAGATCGAGGCCGCCAGCCAAATTCGGCTGATGATCGGCATCTTTGCGATAGCCCAGTTTGATCAAGACCTCGAGAATTTCCGAACAAGTCGGGAACATTCGGCCGCTGGAGCGTTTGTAATCATCCATGGCCTTCATGAATTCGATCTCCGCCTCGGAGTAATCGCGCTCGCAGGTCGTCGGATCGATGTTTCGGCGGCGAGTGACCTTGCGGCGGTCGGCTGGAATAAACGAGGGTGCCTTGCGGCGATCCCCACAACGGCGGCGGCCGGTTTCGTTGAGTTGATTGGTTTCGTTTACCGTGGGTCGCGTATTTCTTTCCATAAGTTTACCCGTGAACAATCTTTCCCGAATATGCCGTCTGAATCCGGCAACGAAAGATAAATCACTCTGGCAATCTTTGGCGAAATATCTGATTTTTCGAGGAAAAAATTCCTGACCTGCTTCAAACTTTACCGTCCGTAAGGTTTACACCGAAAAAACGGACGAGTTACGAGCGATTCCGACCCCTGGCGGTTTGGCTGGGGGAATGATGCGGTACTCGACAGGAACAATTTGATGAATCAAGTTCAGTGTCGCATCGAGCGAGCTACGTATCGGACGAATACCAGGTAATTCCGAGGTAATTTCGTAACAGTTGTTTAACGAAAAGATCGGATTCGCCGGCCGAGGAGAGGGCATCTCCGAATTTTCTTGAAATACCAAATCAGCCACCGCACCTTGAACCTCGCGGTGGGATTCGATCACTTGGGGTTCCCCGCCCATCTCACGACGCTCCCAGGCAACGAGGATGACAATCGATGCGGCCAACGTACCTAGAATCGTGCGGAGGGGATATTTGGAAATGTTGCGACTACCGACACCCATGCGACCAGAACCATTGTGAGCGG
This sequence comes from uncultured Pirellulaceae bacterium, assembly GCA_937941455.1. GTDB lineage: Bacteria > Planctomycetota > Planctomycetia > Pirellulales > Pirellulaceae > BJ22. The sequence continues at coordinate 26,172 of CALDHM010000014.1, read as the reverse complement.
GAGCCTGCGGTCCTCGTTGGCCATACAGTGCGGACACTGTGAGGTTGGATCGTGCCCAATCCGAATTGTGAAAGGCAATCCGGGCTAGGTGCTCGACCTTCAAGTATTCTTCGAGCGTAGAGTTGCATGCCGAACAAACATGCGCATGATCCGCGATGCGTTCGTCCCGCATGGGATCTCGCCCGTTATCGAGCGATTCGTTCAGCAGCTCTAGAAAATCATCGCATCGCAGAGGTTTGGCCATGCAAGGTTCCTCGCTTTCTCAAACGATCAACAAGTTCTTTGCGTGCTCGGTGCACCCATGTTTTCACGGTGCCAAGGGGCACATCGAGCCGATCGGCAATCTCCTGATACGCTAATCCGTCGCGATAGCACAACAAAAAGGCTTCTCGCAATTCGCTTTTAAGAGTACCCACTACGGTGGCCACTTCTTCGGCCAAATACTTGGCCTCCGATTCCAAGTACGATTGATCCGCAATCGGGTGGTCGAGAGAAACCGAATTGGGCCGTCGTTTTCGGGATGCCAAGCGAGTCCGGCAACGATTGCCCGCAATGGTCATCAACCACGGCTCGAAGGCTCGCTGCGGATCCCATTGATGCAGATTTCTGCATACCCGCACAAACGTTTCTTGGGTTGCGTCTTCCGCCTCCTCACGTTGCCCCAACATTCTCATGCACAATCCATAGACCATGCCCTGATACCGTCGAAACAGTTCGGCGAACGCGGATTCTTGACCGTTCAAACAACGATCGACCAAGACATTCATTTCACCTGCCAAAACATTTCTCCCGTTACAGCTGCAAAATATTGTACCCAAGCTACGCGACTTGGCATTCAAGGGTTCGCCAGGAAAAGGTCGATCGTGGCAGCCTGTTCCCGAGTTTTTTTGGTCTCCAATCGGCAATTTTGTAAAAAAACTGTGTAGCTCCCACTTAAAAGTTCGCCGCCAGGAGCGATTTATTTGATGCAAAAACGAGGTTCTCTAAACATTTGACAGCATGGTTTCAAGTTCGCAAAAGCCGTCATTCTCGACTGGGAACTCTAATCGCATAAAAAATGCCTTTGAATAGGCGAAAGTGGCCGATAGATAGTCGACCCAATGCGATTGCAATGAGGCGCTTGTTTAAGCTGATCCTGGACTTCTCTTCGAATCGAACAATTAGCAAAAAATAGAGCAACGAACAGCCAAAGCTGTTAGAGCGGGTAATAATCGAAGCCAGTAAACCCAATCCATCTGGCCGCGTACCGAAAGAGCGACTGTCTGCAAGCGTCAACAATCTCTTGAGGTCCTTTTACCTTGCGATTAGCGCCGGTTAAAGAACTTTCGCAAGACATCGTCCGCTGCCACTTTCGATGTTTCATGACTTCGTTTGGGCAACGGGGGCAACTTTCCGGTCCCCTGCCTCTTTTCGCCACTTGGGCTTTCGTCACGTTTGAAGATACCCGAGTCAGGATTTTTCTTCATCAGTTCTTTTTCGCGGGCCTTGCGTTCCGCCTCGGCCAGGATCGCCTTCGTGTCTTCCAGACTCAACTGCGTGGTTGTGTCGGCCATCGACACTTCTTCTTGTCCCTCCTCGAGCCAACTCGAAATGCTGTCCTCGAAGTTATCAGATTGTTTGTTGGTCGACTCAGCAGTCCGAGCGACCGCCTCGGCAACCCCTTCTACCTTCGGTCGCTTCTGGCTGGGTTGGGCCACATCGATCAGAATTTCGAATTGCAGCCGACCAACGCGGAGGATATCGCCAACTTTTGCGACATGCGGAGCAGTTAATTGCTGGCCGTTGATAAAGCTACCGTTCCGACTCCCCAAGTCGGCAACGATCACCTTGTTTCCGTCAAGCTTGATCGAACAATGGCGCCGGCTGATCAGATCACTGACAGGTTTAAGGTGTGCATCGTCCCCGCGGCCAATAATGAATTCGGGGACAGAAATTCTGATTTCCTTGCCGTCATTCTTGCCGCCGATCACTTTCAGTTTGACTTGCATAGGTACTCCCTCAATCACCTCATCATGACCTCAGACTTGCTGAATGGCGTCGCAACCCAATCACTTCCAGCGCCCGTTCCATTTCAGAGTCTTCTCCAATTCTTCTTCCGATAATCATATTCGACAGCAACCCATTATTTCAAGCACAAGGGCGTATATTTCTACACTTTTTCCGGAAAGTCGGCGAAGTCTAGGAAAGAAAACGGGAAATTAGCGGTTATTGGTCCAGCTATCGGCCCCGAAGCGTTGCCGCTCAATCTCTTTGGCCAAGTTTAACAATTCCGGCGAAAAATCGAAGATTGCGGGCTTCAGCCTCATCGCTTGGCTAATTGCTGCCGACAACTCGGCGGCCAACTCTCGATCGTCGATATCGACCCCGGTCAACTCGTGAACCCCAGGCAATTCCGGCGCGAACTCCGATCTCCTCAATAATATACTGCCATGCTGCAGGAGCGCGTTGCGGCTGCGTCTCTGGGCACTACCGCCGACCTTGTGATTGCCGATCAGAATATCCCCGTTAGCGCGGCGTTGAAAGCAGAGCAGCGGGCCCACGTGGATTTTCTGGGCGTCCGAGCAGTCGTCGAAAAGCCTAGCGACGATCCCCCGCCGAGCGAAAGAATCAATAACAGCCCGGTGCACAATCTCGTAAATATCACGGTTGCTTTCAGCCCAACGAGATTTAATCGGGACGATCAGGCTGTAGGTCAATTCTTGGTCGTGAACGATGGCCCCCCCACCCGAGGCTCGGCGAACGATCTCAAGCGTTTGCGAGGCCGGGTGCGCAGTCCGCTCGTCAACTTTTTGAAAGTACCCCAACGACAACGTGGGCGGGCTCCAGCGGTAGAAACGGAGCACATGCAGGGCGGCCTCGTCGACATATTCGAGCAAGGCTTGGTCCATGGCCATATTCCAAGCCCCGGCGGCCGGCAGGTCGTCGATCAGCCACAGCGTGTTCATCTCAGCGGTGACGAGCCTTTACCCCTGCCCAGCGATCTGCTGTTGATAGGCTTCTAGATCCATGAGTTTTTTCAACGAGTCTTCGCTCGAGACTCGTACCTTAATGATCCAGCCCTCGCCATAGGGATCTGTGTTGAGCAGGCCCAACCGATCGGGCAGGGTCGTGTTCACCTCGATGACTTCGCCATCCACCGGGCTATACAAGTCGCTCGTCGCCTTGACCGACTCCACTTCACCGAACGGTCTACCCGCACTGACCTTGGTTCCCACGGCAGGGAGTTCGATATAAGTCAGGTCGGTCAACAATTCGACGGCATGAGAGGTGATTCCCACCGTCGCGATTCCATTCTCGACGAACACCCACTCGTGAGTTTCGGCGTAATTGAGTTGTTTAGGATCCATGAAGCATTCCTTGGAGGTTGTAAAAATGATGATGACGTGTCAACAGTGAATAGCTTAATCGGCCCGCTTGTAAAACGGCAAGGCTTCCACGGTGGCCGGAGTCGTTTTACCTCGAATATCGACCTCGACCACTGTGCCGACCGCGGCATAGGCCGGATCAATGTAACCCATCGAAATCGCTCGGTTCAGCGTGGGAGAAATCGTCCCACTGGTTACGAAACCGACCCGCTGACCGCCATGGAGGATCGGGCACTCTTCACGCGCCGCCCGCTTGCCCTCGATGGCCAAACCGATTCGTGTAGGCAAATTCGCAGCCTTAGCCGCTACGATTGCATCGCGGCCAATGAATTGGCGGTCCTTTAGGTTGATCGCAAAGCCTAAATTGGTCTGCGCTGCGTTGATCGATTCCGTCAACTCATGGCCGTACAAGGGCATCGCCGCCTCGAGCCGCAAGGTGTCGCGTGCGCCCAATCCAGCCGGGAGTCCCCCCACCTTGCGTGCCTCCCCCTCGATCGCAGAAGCGACCTCGGCCGCTACATCAGCCGCGATGATCACCTCGCAGCCATCCTCGCCGGTGTAGCCCGTACGACTGACCAGCGCGGGCACCCCGCACAGCGTCCCGTTACTGCAGGCGTAGTATTTCAGATCCGCAGGGTTTACTGTGCCAAGTTTCGCTACTACCGAGCAGGCCTTGGGGCCTTGGACGGCGATCATGGCCGTCGCTGTGGTGCGATCGTGCAAGCGGATCGATTTTCCCCTCCCCTGGGAATTGATCCAATCCAGAATCTTAATTCGGTTTCCGGCGTTCACGACCATCATGTAGGGGAACTCCCCCCCCTCTGGCAAACGATACACCAATACATCGTCGAGAATCATACCGGCTTCATTCGTCATCAACGAATACCGAATCCGCCCCGGCTCGATGCCGATGATTCGCCGCGTCGTCAAGCCATCCAGAAACTCCTCAATACCTTCGCCGTCGAAATAAAATCGGCCCATATGCGAGACGTCGAAGATTCCCACAGCGCTGCGCGTGGCGTTGTGCTCCTCGATGATCGACGAATACTGGACCGGCATCAGCCAACCAGCAAATTCCACCATGCGGCCACCGCGTGCGACGTGCCAACCCTTCAAAGAAGTTTTCAGACAGTTTTCAGTTGTACCAACCAAGACGATGTTCTCCGAAAAAGCAAAAAAGGAAATGGATCGCTCACTTCCAATCGATCACCAATTCATCGTTAATCACCAATGAGCTTCACGATCGATCCAGCCCCAGGAAACTGCGCACGCCGAGTCGTCGCACGCGGTCGCCCGAGCAGCGGCAGAGCCGAATGACGGTCATCACGGCCTTTCCACCCGCATCTTCACTGTCCAGGCCTCGCTGAAGAAACGGGGACAGGTCTCTGAGATCGACCTTAAGTTGAATAATTTAGATTAATTCGCAGTCGCTATGAACTGGGGGCCCGGAATTGCCGACGACTCGCGGGCCAATCAGGTCGAATCAACCGGCAACGAACCGCCGTTTGAGTGGACAACTCGACCAGGAATCGACTCACGGCGAAGTCATGCCGGACCGCGGGCAGTAAACCTCTTCGACTAACTCCAACCCGACTGACCGCCCCCAAATCCGTGCGATGGCCATTACGGCACGGTAGGACATCCGGCAAATTTGATCGATCCGATCCGATCGAGCTCCGTTGCGAGTCCTAGGGATCGAAATCATTTCACCGCTTGCGGAATCGGCGGGCATATTCTACGCGTCGCCGCAAGGAACATTGCATGCCGCTCATCGACCCCTTTTGGAAAGGAGTTAGCTCATGCCCCGTCAGGATATGGGACCACTGGCACAACGGATTCAGCAGGTCTTCGTCAATCATCCGCATCTGCAACGCCGACATGTTCATTTTCGCACGATAGGTCACGACAAAGTCGTGCTGCTCGGGACCGTGACGAGCTTTTTCGAAAAACAACTCGCCCAAGAAGCCATTCGCCCGCTACCCGGTGTCCGGGAAATCGAGAATAACCTGGCGGTGGCCAAAGCTGGTTCGTCCTAAGGCCTATCTCAATGCCGACAGCACCCGTAACCTGTAGCCTAAGCGAGGGCTGGTTTTCGATTAGGCTCTCGCGCCGAGGAATCCCGCTCTATCGCAAGCCGATGGGGTAGTTCAGGCCAGAACTCCTTGGCCTTCGGCCGCCAACCGGAGTGTTCCTTTTCAAGTCAAAACGCGGGCCGGTGCAAAGGGCCTCAAGTCGAGTAGGGGGGGGCGACCTTCCAGCAGATCGGCCATCGCCACCGCCACCGCGGGTGAGACTTGCACCCCAATGCGGAACAAACCGGTTGCGATATAGGCTTGGTCAAATCCCTCGATTTTTCCAAGGTAGGGAAGACCATCGAAGCTGGCTGGCCGCAAACCGGCCCAAGCACCGAGCGACTCCGCGCCGGCTAATGCCGGCAGAATTGCCACCGCGAATTCTCTCAGTTCGCGCAGCCCCTCGTCGGTTGTGCGGCAGTCAAACCCAACCTCTTCCATGGTCGAGCCAACCAACAAATGGCCATCGGCCCGGGGCACCAAATAACGAACTCCCTCGTTGATGACATAGTTCGCAGCCCACCGCCCATCCGTTTTGAATAACAAGATCTGACCGCGGACCGGTGTCGTCGGCAAGTTGACGCCAATCTGGGACAGCAACTCGCCTGACCAAGCTCCCGCGCAAACGCACAAGAGATCACCACGAACCAACCTTCCATCGGCCCGCACCCCCAACTCGCGACCGCCTATCGATTCTAGCGCGACTTGGCGGCCGACTACGATCGAGCCTTGCTCGCCACGCATCAACAGGGCTTGACGCAACGCTTGGAGATGCCGCGGGGTTCGCAACTGACCTTCGCTGGGTACCCATGTCGCACGGCGAATGGCGGACCAAGCCAACTCAGGAAATCGCGACAGCCCAGAATGATTGTCAATCGGTTCAAATTCAATTTGCTCGTCCCGCCAAACTTCCCTTTGGCCGAGCAAAGCCGCGACCTCCCCCGGCGACCGCGCGACGTAAAGCCCTCCTCCGAATTGCAATTCGTTATCGATTCCCGTGTGTTCGTGCAAGCGGCGCGACCACTCGCGATGCAAACGGGTACCCAGGCAACACAGTCGATCGACGGGATGGACCGAAATTTCGCTCGTCGGCAGTAACACCCCCGCGCTGGCCCACGAGGTATTACGCGGTTGGTTGTCGTCCACCACCGTAACACGCCAATTACGTCGGAGCAGTTCCCAAGCAACAGACAATCCAACGATGCCTCCGCCGAGTATTACGGCATGTCCCTGATTCACGATGCGCCCCAAGTTGGTTGACCCTGCCACTTACGTCGACGCGATCCCGTCGAAATCCCAAATCATCGAATGGTGGATTAGTCCGGACAACATGACCGCTCCCCAGTCGGTTTTACTGCCGGATTCGCACCTTGAAAAGTTATTTTGAGATTCTCCAAGCGATCGCTCAAGTTGCTTCACCTGCCGACCTCAACTGCATTACAGCACGCAGGGCCCAAAAGGGCCATTCCCTCAAGCGAATTAGGCGTTCAAATCGAGACCATGAGTCGAGCAGGGTAGGGGGGGAACAGCCCAGTCCCGACGCCTCCACGCCAGCACCTACCGCTTCGTCGCTTGGCAGGCTTTTTTACTGGCTTGCGAATGACTACGATAGATTTGGGGGCGAAGCGCGGGAAACACTTCCGGAGATTCGCTGCGTGATAAGGCGACCATCGCACCGACGCTGGCGCCCGTTGGTGTTGGCTCGAGCGATTCCCGACAACGTTTTTTTGAGGCAAGGCCAATCGATGTCAGAAAAGATGACTGCCAAAAATTACCTTGAGCTCCTCAAAAAGAGCCAGGTAATACCGGCGGAGATCCTCGGCCCTGCACTTAAACGGCTTTCCCAAAGCGAGGCGGGAAAGCCAATCTCCCTGCAACGCCTGACGGAATTTTTGCTGGCCGAGGGGTTGCTGACGCCTTGGCAGAATGACCAATTGCTGCAGGGACGACACAAAGGTTTTTTTCTCGGCCAATATCGTTTGCTGCGGTTACTCGGCAGCGGCGGCATGAGCGCCGTCTATCTGGCTGAGCACAAGATCGCGAAAAACCTGCGGGCCATCAAGGTGCTCCCCAAATCGCGAGCCGCCGACAAAAGCTATCTCGATCGCTTTTACGTCGAGGGCCGTGCCGCCGCGGCCCTGAAACATCCCAATGTCGCGCAAATCGCCGACTTGGCAAGCGAAGGGGATTTGCACTACATGGTGATGGAATTCGTGGAGGGGACCGACCTCGATCGCCTGGTCAAGGACGAGGGGCCGCTCGACGTGCTCACAGCTCTCAATTACCTTGCGCAAGCCACCGACGCGCTGCGACACGCCCACTCGCGTAACATCATCCACCGCGACATCAAGCCGGCGAACCTCATGGTTTCGCACGACCGGAACACCATCAAACTCCTCGATCTGGGACTAGCCTTGATGCGTGATGCGGAGTCGTCCCTGACGGTCCTGCACAACGAGCGGGTCATGGGGACGGCGGATTATTTGTCCCCCGAACAAGCGATCGACAGCCACAAGGTCGACCAGCGCACTGACATTTACAGTCTCGGCTGCACGTTTTACTTCATGCTCGCCGGTCATCCGCCGTTTCCCGAGGGAACCATCGCCCAACGCATCGCCAAACATCAAACCGCCGAGCCTGCCGACCTGACATCAATGCGCGACGATTGCCCGGTCCCCGTCTGGCGACTGTGCCAGAAAATGATGCGCAAAAATCCCAACGATCGCTTTCAGGACTGCCAACAACTTTACGATGCCGTGCACAAAGCGATCGCCCTCCTGACGCTCGATACGAAAGTCAAAGCCGAACCGCTCACCACGCCCAACGCCGAGGAAATGACGCAGGTCCTCCCGTTGAAGGCGAGCGAGAAACCAGAAGCGGCAACTCCCTTGAGCCCACCAGCAAGCAAACCGGCAGTCGCTCAGACCCCGCGCGGTCCAGGAGGTACCCCAGGAGACTCGTCAGCCGGCCCCACGCAACGCGACGCCTCTCCTCTCGCAAAGTCCCCATCAGGGCCACAACCTATCACCCAACCGGCGGGGAACGCCCACCCCGCGGTAGCGGCCATTGCATCCATCGCCACACCGACCAAACAACCCGTTGCACCCGCTGCGGTACCGCGAGCACCATCCGACCAACCATCCCCGCCGAAGACAGCAACAGAAAAACCGCAGCCGGTGCCTCCAGACCTCGCAGGCACTGGGGCCAAGTCTAACAAAAAACGAGGTGATCCAAAGTTTCTAGATTTTGTTTCCTTGGCCGAGTTGGACCAGGGGAGCCGCACCGACCTATCCCAACTCCGCGTTGATGCCTCGTCTGCGGCGCCGCTCCTCAACGCTCCGAAAACGACCCGCGACAAACGCTCGAGCCTGAAAGCCTACTTGATCTTCGGCGGGATCATCGCCGTTATGTTTACGATCTTGATTGTTGTGCTTTATTTCCTCAATCGTTACCTGTCCTGAGATCGCGACCAATCAGCAGTACCATGGGAGGACCGGCCAAATGCTGAAAAAATTTGTTGATCGACACGAAACATTCCGGCCACTGCTTCTAGCCGTTTGTTGGCTGTTTATCTTTACGGTCACTTCATATCTGCACGGGCAAGACGAAGCGACTCGATCGGAAAAACAATTCGTCAAACAACTCCAGGCCGACATCCAAAAAATCGAGAATCTTGTCGAGCGGTCACGGGGTCCGCAAGCGCAGAAAGCTTACGAAGCCGCCTTGAAACGGCTCAGTGGCTACAGCAGCGGTCCGTCCCCAGCGCTGGGCAATCTCCTCAAACCCGAAATCGAACGCTTAGAAAAACTCCAAGCCCGTTTGCGAGATCTCGGCGTCGAGGTCGACGCGCCGTCGTTCCCCAGCGGCGACAACCCGAGCGTCGGCGACCCAGTCAGCTTTGCGAAAGACGTGGCGCCGATTCTCGTTGCCAAGTGCGGCAATTGCCACGTGCGCGGCAGCCGCGGGAACTTCAACATGGCGACCTACCAGGCACTGTCCGACAGCGGCATGATCGTGCCAGGCGATCCGGTGCTCAGTCGCCTGATCCAAGTCATCGACTCCGGCGAAATGCCCAAGGGCGGTTTGACCGTAACCCCCGACGAACTGAACCGCTTGCGCACATGGGTCGCGGCAGGTGCCAAAAACGACGGTCCCGGCAACGAGAACCTCACCCGCCTCGGCAGCGCTGCGACCGCTCCCGACAACGCCCCCTCGCGCCAACCGCTGACCATGCAACCACCCACTGGCACGGAAACCGTCAGTTTTTCCCGTGATATCGCCCCGATTCTCGTGGATCAATGCCGCGGCTGCCATCTGGAAAGCAACCGTCCCCGCGGCGGACTGAATATGGACTCGTTCGCAAGTTTGCTGCGCGGCGGCGACTCGGGGGCCTTGTTGGTGCCGCGGCGTTCTGCCGATAGTTTGCTCGTGAAAAAACTGGAAGGTACCGGCGGGGGAAATCGCATGCCGGCTCAACGAGAACCCTTGAAACGCGAGCAAATCGAACTGGTCAAACGCTGGATCGACGAGGGAGCGGCCTTCGATGGTGGGTCCCCCGATCTGGCCCTGCGATCCGTGGCGGCGGCGGCCAAGGCGGCCAATCAGGACCACGCCGCGCTCAGTGCCGACCGCCGCAAAGTCGCCGACGAAAACTGGAAGAAATCGCTGCCGGACACCCCCCCCCAGGTAAAAGACTTCGATGATTTTCGGGTTTTCTCAAGTTTTGGCGGGCAACGTCTCGACGACGTTTGCGAGAGAATCGCACCGCTGGCAACCAAGATCAAAAGTCAACTCGGCATCCCCAAGGATGCACCGTTGGCCAAGGGAAACTTGACGCTCTACCTCTTCGAACGTCGTTACGATTTCAACGAACTGTCGACAATGGTCGAAGGCTACCCCTTGCCCAAGGACACTTGGGCTACTTGGAAAAACAATGTGGTCGATATCTACGTGGCCATGGCGATCGAGCGAACCGCTGACCTGCCGAGCATTGAGGCGGAACTAGCCCGCCAAATCGCAGCCGCCACTGTTTCGGCCATGTCCCCCCGTGTCCCCGATTGGTTCGCCAGCGGAGTCGGTTACCTGATTGCCGAACGCCTGTTCGCCAAGTCGGATGAGGTCAAGGCTTGGCGCCCCGCGGCCCAGACCAGCCTGAATCGGATCGCCGCCGTCGAGGATTTGACGAACGGCAAGTTCTCTCGCGAACTGATCGGGCTGGCCGGCTACCAGTTGGTGGCCGCTCTGCAAGCGCAGGACGCCAATTTCAAACGCTTGCTGGCGGAACTGCGGAAAGGGGCCGAATTTTCAGTGGCCTTTGCAACCGCTTACAAACGAGACGCTGCCGCCTGGCTCGCCGAGGCAATCCAGCGGTCTCGCTAAGGAACATTTGACAAACAGGGGGGGGACAACGCTTCCTACAAGACTTTTCGTGAACTTTCACGAAAAATTCGCAAGTCCTAAATGCCCGTTTTTTCGCAGAAAATGCAAGGTTTTGACGGAGCACCCCCGCTTCTTGCCTCCCGTTCGAATCGATCGCAATTTGACTATTGCGAGTGATGTACCTACAATGCGTCGCGCTTGCTCGCCACAACTACGGAACATCAGACCGTAGCTGGGTTGCCTTATGCCGTGAAAAAGCGGCCTGAGGTCTTTTCCAAAACATGGAGAATCGAGAATGAAAATGAAGAAGTCAGAGGTCAAACCCTTCAAAGAGGCTTTGCTTCTGTTGCGGGCGCGGTTGCGGGGTGATGTACACACCCTGGCCAACGCCGCTTTGAGTTCATCCACGGTAAATGTTTCAGCGGTTCCGAGCCATATTGCCGATCTCGGTAGCGATACGTTCGAGCTCGACAATACGCTGCAACTGATCACCAACGAGGGCGAAACCTTGGAACAAATCGAGGGCGCCCTCGAGCGGATCGAATCAGGTGACTACGGAATTTGCGTCGAATGCTCGGGGAAGATTCCCAAGATGAGATTGCAGGTGATCCCCTACACCCCCTACTGCGTAAAATGCGCCGCTCAAATTCAAGAGGAAGAGCGGTAACACGCCGTGATCCAGTCTGCACAAAACAACGGTGTTGGCCCAAAAACCAACACCGTTTTTGCTAATTCGATCAATGTGTGCTGGTTCCTGGGTTTGCTCGTCCTCGGACTAGCTGCCGACCTAGTATCGAAATCCTACGTTTTCGCGCGGTTTTTCCAGCCCGCCAGCCCGACCGGTCAAATTCCTTATTGGTGGATTGAAGGAATTTTGGGGATTCAAACCAGCACTAATCCCGGCGCTCTGTTCGGCATGGGAGCCGGATACCAACGGGTGTTTGTGGCCCTGTCGTTTGTATTTTTGTTGGTGGTTTTGCTCTGGATGTTCAAATGGGGAGCAGCCGCCGATCGCTGGTTGAGTATCTGCTTGGGCATGATCTCTGGGGGAATTCTCGGCAATCTGTACGATCGCCTCGGCTGGGGCTATGGATTCGGACTGCCCGAGGAATGCCGCTACGACGTTCGAGATTGGATCCTGTTCCGCCTGGCTGGTATCCCCCTGTTCGACCCGTGGCCGAATTTCAATATCGCGGATTCGCTGCTGGTTGTCGGAGCCATCTTGCTCTTCATTCACGGGTTCTGGTTCAAACCTGCGGCAGACGCGGAGCCAAGACATGCTGATTGACGAAGTAAGGCATCGACTGGAGGCAGCCCGCCAATGGTCGATCGATGCCGGGAAAATCGCCCTCAGGTACTTTCGCCAACCGCAGTTGGCAGTTGAGCATAAAGCGGACGGGTCCCCGTTGACCCAGGCCGACCAAGCGGCCGAAAAATTCCTCCGCGAGGTCATTCTTCAACGTTTCCCGCACGATCACATCTTGGGCGAGGAGTACGGTGACCATCAGGGAACCAGTGATTTCCGCTGGATTTTAGACCCAATCGACGGAACGAAATCCTTTATCTGTGGAGTCCCGTTTTTCGGGACGATGATTGGCATTGAGGTCGCCGGGCAGGCCAACATCGGAGCCGTCTATTTTCCCGCGCTCGATGAGGGAATCTACGCAGCAACCGGGTGCGGAGCCTTCACGTTCGTCGGCAATCAAGTCGCCCCAGCTCGAGTGTCCCCCGTCGACGAACTGTCTCAAGCCGTGGTTCTCACCACCAGCGTCGAGTCTTTCGAGATCCGATCAGCTCTCGATAACTATTTAACGCTAACTCGGCAAGCGAAATTCGCCAGAACATGGGGTGATGTCTACGGCTACCTGCTGGTGGCTACCGGACGCGCCGACATCATGATAGATCCGCTCATGAATGTCTGGGACGCCGCTCCGCTGCTGCCGATCATTGCCGAGGCCGGCGGACGCTTCACCGATTGGCGCGGCAACGCGCGGATCGATGGCGGCGACTCCATCGGCTCCAATGGCCTTCTGCACAACGCAACTCTTCGGTTTTTTGCGGAACTGCCGCCTCATTCCGCGCCGTGATCGTTCCCGTTACGATCAATAGCAAGTCCATTCAGCAAACATCGGCTACGCTCACCATCAGGCGATTTGAAATTCGGGCGTCGTTCGGCGACAATGGCTATTTGGGAGCGGGGATGAGGAAAAAACCATCAATCATTTGCATGGAAACATGAATCAATTCGAACGAACTTTTTGCGGCATGGCATTTCTCCTGAGCTTCGGCTTTTTCGCTGGCTGTGAAGTCACCGATTATGAACTGGTGCGACTCAAGGAGCGAAACAAGGCCCTCGAACAACAAGTCGCTGCTCTCGAGCAGCGCATCACGGAAATGGAATCGGCGCTCAGCAATAGTTCCCAGCGGGCCGAAACTCCTAAACAAGGCACGTTAAACAACACAACGACCGCCGCCAAGTCGCCGCGCGAGCCAGCACCTGATCCAGCCGAACGCTTGCGTGCCGACCAGGCAGCGCTCGAGCAACTCAAGCCTTTCAATCCGATCATCGAGACGAATCCGGCCAACGGCTTAACGTTCGAAATTGACCTTTCCAATTCCCGCAATGGCATTGCAGCCTTGCCGATTCTCCAACAATTTCCGGAATTGCGCAGCTTGGTCGTCAAAGGAGCGGACCTCAAGCCGGAATCGTTTGACGCCATCGCCAAGTTGGTGGGGTTGGAGCGCCTGACCATGGATTTGGCCCCCGCGTCAACGGAAAACCTCGAGAAACTCCTCGCCTTGAATAACTTGAAATATCTTCAACTTTTCCGTTCCGATATTTCGGACGACGGCATGGCGATCGTCGCCAAATTTCCTAAACTCGAGCAACTCCGGATTGGACAGACCAGGGTCGGCGATGACGGGGTTGCGAAATTGGCAACTCTCAAAACCTTACGGGCCATCGACCTGACTGATTGCAACCGCGTCTCGGACCGCAGTTTGGAAATCCTCGCGGGGTTGCCCGAGTTGACCTTCGTCAAAGTCTGGGGCCCACAGATCACCGATAAGGGAATGGCGGCCATCGGTCGGATGAAAAAATTGCGAATACTCGGCCTCAACGATACGGCCGTCTCCGATGCGGGCATGGAACCACTACGACAAGTGAAGGAGCTACGCGAGATTCATCTGGTCCGCACCAACGTAGGGGACAAGGGATTGCGTGCCTTGGCCGGTCATCAACAAATGGCATTCCTCAATCTGCGCGACACGAAGATTTCTGACGCTTCGATCCAATTTTTGGCGGATGAGTTTCCTGGAATCACGCAATTGGACGTCAGCGAAACGAACTCGCCCGGAGTGACTGATGCGGCAGCCCCGGCATTGGCCCGACTCACTAAACTACGCGATGTGAATTTTTGGAGCACCCAAGTCAGCGACGGCGTGGCGGAATCTCTGGTCAAGTTGCCTGAATTGACCCGTATCAACTTGGATAAAACGAAGATCACCGACCGCGCGATCGAATTGCTGGCAGCGAAACAGAATTTAACCTGGCTGCATGTGGGTTCGACCGAAATCGGCGACGCATCGGCCCAAAAGCTGGCGGAATTTCCCAGCCTGAAATATCTGAATGTGACCTACACGAAGATGTCCGAAGACGCCTTCTTCGAGATGTGCGACAAGTTGGCGGCCCGCAAATGCGCCGTGATCGGACCGTAATGGGGTCGAGGCCAGCGCTGGCGTCGCCTCCAATCCGATTTAAAAAAAGCGATCACCATCCGCCGCGATTTGCCGTCGGTCAACTGCGATATTCTCCCAGCACCCACTCGCAAATCTCGGTATCGCGGATTTCCGTCGGCACAGGCTGTCGGCAGTTGACGGAGGCAAATATGGCTTGAGCGATGTTCCCATCATGAACAACGCCATGCGAGCCCTTCACCAAACTTGCGTCGAGTGGAATCGATTTGGTCGACATATCGATAAACAGCTCGACGGGATCATACCCAGGCTTGCGGTGAATATCGACGGTCCGAGCGAATTTCGGAGCCAGCCCAGCATCGGTCCACCAATAGTAAGCTTGCCAACTATCCGGCGCGGATTCCAAAATCACATCACCCGCTCGTTCGTGGTCGAGACCGACCTGCTGGCGACGATCCCCCGCGTAGACTCGAGCGATTCCCGCAGTATTTTCAAACAGTTGCACGACTGCTGCCACCACGCGCGGATCGCGATTTTTGACAAACACATGCCCCAACTGATGATCGACCAAGACCCAGGCGGGCGAATTCTGAAAATCGATCAACTCGCGACCGTCCTCATCGGCTCGCGTTTTCAGTAGACCGGCAGCCCGCAGCGCGCGGTTGGGAAAGCTGACATGGTCGACGGAGGAAATCACGTATTCGGTCACGACCAACCATTTCAGGTCGGCATTTGAATATGCCGCTTGCATTTGCGGCACGAAGTCGGCGAGCAATCGATCCAATTCTTGCACGGCTGTCTTCGCTGCCGGGCTCTCCGGGCCAGCCTTCTGCGCGGCGTAATCCAAGTGGGGCAAATAAATGTAAAAAAAGTCCGGCCGGAAGCGGCCCGCAGCGATCGCCGCCGATTGGCAGATCCAAGCCGAAGACTTGATGTTGGCCTGCGGGCCCCAAAAATGCTGAAGCGGGAAATGCCCCAGGGTAGCCAGGAGTTCGCCGTAAAACTCTTGCGGTTTCGTGTAACACCACAACTCCTCGCTGCCATCCGGTTTGTGGATCGGCGCAGGCATGGACACAACATCGGCATTCGACCTTTTAGACAACATGGGAAACCAAGCTGCCGTAGTCAGCCCGGGAGCGATCCCTTTGAGTCTGTCCCAAATCTGTGGCCGCTGAATGACCGAATTGGGCGCGGTCCACATTTCGACCTGATGAGTGTCGCGCCAATAAAAACCGTTAGCAATGACGCCGTGGTCGCAGGGAAGAGTTCCCGTCAATATCGTCGCTTGGGCCGGCCAAGTCACGCTCGGAAACGAATGCCGCACTCCGCCGATTTTCCCAGCCTCCAGAAACTTGCTCAAGAAAGGCATGTGGGACAGATCGCACCGGCGCAGCCCAGGTACGGTCAACAGAACGAGAGGTTTTCGCATGATGCTATTTCAGGTTCGACTGGGAAACGCTCTGAAGAAGTGGAGACAAAAACTCAAAGGCCCGCCGCACCGCATTTACCGCGTCGTGGCTATGGCGACTCAATTCCACAACCAACGGGCCAACATAGCCGATTTCCGCCAGGGCCTTCAAGATCGGGGGAAAACTCATGGCCCCCTCGCCGAACATGAGGTGTTCATGCACCCCCTGCCGCATGTCCTCGATATGCACGTTGACGATATGCGTGCGACAACGGCGGATATAATCGGCGATGGGCAACTCCCCCTGGCAAAATAAATGCCCGACGTCCATGGTCAACTTGAGGCGGGGATGATCAATCCATTGACGTAATCGCTCGTAAGCGGCAATGGTATCCACAAACATTCCGGGTTCCGGTTCGAATCCGATGTCCACATGATGGCGGTCCGCCGACTGCAGAACCAGTTCGAGATTAGCGGCCAGTTGATCCCAAGACTGCTGCAAATCCCAATGACTCGGCCGCGATCCAGACCAGATGGATACACACCGGCTACCGAATTCAGCGGCGAGTTGGCAGGCATAGTCGATGAATTGGATTCTGGGTAACGCTTCGTCGGTGGGGGCGACCAATGATGGCGCGTGTTTTTTCCGCGGATTTAACAGAAAACGTGCACCTGTTTCGATAACTGTCGCGAGTCCCAGCTCGGCAATCTGCTCGCTCAATCGCCTCCGCTCATCTCGCCAACTCGGCGACAACGGACTCAACCACTGATGGTCGATCGTGATGCCGGCGCAGCGGTAACCGGTTTCGGCCAAGAGTTCGAGGGCAGCTGCAGGTGCATGATGTGACAGCCCATTCGTGTTGTAGCCGAGCAGCATGCGACCATCATTCGGGGGATGTGCCGTAATCGCAGGTCCAGGCCCAGACCTGATCCATGACGGACTTGCCATACAGCGGCAAACAGAATTTGTTTTTTTTCGCGTAAGGTCTGCCTGCGAGAAGTCCGAGATTCTTTAATGCTTGCCGCAGTTCCTTCAATTCGTTTTTGTAGACACTGATTCGCGTTTCATAGCCCATCTTGTACGTTCGCGACTCTTTTTTGCGACGCTTGACATCGGGCACTCGGCAATAGCCACTTCTGGAAAAATAGTAAGCCACTACATGTGCGGGTGATGCTCCCGGAGGGGGGGCACTAACGATCGGCTTGGCAGGAGTTTTTTTTTCCTTTGCCGACTTTTTCCGGGCGGCTGGCTTGGCCTCGGCTTTCTTCGCAACCTTTTTCTTATTCGACCCAGTCGATTTTGTCGTCATGGAAACACCATACCTGCTGAACCAACCTACCGCCAACCTCGCGACCTGCGGATGCTACTCGGCCACTGGCGGCGGATCCACTTTCTGCAGTCCCATTGTAACATAACGACGACCGCACTCGCCGCACATTCTCCGACAGGGGGCTATCGCGAGCTTAGCGATGACTTGCAACAGAACAACTCAAGCCTGGCACGGTCAAAGTCCGCAGTTGAAGCCCAAGCAGGAAGCGGTGGGGAGTTTCTGAAAAATCTCCTAAATTCTCACGAAAACCGCTGTAGAGCACGCGACTAAGGTTTGTATCCGGTAAGCAAACAGATTTGCGGCCCCACCCAAATCAGCAGCCCACCCCAAACCCTGGAACTCAGGAAACTGTTCGATCGTCGACCGGCTCACACGTGAAAAACAACGACGGTGATTCTAGTTCGCGACCGGGAAGTACTGGGCTTGTCGCGTTTCGCCGCGGAAACTCGGGCGCAGATTTTTCCGAGGCCGCATCGTGGTTCGCGTTTTGACTCGGTGAAAGCTGCATGAGTTGACGAAACCATGAACTCGTTCGCAGCCGATTCATGATGCTGAACCGCCGCGGCGACAGCATATCGCGATGCAAACGATAGCGGCACAGTTCGTTGTTGGTCCCCCAACCTTGTGCACCGCAGGCGGCCTGAAAGCCGGCCTCGCGAACCGTCTCCATCACTCGACGATTGAACCGGCCGAACGGATAGGCAAAGTATCTGATTGGCTCGTTGGTCCAATCTTCCAGTCGCGTTTTCGAACCGACAATTTCTTTCTTCGCGACTTCCAGCGGTATCTCATCGAGCGTTTGATGACTTTGCGTGTGCGCCCCGACGGTCATTCCGGAGCGAAGTAGTTGGCGGATTTGAGTCGGCGAAATATGGCGATCGGCAGGCACGCCGGGCATACCGCTGGTGATCAGAAAAAAAGTCGCCGGAATTTGCAATCGCTCCAAGATCGGCACCGCGTAGTCGAACGCGTCCCGCCAACCGTCGTCGAACGTCACCAGCAATTGATTCGGTTCGGCAAAGCTCAGGTACCGATCAAAGTCGACGAAACGAAATCCTCGTTCTCGCAAACCGTTAAGTTGCCGTTCCAAGTCGTCAGGGGTGACCGTATAACTCCACCCTTCTTGAGGAAATTGGCGTGCTGGAATATTTTCCAGCGGGCAGACGTGGTGGTAAATCAAGATCATTCTGGTGGGAATTCGGCGTTAACGTCGATAGGCTCGAATCGGGTAATTCGGTGGTTCGTTTCCGGGTGGCTTCGCTCGGACCTTTCGTGCGTCACATTCCAAGTTGCGACACTCCCGTGCGATACCAAGCACCCCAAACTAACGCCATTTTAGTCGGTCAATTTTCTGGTCAACCGCCATAGACCTTTAATTCGAAGAAGCTGGCGGTTTCGCCGCAGCCTTAGGCCGCATAATCCATTCGGTACGCTCCCAGTCTCGTTGGCTTTCCCAACAATTGAGTCTACATCCGCATTTCCCCCAAGTGGGCGGGTCGATTCAACCAGAAATGGTCCAAAACAGCCGTTTATTCGGTGATTTTTAGCAAGAGGGGGATTGTCGTTCGGCTTGCCGAGATTTAACGGGATGGCTACGACGTCCCGGTTTCTGGGGCTTGATGATGGGTATGCGATTTTGACTTGCTCGAAACCACGGAATTTCCTATGCTTCGCCACCATTTAGAGAAAAAATGGACGACGGTCTAAGGACAAACCGACGGGTGTCAGGAATTTGGCTGCACATTTGGCGCATCCCCGTGTGTTGGGCCGACATCGTCGAAATGGCCCAAGGGCCGTCCGGACTTCGTTGGAGACACATGGCGAATGCCTGGGCCGCGCACCAGCGGCTTGATCGGAATCTGCAACGTCTGCCTGTACATGACGCGGCCCTCGCTTTCGTGTTCTCGCCGACTTTTTGGCGCGACTCGAATAAGAAACGCAATCTAAAAACATCATGATTGAATTCGACTTCAAACGTCCGACGCGCCGCTGTTCGCGAACCGAGCAGGAAATTCGACCTGGCGAATTCTTTTATTCAGCATTGATCGAAGGCCCAAATGGTGAACTGATCCGCTCCGACTTCTCGGAACAGGCTTGGGAAGGCCCCCCAGCCGACTGCATCGGTTGGTGGCGTTCGAGAATCCCGTCCCTAGACCAAGGTCGCGTCTACTGGGTCCCGCGTTCCGTTTTGCTGGCCTTTTTCGATCATGTTTATCAGCAATCTCCTCGAGACAGCTTGACCTATGTGACAGCGCTTTTGCTGGTCCGCAAAAAGATCTTGATCTGGCATGAGACTCTCGAACGGGACGGCCGACAAGTTCTCGTGATTCAAAACCCGAAAACGAAAACAAACTACGAGGTGGAATCGGTGGATTTGACGCCGCCGGAAGTAGAGGCGATCCAACAAAATCTCGCGAGCAAATTGTTCACCGATCAACAGGTTGCAGAAGATGCTGAGGTTGACGAAGAAGGAGTTGATCATGCTCCTTCCTAGCTCAGGTCAACGGCCGCAACTCGAGAATTTTCCGTCCGGGGGCGTTCAACACCGGTTCATCGCTTTGTGCCTGGCCTCGCTCACGATGCTGGTGGGACTGTGCGGATGCCAAAGTTTCCCCCGTATGAAAAGCAGCAACCGCGACGCGCCGGTACTGACGAATAATCCCCACGATGTCCAAGTGGTGCTCAGTAAAATGAACGAGCAAGCTGCTCGGGTCGAGTTCTTGAAGACCGATGCACGGATCGCCATCGACGGCATGCCAGGCTTGCGAGGGGATTTGGTAGTACAGCGGCCCGACAACCTGAGGTTGAAAGCGGGATTGATGGGCATGTCTGAAATGGGCTTCGACCTCGGGTACAACCGCGAATTGTTCTGGATCTGGAAAAAGGTCTCGGCACCCGGCGATCCCCCCGCTCTCTATTACGCTTACCACGACGAGTTCCAGCAAAGTGCTATCCATGACCAAATCCCGCTCCAGCCCAAGTGGCTGATGGATGGCTTGGGCCTCCCCAACTTCCGCGACCCGAATCCGGAATACCGACAACGCCCCGATGGCCACATCGATGTCGTGGCGCATGAGCACGAAAGCCGACGGAACATGATTCGCGTGATTACAGTCGATCCGCGCAAGGGATTGGTGCTGCAGCAAGCCTTCTACAATCAGCAGGGACAACGCATCGCCTACATCGATTCGCAGAGTTACCGCTATTACCCCGAAACCAAAGTTAGCCTGCCGCAACGCGTGAAAATCCACGTCTTTGACGCCAAAGGACAAGAATCCAAAATCGTCGTCGATTTTGGCGAGTTTTCGATCAATTCTTTCTACGGTAATCAAGAAAACCTGTGGGTAATGCCGAACCCAGGAGATGTACCCCTGATCGATTTGTCGGCACCCGCTGACAGGCCGTTGCAGATGGATACTGCAGAAAAAGTCAGTCGGAACTGGGACCCCAATTCCATCCAGCGATAAGGGCCAGATCCCCGCCGATTTGAATTTTTGGAACCGGCCGGATATACTCACGATCAGACGACAATTGCTACGTTCCCGCGGGCGGATCGCCGACCAATTTGAATGGGATCAGCCGCCGACTGGCGGTTGCGAGAACGTTGTCGCTGGGCAAGTGTCGAATTTCTCGGAGAATTATAAATGACTCATGTGGTAACCAAGGCTTGCGACGGTTGTCGCTACACCGACTGCGTGGTTGTGTGCCCCGTCGAATGCTTCTACGAAGGCGAGACGATGCTCTACATCAATCCCGATGAGTGCATCGATTGCGAGGCGTGCGTTCCGGAATGCCCGGTCGAGGCCATTTATCACGAAGACGACGTGCCGGAAGACATGAAAGAATACATCGAAATCAATGCGTCCATGTCGAAGACCTGCCCCAACATCACCGAGCGGAAAAAGCCACTAGCCGACAACTAACCGCACATCGATCGCACGCTTGACGACCTCTCGGCAAATCAGCGATTTCCTCCCGGCTAACTGAGCGATTCATAAGCTTAGTTTATGCCGGGATTTTTTTGCGCGCGACTTGACAGCATTTTTTTCTTGAATCCATCTCAGAAAAATTTGCCAAACGACACTCGCTCAAGTTACGATGACGTAGGGTTCGCGGCACTGAATCGCACATGCAGTTGATAGTTGGCTCTGCTGACTCGAGAACCCCGCGAAGCGTACCCTTCACGCAGCAAAATTTTACAGAAACGGATGTCCGATGATTCACTATACTTGCGACCGTTGCCGGAAGGTCATCGAAACGGAGCACGAAACGAGATACGTTGTGCGGATCGAAGTCCAAGCGACTGGAGAAAACGGCGGGTTCGACCAAGACGGCGAACTGGTTCAACTCAAGGCAATCGAGGATATCATCGATCAACTGGAATGCGATGGCGACGGCGAAATGATTTCCCCGGAAATCCTCACACGGCGGGAATTCGATCTCTGCTCCAAATGCTACGCCGCCTACGTGCAAAATCCCCTGGCGATCGAAGCCCAATCCCACTTGGGCTTTAGCAACAACTAGCCAGCCCTTGCCTCACGTGGTAGACTCATTCGCGTTGGGGGCTAGGCAATCGAAAATAGCCGCAGTCCGCAGCGCAGGGCGATCGCAGAATTCGATACCTTTCGCCACGCGAGGAAGGCTACCCATTGAACCTCACGGCGCAGACGTCGCAATCCTTCGGAATTTTCTTTGGGCAGACGAGCTTGATTAGGAAAGGGATTCTCGTCGGTGTGTCCGCAATGCGAGCGCGACGGATGACACAAGGGAGGATCGGCATCGAGTGTAAATCGATGCAAGAACGCTCTGAATACCGCGACTAATCCGCAACTTATCGACTTCGGTCGATCATTTAACACTGAGAACGACAACTAAGGACGTAAAGGCTGGAGAAAAGTAGCTGTATGAAAATTGCCGTGATTGGTGGTGATGGAACCGGACCCGAGGTGACTCGCGAGGCGCTCAAGGTTCTGGAGGCGGTTTCGAAAATCGATAACTTTCAGTACACTCTGACACATCTTGATTGGGGCAGCGAACGTTACATGCGAACGGGGGAAATCATCCCCGCGGGTGGCTTCGACATTCTGCGAGCTCACGATGCGATTTTTCTCGGCGCCGTGGGGCATCCCGACGTGAAACCGGGACTGATCGAAAAGGGGCTGTTGCTCGAAACTCGCTTCAAGCTCGACCAATACATCAACCTCCGCCCCGTCAAACTCTATCCCGGCGTAGAAACGCCGCTGGCAAATAAGACCCCCGACGACATTGACTTCGTCGTCGTTCGGGAAAATACCGAAGACCTGTATGCGGGCATCGGAGGCTTCCTGAAAAAAGGAACCCCCGACGAGGTCGCGACCCAGACGGCGATCTATTCCCGTAAGGGCTGCGAGCGCTGCATCCGCTGGGCTTTCGAGTTCACCCGCAAGCGGAACAATCCAAAGGGAAAACATCTGACGCTGGTCGCAAAGACCAACGTGCTGACCTACGGGCACGACCTGTGGATGCGAACCTTCGAGGAAGTCGCCAAGGAATTTCCCGATGTGCAAGCCGATTACAACAACGTCGATGCCTGCTGCATGTGGATGGTCAAAAATCCTGAATTCTACGATGTCATCGTCACCACCAACATGTTCGGGGACATCATTACCGACCTTGGTGCCATCATCCAAGGTGGTATGGGAGTCGCCGCAGGCGGAAACATCAATCCCGACCCTGGGGGTGTCAGCATGTACGAACCGATGGGAGGCAGCGCTCCGAAATACACCGGCAAAAATGTGATCAATCCGATCGCCGCGATCGGAGCGATGGCGATGCTGCTGCAGCACACCGGTCAACCCGCGGCGGGCGACCGCGTGCTGGCCGCTATCCAGCGGGTGACCGGCACGAAGATGAAAAGCCAAGCCGCCGGGAAAATGGGCTACTCAACGCAAGAGGTCGGCGATCTCGTGTGCGAACATTTTGTCGGATAGGCTTTTGCTTTTCCTCGTTCAAGTTTGCACAGTTTTCGGGATGTCAGTTGGCGGCAGCAATCCTGCCCAGCTTAGAAATCGCGCCCCCCGTCACTCTAGGAGGCGGGCGGCGAACGCAGCGAGGCCGAGGGGAGCGCCAATTCCTCAGGACATCCGCAGATCTTCCGAAAACGCCTTTCTACCTCAACGGAATCCTAAAAATCAGAAAACTGCAGCCAAGAACGCTGATGCTCGAAAAGTCACAACCTCTTTTCGCATGAGGACGATGATCACAAGTCCCGACAATTGCCTTCGCGCTGAACGAGGCGGCAAAACTTAACGATCGCGAGGTTCCGCCGCGCGAACACCAACGCCAGCCATTTTTTTGCACCAGAACGCCGATGGTCAGTATCCCAACGCGATCATCTGCCGCCGCGCCAACGCAAAATGCCGGAACTTGTTTCGCAGATCGCTCGGCAATTTGTTAGTCGTCGGCTCCAGATCGATTTCGTCATCAGCGTGAATGACGCGCTGCGCTAGGTCGGCAGGCGGCTCCGGTTCATCTCGACGCCAAACCAGGTTTTTCTGCATCGATTCGAGCACGGTCGTAGGCGAGCGATCGGCAAGGTATTGGCTCCAACTTTGCCGCAAGCTTTGCTCTTGTTGGACATATTCAATGGCGGCCCGCTGGGCCTCGCGGTCCCCTTTGAGATAAATCGGGACCAAAAACGAAATCGACGATCGAATCTCTTCGGTAAAATTCGCGAAACGTTTGACTTTTCCCAGACCCAGACAATCGACGCGGAGCAAGCCAGCTCGCCATGTTTTAGGTACTCGACAAATCAACGTCAAATCGCGGCCCCCCTCCAAAGGAAATTGCTTCGAGGAATGGAAGCGAAAGAAGGCCCCTGTGCCGCGATTAACCGAACCCGATGCAATCAACAAATCATGTTGGGGAATTTCCTCGAAGCGGGTGATCTGCCCCGATACCATAGCTTTCTCCATACGTGCCGCAACGTTCGTCACAGCCGTCGGAACAATCGTATCGCCGCCGAGACGAAAGGTTTGATCGTCACGTTTCTCGATCGCGATCGTCCCATGGACGGGAGACTGCAGACTCGTGCGAGGTCGATAATCGACAACCGGATGATGATTGCCATGCCACAGAACATCGAAGCGAAATTCTTGGATATCATCTCGATACCGTTTCTCGACCCAACAACTGACCGGGACGACGATTTCGATCAATTTTTCGTAGTCATCGTTTGGATCTAGCCATGCTTCATTCGTAACGGCATGAGCTTCGATCAGTGCGGGCACATCGAACTTCGATTGGACGGTTTGGGCCATAACCCCGTAGCATGCGGTCGCGATCAGACAACACGCGATCGTCCTGAGATAACGAAAAAACTGGCGCATAAAACTTGACTCGACACAAAGTAAGTCCCCGATCACACTTCCTGCCCAAGGCCGGGTTGAATCGAAACGAACTCCTTCGTGGAGTGCGGCGAACTCCATTTACGGAATCGATACCGAAACGGTTCGCGGGGAACACGATAAGCGAGAAAAAAAACCGTGAAAAGATCAAACTGGGTCCGCCGCGAAGAAAATCCACACAGGCTGAGATTACAACGATTGCAAGCCGCAAAGTTTAACGATCCGCCAAGCATCCCAGCCCCCCACGTTTTGCTGCAAATTAGCGCATGTTCGGCCACTGACAATGCAAATCACAAGGGTAGGAAAGTTAGTTCAGAGGTCCAGCTGCCTCCTGCCCGACGGCGGCAAAAGTCGAGCGATAACATTGCTCTAGGATGCCCCCCATAATTCGGCAGGCCACCCTAGTGCCATCGGGCCTCGGGCCTATTCATCGATCCGTTTGACCCCGTCACGGTGGACGGTGATGGCAATTGTTTTGGCTCGCAAATAGGGCTCCGACATATACAAAAATCCCCGATGTCGGCCAATCTCACCCCACGAATTCTTGATGATGTAGTATTTGGTTCCATGCTGATCAAAGGCGCGTCCCACCAAATGCATCAAGTGATCGTCCGCCGTAGCGAGCGACTCGAAAGCCTCCTGACGACGTTCCTGATTGACCACTTCCTCAGGACCTGGATTCTTCGAAAAATCGCGATTGCTTGCAGACGGCATAACAGCGATCCCCTCATTCCGCAAAAACGAGCGCTCACTGACATCGCCATCCCAAGCCACCGTGAAGCCTTGGTCAATCGCCCGGTCAATGATCGCCACCAAATCATCAAGCGGAACATTCATGAACGATCCGCTGGAAAAATTATCGGGAATCTCCAAAACGAATGGTTTGCCAGAGGGATGATGAGAAAACGACGTGAAATGCACATAGTCATCCGCTTGGAAGCCCAGTTCGTCAGCGAACGAACGGGGCGTGTAATCTTTTCCGTTGTAGGAAAACTCCGCGGGCGGACACCCGAGATAAACGTCCAAGAGATTCTCCATTAAGGGTCGCCATTTTTTGCTGAGCTTGGGTTGCTTCGCAAAGGTCGCTAATAGACTGCTGGCAACCGCTTCCAGTTCCGAATGATCGTGCCGCACCGCACCATCAACCAAGCCACTGTAGGCGGCCTCCGGCACCAAACCATGGCGACCCGCCGCCCGCAAATAGTCGTGAGTCAATGCTCCCTGACTGAATTGAGCCTTGCCCTGACGCAGTAAGTAATTCTGAGCGGCTCTGTAGAAAACTGATAAAACGCGGGGAACCATATGCGAAAACATTTCGTATTGGTGGCCCGTGAGTACAACGAGCAAATCACCGAAAGATGTTCTATTTGAGGCTTGGTGCGTCGCCGCACAAGCTTTCCCCAATTATTCGCATAAGAACAGTCCGAAAAAATTTACCCAAAGGCAACTCTTTGCCTGTTTAGTTCTGAAAAACTTTCTCAAGCTCGATTACCGTGGATTGCAGAGTCTCCTGGGTGATTGCAGTGACCTGACAGC
>CALDHM010000013.1 GCA_937941455.1 uncultured Pirellulaceae bacterium | reverse complement strand
GCGTGCACTATGCACACCTCCCCAGCACCAAACTGCTCCACACGCAAAGGTCGTCCCATAGAAAGTCCTCCTCAAAGATTTTCAGATTGTAACACATCTGCAAAACGATGTCAACAAAAAGATGGATGGCACCAATAGTTGCAAATGGATGGCACCAACAGTTCCCGCCAATAGTTCCGTGATGATTGGTGGTGGACTGCAAAAAATAGGGATGGCACCAATTAATAAAGCTTGGATGGCACCAATTAAAGAGAGGGATCGAATTAGGATCAGTAGGATCAGGGGGTGGCGAGGGGGATGGAGACCGGGAATGTGATGATGATTTCGGTCTTGATGGTGCGGATGTCCCCCGCGAAGACGCGATCCTGCTCGTATTTGGGAACCAGTGCGCGGACTTGCCGGTGCAGTTGCTGCAGGGGTGGGCTGGTTTTCAGGGGTGCTCGAAAATCGATGCCTTGAGCGGCGGCCAGCAGTTCGATCGCCAAGATGTGATTGACGTTTTCGAGCATGGGATGTAAGCGGCGTGCCGCATAGGTGGCCATACTGACGTGGTCTTCTTGGTTCGCGCTGGTCGGCAGGCTATCGACGCTGGCGGGGTTGGCGAGTTGCTTATTCTCGCTGGCGAGAGCTGCCGAGGTGACTTGGGGGATCATAAATCCCGAGTTGAGTCCGCTGCTCTCTGTCAGAAAGGGGGGCAAGTGGCTGAGGTGCTGATCGACCAACAAGGCGATTCTCCGCTCGGATAAGGCCCCGATTTCAGCGATGGCGACGGCCATTTGATCGGCCGCCATGGCGACCGGCTCGGCGTGAAAATTTCCACCGGACAGGATCGATTGATCGTCGGCGAACACCAGCGGGTTGTCCGACACGGCGTTAGCCTCGCGAAGCAGCACCGCGGCCGCTTGGCGGAGCGACTCCAGCGACGCTCCCATGACTTGAGGCTGACAGCGCAACGAGTAGGGATCTTGCACCCGCGAGCAATCCAGATGTGAACGGCGGATTTCGCTGTCGGCTAGCCATCGGCGATAAGCTGCGGCACAGTCAATCTGCGCGGGATGATTGCGGATGGCGTGAATGCGGGGGTCGAAAGGTGTATCGCTCCCCATGGTCGCATCGACGGTCATTGCGCCGATGCCGATGGCTGCGTTGAAGGAGCGTTCCGCATCGTAGAGGGCGACCAGAGCGAGTGCCGTCGACACTTGGGTGCCATTGAGCAGCGCGAGCCCCTCTTTGGGCCCCAGAGCAAGGGGCTCGAGGCCCGCACGCCGCAGCCCTTCGGTAGCCTCAAGTTCGACGCCGCCATGGCGAACGCGTCCCTCGCCGATCATGGCCAGACTCAAGTGGGCCAGTGGCGCCAGATCAC
This sequence comes from uncultured Pirellulaceae bacterium, assembly GCA_937941455.1. Classification (GTDB taxonomy): domain Bacteria; phylum Planctomycetota; class Planctomycetia; order Pirellulales; family Pirellulaceae; genus BJ22. The sequence goes on along the minus strand of CALDHM010000013.1, from coordinate 83,131 downwards.
CGCTGGCCCCTACCGAGCCTTGACTGGGAATACAGGGGAGCAATTCAGCGTTGAGCATCGCCACGAGCAACTCAATCACCTCGCGGCGCACGCCGGAGTAGCCGCGCGCGAGGCTCGTAGCTTTGAGCAGCATGATCATGCGAACGACCCGATTAGCGAGGAGCGGGCCGCAACCTGCCGCGTGGGACCGCACCAGGTTTACTTGCAACTGAGCCAGATGTTCCCGGGAAATCCGTTGATTGGCGAGCATGCCGAATCCTGTGTTCAGCCCGTAGACAACTTTTCCCTGTTCGATGAGTGTTTGCACGGTTTCCCGTGATTGATCGACCGCCGACCAGCAGGCGGGGTCGAGCTGAATTGGCTGCGGCTGATAAAGATACGACGCTAAAAGGCGATGATCTAAGTTGCCAGGGCTGACCAGGAGCATGATCTCGTTCCGTCAAATCGCTTGCCGAGAACTCGTTTCCAAGATGCCATCAACGATAGCTTGGTTGCCGACGATCGAGAAGTCCCGAGCGTCGCATTTCAAGAATTCGCCACCGTGCATCGGCGATCTCCGCATCAAAACATTGGCCTTTGTCTTCCTGCGGTATCGTGCCGATCGTCTCCGAGTCGGAGGTCGCCATCGCGTGAATTACTCGCCATCGCGTGGATTACGTGGAGGGGGACGCCGGTGATTTGGCGGCCGAGCGATGGGAGCGGCTTATCGGTGGTGGGGGCGGCAGGACGAATTCGCTGTCGAACTCCTCCGACTGGTTCTCGACGCCACTCGGGAGTTTCGGGTTAAGCCGCACATGGCCCTCGTATCGTTCGAAATGCGGCAGCAAGTTCAGTCCCAGTTCTTCGATTTCATTCATGAGCGTCACGATACGATTCTCGAAAAAATGGGCCGCGATCGTGGCGGGCACGGCGATGACAAGACCGCAGATCGTGGTGACGAGGGCGACGTAGATGCCGTGCGACAGGGCTTCAGCGCGATTTTGGCCGACCTGCAGTTGCGTCGTATCGTAAAACGACTCGGTGATCCCCCACACGGTGCCGAGGAGGCCGATTAGTGGGGCGACGGCGGCGGCCAATCCCAGCCAACTGACCGTTTGTTGGTGTTTGACCGCGCAGCGTTGTACTGTTTCGCGGAGCGTCGATTCGAGTTCCGAGATGGGGCGGCCTGTCTTGACTAGAATGCTGCGGAGGACATCGGCTGCGGCCGACGGGTGGGCTTGGCAAATCCGGTACGCTTCGCGCGGATCGAGCCCGCCGGGCAGATCGGCCAACTGCCCTAGCCGCTTCAAAAAACGTTCGGGCAAGAGCCGTTCCCGGCGCAGGTGAATTGCCCGCTCGATGATCAGGGTTAGCACGCCGAGGCTGAGTAAGGAAAGCGGCAGCATGAACCAGCCTCCCTGACGCAGTAGAGACAAGACGCTCATGCCCGCTTTGGTTTTCGCTGGGGGGGGCAAATCGGCAGGGGCGGTCGCTGCGGGAGTCAAGGATTCGGATGGCGACACGGATTGCGCGGCGAGCGGCGCAGCGGCGACTCCCATCAAGAGAATCAGCGCGGGGACACTGACGAGACGAAGAAACAAGCGGTTCATGGATAGGTTCCGCCAGAGGATGAGTTCTTGTTGAGATACTGCTGAAGTTTTTGAATCTCGCGCTCGGCGTCAGGCGCGAGGCGATCTTGTGGAAATTCGGCGATCAGATCGCGGAGGTATTGGATGGCCTCGCGCACCAGTTCGCGGGACAGCTCGGGGTTGTTTTCTTGGGCGGCGACTTGCGCCAAACAGTTCTTGCAACGAGCGATTTCGAACGTCGCCAGTGCCTGCCAGGGATCGATGTCGGGATCGGCGGACTTGCCGCCATAGCCATTGCGAACGAGGGAGAATTGCAGAATCGCGTCTTTGAAATTTTTCTGGGCAAACAAGGTGGCCCCGAGCAGGTAACGGGCTTGCGCGCCTGTCTTGCTCAGATCGCTGGCTGCCTTGGTCCAGGCTGCGGTCGCTGCGGCCGGATCGTTGAGGCCTTGGTGGGCGAGGCCCAATTGCAAGTAGGCGTCGGCCCGCAGGCCTTCATCGGCGGCGGGGTCTTCGGTCAAGCTGGTCGCAAAATCGCGGGCTTCCTCGAATTTTTTCAGCTGATTCGCGCTCTGAGCGGCGTGCAGGTCGCTGAGCCAGAGGTTGGTCTTCGAGACCGAAGGAGATGCTTTCATGACCGGCCGAGCCTCGCGGAAGTGCCGATAGGCGGTCTCGTATTGTTGCTGCTGGAAGGCGGACTCGCTGAGCATGTACAGGCCATCGGCCAACAGTCGACCGTTGGGGAAATCTTTTGTTTGGCGTTCGAACTGAGCATAGCTGTTAGGGTAGTCGCCGAGATTGAAGTAGGCCCATCCGAGTCGATAGCGAATTCGTTCGGCGAGCGATTCAGGGGCGGCCCCTAGTGCCTTGTCGTAGGCTGCGATGGCCTCCGCGAATCGTTTTGCGGCGTAATGGTCTTCGGCGACTTGAAAAAGAGCATCGGCTCCGATCGTGGAATTGGGAACCGTCTCGGCGAGTTTCATGAATTCGGCGATTGCCAAGTCAGATTGTTGGTTGCCGCGGTAGGCCCACGCCAATTCGTAGCGGACTTGGTGAGCGATCTCGGCGGCCTCGGTCTTATCGAGCAAAACCGTGAAGACCTTGATCGCTTCATTCCAATTCTTCTCGGCAACATGATTCAACCCAAGTTCGTAGCTTGCATCGACCGCGGTCAGCGGTGCGGGATCGTCGGCGAGGACTTTTTGGAGGAGTTCGATGGCTTCGCTTGGACGATTCAAGTTGCGATAGGCGGTCGCCAACCCGACATGCGCCTGGTGGCGGAGCGTGCGGTCTTGGTCGGCAGCGGCCAAAGCTCGTTCGAATTCAGTTCGCGCCTCGTCCCATTCGCGGCTCTCGAGCTTGAGGAGACCGCGGTTCAACGCCGCGAACGGGGCCAGCAGTCCAGCACGATCCATCTTCGCTAGCCGTGCGAACAACGCGTCGGCTTTGGCTTTTTCGCCTGCCTCCCGGTGGTGCTGGGCGATGCGGTAGAGGGCTCGGCTGGCCAAATCTGATTCGGGAAAAGCCTCAGCCAGTCGCTCTGCGGTGGCTTCGGCGGCTGACCATTGATCGGCTTGACCTTGAGCTTCGGCGAGCGCCGCTAACAACTCGGGCATCCGCGCGGCGGGCTGCAGCTTGGCAGCACGTTCGAAGTTGGCGATGGCCGTGTCGACAGCTCCCGAGCGGCTGGCGGCCAGACCCAGCCAGTACAGGGCTTCGGCCGTTCCTTCCACCGGCGGCTCAGCACTGGCAATGGGGCCGAGCCATTGCTGGGCCTCGCTGGGGGAGTTCGCCAACACGTGGGCCGCGCCGGCTCGCAGCCGCCAAGGATTTTGTTTCTTATGGTTGGGGAATTGAGCGATCAAGTCGGCCAGCAGCCGCGCCGCGGTGGCGAAATCTCCGCGGGCGATGCGCGCCTCGGTTTCCACCTCGATGGCATCGGGCAAAAAGGGATGCTGGGGATGTCGAGTGCGGAAGGCATCTGCCAGAGCGATTGCTCGCTCGGATTGTTTGAGGGTCAACGCCGCGAAGGCCGCATTGTAAAGGGAGCGTGGCGCGTCGGGCCAATCCCGCTCGGACAACTCGGTGTACAAGTCCAAGGCCTCCGCGACTTTTTCCGGCATGCGATAGGCAGCCTCGGCCCGATCGAATTGGAGTCGATACTGAGAGGGGGGGGTAAGCTTGGCCGCAGCTTCACCAGCGAAGTCGTAGGCGGCGGGGAATTGGCCGAGGGCGAGCAGGGCTTGTACCTTGCCGTGTGCGGCCTCGGCGAAGTTGCCATCGAGTTCCAGGGCGCGATCGAACCACGTCAGTGCTCCGGAACCATCCTGAGCAGCCAAGGCTTGTTGGCCGAGATTGATGGCCGCTGCCGTTGCCAGTGCCGCGTTGCTGCCGCGCGCCACGACGGCGAAGTTAGCTTGGGCCTTGGCCGTCTCGCCGGTTTGAGCCTGGAGGATCGCGAGTTGGAGGAGGGCTTCTTCGCGGAGTTTCGCATCGGCAGCGGCCACTTGCTCGAATTGTTGTTTGGCTTGGTTCAGGAGTTCCGTGGCGCGAGCGTCTTGGCCCGCTGACTTCGCCTCGCGAGCCAACTCCCAATTCACGCGAGCGGCCCGCATTCGAACTTCGTGAGCCTGGGCTGTCTCATCTCCCTCGCTCAAGTACTGTTCGAGATATCCCTTCGCGGCGGCGAAATTCCGACGGCGAGCTTCGAGGTCGCCGAGGGCCCACAGAGCATCCAGCTTGAATTTCGAGGTCGGCTTGTCGAGAACGCGGCGGTAGGCCGCGATCGCCTGGTCGGTGGTCTCCAGCAATTCGTAGGCGCTTCCTTGAAAATAAGCGGCCTCGTCTTGATCGGGGAACTGTGGATATTTCTCGTGGACTGCCGCCAGAGCTTCCGCCGCGGAGGTAAGCCATTGATTGGCCTCAGTGGCCCTCTGCTCGCGTAGGGCGCGTTCGCCGAGCCGCAGGCGACTGAAGCCGAGGAAGAGTTGAGCGCGGCCCAAGGCTTGAACTTCGGCGGGATTGGTCCTTTTGATCGCCTCGCGCAGTGCCAATTCGGCAGCTTCGTAATTTTCGAGTTTGACCTCGCAAATCCCGAGCTGGTGGAGCGCCTTATTGTTGAGCGCGGAGTGGGGGAATTTTTCGATCAAGTCGCGCCAAAGTTGGGCGGCGTCGCGAAACTTTCCGTCGTTCTGCGCGTTGACTGCCGCGTTTTCCAGCAGAGCCTCTTCGTCAGAAATTTTAGGTCGTTCGGTTTCTTGAAGGTAAGTCACTCTCCCGGCATACGATTCCATCGGCACAAGAGCCGGAAGGCCCAAACCGAGCAAAACTCCTAAGATCGACAACTGTCGAGATGCATGATTCATCAACGCGAACATTTCCAATCTCATCTTTACGAGGCGGGCAACAACGATGTTGGTAAACAAGCCGATGGAAATAGTGTATCCAGTGGTTCGCCGCGGAACAGAAAAAAGGGGACAGATCGCCGAAAACCTGCTTGAAAAAACGACGAAGCTGGATAAACCTTGCTGAAAAATCCGATTCCGTAGACCAGAACGCGACTGACCGGTAATTAGTTCGTTTTTCGATGCGATTTATCGTGGCGCTGCTACTGCTCGCCCTTTTGTCGGTTCCCACACATTCACGACCGCCAGCGGCCTAGCTGATTCCTTGCTCCCCGCAGGTCCTCGGCACTTCGCTCTTGTACTCCGCTACACGAAGCCGCCCGTTAAGGATTCCAAAAAATTCTCCAAATCGGTCGAAATTACGGAAATTGAAAGGCTTCAGGCCATCAACAGCTCCGGCCGGACCCCGCTGCGGATCTAGCGGCGACCCCGGGACTTTGGTCCTATGAAATAGAACACATGGGCCGTTGGCGGGTTTTTGTTTAGATTCTCAGAATGTCGTTGGCCGATGGGAATAAAGGCCTGAAAACGTCCCGAAATCTGTGCGAATCACCGCTTCGGGGCCGTCGGCAGCAGCATCCAGCCATGCGTAAAATGCCGCGACCCCCGTTCGAATCGTCTTAACTGAAAAAAAGCGTGTACTTTTCCCACAATTCAAGGTACAATTCAGGCATCGAATCATAGGGCTTGCGTTCATTTTTCGAAGGGCTGCGAGTAAACTTCCTCCGACGCCCTCCGTTTGTTTAGTCACTATTCAACACATCGTGGACCTCGCCAGTTCGCGGTCGACTAGGTTTCGTGGTGATGGACGAAGCCGGTCGGCGACCTGCGGCGAGGCGTATCCACGGTCGAGCGGTCACCGGCAAACCCTGATTTTCCCCCTTGTCTCTGTGCCCGCCCTCGAAAGTTTTTTGGAGTTGTCCCATGCATTCCCGACGAATCGCTGCCCGCCGCGGTTTGACCCTGATCGAAATTCTGATTTCGATGACCATGACCTTGATTGTGCTGCTGGCCATGATGGCGGCGTTCCGCTATGCCAGCGCCGAGATCTCCAAAGGTCGGGCCACGATCGAACTGTCGAACCAGTTGCGGGTTGTTCAAGAATTGCTGCGCGATGACCTCGAGAGAGTTACGGTCGACCTGCGACCCTGGGCGATCACGTCCGGCCCCAAAGGCTACTTCAGCATCACCGAAGGACCTCTTCGAGACAACTCCTCAGCAACAACGATCGACAGTATTCGCGGGGATATCGACGACATTTTAGGAATGACCGTACGAGGCCAAGTCTATCACGGCCGATACAACGGAACGGACGTCACCTCGCAAGCAGCCGAAGTCGTGTGGTGGATTGGCTGGGAGGACCGTAACGGCAACGCCCTCCACGATTACGACGAGCCCGCTAAGGTTTACCGCCGACAGCTATTGATTCTGCCCAACACGCCGTCGGTCGCCGCGCCCAATCTGGCGGCCGTCATTCAATTCTTCCAAAACAACGATATCTCGATGCGTTGGGATGGTACAAACTTGATTGCCAACTCGCTCGAGGATTTGGCGAAGCGGGAAAATCGGTTTGGTCATTGGAATTCCCCCGCAGTGTACCCGCACCCTCTGAACCGCGACGCTCTGCGATTGGTGCAGCTGCAAAACCTGCCGGGACTGAGTGCCCGATTCAACGGAATCGATATCATGCTGACCGACGTGCTCGCCTTCGATGTGCAAGTTTATTCGCCTAATGCCGCGATCCGAGATAACAATGGAATTCCCGTGACCCCGAGCGACACGGCCTACAACCAAGCCGATCCGCAGGTTGATGCTGGCGCTTTCGTCGATTTGGGATATCTGACCGTGCCGTTTGCCAACAATCAGCCCCAGTTTTCGACCTGGCCGACTGCCCGCTCGCAATTGGGTTATACCGATCCGATCATCGGTCAGGTTTCGGTGTTCGACACCTTCTCGAATCACTACGAAGCCAACGGGATCGATGACGACCTGTTGTTTGGTGTCGACCAGGGAACGAACGGGCTTGATGACGACGGCAATGGAATCGTCGACGACAATTTAGAGCGTGAAACCTTGCCTCCCTATCCCTTCCGCCTGACGGGAGTCAAGGTCACGATCCGAGCAGTCGAGCGGTCGACGAAGCAGATTCGCCAAACGTCGATCGTTCACAGTTTTCTACCAAGGTAGCCAAGCTGATAAGGTTCCCCGAAAGGCGACCGAGGTTGAACCAACTACATTCTTGCCGAGGACCTCGCTTGGAAAATCTGCTACCTTTCGGTTTGGCAATGCGTCGGGACTAGCTCTTCGACTTCAAGAAAGGGCCATTCGTTTGAAACCGGGCCTGCATCGCATTCGTCTTGCCGGTCCTTGGGAATTGCTTACATTAGGAGACAGCCGACAAGAAGTCAGCGTTCGCGTATTCCCCGAACGGCCATGGCCTCGCACCATCACCTTGCCTGCGGGGCCAATTCGATTACTCCGCCGATTCAATCAGCCGAGTGGCTTGACCGCCGAAGGCCGGGTCTGGTGGGAGGCGGAAATTACTGTAGTGCCCCGAGTCGTGATCCTCAACCACCAGCCTCTCCAGTGGAGCCGAAGCGAGACGTCAGCGACTACCTTGGCCTTGAAAACCGAATCGCTCGTGCCGAGGCTGAGGCGCGGCCAAAACTGTCTCGCCATCGAGTTGGAACTTCCCCAGCATTTCACGAACGTCTTGTTACTGCGATCGGAGCTGTGGCTGGACGAAACGACGGATCGGTCACGTGGCGACGGCTGAGAGCCTCTCCCGAAACGGGTTCTCGCGTACGCTTCGGGTTACTGCTGCTGACAGGTTTGGGAGGAGCTCTGAGTTTGCCGCGTTGTTGCGGTGTCTCCCCGCGCACCCTCTCGCCAAGTCGGTGACCCGAGTTATCGCCCTCACCGCCCGGCGAGTTTCCGAGCATCGAAACGTGATCCCTCGTAAGCAGATCAGCTTGCCAGCACTGTCAAACGGCGCAAACTTTGCGGATTGTACAGGTCGTAACGTGCGCAATGTTTCATGGAATTCGGGTTAATCCGTTTTTAGCGATTCTCCCGCGGGGCAAATCCGAAATAGGAGATACGTGACCTGACCTGATCCGCTGACGATCGGCGGCTACCGAATTGAGCTGGCCATTTGATGGATGCGTTCATGGCGGACATGCGTGCACATCATCGCGTTGAGCAACCAATTTTTCGATCGCCGCCTATCCGGGATCGCGGTCACGACATTCACCACGATCAGGTGATTCGTGTCTGCATAATCAATTTAACTCAGACCTTCCCTCGTATCTGTGATTGATTTCTGTTCGCGTAACAAGAACATCTTGATCACGACGATGCTTATCTGCGCGTCGATATCAGTGGTCTACGCATTGCTCACGCAAAAACGGTGGCGGGCCTCCCAGACGATGCTCCTCCGTGACGATCTGCTCGGGCAGTCTTTCAAGCCGGGCCGATTCCCTTCCCAAGAATCGCTCAAAAACGCCCAAGAAACCTTGTTGCACATCGCGAAAAAATCGTCGGTGATTCGCGAGGCCCTTCGGCGAACTTATCCCGACAAGGCCGAATCCGACGCCTGGCCCTCGGCGGCGCTGGTCGACCAGACGCGGGAACTCGTGTCGCTGTTGGCTCCCAACGGCAGCGACTTTGGCAAAACCGATGTGGTGGTGTTGAGCGTTTACCAAGCCACTCCAGAATCGGCCAAGGTTTTCGCCGAGCGGCTTTCCGAACAGATCGAAGTCCATTTGCGAATGTTCCGCATGGATGTACTGCGGAGTATGGAGCGGGAACTGCAACTTCAATACAACCAAGCCCGCACGGAATTCGAAGCCGTCGCCGCCCCAGTCCGCGAATTGGTCGGTGCCGCTGGTATTGATTTGGAGTCGCTCCGTTCGTTCAAGGATTCGCAAGGTTCCTTCGAGTTGCAACGAGTGATCGAAAATATCAAAACCGAAAAGCGCCGTTTTCAAACGGAGTTACAAACTTGCGAGAAACAGCTGCAATTGCTCCGCGAGGCGCGAGCCCAACCACAACGTTCTTTCGTTCGCAACAACGAATTAGTGCAACAGCAACCGGCGCTGCGAAAACTCACCGATGGCTTGAATGAGGCGAAGCTGGCTTACAACACGCTTGCCGGAACGCTGCTCCCCGATCATCCGCGCGTCAAAGGGGCACAACAGGCCATCGAGAATCTGGAGCTCCAGATCGCGAGCGAAATCGAACTGATCGAGGAATCGCTCCGCACCCAAATGGAACTGGCCAAATCGCAAGTGGAATTCTTCCAAAATGAAGAGGCCAAGTACGAGCAACGCATGTTGTCGATCAACGAACGGCGCGTCGACTTCCAGCAGCTCACCAACGACCTCAGCCAGCGGCTGGAGGCTCTGAGCAAGCTGCAAACTAATCTCTCGGAGATCCAGTCGCTGGCGAGCACGGCCGACAAGGTCAGCCTTGTCTCGATCGTCGGTCCACCCGAGCTGGCCACTAAACCGAAAGGTACGTCTCGTGCATTCCTGGTTCTGCTGGGCCTCCTGGGGGGGGGGCTGCTAGGCTTGGGCATCGCCGTACTCAACGACGACCCCCAATGGGGCCCCACGTTGCGAACGTTTTCAACTGCGGTCAAGAAACAATTTAATAAGCTGGCCTACGGACCATTGGCCAAACAGAGCACGAAAGTGGCTCAAACGGCGGCACCCGCGAATCCGCCATTACGAGCCTTCGGCAGCGGCACGGTCCGACCAGCGACTCGTCCTGCGGAAATCGTCAAATGGTCTGACAAAACGGCCATCGAGGTCGACCGTTCCTCCGAAAAATCAACAACGAAGTCCTCCGAGGGAACCGCTTCGCCTGCCGTTGAAACGCGACAGCAACTTCAAGACAAACCAGCGAATGCGTCGGACGATATCCCTGATCCATCAACTTGGCGGTTCACCCCTTCTGAGGAAACTGCGGCATCAAGCGATTCTCATGGCAATGAGCCCCAGCTTCCTCACGAGGAAGACCGCCTCCTGGAATACACCATGAAGGTTTTCACCGAACTGGCGCACCAAGCTCGCCAATCGGACAACGTCAAGTATTCCGATAACGGCGTGGACAACTGGGATTCCGACCACCCGTCCAGTGCGCGCAGCAATGCTTCCAAAAAATCTCAGGCATCACCTACCGACTCGGGACTCGCTTCCGGCAATGAATCGCGCATGTCGGAAAAACAACAGGAACTTCAAGATCGCCTCGATCGATTAACCCATTCGATCAAGCGTCAACCGCATGAGAGTTAGGCTAGGTGCCCAAACCTGTCAGCCGCAGAGCGCGAGCCCGTGGTTCTCCGGAAAACCGCACGTTAACGCGTTCCAGATAATCGTTTAGGGACAAGGCATGGTATTCGACTCTGACTCCAGAACAGAATTCAAGATTTTCTGTAACTCCACCTCTTCGTCCCCCAGACACGCCTCGATCTCAAGCGCCCACAGCGGCAATGTGCCCACGCGATTGCGCCGGATCTTGACCAAATCCTTATGGGTACACAGGATCAACTCGGCTTGTCGCTGAATCGCTTGCGCGTAGACACCATTCAACTCTTCAGCCGTGTACTCGTGATGATCCTCAAAGATAAACTCGCCAACAATTGTCAGGCCCAGCCGCTGGAGAGAACTTCGAAATCCGCCGGGGTTGCCGATCGCGCACAGCATCGCCACGGGCTGGCCTGCGAATCGATGCAAACCTTCGCGTTGGCCATCGGCGCGCAGCCAGCCGATTGGTTCCATCCGGCATGCGAGCACCGGAGCATGGCGATTCCACCGCCGCAGTGTCGTCGTGATCCGCTGGCATTCCTCGGAGCTGACCGCCTCGGCTCGAGTGATCAACAACACATCGGCGCGCGCCAAGCCGCGCAGCGGTTCGCGCAACAATCCGCGCGGCAAGCAGTATCCGTAGCCGAATGGAACCAGCGCGTCAATGAGCACGATATCCGCGTTTCGATGCAAACGCCGATGCTGGTAGCCATCATCGAGCAGGCACAATTCCATTTCCAATTCCATGGCGGCGATTCGTGCCGACTCAACGCGATCGGCCCCCAACAGCAGGGGCACATCGGGCAATCGCTCCATGAGCTCGCGGGCTTCATCATTTTCCATGCTGCCGACCAGAGCGCGATAGCCGCGACTGAGAATCGCGACACGCCGGCCCCGCTGCCGGCAAAGGCGTGCGACATACATCACCACAGGTGTTTTTCCTGTTCCCCCCGTGGTCATATTGCCAACGGAGATCACCGGTATTTCGGCGCGAATCGCCGAGCGAATCCCCCAATCGTAAGTCCAATTACGCACGGATACTGTCACGGCATAGCACCAGCTAGCCACCCGCAACACTCCGCGTAGTAACCACGCCCCTACCGAGCGATCTTGCCCAGAAATGATTTCGATAAGGCGGCGTTCCCGATTCATGCAGCCGATCAGCCGTAGCGATTGAAGGATAAAGTCTACTAGAATACCCCTTGTCGTCAGCCGTGGAAATTCCCGGCCTGTGTAGAGTATAGAACCTCATGGGAACACAGTGATGAGTGATGGTCAATCCGCAGCGGAACCGTGCAAGCAGACCTGGCGTCCGCTCGACCGTACCGAACGGCGCGTCGTGGGAGTGTTGATCGAAAAATCGAAAACAACTCCTGAACTTTATCCGATGACCCTCAATGCCGTCACCACGGCCTGCAATCAGAAGACCAATCGTTATCCGCTCACAAATTTCAATCCCGACGAGGTGCAAGACGCCTTGGACCGCTTGCGGGCCTGCCAAGCGGTGATGGAGGTGCACGCCGATGGCCGGGTTCCGAAATTCAAGCATCTGGCGTACGAGTGGCTCCCGGTCGACAAAATCGAGTTGGCCGTTTTGGCGGAATTGTTGCTCCGCGGCCAACAGACCGTGGGCGAATTGCGGATGCGCGCCTCACGGATGCAAGAAATCGCCAGCCAGGATGAATTGCGAGCCATCTTGGACCGCCTTTTGGCCAAGGACTTGATCGTTGAATTGACGCCTCCGGGCCGCGGGCAAATGGTGACTCACAACTTGTACCGTCCGGAAGAATTAGCCAAGGTGCGGGACCAAGTGAACGCAGCCAAAGGGGTCGGGACCTCCCGTGGTGGAGCTGCTGAGCCTACCGAGTCAATTGAAAGTCACGAGGAACTGCACGCAAAGATCGCCAAGCTGGAGAATGCTTTAGAAGCTGTCGAGGCCCGCCTCCAAGCGATGGAAAAAGCCGTCTTCGGTTAATCTCCCTCTCGCCGTCCTGCGAATCCCGGCGGGATTGTTGCCCGTAAAGGTCACGGGCCTGCCGACAAACTTCTGAAAATTCTGAAACTCTGGCGGATTGGCTACATTTAAGATACTGACAAGGCGAACCGGAATTTGTGCCGACACGTAAATTGAGTTTCACACAATCCCTTGTCCCGAAAGCCATTCGTCGCAGGATCCACACGGTAACGCGGTCCTCCCCTGTTCGTATTTCCAATCAAACTGAGATCTCTGTCATGCCTGTGATGCTTCCCAAGCGTTCGGCCATCTCCGCGGTGAATCTGATGCCACTGATCGACTGCGTTTTCCTGCTGTTGATCTTTTTTCTCGTCGCCAGCCGCATCGCGGACGAAGAACCCCAACTCGATCTCGACTTGCCTAACATCAGCGAGGCCTTGCCCGCGATCTTTCAACCTCAAGAATTGATCGTCAATATCGACAAGGACGGCCGGTTCTTCGTCCAAGGTGAGTATCGGCCGATCGAACAGCTCGAACAAATCTTGCGGCAGGCCCAGCGCACGAACCCACTCACGCAAACCGTCGTCGTGCGGGGGGATCGTCAGACCGATTGGGAACATGTCGCCGCCGTCTTGGGGCTCTGCAAAAAAGTGGGGATCCAGCAGTACTCGGCGGCGATCGAGTCCGACCAATAAGATTGCGGAGCCCGCGCCGCGGATGACACGACCGTGAAACGAACTCGCACGATCATTCGCAAACTCCCACCACCACCACCGGACGGATTGCTGGAAACGGAATTGTGGCCGCTGGCGATCGCATTGTGCGTGACCGCTTCCTTGGCTGCCGGTGTCGTTGCCGTTTTGCTGAGGGGACCGTGGCTGTGGGGTACCCTCTTGGCCTTGCCCCTCGTTGTCGGCATCTGCCTTCTCCTGATGCAACGCATCGCTAGCCGACTTATCCGCCGGGCCCTGCAATTCGCGGCGCTGTGCAGTCTCGCCATTCATTTGCTGATTGTACTGGCAGCTGCCTTCACCCAGATTTTTCCGACCACCAACCCCAGTCAAGAAATCGTCACGACGCCACAGCGCAGCGAACGTGTCGTGTTCGTGCAGCGGCAACGGGACATCGTTCCTTGGCCACCAGCCAATGCGGCACTTCCCGTCGACGAGACGGCAATCGAAGCAGAACCAGTTCGCCACGAGCGCGTGACGAAATCCGCGGCCGAACCGCAATTGCTGCCCACGACTACGGCCAGCGAGTCCGCATTGACATGCCGCGAGCAGCCGGCCACGCCGGCGCTGGCGATGGCCGAAAGCCCATCGCAGCGGAGTCGCAGCGAGTCGGCTGTCGCCCCGACCTCGGGCGCTAGCCCACTTGAGCGCGGTGAATCCATGACCGCTCGGGCTCGTCCCGCCGTCGCCGCTGCGCCGCTGCCCACTGAACGGGAAGGCTCCGCCGCGCAGCCCTCGTCGAGCCTGCGCAGTATCGAACCCCCGCGCGAAACCAACCAAATGTCGGCCAATTCCGCTTCGTCGTTGGAACGTGCCGCTGCCGAAACCCCGTCGGCCAGCGAGGCGCCTGCCGAGCGTTCCCCCTCCGCCCGACAGCGCAATCGCTCCGTGGAGATTCGTCAAACGGCCGCGGTCCCGAGCACCGGTGATTCACAGCCAACCAACCGGACCAGCGTCACTAGGGCCGAGGCGGCTAGTCCGGAACCAGCGCGCAGCGTGGAGCCACAACAGCTGGCCGATCGCTCTACCGTTTCTTTGCCGGAGCCGCCCCGCGATGAGGTAGCTGCTCAGCCTCTAACCAGTCCCCGCCGCGAACCAACCGACAGCGCGAATCGACTGGCCGCCCTTGACGAGGCTCCTCGTCCGGCTCGGGCTCTGATCGAAACCAGCGCCCAACCCACCACCACCACGCCGCTGGAATCCCCTGCACCATCCCCCACCTCAGCGACCACCCCGCGCGTGCAGCCGAAAATGGCGGATACGGCCTCGACGCGCGGCGAACAAAATGCGGAGCTAGCCCAACGGCAGCGCAATTTCAGCCCGGACGCTCAATCATCTCGCGGCGCCGCCGCGGCTCCGTCGGCTGCCGCGCGGCGCGAGGCGACCCTAGCCGCAAATGTCACCGAATCCTTAATCGCTCAAACGGCCTCAACCGAGCGACGTTCGGTCGCCACCGAACGAGCTCCCTCGACCGCGCAGCAAGCCAATACCACAATGCCTGCCAAACTGCGCGGCGAGCGATTCCCCGAGGCAAGCACCGCCGAATCATCGGCTGCCGAGTTTTCGTCCGCGTTGCCGCACGCTTCCCAGCGCATCGCCGCCGAAGCGGGCCAGAGTCTCCTCGACACAGGCGCCGTCAAATCCGTCGCTGAAAACGAACCCGAACGAGCTGTCGTCAGCGGTGGTGGCAATCCAGAAATCGGACCTTGGACCAACGTTGAAGCTCGCCGAAACGACCGCGAAAATTCAGGCCATACGCCCTCCCTCGACGTAGCCCAACAAGGCCCGGCGGTCACCAGTCCACCTGGTTCCTCGCGCAGTGCGCAATCGTCGGCGGCTCAGCCCGAGGAACACGTGGCAGAATCCCTTCGCGCCGCCGGCTCCAACCTTTCACGTTCGCCCCAACACACGGCGACTCCGGCCGATCTTCGCGAGTCAGCGCGGGCCAGCGAAATGCAAGGCAACGCTCTGTCGGCAACTCGTCGAGAGGATCGCGAAAGGGAATCGACCACTGCGGCAGCGTCTGAAAAAAGCACCGAAAATCTGTCGGGCAATCGACGAACGGCACGCTCTCGCGCCCCGACTGAGAGCGCAAAAATCCAGTCCACCGCGTCGTCGCGCGCGACCGAGACCGACGACACACGCCGCAAATCAGCTGTCGATTCGACCGTAACGGCTGAAGATCGGGCGGTCGCCGCCCCAGGCGGAGCGACTCGGCGAACCGCGGATGCTCCGCTAGCCGCGACGGTCGATAGTTCAACTGGTCCACTCCACCGCGCCACCGGCCCGCTCGACCAAGCGATCGTCGCGGCGCAGCGCGAGTCAGCCACTGAGCTTTCCCGCGGCCGCACCGACCGCGGAACAGCCGCACCGACCACCGAAATGGCGACAGCCGGCACCGAAATCATGCGGAGCGAGGGTGTGGGTTCTGCTCTAGCTGCCGAAGCGTCGAACGTCGACAGCGTTCGTCTGGCGGCACCCGTGAAAAGTCCCCTGGCCGCTCCGGCCGGTCCCGGCGGATTGGCCGCCGCAGATTCGCTCGACGCCGGCACTCTGTCGCGACCCGCGACTCGAGATTCGCGGTTGGTCATGCCGGAATCGCAAGACCGATTTCAACGCGATCAGCTAGTTACCGTGCCCCCATCGCGGACGAATGTCACCGCGCCATCGGAGCCATTTCGCAATCGCGATGCTGCCGGTGGGGGGGGGCCGACGACCGAGCCCGCTATTGAGTTGGGATTGCAGTTCTTGGCCCGGTACCAGCACAGTGACGGCAAATGGGCCTTGGAGGATTTCGACGCAGACGTTCCGCGGATGGCTCATCAATTTCGCAGCGATGCCGCGGCGACCGGCTTGGCTCTTTTAGCTTTTCAGGGTGCGGGCTACACCCATCGGGAATACCAATACGCAGCTGTCATCGAGCGCGGCCTGTCGTGGCTGATCGATCATCAAGGAAGCGATGGATGCTTGTTCGTCGAGGGGGATCCTCAATCGAATCGCAGTGCCCGTTTCTACTCGCATGCCATCGCAACGCTCGCTCTGACCGAGGCCTACGGCATGACTCGCGATCCCGTCCTGCGCGAGCCGTGCATTCGCGCCATCGCTTATCTCGAGCAAACTCAGGATCGCACTCTCGGCGGTTGGCGCTACTACGCCGCGCTGCGAGACCGCCGCTCAGACACCTCAGTGACGGGCTGGGTTTTGATGGCATTGCAAAGCGGCCGGCTGGCGGGCTTGCCGGTGCGCGAGGCGACGTGGCAAAAAATCGGCACTTGGCTCGACTTGGCTCGCGATCCAATTCAAGAGGGACGATTCCGTTACGATCCGTTCGCCCCCGACCAGCAACGTCAGCAGCAGCAAGCCTCGCCGGCAATGACCGGCGTTGGCCTACTGATGCGGTTCTACCTCGGGTGGGAAACGACCGACCCGCGCGCGCTGGCCGCCGCGGATTATCTCCTGCAGTCGCCACCCGGCATGGACTCGATCGAGCAGCGTGACACCTACTATTGGTACTACGCGACTCAAGTGCTGCGGCACATCGGCGATGACCGCTGGCGAACATGGAACTCGCGCCTCCATCCGCTGCTGGTCCAGTCGCAAGTGAAATCCGGCGATTTGGCGGGTAGCTGGCATCCCTACGACCCGGTCCCCGATCGCTGGGGCTTGATGGCTGGCCGCCTGTATGTGACGACGATGAACCTGCTCTCGCTGGAGGTCGATTATCGATTGCTGCCGTTGTATCGCTGAGGCTCCTTCGGCGGCGCGGCTCTGTCGATCACCACTTGCCGTTCAATCGGGCAAAGCTAGATTGTGGAGATCTTGCGTTTTCAGTTTAACGAGTGCTTCCGTTCATCGCCGACATGCTCAGATTGAACACGATCCACCAAGGGGACTGCCTCCAGCTTCTCGGCCAGCTCGAGTCTGGATCGGTCGACTTGGTGTTCGCCGATCCCCCCTTCAACATCGGCTACGAGTACGACGTCTATCAGGATGCTCAGTCCAGTGACGACTATCTCGCCTGGTGCCGCCGCTGGATCGACGGCGTGTATCGCTCGTTGAAACCCGACGGTTCGTTCTGGTTGGCGATCGGCGATGAGTACGTTGCCGAGTTGAAAATCGCCGCCCAGGCCGCAGGCTTTCATTTGCGTAGCTGGGTGATTTGGTATTACACCTTCGGCGTCAATTGTGCCAACGGATTCAGTCGATCCCACACGCACTTGCTGTACTTCGTCAAAGACAAACGGCGATTTACCTTCAACCGGCCCAATCCGAATGTCCGTGTCAAGTCCGCGCGGCAACTGGTGTACGCCGATCTGCGGGCCAACCCCACCGGCCGCTTGCCCGACAACACCTGGATCACGCGGCCGCAGGACCTGCCATCGGCCTTCAGCCCCAACCACGACACCTGGTACTATGCCCGCGTGGCAGGCACCTTCAAGGAACGCGAGGGATTTCACGGCTGCCAAATGCCCGAACAATTGCTGGGGCGAATCATTCTCACGTCGAGCCATCCGTACGACCTGGTGCTCGATCCCTTCGGCGGCAGCGGAACGACCCTCTGCGTTGCGAAGAAGCTTCATCGCCGCTTCATTGGATTCGAACTCTCGGCGAACTACGCCAAACACATTCGCCAGCGGCTTAGCCAGACGCAGGCCGGCGCTGCCTTGGACGGCCCGGCCGATCCCGTCGAAAGTGCTCCGCAAACAGCAGAAGGAAAACAGCGGTCGAAAGCGCGATTTGACGCGGACACCTGTCGGGCCGTGATCGACGCCTTTCAAACCGCCGCCGATGGGTTCCCGGTGGATTATGTTCTGTGTGATCGGGAACTGGACGAACGTTTCGTGCAGGCCTGTTTGAAACGAGGCTTGGGAGGAAACGCGATCGTCTGGAATCGCTTGCTGCTGCAGCTGCGGAAGTCGGGCAAATTGCCACGATCGACGCGGCGGATCCCACCGATCCCTGCCGCAAAAATGAACCGCTACAGCTATGCCAGCGAGGTCGCGTGGCGGTTGATCGCGGATGATTTCAGCTCAGGAGTGCTGCCGTTTTCGCTCGACGATATCTTGTGCTGCCCGGACACCGCTGCCTACTTCGATCAACTTGCGCGGCAGTATGGCCCGCAAGACACCAAGGTCACGTCGCTGCAGTATCGCCGGGCGGCTCTGTCGATCCGCAAGATGGCCAAAAGCGTCAGAGCGCTCGCCGCCCGCCAGGCTCAGCAGTGGCCCACGAACCAGTTCACGCGGATCAGCCCCGCGGAGGTCGCCACAAAATCGCACAACAAGGGCGGCGTCTATTTAATCGCGGCCGGTCCCCTGGGAGTCTTCGCGGGCGAGACCAGCGACTTACGGCACCACTTGACGACGTTGTTCGAAAACGAGCATTGGAACCGCTTGCAGGCGGATGAAGTTCTCGTGCAGCCGCAAGAGTTCGGCTATTTGAGCCAATGCGCCTTGAAAACTGTCCTCGTCCAGCAGCGTCAACCCCTGCTCAACGCCAAGGCCTGGTGCAACGGGTCATTGTGACCGCCTCCAAGTTGCTTAAAATGTGGCATTTTGCGGTGAAGGCCCGCCCGAATGGCCTCGACGCTGACCTCCGGTCTGTGAACCTAGAGTTAGAGCCTTGCCCAAAACCAGCCCTCGCTTACGCTTCGGGTTACCAGTGCTGTCGGTTTTAGGATAAGCTCGTCGCTCGGCCGTTCCTCAAAACGGGCTCCGTTCTCCTTGGCGAAAAACCAGGACTGGGGCCAAGGGGGCCAAGCTTGTAGAATCTTGTCGCGTTCGAGCTTCTTCATGACCCACCGTGATCGACGGCGAGTCAGAACCGGAAGCATCAGCGAGCGGGGCTCCCTTTGGGTGCCTCGATGGCCACGAACTCGTTGTGATCGTCGATCACAACGGATCAGTAAGCCCGCGTGGTTCGATCGGTGCGCCGCGCTGCCGCAAAAAATTGGTCACTTTTTTGTACATCCGGAACTATTTCGATGTCGTCGCTTCCTGTTCTCGAATTCATCCTTAAAAACTACAAGAACTTCAATGCCCGGGTTACCCGCGACGCGCTCCTCGCCTATTGGGACCACCTGGAGGTCGGCGGAAAGATGTTCTGGACGTTGGCGGGTGCCATGTCGTCGGCCCAACTGGGGATCACTTTGGCACCGGCTATCCGCGAGGGGCTAGTGCATGGCATCTCGGCGACAGGCGCGAACCTGGAAGAATCTCTGTTCCGCTTGGTCGCGCACCACAGCTATCGTGACTTTCCCGATTATCGTTACTTCAAAAAATCCGACGACACGAAAATCCTCAAGGAGCGTCATCGCCGCGTCACCGACACCAGCATTCCTGAGGACGAAGCCTTCCGGGCTGTCGAGCATTTGATTGTGCCGATGTGGGAGGCGGCCACGCGGGACGGCACCCGACGATTCTGGCACGAGTATTTTTACGAGCTGGTATTGAAGCTTCCCAAAAAAATGCACGAGGGGAAGGCCGAGGAGTCTTGGCTGCTGGCGGCTGCCCAAGCCAACCTGCCAATCGTCGTGCCCGGCTATGAGGATTCGACGTTCGGCAACATCTTTGCGTCCCATGTCAAGCTCGGTGAATGCTCGGCGTCGATCGTCAAATCGGGAATCGAATACATGGCCGACTTCTACGATCAGTATGAAACACTGTCGCAAGGGGCTGGCTGCGGTTTCTTCCAAATCGGGGGTGGAATCGCCGGAGATTTCCCGATCTGTGTCGTCCCCTCAATCAAATATGATTTGCAGAAAAAAGCCAAACCATGGGCCTATTTTTGCCAAATCTCCGACTCCACAACTTCCTACGGTTCGTACTCTGGGGCGACACCCAATGAGAAAATTACTTGGGACAAGTTGACCGAAAAAACCCCGATGTTCGTGATCGAATCCGACGCCACGATCGTCGCTCCACTGATTCTTTCAGCCCTGCTGGAGTGCCGCCGCTATCCGAAAGAGGCCAATAAAGTCATCGCCAAATTCAAAGACAAGTCGGCCCATAATTCCCTGTTCGGGCCCTAGCGGGCCGACTCTCACCGAGGGAGAGGGGAGTGAAACAGATTCTCCTCATTGGCCTTGGCGCGACGCCGCTCGAGGAGGGAGAGGGAAGAAAGTCCAAGGTCGTTTTCAAACGGTGTCAGAAATTGCCAATTCCACTCTTTCGGAGAGAGTGTGGGGGAACACACCAAGCTTGTTCCGGCCGATCCCACCTGGTCGATTCGATTGGGGAAAATGGAGTTGAAAACCGTCCCGGTTACGAGTGCTATCACCGGTTTCGTTGGTCTGGGAAAAATGCCCTTGTTTTGTTAGCTTTTGATGTTTTCTACCACCATGATTGACCGCGTTTTTTCGTGTGATTGAGACGCGGAGCGAAAATGCGCCAGGAACGGCGATTGGGGGACTCGAAGGAACGAGGACGATGACTTCCCAACAAAACCTCGACGAAACGAAAACCATGGGCATGAGCCGTGGATTTCTGGGCCGCGTGATAGCGCTGGGGCTATTTGTTTCCGTCGGTACCTTTGCGGTAACTCATTCCCTCAGCAGGCCGAAAATTCTTGCTCGCCACGACACTGCGGAAGTGCAAGACGGTGAAGCTCAAAAGCTTGTCGAGTCCTCCGATAATGATTCGGCAGCGGTCGCTAACATTCCTACCAACGCAGCCCCCACCCCGATGGCTTCATCGAACTTCGAGTCCGTCCAAGCGGGTGGTTCGGTCCCGATCATCAGGGCCAGTGCAGTCTCGCCTGCTACCGATGGATCATCCCAAGAAACTAGCAGCCCGACTAAAAATCCAATCATCAACGCATCCGGAAAAACGTCCGGAGGTAATGGACCACCTGCAGAAACAGGATCCAAGTCGCAGGCTGAGGATCAGGTGCCAAGCTCGTCCGTTGCGAATATCGCCGACAATCGGCTGAGAGCCGCTCCAAGCGGCGAAGAATCGTTCTCCAGCGGTTCGCCTGCCCCGACGGTCCAGCCCAATCCATCAAGTGGCTCGGCTCCCAACCTGCCCGCCGGTGGGGGCTTTGAACCTCCGCCACCTCGAAAATTCGGGCTCGAAACAACCACCCAAGAGAATCTTGCGGTAAAAACTCCGCGAAGCCTGCCGCCGCTCACCGTCTCCGCACCGCAGTTGGCTCAGCCCACAGAGAGCGGAACAAGTCCACCGACGGCGACTCCGGTGCTACCGCCAGTCAAGACGTTCACGTCCCCTCAGGAATCACCTGCAGACAAAGAGCAGACACTGCTCAAGGACAAAGATCAAGCGAGTCCACCCGGCAAAACCGGCACGACTCAAACCCCCGTGTCGATCGGCGACAACGCGGCCGCGTCTCCGGCGAGGGTAGGCGTCTCACAAGGAGGATCTTCCTTGCCGCCCCAGGTACCCTTACCGCCCGCCGGAACTATGAATTCATCTCTTGGGGGCTCCTTTGACGGTAAACGTTTCGGCGACGCAGTCAGCTCGACCCCTTCAAACGCCGACCCGTCTGCGGCACCGCAGATTCAGTACCCGACCCAAATTCCTCAAACCAAAGACGTTGGTGGAAGCGGTTTCGCTGCGACTAGCCAGCCGACTGCGAGCGAGCCTGCGTTGCGATCTGCCCCGCTGGTTCCCCCCCCTCGGAGCGAAATTGGGGCGAGTCTACCCGTGATTCCGGCCACGTCCAGTTTGGAGACCCGTCCGGCGATCAATCTACTGCCCGCCGCGACCCGGGGCACTCCTGGCGAGGCGGCCTTAGAAGGCTTGCAACGACCATCGCTGACCATCGAAAAGGTCGCTCCGGCAGAAATCCAAGTCCACCAAAATGCGAAATTCAAGCTGGTAGTACGTAACGTCGGTCAGGCTGCAGCATCGGAGGTCGTCGTCACGGATCAGATTCCGGCCGGCGCCGAATTCGTCAACGCCACTCCGGCAGCGACTCACCGCACATCCGATGGTAAGGTACAGTGGGTCCTCGGGCAGCTGGCTCCCGGCGAAGAACGTTCGCTAGAGCTCGAGTTACGGCCGATTCGCCCGGGCGAGATTGGCTCTGTGGCTCAGGTAACGTTTTCGACACAGGCTTCGGCCCGCACCCGAGTCACGCGCCCGGAGCTGTCGGTCGAGCACTTTGGCCCTGCCAAAGTTTTGATCGGCAATCAAGTGACCCTGCGGTTCGCGGTCCACAACCGCGGCGATGGGCCGGCCACAGACGTGTTGCTGTTGGAGCGCGTCCCGAAACAGCTCAAGTTCAACGACGAGTTTCGGGATTTGGAATATCCGATCGGCACCATTCCGCCGGGCAAGTCTAAGGAAATCAGCCTCAGCTTGACGGCGATCGAAGCGGGCAAGTTCGAGAATGTGGTGATGGTCACGGGTGGGGGGGGATTGGAGGCCCGGCATCGCATCGAGATGGAGGTCGTCGCCCCGAAGCTGGACGGTCAAATCACTGGACCATCGCGACGTTTTCTGAAACGTGAGGCAGCCCATACCTACTCGGTCGGCAATTCCGGAACCGCCCCTGCAACCAACGTCGATATCGTGGCAAGGCTGCCCCGCGGCGTGCAGTTCGTATCGGCGAACAACCGAGGACAGTATGATCCCGGATCCCACAGCGTGTATTGGAGCTTGGCGGAACTGTCGCCCGGACAATCGGCCAGCGTCGCGTTAACCACCTTGCCGATCGAGACCGGCAATCATGAAATCGAATTTCGTACTTCGGCGGATCTGAAGCAGAATATCAGCTACCGCCAGGGGCTGACGATCGAGCATCTGGTCGATGTGTTTTTCGACATTCGGGACACGACAGACCCGATCGAGGTCGGCGAAAACACCAGTTATCGCATCCGAATCGTGAATCAGGGGACGAAGCCCGCGACGGAGGTTTGCCTCGAGGTGCAGATGGCCGACGGCTTACGGCCGGTTCGTGTCGATGGGGAGCTGCGTCACGACATTCAAGGTCAGGCAGTCAAGTTCGTGCCGATCACCAGCATCAATCCCGGGGAAGAGCTTGTGGTGGATATCGAGGCCGTGGGGACGGCTGCTGGGGAACATCGTGTCTCGGCAAACTTGCACACGCGCGAGCGTGACGTCAACTTGACGAAGCAAGAGAGCACGCGCGTCTACGCCGATCGGTAGCTGGCAACTGTCGGCAACGCGCGATTTACAGACGGGGAGACGATGCCAGCCGGTTGTTATAATTCCGGCCGCCCGCAGTGATATTTTCGGAACAAGACGTTATTCGCCCTGGCCGAGGGAATAGCTTTTGACGCCGTCAAACGCGCACAGGTGTTCGGTCTTGATGAAATCGAGCCCGGCGGCCTGCACAGCCTTGAGCAATTCGATCACCTCGGTGTGGGTCATGTCGGAGCCGTCGGTCTTCAGGAAGCGGCAGCGCCAGTGGTCGGTGCAGAAGGTTTCCGGGAAACCGTCCGGATAGACTTTAACGCCGCGATTGCTGATCATTTTCAGCTGCGTATTGGCTACGGTGCCGGTTACTTGCTCTAATTTCTTCCCCAAAACGTTCGGGTTGCGGTCATCTTCGTTCCAATGGAAGAAGATGTCGACTCCCAGCAATTGTTTGCGAGCCGGCGGACGCGCCTGGCTGACCGAAGCTAGTGACCTGGAGGCGTTGTACTTAACCGCTTTCAGCGACTCGGGGCGCTGGCCCAGCCGAGCGATGACCGCATCGGCGAATTCGCGCGTGCCGACCTTCTGCGAGCTGATTCCCTCTTGGAAGATGTCATAGGTGTGGATCCCGTCCTCGATGGTGCGCAGCCAAGCGTTATGGACCTTTTCGGCGATATCGGACTGACCGATATGGACCAGCATCATCACGCTCCCGAGGAGCAAACCGGAGGGATTGGCTAGATTTTGATTGGCCCGGCGCGGAGCAGATCCGTGGATCGCCTCGAACATCGCGCATTGGGCGCCGATGTTGGCCGAGCCCGCAAGTCCCACGCTGCCCGCGATTTGGGCAGCGACGTCCGACAAGATGTCACCATATAAATTCGGCATGACCACCACGTCAAAGGCTTCAGGGCTATCAGCGAGTTTAGCGGCGCCGATGTCGATGATCCAGTGTTCCTTTTCGATGTTCGGGTATTCAACGCCGATCTCATCGAAGACCTTGTGGAACAGCCCATCGGTAAGCTTCATGATGTTATCTTTTGTGAAGCAGGTTACCTTGTGGCGGTTATTCTGCACGGCATATTCGAAGGCGTAGCGGATGATCTTCTCGCAACCTGGTCGCGAAATTACCTTGAGGCATTGCACGACCTCGTCGGATTGTTGGTGCTCGATGCCGGCGTAGAGATCTTCCTCGTTTTCGCGGACGATCACGACGTCCATCTGGGGGTGCTTCGTTTCGATATACGGGGCATAGGAAACGCAGGGCCGAATGTTGGCGTACAACCCGAGAGCCTTGCGGGTCGTCACGTTGAGGGATTTCACCCCGCCGCCCTGCGGGGTCGTGATCGGGGCCTTGAGAAACACCTTGGTTCGCCGCAGACTTTCCCAGGCCTGCGGCTCGATGCCGGCGGAGTTGCCGCGAGCATAGACTTGTTCGCCGATTTCGATTTCTTCGATGGCCAATCGGGCTCCTGCCGCCTCTAAAATCCGCAACGTCGCGTCCATGATTTCAGGACCGATCCCGTCGCCGCGCGCGACCGTGATGGGAACTTTCCCGGAGGTATTGGCGGTAGTGGTCGAAACTTTCGCGATCGCGGTATCGGACATCGGTTTTTCCTCGAAATTTATAGTTGTCGTTGTGGTTTTTCTGAAGTTTCTTCGCGGCAAGGCATTATGCCAGATGGCGGCCGTTCTGGGCAACTGGCTACGCTCCCCCACAGCGACAGGTTACCGTCTCGTTGGGGCTGCGAGGATTGTCGCTGACCGAAGATAGTTGCCAGCCAGCGCGTCGGCTACAATGCAGTCGGGCGTGGCGTGACCGCTGCGGAGGTTGTCGAGAAAGATCATGGTTGTTCCAGGGGAGGTCGGTCTGATGTTAGTGCGACGGTTTGTCCCGAGTTTCAGCCTCGTGTTGATGCTGTGGAGCAGTCTTGCTTGTTTGGTTGCCCAAGAGGACTGGCCGCAATGGCTCGGTCCGAGGCGAAATAGCACTTGGAACGAGGCGGGTATCGTACGATCGTTTCCCGCCGGAGGCCCGCCCGTGGTTTGGCACGTCCCGATCGCCGGCGGTTACGCAGGTCCTGCTGTTTCGGCGGGGAAGGTGGTCGTGATGGACTACGTGCTGGAATCGGGGGACCCCACACCGAACCCCAGTTTGCGGAATGAGTTGACAGGAACGGAACGGGTCTTATGTTTCGAGGCCGCCACTGGGAAGCCCTTGTGGAAGCGCGAGTACCGCTGCGATTATCGGATTTCGTATCCGGCCGGACCCCGATGTACCCCGACGATTTCCGACGACTTCGTCTTTTGTTTAGGGGCCATGGGTCGGCTGATGTGTTTGCGATTGAGCGATGGGGAGGTTGTGTGGGAACGCGATTTGCCGAAGGACTATCGCGTCGGGGAAATCCCCATCTGGGGCTATGCCGCTCATCCCTTAGTTCACGGGGATCACTTGTATTGCATTGTCGGTGGGGTGGGCGACGATGGCCGGCCAGCGACGGCCGTCTGTTTTGATAAACAAACCGGTCGCGAAATCTGGCACAGTGTTGCGGCCGAGTCTCCTGGTTATTGCCCCCCCACCCTGATCGAATATGGCGGCCACGAACAGCTGCTGATCTGGGATCCTGAGAAGCTGAATTCATTGGATCCGGAAACAGGTGAAGTTTATTGGTCTGTTCCTTGCGTGCCGCAATACGGCATGTCGATCGTGGCCCCCTACCACTACGAAGACAAGGTTTTGATCGCAGGGATTGGTACGGCCAGCTTGCTCGTCAAACTTGCCGAGGATCGGCCAGCGGCGGAAACGATATGGAGCGGCAAAGGCTTCCATCCAGTCCACAGCCCGTTCGTCATCGAACTTGGGCACATTTTCGGGGTCGATCGGGACGGGACGTTGCGGTGTTTGCACTTGGAAACGGGCGAACGCGTTTGGGGCACGACCGAACCGACGACCGGGGAACGTCCCCGCAACAGCGGTACGGGTTTCCTGGTCAAAAACGGTGATGTTTATTTCATTGCTGGCCAAACGGGAGAGTTAGCGATCGCACGACTGACCCCCGAGTCGTACACTAAAATTTCGAGCGTGAAACTGCTCGAACCGACTCATCCCGAGTTTGGTGGCAAGGTGCTGTGGTGTCATCCGGCATTCGCGAACGGCCATCTCTTTTGGCGCAATGATAAAGAAATGATCTGCGTCGACCTGCGGGAACCAAAATAATCACGGCTCACGACAACCAACCAACCCAGCAGTGACTCGTTTTCAAGATGATCTCGACTTCCTCGCCCAATTCGTCGACGTGATCTGCCTGCAGAATCGCGAGGGGGCCACGTCGGCCATCGTCCCGCAGTGGCAAGGGCGGATCGTCACGTCGGCGACTTCCAGCGACAGCCCAGGTTTTGGCTGGATCAACCGTAAACTGATCGAAACGCAGCACGAGCATCCTCAAGCGAATCTCTACGGCGGCGAGGATCGAGCCTGGATTGCACCGGAGGGGGGCCAATTTTCATTCTATTTTCCACCGGGGCACCCGTTTCGATTCGAACACTGGCGTTGCCCGGCATTGATCGATACCTTGCCGTTTTCTCTGACTGAGGTAAACGATCATCATGTGCACTGTACCGGCCGATCCCGCGTGCAAAATCACAGCGGTCATTGGTTCGAAATGGAGTTACATCGGACGTTGATCTTGCTGGAGCGCGAGGAAGTGGCCTCGGCTCTCGGCGTATCGCTGAACAACTCGTTGCGACTGGTTGCCCACGAGAGCCGAACGACGCTTGCCAACGTTGGTGACCTGCCCTGGACGCACGCGACAGGACTCCCCGCCTTGTGGATTCTGGGGATGTTTCAGCCGTCGGACGCGGCGGTCATGATCGTCCCGTTTCGACCGGGTCCGGAGCAAGAATTGGGGCCAGTGGTCACCACTGATTATTTTGGGCCGCTGGATGAATCCCGCCTGCGAATCGACCAGCGGCACCATGTCATCTTGTTTCGTGGCGACGGAAAGTATCGGAGCAAAATTGGGGTCGCCTATCCTCGCGCGCGATCTCGGCTGGGGAGTTGGGACCCGCAGCGTGGAGTCTTGACGCTGGTGGAGTTCAGCTTGCCGACAACCGATCTGGGCTACACCAACAATCTTTGGAAATGGCAGGAGCACCCGTGGCGGGGGGATGTCGTGAACGCTTATAACGACGGCCCGCAAGCGGACGCTGAGCCGCTCGGCCCCTTCTACGAATTGGAAACGCTGTCACCGGCCCTCGCCCTCGCGCCGCTGGAACACTACGAACATCGACATCGGACGATCCACCTCGTGGGGGACGTCGAAGCGTTGAGGTCCATCGCCCGTCAGTGCCTTGGGGTCGATCTGTCGACGGTCGCGTTCGATTCGGCTGCAGAGTAGCTGGAACCGAAAGGATGCGGGCCAGCAGTCGCTCGTCCTCCCGGGGAGCGATGCGATTCCCAACGAGTCAGATTTGCCGATTGCCCTTAAAATTTGATGGTCGATCGACCATAGCTTAGCAATAATGGGACAACTTTCCGAAAAATAAAGGAAAGGGAGAAGTGCAGAGGGGCTATTTGTGAGCAATTTTCGCGTAGAGTGTCCGGTTTGCGAGTCTTGGGTGACCTTGTCGGAGACGGACCAAATTGTGGTTTGCGCTCGCTGCCAGCATCGCTTCACTCCGGAAACCATGCCTTTAATCGAAACAACGGCAGACCCTCTGGCTGATGACAAGCTCGCGGCTGACGAACCATCTCCGACGCCACTTTCCGAACTCCCGGTTCCCCCCCCCTTGCCGCCACTTTTCAAGCGGCTCAGTCCGGATTATTTTCCTTTTGCCCACAGTGTACCCGTCGCGGATACGGAGACTAATTTAACTCCACCGAATGCTGATCATTTGAACACCGCGAAGGAAACCCCGGCGATCGCTTCCGCTCCGCGAGACGTCGCGCGATATTTCGACCGCCAAAGACGTCGGCGCCGCAATCGGATCGTGTACTTTATTAGCGCCGTAGCGATCAGCTTGCTGGTCGCCATGATGGTCTTCTGGAGAGTACGGCAGCAAGTCGAATCTTCTGCACAAGTGACGTTGTCCGGTAAGGCTGAAACCGCATCGACCAACCAAACGGCAACCGAATCGGCGGGGAAATCAAAATCGCAGCCACCCGTAGCGACTGCCGATACAACTGGCCCCGGCGCGACCAGCTCCACGGCAAACATCACCGCTAGATCCGAGGAAGTGGCACGGACGTTTTCTCCAGCCAAATTTCGCTTTCACACCCCCCGCGAGGCGAGCGAGCTGTGGCCGAAAATCTATCCATCGATCTTGGAGTTGCAGGTTTTGAGAGAGGGCAAAATCACAAAAACCACGGGCACGCTTATCGACTCGCGCGGTTGGATCGTCACTAGCTATTCGGCGGTATACGGGGCCGATCAAGTCACCTGTCGACTCGCTCCCAACCAAATGATTTACAATTTCAATCCATCGGGGATGGTCGATACTTGCAAATCGATCCTCGCCGCCGACGAATCGCTCGACCTGGCGATTTTGCAGATCAATCGCAAGATGGTGGAGGTGATATCGACCCTAAAAATAGCAGAAAACCCCCCGGTCATCGGTGTTTACCTGTTGGCGGCGACTCCGCCCGACACGACGTCGGTCGCCTGGCTGAGCGAGGGTAAACTCATCGGCGAATCGTACAGTAATCAGCTGGCCGACAGCCAGCGGCAAGCCTTGCTCAGCGAGAAATTGGATATCGAGCGGAATTGGCTTGTGCTCGAACCGGCGGTCCCGCTCGTGCTTGGCTCATCCATTTTTTCCATCGATGGCGAATTGCAAGGGGTCGTGACTCGGGGAACACTAGCAGAAACAGCCTTCGTGATCTCCGGCGCCGAAATCCGCAATTTGGTGAAGCAGGTCGGCAAGGTCGAAGCTCAGCCACTAGCTCAACGGCGGAATCGCGACGCATCGATTTCCAGCGGAGTTGCTGCTGACGACGCGGACCTGCCTCCAGCTCCGCACGTGAAAGAGCTGTCTCCCAGCAGCCCTCATTTCGAATTGAGCCGTAATTTGAATCTGAGCGGGCGGCGTTGCATGATTTTCGACTGGCGTCCCAACAAGGCAGATGAAGTGCTGCAGATCGTCGAGTTGTTGCGCGCTTGGCAAACCGCCAAAGACATCTTGCGAAACGAGCGAGATTCGATGCCGCTTGAGGATCAACTGACGCTCAACCAACAGATCAAGCACTGGCAAACCGAGATCAAATCGCTTGTCGCCGAACCCGGCCTATCGTTCATCAACAATATCCATGCGCTGCGAAGTTTGGGGGTTCCTGGCTTACTCCCCGAAACACCTTGCCTTGCCTACGTCGAGGTCGTCCATGCCGCGACACTTGGTCAGACGAAGCACTATATCCGTCTGATCGAAGGCACACAGGCCTTTGCGATTCCGGTTGAGCCTGAACGCTACGTGATGGGTCGGGGCACACGATGGCTGGTCTTGATCGAGGAGGTCGAGCGCGGCCGCACCAACGTTGATTTTGGCCGAGAACAAATCACGGTTAATCCTGCCATCATTTCCGCGGCCTTGCTAATGCCGAAGTAGCCACGGCGTGGTTAAGGCAAGCCGCGGATCATTATTTACCTTCGCCAGCCCGCAGCATCTCGCCAGCCCGCAGCATCAGCGAGGAACGGTCCCTCGCTGAGGCTTCGAGTTAAAATTTCCACAAGAAGTCTGCCAGATCGCAACTTCAAAGCTTTTCCTATCGGCTTGGGCGGCTGACAGTTCTGGGATAGGCTCAAAGTCCAAATCGTCCTGGTCGGGAGACCACCCGAAACGAAACGGTTTCCAAGACTGACCTTGACTGAGGCCAGCGATTTTGCTGCTATTAGGCACTTGCAAGCCCCTCCCGGACCCATTTTTCGAAGCGTGAAAATCCTGCAAATCGTATCTGGTCGCGAAGTGAATGGGGCCTTGGTGTACGCCAAGGCCCTGGCGGAGCGGCTGCGCAGGGAGGGGCATGACGTCACCCTGATGGCGCGCCGGGAGTCCTGGCTCGAGCGGCAACCGCTTACGGTGCCCTTGATCTGCTCCAACATGAATCGGCTACCTCCTACCGACTTGCTGCGGACGGCCCGCATGATTCAGCGGGAACGCTTTGACATCGTGCACACGCACATGAGCCGAGCGAATCACTTTGGCGTGTTCCTCAGGCTACTCACGCGGGTGCCGACCATCGCCACTTGCCATGCGCCGCGATTGCACCCGCAATGGCATTTTCACGATTTGGTGATTGCCAACTCCGCTGCGACGCACGATTTTTTGCGTTACACGATCCGCGTGCCGAGTCGTCGTTTGGAGACCATTCACTGCTTCGTCGACCTAGAGCGATTCTTGAATACGGATCCCCGTCACCGACTGCGGTTGCGGCGGGAATTGCATGTGGATGACGGCGCGCATGAGTTTTTGGTGGGAGTCATCGGGGGCGTTATTCCGCGGAAGGGTCAGGAGGTGCTGGTCCACGCCCTGCCGCAGATTCTCGAGGAGGTCCCGCATGCGCGAGTAGCATTCATTGGCCGTTTCCATCGTGATGAAAGTTATGTCAAACGGATCCGCCGGTTTATTCTGCGGCACCGCCTCATGCGGCGGATCAAATGGCTCGGCATTCGCAACAATGTCAACGAATACCTGCAAGCGCTGGATTTAACCGTCATCCCCAGCCTCAAAGAACCTCTAGGCTTGGTGGCTATCGAATCTCAAGCGGCTGGGATTCCCGTTGTCGCCAGCGCGGTAGGCGGTTTGACGGAGATCGTGGATCACGACAAAACGGGTTGGTTGGTTCCGCCGGATAACCCGTCGGCTTTGGCCGCAGCGGTCATCGCGGCAGCGTATGATGCCGAGCGACGCGCTCAAATGGCAACTCATGCGCGGCAGACGGTACAGGAAAGGTTCGCCCCCGAGGTGTTAACGCGGATGGTGGAACAAACCTACGAACGACTTTTAGCATCGCAACGCGCGAGGCTGCGTCGAGCAGCGTAGCGGTCAGTGACCGCCGTTGCGTTATCCATGGTCGCGGCAGCACCAAAGGCGGCCACGTATTTCCAGAGAAATGATTTCGCGCTGTCGGCCGGACCAATTCGAGAATGTTCGAGGGACCTCCCTCCGCACGCGGCCTACGCAACTGGTCATTACCCGAAATCCCGCCTGCCGCCGGGCGTTGGCCCGCGGTTCTTGTCATCACTGGGAGCTAACGCTTTAGTCTATCAGTGGTGGATCAATGCCTAGACAGACGATTCGATAAATCACTTCCTCATTAAATATTTTCGCAGAAACTGTCCGGTCCGAGATTCGGCGACATTCATGACCTGTTCGGGTGGACCGTTGGCGATGATTTGCCCCCCCGCTGCGCCTCCTTCGGGTCCAAGATCGATGATCCAATCGGCAGTCTTGATGACATCGAGGTGATGCTCGATGACGACCACCGTGTTTCCACGATCAACGAGCTGCTGCAAAATTTCGAGAAGTCGCCGCACATCCTCGAAATGCAATCCCGTGGTCGGCTCGTCGAGTAAATACAGTCCCGCGCCGGTCTCACGGCTACTGAGTTCTGTCGCCAGCTTTACACGTTGCGCTTCGCCACCGGAAAGGGTCGTCGCCGATTGACCGAGGGAGAGATAGCCCAAACCGACTTGTTCCAACGTTTGCAGCACGCGCTGCACGCGGGGAAATTCGGCAAAGACCTCGGCGGCCTGGCTGATCGGCATTTCCAAGACATCGGCAATCGAAAAATCCCGGTAACGAATGCTCAACGTTTGATCGTTGTAGCGGTGTCCATCGCAGGTGCCGCAGACGACGGTGACATCGGGCAAAAACTTCATAGTCAGTTTGCGCACTCCCAAGCCTTGGCATTCGCTGCAACGGCCCGGACCACTATTGAAGCTGAAGCGGCCTGGGCCGAACCCCGCTTGCTTCGCCCGCTTCGTCCACGCGAACACTTGCCGGATTTCATCGAACACTCCCGTGTAGGTCGCCGGGCAACTTCGTGAATTGCGACCGATGGGACGTTGATCCACTTCGACGAATTTGTCGAGCCACTCAACGCCAGTCAGCGTATCGAACGGTTCGCAAGGACGACGAGCGTGGTACAGCTCATTGGTCAGAGCGGGGGCCAAGGTTTGGTTGATCAGCGTACTTTTGCCGGAACCGCTCACGCCGGTTACCGCCACCAACAGGCCCAAAGGGATTTCGACATCGACGTGTTTGAGATTGTGACCGCGGCAGCCCGTCAGACGTATTCGCCGCTCGGTGGGCTCGCGGCGCCGACTGGGGAGCGCGATCTCGTGCCGACCAGACAAATAGTCCGCGGTCAGCGAGGCAGACCGTTCGACGCTGCGGGGGGCGCCCTGCGCGACGATTCGCCCACCTTGGGCTCCGGCACCAGGGCCGAGGTCGACAATACGATCGGCCGCTCGCATGACCGCTTCATCGTGCTCGACCACCAGAATCGTGTTTCCAGCGTCGCGCAGCGCAGCGATGGCGGTGATCAACCGATCATTGTCGCGAGCGTGCAAGCCGATCGACGGTTCGTCGAGCACAAAGCAAACATTCGTCAGACCGGTGCCGATCGCGCTGGCCAATCGTACGCGTTGCAATTCTCCACCGCTGAGGGTCGAGCCGGCTCGATCGAGAGTCAAGTAAGAAACGCCAACGTGATCCAGAAATTGCAAGCGATGAACGATTTCGCGAATTACCAATTGCGCCTGCGGTTGTTCGCGCAGATCCGACAGTAGACCCTCGAGCCACCCCGCGGCGTCGGTCAGTGGGAGTTTCGCCACATCGCCAATAGTAAGACCGGCGATCCGGACGGCGCGCGCGGTCGGACCAAGTCGCGTTCCATCGCAAGCACCACAAGGAAGGGACACCCGCGCCTGCTCCAAAGTCTCATAGACGCGCGGATCGATCGCCGTGGCCCACTCCGCCTCGATCGCTCGCATCAATCCGGGCTCTTTACCTGTCCCATCCCACAAGGCCTGCCAGGATTTAGCGGAGAGATCGGCGAGCGATGTTTCAGGGGCAATCGACAGTTTTTTTAGCAGCGGCGCCAGGTTGTCCAGACGCTTTGCCAGTTGTTTCCGATCTAAGATTCGCCAGGCCGATACGGCACCGCCAGCCAACGACTTGTGGCGTTCCGGGATCAACCGATCGGGGTCAAATTGCTCGGTGACTCCCAAACCTTGGCAAGTCGCGCATGCGCCGTGGGGACTGTTGAAGCTGAATGTTCGCGGCTCGATCTCCGGATAGCTGATCTCGCAGGTGGGGCAGGCAAGTTCGGTGCTGAACAATCGCTCTGCCCATTCCTGGCCACCGGACGAGGTCTGATATGAAACCCCGACCAAGCGTCCCGTCAGGCGAATCGCCAAATCAATCGATTCGCGGAGGCGATCATCGTTTCCTGGACGAACGATGATGCGATCGGTGACCGCCTCGATCGTGTGAGCCCGCCGCGAATCGAGCGGGGGAACATTTTCGATATCGAACAACTCACCATCGATGCGAACGCGTACCAGGCGTTCGGCGCGAATCTGTTCCAGGACCTCCAAGTGTTTTCCTTTCCGCCCCCGCACCAGAGGGGCCAGCACCATCAGCTTGGTTCCCTCGGGCTGTCGCTGGATCCAGCGTTGGATGTCGGCGCTGGTCTGTTGCCCGATGGCGGCACCGCAGCGATAACAAGATACTTCGCCGACACGGGCAAAAAGAACACGCAAGAAATCATGAATCTCCGTAATCGTGCCAACGGTACTGCGCGGTCCTACGGCCGTCGAATGTTGATCGATTTTGACCGTCGGCAGCAGACCGGTGATGGCATCCACATCGGCTGCCGGCATTTGATCGAGATACTGGCGGGTAAAGGCTGAGAGGGTCTCGATATATTGCCGCTGGCCTTCGGCGAAAACCGTATCGATGGCCAAAGAGCTCTTGCCACAACCGCTCGGGCCCGTCACCACGATGATTTCCCCGTGGGGCAGGTCGACGTCGATCGCTTGAAGGTTGTGCACCCGCACGCCGCGCAGGGCAATGACATCGCGTAGTTCGGAGGGTTGCTTCGGATTGGACTTTGGCTTTTGCAAACAATGCTCGCTGTTGAAGTTAGCTCAGGGGCCATAGGTCACGAGGCGAGTTCACACCGATCAAACCCTTTCCGAAAACCCTTGACCATCACTTGTGGCCGAGGCGAGAAAGCATGGCTTCGATTTCGTATCGATGCGGAATCGAGGGTTGAGCCCCGGGGCGGGTGACTGAGATTGCTGCGGCGACATTGCCCCAGCATGCCGCTTCGCGCACACCAGCACCCTCTGCCAGTCGGCAAGCCATGACCCCGACAAAAGTATCGCCTGCCGCCACGGTATCGACCGCCTCGACCGGCAAACCCACCTCAGCGTAACGCTGGTCTGCCGTGCTCAGAAAAAAGCCGTCTCGCCCCAAGGTGATCACCACGCTCGACACCCCCCACTGGTGAAAGCGATCAGCGACCGCGCCCCAATCGTCGTGCGGCTGCGTCACTTGGCCACCCAACACTGCCGCTTCGTGCTCGTTCAGGACGAGCAGATCCACATCGGCCAACAGGCCGCTTTCGACGACACGAGGATCGGGGGGGGCGGGATTGAGTAGGGTGATGGCTCCCGCCGCGCGGCCGCGACGCAAGGCTGCTTGGACTGCCGGAATCGGGATTTCCAGCTGGGCCAACACCACGCGGGACTCTTGAAATAAGGCATCGGGCAATGACGCGACGAAGTCTTGATCAACGCGTTCATTCGCTCCAGGAGCGACACCGATCATATTGTGTCCCTGGCAATCAACCATGATCAGGGCAACTCCCGATGGCAAGTCCGGAACGACTCGGAGGTGATGCAGCTCGATCGACTCGCGGGCCAGTTCGTCTCGTGTCCGCTGGCCATAGGCGTCGTTTCCAACGGCACTGACGAAGACTACCGAGTGGACCAAGTTGCCAGACGTTGCACATTCACGACGAGCAGCACGAGCCGCCGCGACGGCTTGATTGGCGCCCTTACCTCCAGCCGCTTGAAAGAATTGCTGGCCAAGCACCGTTGCGCCCGGCTGAGGCAACTCGTCCACCCTCAGCACCAGATCGGTGTTGGCGCTGCCGAACACCACGACCTTTCCCATGTCCACCTATCCGCGCTGAGGCCATGTTGTGCAGCCGCGAAACTCCATGTGCTCACCGGCCCGGTAAGGCGGAAACGGCCGATAGGAGTTGATGCCTGGCACAGGATTGCCCCGGAGCAAAAACAGATTCTCGAAAAAGTCCGCATTGGTCACGCGCGTCGTCGTGGGAATATAGCGGATCGTCAGACCGCAGCGTCGCCGTTCGGATGTGTTGGCGTTAGAGCCATGGATAACATTCGGATGATGTACCGAAACGTCGCCAGCCTGCAATTCGACATCGATCGCCTTGCTCTCGTCCACCAGAGCAGGATCGATTTCCGACTCCAGCACATTAGCCATATCCTGACGCGCCTGCATCGGTTGCAAACTGAGATGTTGTGTCCCGGGAATCACGCGCAGGCATCCGTTTTCGGTGGTCGAGTCGTCGACCGCTAGCCAGAGCGTGATCACTTCCATGGGGTCCAATGGCCAGTAGGAGCCATCTTGGTGCCAAAGGACAGCTTGGCCATCGCGCGGTGGCTTGCAAATGTAATGGGACGAAAAGAGCGCGATGTGCGGGCCGATGAACTGCTCGGCGACGTCCAGCAAGCGGTCATCGCTGATGAGCCGCACCCAGAAGGGATCGTTGCGCATCAGCGGATGATGAAATTGTTCTGGGCGCAGATGGGGATTTTTTCGCATCAGCCACTCGACATGATCCCGCGCCTCGGCGATCAAATTGGCATCCAAGACATTGCGAAAGATCGCATAGCCATCGCGCTCGTATTGTTGCCGAGCTTCCGAAAGTGATTGTGGCGAAAACGTGGTGGTGTGCATAGCGTTATCTAGACTTCGTCGATCAGATTCACCGCGCTGACTTGGCCGTTTCGTTCGACGCGCAGCGTCCTCAATTCGAACGGACGGAACGATACCTCGATTTTATCCGATAAGCCGGCGACCTTGATGCGGGCGGAACAACTTCTGCCAATCGTTTCGTGGAGGCGCAGCACCAGCGCCTCGGCGGCGAACGCCTTTTTGCAGGCGACCAGGCGAACTGTTGCAGGCTCGACCGACACGAAATCACGCAGCGGTTGGATGGTTGAAAGGCTTCCGGCGTTCGCTGGCCCTTCCGACTCGGTACGCTTGCCCGCGCGTCGCGGCCGCAGGTGGGCATAAACCACGGGAGGCG
Source organism: uncultured Pirellulaceae bacterium (assembly GCA_937941455.1). GTDB lineage: Bacteria > Planctomycetota > Planctomycetia > Pirellulales > Pirellulaceae > BJ22. Next base: position 46,699 of record CALDHM010000013.1, on the reverse strand, counting down.
CGTCAAGCCAATCGGCCAGGCCCGACAAGCGTTGCAGTACCTCGTCGGGGCTGCCGGCGGTAATCAACAAGCGAAATTCATGTTCCCCCAAATCCATAAAGCGAAATGCCGGACCACGATCGAGCGGTTGGCCGCGCTCGTGACAGTAACCGGCACTGCGGAGCACCGATAGCTGGACGTTCCCGTTTTGGCAATCGATGCCATGTTGGCCGCTGTTGACAATGCCGACTGCCCCAGGACCCTGGGCTGTCTCACCGCACATCATCAACCAGCGTCCATGAACATGGTGCCCACCATCGTTGGGCCGCTCGATCATTCCGCCAGGAATCTCACATTGCGGCAAGGTATCGCGGAAAATGGTTGGCACCTGTAGTTTGAGCCGTTGCCGAGGCTCGTTCCAATGCACTAGAAATCGAAATTCGAGAACTGGCCACTGGCTGTAAGCGATCGTCTGTAACATCAGTCGACTCGATCGAAAGGCGAACTGGGATTCCCAGACAGTACGGATGGGGCCGGCGAAGAGCAGCCGCGGCGGCTGCTCAAGTTCGAAGTGACCGGTGACCTCGTTGTACTCCCAATATCCGGTCCCCCAGGAATCACCCTCATCGCTGACGACCAACGGCGCGAGCAAAGGTCCGGTCAGACATTGGGCTCCTGCACTGGTGTAGAGCTCGTTCACCAGGCCCAGCCGCTCATCGAACTGGTGCCGCAGCGTCGGGACGGCGGGATTGCTTTCTTGTAACCCCGCGAACCGCTTGATTTCCAACGGCTGCAGCCCGAGGGCGGGAGGTTCGACCATCGCCACAAGTTTTCGTCGCCAATCATTGAAAGGAAGTCGCGCGGCCGGCTGCTCCTCTTGAGCCGGAATTTCCTCACCACCGGCCGCGTACAAACGGGTGTGCCACAGCCCAGTCCACAAAGGCCGATGATCGACCATGAATTCGATCTCGATGGGCACGTTATCCAGTGCCAGATTCGTATGGGCCACAAGCACTGGCAAGTCGCATTGTTGCGGCTCTCCGACGAACAAGTCCGTCACTGCCGCCAATCGCAATTGCCGCAGTGTGTGCGACACGCGGCCGTAGGCATCGAGCGCGTCCTGCTCAGCAGGCTCGGTACAAGTCCCCGGCAGAATATCATGGAAGTCATTGAAAAGGTGATCGCGCCACAGGCTGTCCAGCGTCGCCGCGGGATACGCCTGTTGCCCTTGCCACCAGGCCGCCGTGCACAGCGCTTCGCACTGCACGAGCCCAGCCAGACTCGTCCGCGCTCGTCGCTTGATTCGCGACAGGGACGTGTAACAACCGGTGAAGACCCGTTGCAAATCGCCTTGCACGAGCGGCGCGGTCGCTGCCCATGGCTGCAGACTGTCGAGCACTTGCTCCAAGGTACTATGGACGACCTGAACATCGGTCTGTGAGCGCATGAAGTCGTCGATGATCCGCAGGTCTTCCCGCGTGGCTCCTCCGCCGTGATTACCCAAGCCCCAGAATACGGGAACATCGCGCCCGAGCCGCAAAGCCAACGCGCGGCCTTCCGCCAGTCGTTGCCCGATGTTGTCCCGCTCGGTGTGGTACAGCCCCACCGCGATCCGTAACGCTAAAATTTCCGACCCGTCCACTCCTTGCCATCGATAAACGTCGGATGGCAGCGTCAAATCGTTGACATCCGGTCGCATGTGGACGTACATCTCATAGCCGGCCAAGCGCAACAGCTGCGGCAATCCTCCGTGATGGCCGAACGAATCGAAGTTGTAAGCCACCCGCGGACGCACACCGAATCGCTGCCAAAAATATTGCCGCCCTTCGGCGATGTGCCGCACGAACGCTTCCAGCCCCGGCAAATTCGCGTCCGGCTGCAAGTACCATCCCCCCGCAATCGACCAACGTCCCGCCGCCACCCAGCGGCGAATCTCCGCGAACAACTGCGGATCGTGGTGCTCGACCCAGCGATATAAAACCGACTCATTGTGATTGAAGATCAAGCTGGGATGCTCAGCCAGCAAATCCACGGCCGTGCCAAATGTCGACAAGGCCTCCGCACAACCTTCTTCCCAGCGCCATTGCCATACCGGATCGAGATGCGCATTGCAGATCAAATGAAGTGTCGGTTTTGTCATCGTGACAACTCCTTTTCCTGTTGTGCTATCGACATCGGTCTTCGTCAGCCGCTAGTCCTGTATCGCCACGTTTTCATCCCGAGCCGGAAGTTGGCGATACCAGGTAAACATCAGAACGATCCCTACGCCGCAGGCCACACACAGCCCCCATAGCATCGGCGTCCACCTCTGCAGCATGCCATAAAAAGTGATGATGGCCAATGATACTTGCAGGACGATCGATAAACCACCATTGATCAGATCCAACCACGGCTCACGTTGTGCGGCCGTCGACAACAGTCCGCGCTGGATCGCCTCGCGGCGAATCGGTCCCCACACGCCGAACGGACGGACCCGCGCGTAGAAATCGACCAGCACGTCCCGGGGCGCCGCTGGGCAGGTCCACCCAGCGATCAGGGTGACCACCAAGCAATTGAAGGTATCCAATGACAATGTCGCATATCGCGGCAGATCGGGCAGAAAGGCAACCCGCAGCGCTAGCAGCACGGCCGAGCTGAGCATACCATACACGAACGCTCGGGGGCCGAACCGCCACCAGTGCCAACGAAATGTCGCCGGGACCAAAATCATCGTTACGACCACATGGACCATCACCTCCCAGATTTGAATGATATTCTCAACGAACATGCTGAACGCGAATCCCAAACCCAACGCCGCCAACGACGCCACTTGACCAGCCTGCACCAGGCGGCGTTCCCCCAACGACTGCGCTCCATAGCGCTTCAGAAAATCGTTCACGACGACACTGCTGGTGACATTGATCATCGCATCCAGCGTCGACATCAGCGCGGCGAGTAGCACCGCAATGAACAGACCGGACAAACCAACGGGTAGCGCTTGCAACACCTTGGGCATGATTTTCTCGGCATCGGCCCCTGCCGTTGAACCAAAGTAGTGCAAACCGAGCACCAGAAACGCGCTCCCCAATATCCAACGCAGGGAATAGGCCACTGTCCACACACCGCCGGCGACCGCAGCGTCTCGGGAACTGCGAGCGGTCAAAAAGAATTGAAAATCCCAAACATTCGGCCCGGCAGCGACACGAAAAATCAGCCAAAAGGCACCTGCCAGCAACAATGGTCCCAGCAAGTCGAAATGCTGGTACGCCGCGGGCACTGCCGTCGTGAAGCCATTCCACATCGTCCACGTCGGTTCCAGCGACATCCAGGCCGGCGGTTGACCGGCGGCCAAGGCCGAGGGATCGGTCGTCGTGAACACCAGCACCGTCATCAGGACCGCGCCGATCGCGATCAAGATCGTCTGAAAGATGTCAGTAAGCACGACACCGAAAAAGCCACCCAGAGTCACGTAGAATCCCACCGCCGCAAACACGATCAATGTGGAGAGCCAACGAGCGAAAGGCAAAAACTCTTCCGCGAACTTGCCGATACCCACCGCGATGAAGGCCAGGTTGCAAATCATCAACACTAACAGAAACAACGCGGCGGCCACCCGCGCCATTTCGGCATCCCGCCCTTCACCAAACCGCGTCCGATTCCATTCCGCAAAGGTCATCACTCCGGATCGGCGAATCCATTTTGCTTGAAAGGCCATGTAGAAGCAAATGATCAGCCATCCCCAAAAAACGTGCGAGATCCAAATGGATTTCAGCCCGGTATAGTACATCAAACCGACCATCGACATTGTGCCGCCAATGTCGATATAACTCGAACACCCGGCCAGTCCCAACACCCACCAAGGTAAGCTCCGATTGGCAAGGAAATAAAATTCGATACCCTGTGTCGCCCAACGCTTGATGGCAAACCCTGCCACAATCACGGCCAAAAAGTAAATGGCGATGATCGCCAAATCGATCACGTGCAATGTCACTCGGTCTCTCCGCTCGATAGTCCACTAAGGCCTCGGCCGACTTGCGCACTCGCGTCGACCGAAATTTCCACGGGGCACATGCCCAAGTTGTATCCCGAACTCGACCGCAACTAGGTTTCGCGCCAAAACTAGTAGCCGGAAAGCGCCAGCCTCCAGTTCTTTCAAGAACCGCGGGCTAATGCCCCGCAGCTGACGAGTTTCAGCCCACAAGTTAGTGCCGTGGGCTGATCTTAATGATCCAGTCGTTACAGAATATGAACTTGCTCGATAACATATCAGCCCATATTTCGTCCGGCGATAACCCTGACCGAGCGACGCGACGCGATCGCTCCAAGGCAGACTAGGAGGAGCATGCGGCGAATGTCTTTTTTTCCGAGAATGCTTTGTTCTCCTAGGGATTTTAGGTTGGGAGCGATCTTAATTCACCACCTCAAGCCCCAGAATTTTGCCTCGACGGAGCGAGCAAGTAGGTGAGCAACCTGCATTTGCGTTTCCCGCCAGAATAAACCCACCTGGGAAACGAGGGTCACGTTACGGCTTCACCAGACTGCGGAGCAAGGCGGTGGGCCAAAGATAAGACAACTGTGGCTGGGTCGCCCCTTGCGGGCGAAACTCGCTGAGTGTCTTGCCCAAGTCCAAGCGACCTTTTTGGCCCTCGAGTTCGAGCGTTACAAAATCGGTGTCAATCGCCAACAGTTTGATGGAGATCATCTCCAGATCTAAAACGTCGCCCACCGCAAGAATATGCGTTTTGCGCAGCTTTTCTACATAAAACCAAGCTTCGTTCTTGCCGAAGCGATCCTGGGTGATGGCGGTCAAACGTGTCGTCTTGAGGATTTGCGGCGCCGAACCCTCACTGAATAAGTTGCGTTGCGAGATGACGAGGTATGGATCCAACGCATCATGAACCAATCGCTCGGAAGTCAATTGCGGTAATTGATTCTCATTTTTTGATCGCTTGAGCGATAACGCTTCGATGCCGACCTGCACGTCTAATCGTTCGCCGCTGGCAGTCGGTGTCAACGTGATCTGATTGATCCGTTGCAAATGGCCTGCCCGGTAAAATTCGAACAGGAATTGTGCCAATTGCCGCAAGTTTGCCTTCCCTTTGAGATTGAACGACAACCGCGTGGCGTCTCCTTCGTCAACGGGGCTCGTCGAATCGACAAGAGGATTGGCGATGCCGATCTGTGCGACCGTATTCAATAACCAAGCCTGATAGATCGAGGAAGCAATCTCGGGATTGGGGGGCAAAGACCGCTGTTCGAACTGCTCGCGAAGCGACAATTTATTTTCGAGCTTTTGCAATTGGAGCTTGGCCTCTCGCAATCGCTTCTCCAACACGGGCATTTGTCGCTCTTCCTGCGCGAGCGGCCTGAAATAAAACCGCTCTGCCAAATCGTTGGCGAAGTATCCGCCGACCGCGATGGCGAACAGCGAGATTAACACTTTACGGCGAGTCGTGTTCATTGTCCCCCTCCTAGGTTTCTTTCGTTGGCATCGAAGCCGTCGCCACCTTGCTGTACTTGGTCATTCACGCTGCCTTGCTCGGGCGGTTGTTGGCGATTGTCCATCTCACCATCGCTGATCGGAGGTTCTGGTACGGAGGGTTGCGGCTGGTTCTGTGAGGAAACGGGCGGCAGGATCGCCCGTGGCGGCATCGCATTGCGATCGGCCAGAAGTCGGTCTTCGGCCAATTGCTGGCGGTCGCGGGGAGTGACGGTAATCGCTGCTCCGAATTGCCACGGAAAATCGGTTTCTTGGGCTGTTTGGCTGAGTTGGTTAGTCCGCACTTGGTGGAATTCATCCCGAACCGATTTTTCAAATTCGGCAATGGCGGCCTCGCTGCTCGCCCGCAAATTCATGGTGATCAAGCCTTTGCGGCCCGTACTCGTCGACATGCTCATGGACCGAACTTGAGTTTGACTACGACTGGGCATGCGTAAGCTGAGACCGCGGAATTCCTCCAACCAATTGATGTCGTCGCGCTGCCACTGGGATACATAATCGACGATCGCGGTTCGTTTTTTCAAACTAGCGATTTGTTCCTCGACATCCGCCAATTCGCGCTTCAACTCAGCGTTTTGCTGCCGCGCCTCGTTGACTTGTTGCCAAGCACTGCCGATCAGGCCGGCCAACACCAGACAGCCCAGGACAGCATAAACGGCCACCCGCCGATAGCCAGACCAATTTTTTTGGCCACACTTGGGCTTACGGAAATCAATCGTCGTCGCCGGATTGCTCTCGAGCGCAGCGCCCAAGACAGCCGCGTATTGACTGGCACTCTCGAGCGACTGGTTGCCAATTCGATGAAAACTAACGAAAGGATCGACAACGCGAATCTGCCCCGGCCATTCCATGTCGAGCGTACGGACCAATTCGTTCAACTCGACATCGTTGCCTAAGATAAAAATCGGTGATTCGGTATTTTCGGTTTCATTGGGTGGAGGGGTCGCGACGAGCAGACTTCGTTGAATTTCTAGTTTCAGTTTTTCGGCGAGCAGCGGAGCGTCCGATTCAGCTGCCAGTGGAATGGTGCGAACGAACACAACTTGTCCCTGAGAAAAGACGACCAAATCGGCGTCCTTGCCGCTGACGCTCAGCATCACGCTGCGCGGCGAGGCAGCCAGTGCCACCTGCCGCTGCAGTAGTTGGATGCTTGCAAGATGTCTCAGTTTGATCCCCTGCAGACGCCAGCCAACCGATTTGGCTGCCGCCTCGAAATAGGCTTGTCTGTCCTTGACGAGGGCGGCGATGGAAATATGTACCATGCCATCAGCGCCTTGATTCATCTGGTAGTAATCGATGATCGCCTGGTCCGAGATACCGGGCCATTGTTCGTGGGCCTGATGTTCGACTAATTGCGCGAGTTCATCTCCCTTGGCCAAGGGCAGGTTGGTATCGCATTCCTCGATTTCGCGGCGGGATACAAGGAGGATCAACTCGGGGTTCTTGATCCGGAGTAAGGCTTTGATGTCCGCCAAGTGGGATTCGAGTTGCGGGGCCGATTCCCCATCGGCAGCTAGGACCGTGCCAATCGCCCGCAGGGTATTCCGAGCACCGACCGCTTGAACCCAAGCGTATCGAGCCTGTTGCCGATCCCATTCGACAACGAGACAGTTTCTACTTTTGGGCAACATCAAGAGCATTCCTGTTTACGGTGTCAACAGCGAGGTCGAAACTCCACAATCGTTGAACTTCATTCACTGTCCGGCGAGCACTTTCTCCCCCGCCCTCCCTATCAATAGTTGATCAAAGGCCGGAGGTAAAGGCAAATTTCGAAAGTCTTTCGTGAACAATTTGCCTTCTTCTGGGGAAGTTGCGTCAATTGCCACGATTTTTCTGAGATAGACCCCTCGCTGACGGTCAAAAGCCAACAAATCCGCTTGCAAAACATTCCCGCCCACCGTCATATGAGGCAACAATTTTTTCATGGCTGGCAAGTCCAAAATCCCTTTTTCGAGCAACCACACCGGATGGATCCACGGCATCCGATCCGCCGTCAACGCATAACGAATCGAAATGATCTGATCGGCTGTCAGCGCGTCCATACCGGGAACCGCCATCAGCACTTCGCGGGGAGCCTTTTCGATGTTGATCCTGCCCTCGATCACCGGCTGCGGGTGAACCGTCAACTGATCCATGACCGATTCGAGTTGTCCAGCCCAGGCCGCGCGATCGTTGGGCAACGGGCTGGTAACCAATTGCCGGCCACCATTCCGGCTATCGAAGGCAACCGTCGCTCCGATTAAGTCCAATTCCGATTGGAACTGAAATCGCGGTGGTACACTAAAGTCGATAGAGAGCTGTGCAGCTGAGGTCCGCCGCCCAACTCGACCAGCGCCGAATTGGCGAAACAGGACGACGAAATCGGCCATTGAGCGACCTAAGCGTTCGCTCAGCTGCCGGTGCAACGAGACTAAATCCGATTGGTTCAAGTTGATGCGGGGCGTACCGTTGGCCGATTCGTTTCGCTCGCGACTATGCAAGGTCAGCAATTCAGACCAGGGCTGATGGTCCGAAGTGGGCTTATTCGCTTCGTCGCCGCGCTGGTCAGCCACCACATCCAGGCTGCCGAACCAATCCTTGTAAGTGGAATTGCCAATACCAACCAAATCTTCCAATTGCTGCGGCTTTGGGCCGGCTTGCGAGGATAGTTCGGCAATATTCTTTGGGGAATTCGCATTCAGCGTCGGTGTCGTGGCGACTTCAACACCCAATCGGTGCAGGAGACTCTCAGCGACCTCTGGGGTCATTCCCGGCAACTCGCTCAGGACCCGCAGAGCATGCCCGGGATATTTTCGTTCCCATTCAATCAGTTTGTTGAGATTGATTTTTGCTGATTCGTTCGTCCAGTCGAAAAGCAAGGGCTCGTCTTTCAGGAATTGCTTGACCGGCAGAATCATCAAGCGAAAATCGCTTGCTTGTTCATCCCAATGCAAACTCTGCGGACCGTAAAATTCGGGACTGGTCGTAGGATTTCCCAATTGTTTAAGGTCCTGGCGACTGCTGCTGCCCACTGTCAACAAAATGTTTTCTCCGGCAACCAGGAGGTTGTCCAAAACTAACTCGTCATGATGAACCGACACGGCCCGCCACTCCGAGCGGGAATAAGTGATTAAAGCGATCGCGACGGAGCTGAAAAACAACAGCAACAGCGTCACCAATAATAAGACGGCTCCCCGCCGCTGACACCTCATCGTGGAGCCTCCTGCGGACCTTGTGGACGAACGTCGTCACGCTGATCCAGCGAACTCTTGTTCGCTTGCAGAACCCGAGCCGGTGTTTGCAGCCTGAACAAAAAGTCGAATTCAAATCGCTCATCCGCAAGCAATGCGGCAAGCTCCGGTTCCTCGAGCTCGGATTCAGGCTCAAGCTCAGGAGGGAATGTCACCGATTCCAATTGTTCGTCCGGCGTCTCTTTTAATGACTTGGACTTTTTGGGAACGAAGCTGAATTGAAACAAAATCGCACAGGGTAAGCGCCCCTCTTGGAGGCTATCCCAACTGCGATGCCACCGCTCTCCATCAAAGTATCGAAATCGCAGATTTGCAATTTCTTCGATCCGCTCCAGGCGATGAATCGCTGGTCGTTCGATCTGGCGATTTGCTTCACCTACGGCTGTTTTACTGCGAGACGTCTCCGTTTCTACCAAAGCTCGATCGTCATCCCCTGTGCTATCACGATTCCAGGTCGCAGCGTTGGCCGTCTCCTCCCATTCCTCACGCGTAAGTCCGATCAGCGGCGGGTCATCCTCCCCTTCATTCGGATCGGCGTCGTCCAGCCCTGCAGCCGGCGATTCCGGCGATGGCTCTGCTCGCACGAGTGCATAGCGAACGCGACGGACCAACGAAGGCGCCGGCGAAAGAAACATCTCTGATGAATCGCCAGCAAGCGTGCGAGTTTGTCTCTGATATTCATTCCAGGCGATTTCCCAGCTGTCGGTATGGATCGAAAAGGTCAACTCAGTCTCATTGCCCGTCACAGCTGGGGCCATCGACGGTTTGGACAAGTCGCTCTCCAACAGTCGTTCAGGCCAAAACAAATTCGGCAGCGGGAAGAAGTTGTTGACGTCTTTACGGCTCGTTTCCGTTGACCACGTTGGTTCCTGATTCAAGTAAACGATGGAATTCAAATCTTGCAACAACCGCTGCTGAATCGATCGCGTGATTTGATTCTGCTCGGCGAGACGAAGTTGGGCGTCGTAACGTTTCGATAAAAGACTCGCCAAGGACCAGACGGCTCCAAGCATCACCATCGCCAGGGTGATCGCGACGATTATTTCGAGCAAGGATACGCCGCTCCGAGACTGCTGTATCGATCGACAATCAACACCGGCCAAATTCAGTCGGTAGATACAACGAATCATTGAGTTCGTCCCCCCGACTTCGTTGGCGGACCCGCCGTATCACTTCGGCGATTCGCGGGAGATTCCGCGTTACCCGTTTGTCCTTCTGCGGCAGGTAGTTGGTGTTTGAGATCACCTGCGGAGATCGGCAGTAAACTTACCAAAACGAACTTCTTGATTTCGCTCTCTGGTGCGCTAGACTTGATTTCCGTACTCCCTGCGACACCTTCAGAGCGAGCAAGTGGAGCGCGAGGAACCGGCGTCTCGTTGCCTTTCGGCCAAACAGCGACCTCGATTCGGTTCAGCGGTAGATAGGGATAGCGATCGACCTTGACGCTAAACCAAAACTCGTCGTTTTCTGGACATTCCTCCCGCTGAATTTCTCGAGGTTCCGTGATCCCCAACAAGATTTGATTCAGCAGGTTTTGGCACAAACGTTGTTGCATCAACCTCGTCTGCGTTCTCTTCGAGAGATTTTCTGCACTTTGGATGATACCGACGATCAGCGCGATGCCCGAAACACAAACCACCATGGCCACCAGGACTTCGAACATCGAAAAGCCCGGCCGGCGCGGACGCTCACCGTACTGGGGTATCCGAGACACCACTCACTCCTCCTCGACCGGTTTGCGTTTCGATTTATCGGCGGGAGAATGCGTATGTGGCCGCTCGGCTGTCTGTTGCGTCTCCCCGTCGCTCGACTCGCGCCGCAAATTCTCGATTCGGATGCGCCCGCCAAAACCATCGAGTCGGAGTTCGATGAGATAGCCTTGATCGCTGGCCAGTTGCACTACCTTCGATTGCAGACCACCACTCGGAAAGAACAAAATCATCTCAGACCACGCCCTGTTTTCGGTATCGCCAGAGGTCGACTCTGCGCGATCGACGCGATTGGAATCTTGCGGGACTCCTTCACGCTGTAGCTCAGCCGTCGATTTGTCTTGTCGCGCAAACCGAATCCCTTCCGGTAGTAGGCCGCGGATGCGATCGGTAGCTGACTCAGCGGTCCGCTCATCCTCGATCGAGTCCAGCGCGGACGGCACCCCCGATTTCTGCCATGATCGCAGCGAGCTGATCACATACTGATCCGCATCATAGCGGTAGAAAAACACGAACATCTCGCGTTGTCGCATGGCGAGCGATCGTGCCTTGAGCAAATCCGCTTGCACTTGTCGTGCCGCAGTTTCGATATGGTTTCTGCTGATCGGACGACGGAGCGACGGCCAAGCGATCGCCACCACGACCGAAAGGATGGCCACGACGAGCAACAGCTCGATCAAGGATATCCCTAGCCGCGGGATAGCGCTCCGCCAATGGTTCGTCGCCGGAATTCTTTCCCCCTGGCGAACTTGCCGTATTTCCGTTCGAACGGCAGCGAACGAATTCAAACCGGCAGCCGCAGCAGCCTCGGCACCAAAAGCAGGGGTCGCCACGCTGAACTTGGCAATCATGGAAACGATGTTCGGGTTCCGACTCTTTTGATCGGTAGAGCCCGTCGCGTCATCGCAGGGCATCTGCAGCCGACGCGTCGCAAGCTCAATCGTTTGATTTAGTTTTCGTTTCCGACTCGCCGTCCTTACTCGTCGAGAAATTTCCGATATCATCATCAGTGTTTTCCATGCCATCGGGTCCTAGCGACCACAGATCCGGGAAATCGCGTTGGTTCTTCGTGGGGGGGTACTCGTAGCGGAACTCATTGCCCCACGGATCCACCGGGACATCTTCGCCGTCAAAATAGGGCCCATCCCAACTGCGAGCACGTTTTTCGTCGTCGGGTTTGGAAATCAAGCCTTTCAGGCCTTCTTCGGTTGTGGGGAAGGTGCGATTGTCCGCGGCGTACAATTTGAGCGCTTCTTCGATGTTCGCGATTTGCAGCTTGGTGGACTTGATATCCGCCTTCTTTTGCGACCCGAGAATCCGCGGAGCCACGATCGCGATGAGTACTGCCAAAATCGACAGCACAATCAAGATTTCCAACAAACTCATACCTGCACGTTTCATAAGTAAGTTCTCCTGTCTTCAGGGTGTCCTAGCCTTTGTTTCGAAACCCGTCAAACGCAGGGCACTAGCCTGCGGTTTCCACGAAAACCGGATGCTAAGCGTTCTGGTTCATCGTTTTAGAACAAAGCCTGGTCTTTAAGTAAAAACCTCTAACCGATTGCATCGCTCATGTCGTAGACCGGCAACAGCAATCCCAACAAAATGAACAAGACCGCCGCAGCGATCAGCAGCAACATGATCGGCTCGATCATCCGTACCAGAATGTCGAGCTGGCGTTGAATTTTTTTATCGATAGAATCCGCGATTTTGAGCAGGACGCGGTCGAGCGTGTTCGATTCCTCCGCGATGCGAATCATGGCCATCGTCGACGGCGGAATCAGTCCACTCGTCCCCAGGGGCTTGGACAACGACTCACCCGAGGAAACGCTCTTGGCTGAATTCGTAACCGCTTGCTCGAGAAGCTGATTGCCCGTGGACCTGCTGCTGATTTCGAGAGCCCGCAACATCGGCACGCCGTTTTTCAGCAGCGTTCCCAAGATCCGGCAAAATCGCGAAACTGCGCCTTGCCGAACGATCTCACCTAGAACCGGTAACTTCAAAACCCAGCGGTCGATCAGCGCCTTACCCCAATCCGAACTGGCGGCTTGCTGGGCACCAAAAGCGATACCTCCCAGTGCCAACAGAATCAACCAGCCTTGTTCGAGAATAATAAGTCGCGTCGTCAACAAGATTTGCGTGATTAAGGGCAATCCCGCACCGCTATCCTCCAGACGATCGAAGAGTTGTTGAAACCTCGGCACGATAAACAACATCAAAAATAGGGTCACAAGAAAACCGGCTACTAGTAGGAAGGCCGGATAGGCCATAGCCGACGTGATGCGGCCCTTCAACTCCGCTTGTAATTCCAGGTACTCGGCGACGCGTCGCAAGGCGTCCTCGAGAAAGCCCCCTTCGGAGCCCGCTTTGACAATGCTGATACACATCGCGGGAAATTGAGTGGGAAACCGCGCTAGAGCGTCCTCAAAAGCAACCCCTTCAGCGACCAACGCCTTGATCTCGCCAAACGTCTTCGCCATTCGCGCATGAGTTGATTCACGCGCGAGGACATCGAGGGCCTCCAGCAAGGCGACCCCGTTTTCCAGCAAATCAGCCAACTGCGACAGGTGAGCCGCGAGTACTTCGGCACTCACCTTGTGTTGCTGGAGCCAATCCAGTCCCGACCTGCGCGAGGCCTGGGCATCGCGGATCGTCAGAGGATACAAAGAGCGCTGCCGCAGTTCGCTGATGGCTTCATTCCGCGAGTCCGCCGTGATGGAACCGCGGGTCGTTTTGCCATCAATGGATCGGGCAACAAAGGCATACTCGGGCATGATCTATCCTCGTTTCACCGCCATCAAGACACGACATGGTCAAACTTTGTTACGCGCAGCACCTCTTCGACTGTTGACGTGCCCTCCAGCACCTTGCGCCAACCGTCTTGCCGGAGTGTCCGCATGCCATTGCGCATAGCGGCTTTTTGAATTTCACTGGTGGCAGCTCGTTCGGAGGCAAGATGCCGAATTTCTTCGTTGACCAGTAACAGTTCGAAGATGCCCATGCGGCCGCGATATCCCGTCCCACGGCATTCTCGGCAACCGACCGCGCGATACAGCGTTGGCCGGTGCGCTTCATACTGCTCCCACGGAAAATCCTCCGGAATATCCTCCCGAATCGGTAGATGCGGCTCGCGGCAATCAGGGCATAGCCGACGAATCAATCGCTGCGCCAAAACCCCCTCCAGCGTGCTCGCCACCAGAAACGGCTCGACCCCCATATCCTTCAACCTCATGAACGCCCCGGCCGAGTCGTTCGTGTGCAGTGTGCTGAATACCATATGACCGGTGAGGGAGGCCTGAGTAGCGTTCTCAGCGGTTTCTAAGTCGCGAATTTCGCCGACCAGGATCACATCCGGGTCGTGCCGCAAAATACTACGCAGACACGCCGCGAAGGTCAGACCGACCTTATGATTGACTTGGATTTGGTTGATCCCGTCGAGATGATACTCGATGGGGTCTTCGGTGGTGATAATTTTTGTTTCTTCGCTTTTGATTTCATTGAGCGCGCTGTACAAGGTCGTGGTTTTACCGGAGCCGGTCGGGCCCGTGACCAACACGATGCCGTGGGGCAGGTGAATCAACCGCTTAAAGTCGCGATACAAATCGTCGGACAGACCCACGCCACTCAAGGAAAAATCCATTTTGGATTTATCGAGGATCCGCAGCACGATACCTTCGCCAAACAACATGGGGATGACCGACACGCGGACATCCACCTCGCGTCCACCCACGCGGAGTTTGATCCGGCCGTCTTGCGGTACGCGCTTCTCGGCGATGTTCATTTTCGCCAGAATCTTGAGCCGGCTGATGATTGCGTTGCGAAAACGATCGATTTCAGGTGGAGTCGGCTGACGCTGCAGGACTCCATCGATGCGGTAACGCAGTTTGATGCCGGTCTGGTGGACCTCGATATGGACGTCACTGGTACGGGCCTCGACAGCTTCCGACAAAATCTCATTGACCAGTCGGACCACCGATGCCTGCTTGGCCTGCTCCGCATCCTCGGAACCGTCATCGCTGATTTCCTCGAGCATTTCGATGCCGGTGGAGCTCTCGGGCTGCAAGGCGATCAGCCCCTCGATGGTTTCGGCGCCTAGGCCAAGGTGGGTCTTGATCAGCCGATTCAGTTCATCGGGGAAAACAATGGCGGGAACAACAGGCATCGCCAAGGCTGCCCCGGCCGCGTCGATCGCCTGCAAATCGAAGGGATTAGAGATCCCCAAAACGATCGATTCTCCCTCGCGATACAGGGGGAAAACATTGTGCCGATAGATGATTTTCGCGGGAAATCCGTTCAGGCACGTCAAATCGGGAGGGCGTTCGGCTAAATCGGCCACCCCAATTTGCAGTGTGTTGGCAATTGCCCGCAACGCATCGTTGACGGACGCAAAGCCGGCGTCACTAGCGAACCGCTCCAGGTTTCCATCGCGAATTTGCGAATCTTTAGCGACCTGCATCAGAGATGCGTCGAGCTTATCCAGCAAAATATCGCCATTCATGATTTAACGTGAGGCCTGCTCAAAAACCGCGTTGACGCAAATTTTTCGATCGCAGGCCCAGGGAAACTCCCATAGCTAAAACACTGTTAGTCTCAAGTTTTGCTGCAAAGCCAGGTCCACTGACTCCACTTCGTTATTCATACCTACGATTGTACTAAAACGACAACCGGTTGTCCCGCAAGCACGGCGATTTTCGAGATTTTTGAAATTCGAAAAGGTTTCGCAAAAAATTTTTTTTCGGACATTTTTTGAAAATTTTTTAGGGATCACATTCTGCGTAGAACGAACCCTGAGGCGCGCGGGCCCGACCAAAAGCCTGCCGGTCGCCCTCCGCCCTAGCAGTGAATTGTCAAACGGCAACCTGCCGAGCCGTTGAATTGCAACAGCCAAGCTGCTCAACAGAAATTTTTTGGGGCGCATGCCCCGCGGCACGGGAATTCATTCGCAAGAATCAGGCTTGTTTCAGCCCAATGGCAGGCCGACTCTACGCCGAGAGCACTAGCGACCTGCGCCCCGTTTTTTCATCAGCAGATCCAAGGCCTTCTGAATCCGCTCGGGGCTAGAATTTTCGAATTTGATGATCTCGATTCCTTCGCCAGGCAATGTTTCGACTGCGGAGTCCAATTGCTCGATCACCTCGCGCACCTGGTCCCGCAGTTGTTGCGGGGCCATGACGATGATGGAGTTCGTGATCTCATCGACCCCCAAGGTCAACACGGGACCAGCTGTGGCCGCGTTGACTTGTTGCAACACGGTGGCCACTTCCGGCGAAATCCCCTCGGGAATCGAAATCTGCTTGCGTCCCCCCCCCGAAGTCAGTTGCGTGCGATACAGGCTGTTGAGGATCGTGAGCACTCGGCTGGCCTGCGTATTGCGGACCGGGACGATCGTGGGCTGATTCAACAGTGCTGCGTTAGGAACGTCTGCCGAATCGAGAATTTTCAGCAATTCGCCCACAACTTCGCGATCCGCTCGACTGCCGTGGACGATGAGCATATTCAATCGATCGTCAGCGGCAAAAACGACAGGTGTGGTTCCGCCACCGGTTGCGGTGGAACCGCGGCGGGCGGTGGCTAATTCCCGAAACATTTGCCTGAGTTGGGTCGCTACGGCTTCGGCCCCGGCGTTTTTTAGCGGAAAGACGTCGAAGTTACGGGTCCCGGCCAGCGGCCCGCGCGGGTCGCGCCCCCCGGAGGAGCGAACGAGCAAGGTGATCAAGTCCTGCAATTTGTTCAAAGCAGCCTCGTCGGCCGAAGCCAGCACCAGTCGATCCGGTTGAGCGACAACCACGATCTCGGCAGGTTCACCGGGTTGCTGGATGGGTGGTGGCAGGAGTTGGTCGTCTTGAACCGGTTGTCCTGGGGGCACGTCGCGGGTTGATGCCCTCCCCTGCTTGGTCGAGGTCAGCTCAAACACGGGCACGCCCGGTCGTTGAGAGTCCCGCAGGTTTAGCGCTCCCTCACGTCCCTGAGGCGCCACGGGTGGCGGCGAAGTGTCTGCCGCGGAGGGGCGGGTAGGTGCGGTGCCCGGCGGATTGACGATGCGGAGTCGGTGGGGGCTGATTTGGGGCCAAAGTTGGCGAACTTGTTCTAAGATCTCGCTCCAGTCGCGCGGGCCGTTCAGGACGCGGACACTGTTACCCAGACGCGCCTCCAGATCGGAGACGACGCTGGTCTCTCCCAATTGCTGCAAGACGTTCTGAATTTGCGTCATCTGGAATTCCGTACCGCGCACCATCAGGGACTGTGAATCGAAGTCCATATCAAGTACGGGGGCCGAGCTGACGGGTTCATCGCGGAAAAAATTGTTGAGCGCTGTCATCGCGACGTTAGCGTCGATGGTTTGGATTTTGAAGACACGGAATTGCTGTTCCTCCGACGACAACTGCCGCACCGTGCGATCGATCACGTCATGCTGCTCGGGTGTCGCCAAGGCCAACAGTCGTTTGCCCCCTAAATCGAAGCTTACCAGTGGGGGCAATTTTTCCTTTTCGAACAAACGATTGAGTGAATCGGCGAGGGTGCGCCCATCGGAGCGGGTCACCGGCCAAGTTCGTAAGGTTCGAGAGCGATCAGGAGCGGTGGCCTGCCGTTCGGCATCGGCGATCATAGCCGCGATCATTTCGTGCTGGGCTGGGCGGGCGACGGCGATCAGCGTCCGGGAATCACGCTCCGCGACCACGTTGACCTGCGGATCATTCCGAAAGAGTTCGCGCAAAGCGCGGGCCATCGATTCCGCCGGTGTTGCTGCGGTCAAGTAACTTCGCAACTCGACATCGCTGCCCCGCTGATCGATTTGTTTGATCGTCTCTTCGACGCGCTGATGATCGGCCGGGCTGGCCAGCACGATCAGAGCCTTGGCCGTTTTATCCGCGACGACTTTGCTGTCGGGCAGCAATGCCGCCAAAGATTCCGCCGCCGCAGTTACATCGATACTGAGCAACGGATAGGAGCGTACCGATTTGTCAACGGCCGTGAATTGGCGAAACTCGACTTCGAGTTGTTCGAGCAGACGATGTGTTTTCGCCGGAGCCGTAACCATCAAGCTGTTGGAATTCGGGTCGGCAACGACGATGGAATTGGGAGCCATCTGCTTGATGACGGCTTGCCACTCGCGCGCCGGCACACCCAAGGCAGGATAGATTTTGGAAAGCTGACCGGTGGTCTCGCGGTCCAGTTCTGCGACTGCCTGCGCGATCAACTCGTGCTGTGGGATCGTGGCGGTAGCGACCAACGTTTGGGAATTCGGATCGATTGCCGCAGTCGCTCCGGGGACGAGCGTGCGGATCACCGTTAATGCCGCTTGAGCATCGATCGATTGCAGGGGATACGCCCGTGAGACCAAGGCCCGGTTCGGATCGCTAGCCCATTGGTTCACGGTAGCGGCGATTTTCGTTTGTTCCTCGGCGGTAGCCAGTACTAGAACCGCCTTGCCCGAAGGGTCAGCCACGAACACGCCGCTAGGCACCAACGATTTGAGCGCTGTGGCGAGCGTCGTGGCGTCGCCGCTGGGTACGGGGTAGACCTGGGAAACGGTTTCGTTGGGGGCGTGCAAATCGATTTGCTCGATCGTTGTGCGAGCTACTTTCAAATCGGCATCGGTACCGACGACCACCAGGCATTTCGTGGTGGGGTCAGGCGTGATTTGGCAATTGGGCAGCAAGGCCGACAGGGCGGTCGCCACCGACTTCAGGTCCGCGCGGGATACTCGCAAGGCAATCGCCGCTTTCGAAACCGTGATGCTGTCGCGAAATTCGGCGACCAACTGTGCCATTCGTTCGTGGATGTCAGGCTTGGCGGTGATGACGACGCTGCCAGAATTGGGGTCAACGGCAACGGAAGCCGTCGGCGCAAGCTGCGCGACCAGTGCTTGCCAATCGCGTGCCGCGATCGCCCCCATTGGGTAGATCTTGGCCAACGGTCGTTCGAGCTTCGGCAACTTGCTCGCCAATTCTGGGATCAAACCAGCCAGTTGTTCATGCACTGCTGGCTGGGCGGTGATGATCAGTGCTTGAGATTCCAGATCCTGACGGATGTTGGATTGACGCTTGATGTTTTCGGGCAGCGACTCGACCAAGAGATTTAATGAGGTTTCAGGCAGCGCGTAGGTTTGGATGGTTTTTTCGATTTCTTGGGGGACTGTTGCTGCCAGTTCTGCCAAAATCTTTTCCGTCCGCGCGTGCTCCGCCGCCGTCGCGAGCACTGTGAGTGAACGTTGATCGCCGTGTTCGACGAACGCCAAGGAGGGAATCTGGGCCAACAGCGCCGAGCGGGCTTGGGCCGGTGTCAATTGGTCGAGCGGGTATGAGTGATACGTTTTTGCGCTGGCTGCGAATTGTTGCTCCGCGTCGGCGATCAGAGCCCGCAGTCGCTCATGCTCATCATCACGGGCCCACACGGCGAAAAAGTTTGGATCGGTACCCAACATTTTGAGGGACGGCAGAGCGGCCTGTAGTAGCGGCCGAACTTGCGCCGCTAGATCTTGGCGGAGCTGATAAGTTTTGAGCGAAAGTCCGTCAATGTCGGAGAGATCCGTGTCGAGCAAGCGCAGCAATTCTTGTATACGTTGGTGCTCGGTCGCATTGGCAAAAGCGATCACTTGAGCCGGGTTCGCTCCGGGCACGACTTGAGCCTCGGGCACCAAGCGACTGAGGGCCGCCACGGCGGCGGCGCTGCCGACGCGATCCACGCGATAGACGGCGACGGTGGGCGCTCCATCGGGCGTGGCCGTCGACCGCAAACGATCGATCGCGCTGCGGATCATGACTTGCTGGTCATTGCGAGCGAGAACGGTCAACAATCCTGCAGCCTGATGCGGAACGACGACGGCGGTCGGGAATAATTTGGTAAGCATCAACGATGCTTGCTGGGGCGCCAGATCACCGAGTTCGTAAAATTCGACGGACAATCGGCTGGGATCATCCGGCGTATTGATTTGGATCACGACTTGCTTGAGCAAGTCATGATCGGCCTCAAATCCCCAGGCGACCAACAGGGATTGGTTGTCTCCTGCGGTGATCTGCATACGCGGCAGAAACTTTTGCAGCAGGGGTAAAATGGTGGCCGCGCGGTCGGTGTTGAGGCGATAGGACCGAAGGATTCGAGCGCCTCGATTTCCACTGGGCGCGACATTGAGCTCTTGCAAGGTCGTTGTGATTTTTTCGTGAACCTTCGCGGGAGCCCAAATCAATAAACGTGCCCCAGGTTCGTCGATGACAATCTGGATATCAGGATAGACCTTCCGCAGCAGCTCGACGAGTTTTTCGCCGTCGGCCGCTCCCAAAGGATAACTGGCGATCACGTAGGCCTCGGCCCCGACGACGGGCTGCGAAATCTGCGTGATGATTCGCGCGACGATTTCATGCTCAGCCTCGCTGGCAAGTATCGCCAACTCTCCTGGCCGCTGGTCGGCAATGACCTGAACATTCGGTAGTTCATTGGCATAAGCCGTGAGAATCGCCGCGAATCGAGGTCGCAGTTCGGCAGCAAGCGAATAGACGACCAGCCGAGGGACCTCAGGCCGGGTAAGATTCGTCCGCAACTTGTCCAACAACTCAGCCACGCGACGGTGATCCGTCTCGGAGGCGATGACTGTGAATTGATTCGTCGAAGCATTCCAAGTCGCCTTGGCGGACGGGACCAGTTGAGCGAGCATATCTTTCGCTGTTGTGGCCCAGCGTGGGTCGAGTGTGTAAAACTCGACTTTGGTCGGATCGAGGCTCTCTGTTTCCTTCTTCAGCCGATCGACGAGGGTGGCGATTTTTGTCTGTTTGTCGGGTGCGGCAAGCACCGTGATCGACTCGCCCAGCGGATCAGGGGTGATCTGCGCTTGAGGAACTTGTGTTTGTAGGACTTGCAGGATCGTTGTTGGATTGATCCCTTTGATGCTGTAACGTTTGATCTCTGCTTCAGTCTCGGACACTTGCAGTTGTTTGATCTGTTCGACTAATTCTGCCAGCTTCTTGTCTTGCTCGGGCGAGACCCAGACGACCAAGCGGTCGGGTGCGGCATCGGCCAGCTTCGGCAAGGGGCCGGCTGCGGGGTCCAACTGGAACCAGAGACTTTCCAGCAATTTGATCTGGGCCGGCGAAAGGTCGTATTCAATTAGTTGCTTCGCAGGTTGTGGCAATTCTGCCGATGCCAATCGCTGTAGAGCCATCTCGACCTTGGCCAGGTCGTCAGCGAGTCCGATGAACAAAACGGTGCGGTTGATGTTGTCGGTTTGCAACTTCGACTGCGGGACGAGCTTCTGCAGCTCAGCGATAAATTCGGGTGGCGGCAGCCGTTCAAACGGGAAGGAACGAAGCGTGAGTTGCTCCTCGCCGCGCGATCCACTGGCCTCCAATTGTTGGATCAGTTGACCGATGATGGCCAACTCGTTCTCGTTGGCTCGCACGACGACGGTGGAGGTCGCCGGGTCCGCGCGGACGGAGGCTGCGGGCGAAACGGCCGAAACGATTTCGGCGACTGCGGAGGGACTGGCACGGCGCAGCGCGAAAACTTGCACGGATTTGCCGCGGTCTTGATCGACGACCAACTCCATCTGCTCCAGCGCGTCGCGAATCGCGTCTTGCTGGCTGTTCGTCGCTAGTGCGACAAGTCGCCCGCTAGCGGCATCGAAAGAATACTTGGCTTGCGGCACCGCGATGGCTAGTTGTTCGAGCAGCCGCTGCTCGCTGAATTTTCCCTTCAATTCGTAAGACTGAACTCGTGGCAAGTCGGGAGCTTGATCGGGGGCGACCTCCAGCTGTGCCAGGTAGGCTTTTACCAACTCCAATTGAGAAATGGGGCCATACACGACGATTCGTCCTGCGGTCGAATCGGCACTGATAATGGTGCTCGGAGCAAGTTGCTTGAGCGCGGCTAGGGTGCCTGTTGGCTCCAATTTCCCCAGAGGATAAGAACGGACCTCGGAGGGCTCAGGGGGTTTTTCGGGGGGTTGCGCAGGCGGTTTTGCGGGAGATGGAACCGATTCGATCAACAGGCTGATCGCGCGAAGCTTCCCCACGGTTTCGGTTACGAGCAGTTGCCGCGAATTGGGTAACAACGACATTTTGCCATAGCTACCCAAAACGGGACGGATTTCGGCTTGTACAGCGTCCACCGGTTTATCGCCCAGTGAGAACGCCACCGTGACGATTTCGTAAATGCCCCTTTTGGCGAGTTCCTCAAAACTCACACGTGGGACAATGTCGTCGGGGATGCCATCTTTGATTTCGACCAGGATCAGCAGTTTGTCCCGGCGAACCAGCGTAAACCCCTTGGTCAGCAAGATACTATTCAGCAAATCGATCGCCTGAGCCGGCGTGTACTCGCGATTATCCGAGTAGTTGAAATCTCCCGGGGGAACGTTTCCCATGACCAGCGACAAATCGGATTGGCGCGCGAACCATCGCAGCACATCTTCCCATTTGGGGCTGCTGAAATTAAATCGCAGCTTGCGGAGTTCCGGGAGTTGGCGCAGACGCTCGCGTTGCTCCGCAGTGATCAGGCCACGAATGCGGGCTTGGAAGTCAGCCGTGATTTGGCCGCGGGCTTCGGGAGTTGCTGCAGCGATAGCCGCGGAGGCTTCGGAAACGACGCTAGCGATTTCCACGCGTTGCTGGTCGCTCAGCTCCAAAAAATCTGCGATCTCGGGATGCACCAAGCGGAAGAAGTCAAAATCTGGCACCACATCTTGATCTTGAGCCGGAGCCGAACTGCCTCCGATCAGAGCAGCGATGTAAAAAAGGGAAAACAGAAGGAATCGCAGTCTACTCACGATAGAGATAACCTCAAACAAGAAGAGACAGCCGCTGCGCCGCATTCACGATCACGGTGAACCGGCCACGACGCGTGGGCGAGTTCGGATTGCCTTCACCGAAGCGTATTAGGTTTGATGATGCTTGCTGCCGAACGGGCCAGCAAACCGACTAACGTAACGAACCTCCAGTATAGCACGAGCGACCGCGGAAAACCGCAAAAAATTAAAGAGTGTATCCCCCGCGCTTCCCGAAAATGCACTTGACACTATCCACGTCGTCTTTTAAATATCGGCCCGCCGTTCGTGGCAAGACACTCGACCAAGCAGCTGGCTGAAAGGCACGGTTATACCGTCATTCGTTGACACAACTTTTCTCCTCTTGCGTGTTAAACCAATTAGGCGGGTAATTCACTCAATGAACCACTTTAACGGCTGTCGAGCGACAATCCAAATTGTCGTTGCCTGGTGCGCCCTGACGCACATTGGCAAGGCATGGCAGCAAGACTCGTATAACCGGCCCAATCCGCCCCAGCCCCAGCAGGCCTTCGCTGCTGGCGACCCAGTAAGAGAATACCGTCGCTATCAGTTGATGCATGTGACGGCCAGTGCGGCCGAGGTTTACCTGCGCGGTCGACTAGGCGCTCAATACGTTTACCAGATTTTTTCCAATTCTGATTCGCCGCGAGAACTCGTCGTCTTCGCGGACACTTCTGTGCTGCAATACTGCGATCGCTTCCTGGCCGAACTGGATCGTCCGCCGGAACCGTTGAATCGGACGGATGCTGCACCAGCCGTTCGCCAGTGCTCGCCAACTTCCGACCAAACGGTTCGAGCCCCCACGGTGAAACCAGCAGCCCAGTGGCACGAGATTCCTTTGCAACATCTGAATTTGCATCAATTCCAAGCTGCAGTTCACGATTCATTTGCAAGCCAATTGAACTCGACGCAAATCAATAACGGGATCCTGTATGAGCTGGCCTCGTCCCAAGATGGCT
The DNA here is from genome assembly GCA_937941455.1 of uncultured Pirellulaceae bacterium. Taxonomy (GTDB): domain Bacteria; phylum Planctomycetota; class Planctomycetia; order Pirellulales; family Pirellulaceae; genus BJ22. The sequence goes on along the minus strand of CALDHM010000013.1, from coordinate 23,570 downwards.
CCCTGCAATTCGGATGGCTGTGGAATCAAGCGACCGTCAATGTGAGCGGTCCAGAAAATTTGGTCCAACAGTTCGCTACCTTCGTGAGAAAGATTGACGAGCGTCCCTCGTTGAACAACCAGCCTGAGATCGTGACTTACCGCAAGGCTACCGCTCGATCAGTCCAACGATTCGTGAACGTATGGACCTCGACGCAAACGGACCGGCAAGCGGTTTCAACCGGCGGTCGAAGCTTTGCCCAAGATGTGGAAAATGCCTTGCCCGTACTCCCAGGCACCTCCTCGACGCAAGCGGCGCGACCAAATCTCCAAGAAGACAAACTGCCCGCAGAACGAGAGGACGAGCGGCGTCGTGCCGATTTGATGAGGCAACTCAACGAGTCCGTGCAAATCGAGACTTTGCCTGACTTGGGTATCATTATCTTGCGCGGCCGCGACAAAGAAGTTCAAGAATTGCGCCGGATTATACAGGAACTGGAGCGACTGAGCGCCGAAACACAACCGGAAATACAAATCATCGCGCTGGAGCATAGTCGCAGCGATGCTGTGCAAAAAATCTTGCAAACGACCAGTGCCGACTTGATCTCGGGGCGCACGGGGCGAGTGTCGGTTACGGCGTTGGGCAAGCCGAATGCGTTGTTGCTGATCGGTTGGGGCGATGCCGTCGCGGCCGTCGTCGACCTGATCAAGAAGCTCGATCAACCAGTATCGCCGAATTCGCAATTCGAGGTACATCGCCTGCAGCATGCAATCGCCACGGAGTTGCAATCTTCGTTGCAATCGTTTTTTCAAAATCGAGATGGCTTGGGGACTCGCGTGCAGACGGTTGCCGATGCGCGGACCAATTCGATTGTCGTTTTCGGCTCTCCGCGCGACCTCGACGAAGTGCGCCGATTCGTTCAACAACTCGACGTCGAGGGCTACGCCCGCAAGCAACAGGCGCGGGTGGTCCGCGTCCAGAACGCCGTGGCCAGCGAGTTGGCGGCGACGATACAAAGCGCCATTCGCGCCTCGCAAGGGGGGGCCGGGCAACCCCGCCCGCTGTGGGAGTTGATGGGGAGCGATGCCAGTGGCAGGCCGCTGCTGCAAGCCGGGCTGTTGGACGATGTCCAGATCACGGCGAATCCGGTGAATAACACGCTGATTCTGGCCGGGCCGCCGCAAAGTGTCGATTTGGTCGAGGCCTTGATCCGCCAACTCGACGTGAGTGGAGCGACGGCCCAACTCAAGATCTTCCGTATCGAATACGGCGATGCTGCGACCCTCGTGCAGATGCTGCGCAGCCTCCTGCCGGAGCAGTCCATAGACCGACCCGCCCTGAAGCTGTCGAACGAAGCAGAGGAGCCGTCGCTGGCACCCCTCCGCTTCTCGGTCGATACGCGGACGAACTCCATCATCGCCACCGGGTCCGAGGGGGACTTGCGCATCATCCATGCCTTGCTGTTGCGGCTCGATGAAAAAGAATTCTCCGAGCGGCGCAACATGGTCTACCGACTGAAGAACGCCCCGGCGATCGATGTGGCCAATTCTATCAACAGCTTCCTGCGCTCCGAAAAGTTGGTCCAACAAGCGGGTTTAGGCGCCGTTAGCCCCTTCGAGCAGCTCGAGCGCGAGGTCATTGTCGTGCCCGAACCGATCGGCAACCGGTTGATTCTCAGTGCCACGCCACGATTCTTTACAGAAATCGAAACCCTGATCAAACAACTCGACGAGCCGCCACCGCAGGTCATGATTCAAGTCATGATTGCCGAAATCACGCTCGACTCCGGGCGTGAATTCGGCATCGAATTGGGCCTGCAAGACTCGGTTCTCTTCGACCGCAGCCTGCTGGGCAATTTGCTTACGACGACGCAGACAACCCAGACTTCGACGGCTGCCGGCGTGGTGACCGTCACGGAACAAGTCATTCAAGCTGCAACCAACACCCCCGGCTTCGATTTCAACAACCAGCCTTTAGGAAACAGCGGCAGCAATAGGGCGCTCAGGCGCTCCAATGTGATTGGTTCCCAGGGCCTCAGCAATTTCGCCGTGGGCCGGATCAACAACGAACTGGGCTTCGGCGGCCTCGTACTGTCGGCCAGCAGCGAAAGCGTCAGTGCCTTGCTGCGGGCCTTGCAGGAATGCCGCCGCTTGGAAATCTTGAGCCGTCCTCAAATTCGCACGCTCGACAATCAACCGGCGTTCATCCAGGTCGGTCAACGCGTCCCTCGTATCATTGGCTCGACCGTGAACCAGGCCGGACAATCGAATAGCGTGGTTCTCGAAAACGTAGGCTTGATTCTCGGCGTGACTCCGCGCATCAGCCCCGATGGAACCGTCGTCATGGAGGTCGATGCCGAACGGTCCGGTCTCGGTCCTGAATCCGAAGGGGTACCCGTTTCCGTCTCACCGACAGGCGAAATCATCCGTTCGCCGCGTGTGGATACGACCACCGCGCAGGCAACCGTAAGCGCCGCCTCCGGCGAAACGATCATCCTGGGTGGCTTGATTACCAAGAAAGCCGCAACGATCGAACGAAAGGTGCCAGGCCTGGGCGATATTCCTGTCCTGGGACGATTGTTCCGCTTCGACAGCGAGTTCGTCAAACGGACCGAATTGCTGATTGTCTTAACCCCCTACGTCATTCGAGACCGCCAAGACGAATTGCGGATGCAACAAATGGAATTTGCTCGCATGAACTGGTGCCTGTGCGAGGTGGAAGAAATTCACGGTAGTTTGGACGGCTCGGTCTCGCCGTGGATGATGGACCTGGAATCTCCGCAAACTCAACAATACCTGCCGGGTGAATCACCCGTCACCGAAACCGCACCACTTGAGCCACCGGCGCAACTTGCTCCTCCCGCGAATCAATACGATCAGAGATTCCCATGATCCCGCGCACGATCTGGACTACGGTTATCGCATTGGCGGTTGCTGCCGCAGGCGGTTGTCAAACGATTGACACGTCGGCGCCGTTTCCTCTGCCTTGGTCCAAAAAGAACAACCAGCCACCGACCCCGGACCATGTCATGGCGGTTTGGACTGAAGCGGTGCATCAACAACCAGGAAAACCGAGCGAACGTGGCTTTGGCGGCCGGCTGATTTTCTACGACAACAAAGAAAAGCCGCTCCAGGTCGAGGGCAAGGTGACCATTTTCGTGTTTGACGATCAGGACCAGAATTTCGACAATCCAGCCGCCAAATACAAATTCGTGTTCCCTGCCGATACGCTGGAAAAGCACTACAGCAAATCGGATCTGGGACACTCCTACAGTTTTTGGATCCCCCTAGCACCGGCAAACACGCCGACACGCCACTATAGTCTGATTGCCCGCTTCGACGGCAAGAATGGTGAAACGGTCCTGTCCAGCCTGACACGAAAGGTGATGGTTGGCTCCGGACCTCAAGCCGAGCGCGATGCGGAGGTGACGAAGGCCAAACCCAAGCGCTCGGAGGTGCAACAGGTTTCCTATCTCGACAACGAAAGTCTCAATGAACTGGTCGATCGTTTGCGGACAGAAACCATCGATCTCCCCCCCAATTTTTCACGGCACTTGCAAAAAGGGGCCACGCCGGAAAATCAAACCGACCGCCCTTTCGAGTCAAGCTCACGACCAATGTCGACGAAATCGGAGACCGTCCCGATCAACGACTCCACTCCGATGGAAGCACCACGATCTCGTTTTGAACCTGCACAATACCCGGCTCCAACTCGGCCAGAATCTCCGCCAAACGTTTCTGTTCCTCGTCGCGAGCCCATCCCCGGAGGATGGCAGTCTGGTCTACCACCGACACCGAGATCTGGTTTTCGAAACGAGAGGATAGTACCCTCGCAATCGACTTCGTCGCTCTCTCGTCGCGCCGAGCAATGGTTTCAGGAGAAAGTTGAAAACCGAGAGCCAACGGCGGATCCAGCAAAGAATTCGGCCGCCGTACGCGGACAGGGCGATTGATCACAGGCGCTATATCCTGGCGCTGGATCACCGAAGTGGCCGGATTCACCACCGCTGTCGCGTCGCTCGCCCCGACATTGCCGACGAAGCCCGTATCCTGATTATCGCGACCGACGAACTCGTTACTCCCGCGACTTTCACGCACAAATCGCCGCGACTCGAGCGGATTATTCTCGGCGGGCAACCGCCCCACAGCATTTTGTCGACGCAGAGGCTGCCCAACGGTTCGCGCGCCAAACATCTGGGCTTCGGCAACGACTGCTGAACCAACAATCGCAACTGCGACAATAAGAATCAAGCGACGCATGGAGTGTCTCGGCCTCTTCGATACTTTGAAACAGCCACAAAGGCTTGGTTTTAGCAACCGGCAGCGTTAGCAAGAGGAAGCTTCGATCAAGCCCCCGCCTTATGCCATGCCTCCCTCGCGGAAGCTTCAGGTTGCGATTTTCCGCGTGCCAACCGCAGTAATGCAACTCCAACGAGCGTCCGCGAAGGCATGCAGCTTCGCCTTTACATGCGAACCGGTTCTGCGTTGGCTTCCACAGCCGACTAACCCTGTGCTGTCAAGCATAACATCGAAGGATCGCCAGACGAAAGTTCAGCCCGGCCGAAAGAGCGCCGTGCATTTGTTGGCAATCGCGAAATACCACTCCGAACGTGCCGATTTTACCTGTTGTGGCGAGGGCGCTTCGCGAACTGAACCACCCCGCGGCGACTCACGGCAGACCGATCTCATCAAGCAGGGGACGAACTGCCTGCGGCTCCCCCGCCACAGCGCTGCGGCGGACGGCCTCCATGAGGGCAAACGTTTCGAGACCTTCGGCCAGATTCGGGCTGTACACACGATCGTGGAGAAGCGCCTCGGCAAAATACTGCGTGTAATTCGCAAACTCCCCGTAATGCATCCCGTGAACTTCGTTGTTGAAATAATAAGCCCGTTGCTGGTACAGCATGTCATGTTGCATTTCGGTGCCATCGGGGGCCGATTGAAAGTAACGCATATCGTGGTACTGCGCCATGCTGGTCGCCTGCGAACCATACAGGACCAATTCGATGGCGTTCCGCGCCGATGGCAATTCGTGCAAGCCGTAGTGCCCCATGACACGACCGATTCGTCCATCGGCAGCGATCAAATTCACGCAGTAGATATCAGGGGCTTGGCAGCCGTACTCCCGCGCGACGGCCGAACGGCTCGCCACGGCCTGCACGCGCTCGATCGGTCCGAGATACCAGCGAATCAAATCGATCGGATGGCTCAGTCCGAGGAATACCCAATCGGTCTCGGATGCGGCCCAAGGGCTCTTCTCGTAAAACCAGTCCATGCGGTGCACGTAATGGGCGTCGGCCAGCTCGATCGTGCCGAGTTCTCCCCGTTCGAAGGCGCTGCGTTGCCGACGAAACGATTCGAAAAAACGGGTGCTTTGCCCAACCAGTAGTTTTCGGCCGAATTTTTGAGCGGCTTGCCAGATCCGCCGCGCGTCGTCGACCGAATTAACCAGCGGTTTCGTGCAGATCACATGCTTCCCTGCGGCCATCGCCATTTCGATGTGCCGCCCATGATGCGCGTCGGGAGTGTAAATCGCCACGATGTCGACATCGGACCGCCGTAGCAGTTCCTCGTAGTTCGATGTATAGAACAGATCGGGACAGGCGGCGCGCGCTGACTCGATCTTCCGCGGATCGAGGTCGCACCCCGCCACCGCGCGGGCCGCGCTCACTCGCCGACGCTGCTCTTTGGCAATGCCGACCACGGCCGGAATCGGATGATTCAGGGCGACGAGCAACGTTCGCCCTTCGTGTAAACCGACGACCGCTACGCCCAATTGCTTTTCCATGTTGACCTCCTGCGGAATTGATCCATCTTCCCTGTTGTCACCCTGAAAACCTAAGGTTGTCCCCAAACCATGAGCCGGAACGCTCTGGCCTCCAGTTTTCGAGAGAAACCTGGCCGGGCGCCCTGCGGCTGACGGGTTTTGGCACAAAACCTAGTGCCGTATCCATCGCCACGCTAGGGGCCGACGACTCGGCCGTCACACTCGCGGCCAAAGACCCTTCGCAACCGCTCCAAGTCGTGCCGCTCCAAAAAAGCCGCATAAGGCACCAGCATCACCAGCGAAAACAACCACAGGCTCGATGAGGCCCAGATCCCTAAGTGGAGTGCGAACCCCAATGCAATTCCCCACCAGCGCCAGCGGCGGCTCCACAACAGAAGCGGCAGGATTGTTTCCACCACCAGCGTGCCGTACGTCAGTAAATTGCTGAGCAACTCCCAGCGTTCCCATGGCCAATCGGGAAACCGCGAGTACATCGAACGGAGAAAGTAGGCGATGAATTCTCCGCTGCGCCAGGCTTCGTCTTTGACCTTGAACCACACCGTTTGCCAGTAGACCACCGCGACTTGGACTTGCAGCAGCAACAAACCGTAACGGGGAACCTTGGCAGGTGCCTCGCCCCGGGCACCTCGCCACCACGCTGATACACTCCAGCAGCGATCGGTCGGCGAAATCATCAAGACAAACGCGATGATCCGCTGCAAAATATCCCAGCCATGAATCGCCGGAAAACCGCGCGCGATGTACGACGACACAAACAGCCAGACGATGCCGGCCGCGAACCGCGTGCCGATCCCCAATCCGAGGCAGACCAGAGCGCAGGCCGCCACCACGAAGACCGCAGTGACGAATTCGGGATCATCTCGCCAATAAAACAACGAAACATAGGGCCCGGGATAGGCCTCGCGCAACACCTCGCGTTCGATCATCCCAGCGCTCGAAAAAAAGGTCAAACGATCCGGCCACAAATCGATTAGGTTCAGCAGTGCGGTCACCGCGAAGGCGATGCGCACGAGAGCATACGGACGCGGATCGGTCGGGGCGAAGAATCCATCGACGATTCGCTGCCAGGCCTTCATCATCATTCCGCCGTCCACAATTCCCGCCGCAAGGAGTGCGGAAAGCCTGGATCCCCACCCGCCCGCATAAACACAAGAGGATTGATCTGTTCGTAGTCGAATTTCAACTCGAGGGACCTCACGTCCCCCAGTGGGGTCGGCCCGATCCTCTCCAAGGCTTGGCGGTACTTCGGCCCGAGTGCCTCGAGGAATTTCGGCGATTCAAAAAACCAAGTCCTTCCCATCATCGTGTGATGGCGAAACGTGCGGCGAAAATCGAAAGGTTTCAGCTCGGGCAACATCGCCCCCACTGTAATTTCACCCCCGTCACCAGCGCGATGCACGACCAACTCGACCTGGCTGGTGCGATGGTTGGCGATCACGTCGAACATATCCCACCGCTGCTGCAACCCACTGGCACATTGGTAATGCCAGAAAAGTGGTTGGATCGCTCGCCGCAGCCAAGATTTCTCCGGAATCAGATTGACGAGCGTAGCCATTAAGTGAAAAACCAGGAAGGCGACAACTACCGCCTTGCCGCATTGCTTCAACCACTCCATCGAGGCTGCTCCTGATTCGGGCGATCAAGGAAAACTATCGAACGTTACCCGCCGAAAGTCGCGCGGAGTAGCTCCAAGCTCTTGGGGACCGCCGTCTGAAAATCTTCCTGCCCCTCGAACTCAAGAGAGATATAGCCAGTAAAACGATGCTCGCGGAGAATCGCTGCGATGGCCGGATAATCGATGTCCAACGTGTACCAAGTCCCGCCACCAAAATAGGTTTTGGCTTGCACGTAGACCGTCTTGGGGGCCATGCGACGGAACTGCTCGAGAGGATTCTCGAAAAAGTTTCCGGTGTCCAGCGTGACTTGCAACCAAGGCGAATCGATCGCCCCTACGATCCGCATCACGCCTTCGGCCGTGCGGCCCAGCCCCCAATGATTCTCCAATCCCAACGTTACGCCGCACTTCTCCGCCGTGGGAAGGCATTTTTCTAGGCTGGAGATCACCCAAGCGAAACCCTCATCCTCTGAATAACCCTCCAATTTCGGCTCGATTCCTTTATTGGCCATCAGCTCATTGAAGTCGGGGATCGTGCCCCACCGCCCCGTATTGACGCGCATCGTCGGGATGCCCATCTGATAGGCCAATTCGATTTGGTGAATCGTGTCGTTAATGTTCTTCTGACGCACGTCAGGGTCTGGCGAGACAAAGCCTTGGTGGGTGGAGAAGCCGCACAGATCGAGCCCCAACAAAAACGCTTGCCGCTTGAGTTTTTGCAGCGTTCCCGGCGATTCATCCGTCATTTGCCGATGCAAGATCTCGACGCCATCGAATCCCATCTCGGCCGCTAGATCGATGCACTTCTCGATCGGCAATTTGGTTTCGTCGCGATAACGCCAGAACGAATAGGTCGATACGGCGATTCGATTGCGGCGCACCGCTGGGGCCATCGTCGACCCACCCCCGGCGGCTGGCGTAATTTGTCTCGCAGCGGATGCCGCCGCTCCAGCGGCCAACGTTCCGCTTAACCATTCTCGTCGATTGATCATCATCTGTTTGTTTCTCGAAAACTGTGAGCTCGACGCCTGCGGAACAGGCAGCGCGAAGCGTTGAACGAATATAAACGATTGTCTGATCTTAACGCCTGGGAGGTTCAGGTTCAATCGAAAGGGAGGGAATCGAAGGCCTTGCGCTGGCATTGGCCAACTACTCCAACTAAACTAGCGGTTTTCCCACATCAATCGCCGACCTGCGTGAGCGTCCGGTTTTCGCAAGAACCATGGGCTCGTGCTCGGCGGCTGATGCATCTTGGGACATAGCCCAGGTCAAATCTCATGTTGTCAGGTGGATTGGCCGCCGTCGCTTTTGGCTCGAGGAAGTTTGCATGAATCGAATCCGCATTGTTATTGGTCGTTCGCTCATGATCGGGTGGTTGGCGGTTGCCACAGGAATGTGGGGCCAGGCCCAAGAACCTGTCGCGCCAGCCCTGAATCCAGCGCTCCGAGATTACGCCAACTACGACCAGGTCACACGGCGCGTTCAGGCGCTCGATCAATCGCCGTGGGCCTCGACGCGTTCCCTCGGACAAACGGTCGGCGGTCGAGACATTTGGCTTGTCACGCTTTCCTCCCCTGAGGCCCCGCCAGTCACCTCGCCACTGGCCGATGACCGGTTGCGGCTCTCCTATCAGGACCGTCCGGCCATCTTGGTCGTCGGCAACGTTCACGCGCCCCATGTCGCGGGTTGTGAAATCGCTCTGAGAATCGCCGAGGACCTTGCCAGCCGCGCGGCGGCTGGCGACGAAGCGGTTACGCGATTTCTCACGCGGCACACGGTCTACGTTATCCCCTCACCCACGCCCGATGCCACCGAGAAAAATTTTTCATCGGCCCCCCGCCGCGAGTTTACGGGAAACAGCCGCCCCACCGATGACGACCGCGATTTCAAAACGGGCGAGGATCCGCCACAAGACCTCAATGGCGATGGCTGGATCACCATGATGCGGGTCCATGACGAACTGGGAACCTACAAGGCACACGATCAAGATCCGCGTATCCTAGTTCCGATCAATCCCAAAAAAAATGAGCGGGGGGCGTTCCGACTGTACGTCGAGTCGCGAGACCTGGATCAAGACAAAGCTTTTGGCGAAGATGCCGGCGACGGCGTCGATTTCAATCGCAACCACACCTTCAACTACAAATTCTTCAGCCGGGGCGCTGGGCCGCATCAAGTTTCCGAGGCCGAAACTCGGGCCGTCGTCGACTTTGCCTTCGATCATCCCAACATCGCCCTGGTGTTGTCGTTTTCTCCAGAAGACAACCTGTTCAAGCCGTGGAAGGCGAACGCTCAGGCCGAACGGGAACGAATCAAAACGTCGATCTTGGCGGCCGACGCACCGTACGCCGATTTCCTCGCCGAACGTTTCCGCAATTTGCATGGTGGCAAGGACGCGCCTGACAGCCCGAAAGGGGAGGGATCGTTCGTCGAATGGGCCTACTATCACTACGGCCGTTGGTCCTTCGCCTCTCGCGGCTGGTGGATTCCCAAGACGGCCCCCCCCGCGGAAGCGAAAACTGGCGACGAAAGCCCAACGAACCCCAAGCAAGATGATTCGTCCGGCGACCAGCTCCCAGGCCATGGGCCGACCGTCGGCCGCTTTACAGATCAAGACCCACAACCCGGCGGGCGACGAGGCGCTGCAGGGGGGGGTGGAGCAGGACGCCGCGGCGGACCTCCCTCGGGCAGTGACGTGACTCTTAGTTCGGCCAACGCCGATGCGGCAGCTCCGGGAAACATGGGAGCCGACGCGGCTCAAGATCTGAATGCCCTCTACTGGTTCGTCAGCCAGCAGATCGACGGCTTCGTGCCATGGACCCAAGTCGAACATCCCGACTTTCCCGGGCGGACGGTCGAGGTGGGTGGATTCTTACCATTCTACCGATTGAATCCTCCCGCCAGCCTTTTGCCGGAAATCGTCAAGCCGCATGTCAGCTGGTTGCTGGAAGTCGGTGACTTGTGGCCGACGATCGAACTCCGCGAGCCCAAAGTCGAATCGCTCGGTGCCAACTTGTACCGAGTGACTTGCAAGGTCACGAACACAGGGTACTTGCCGACAATGCCCGAGATGGCACGGATCAACCGCGAAGGCTATCCGCTACAGGTCGCGCTGCTGGGGCCTGCAGGAGCCAAACTAGAATTCATCGAAGGCGCTTCTCGCCGCTCGATCGGACGCTTGGACGGCCGCGGCGGCAATTCGGAACAGGTCTGGATCGTTCGCGCTCCGGACAACACAGCGGTCTCTGGCCGACTCGTCGCCTTCGGCCCGACCATCGCAGCGGTCGAAACGGTCATTGAACTCAAGTGATCGCTACTTCCCGCCCATTTGTCGTTGATTGAAAAAGAGGAAACTGAACCATGCTCGTTCGTCCATCGCATCGTTACTCCGCCCGGATTTTGGGGCTAGTCGCTGTCAGTCTGACCTTTGTCGTCAACAACTCCGCCCTGACCGCGCAAGACGAGCCGGTGCGCCAAATCTACAAGGCCATCGGGGGACCTACCGCGCCGCGCGTCTCCGTCCATTGGAATCGCTACTACGATTACGCTCAAACCACCGACACCCTGAAACGGCTCGCCGCAGCCTTTCCGAACCTGGCCCGGCTCCAGTCGCTCGGCAAATCCTACGGGGATCGCGAAATGTGGGTGATCACCATCACCAACTTCCAACACGGAGAGGAGCTCAAGAAACCGGGCTTCTGGATCGATGGCTCGATTCATGCAAATGAGATCCAAGCGACCGAAGTGGCGATGTACACGGCTTGGTTCTTGTTGGAGATGCACAACGAAAACTCGTTCATTCAGCGATTGCTGCGGGAGCGTGTGTTCTACATCCTGCCGATCATGAGTCCTGATTCGCGCGATCACCATTTTTACCAGCCCAACACCACCAGTAGCCCACGTTCCGGATTGCGCCCCGTCGACGATGATCGCGATGGATTCATCGACGAAGATCAAGCCGACGACCTCAACGGCGACGGACATTTGACGCAAATGCGCATCCGCGATCCCAATGGACGCTGGAAGGCGCATCCGAAGTATCCGCAGCTGATGATCCCCGTCGAGGACGGAGAAAAGGGAGAATTTACCTTGCTTGGGTTCGAAGGGCTCGACAATGACGAAGACGGAGACATCTCCGAAGATGGACCCGGATATTACGATCCCAATCGCGACTGGCCATGGAATTGGCAACCCAAGTATGTACAGAGCGGCGCCCACCGTTATCCACTCTCGATTCTGGAAAATCGCCTGATGGCCGAATTCGTCATGCAGCGGCCCAATCTCGCGGGAGCCCAGAGCTACCACAACACTGGGGGCATGCTGCTGCGCGGACCGGGCTCCACCACCGACCGCTACCAGCCGGCTGATCTCCAAGTCTACGACGTGATCGGCAAGCACGGGGAACAGCTTCTGCCCGGATACCGCTACATGAACATCGCCGAAGACCTATACGAAGTGTTCGGCGGCGAAGTCGATTGGTTTCATCAAAGCCTCGGAGTCTTCACGTTCACCAACGAACTGTTCACGAACTACCTCCTGTTCCACTCCCAAGACGCTGGAGGGTTCGGCGGTAACCGTGAACGGCAGGCGATGTTCGAGCAGTATCTTCTGTTCGGAGATGGCTTAGTCCCGTGGACCGAAGTTGATCATCCGAAATACGGCAAGGTCGAAGTGGGGGGCATGAAAAAGAATTGGGGGCGGCAACCGCCGAGCTTCATGCTCCAGGAGGAATGCCATCGCAACATGGCCTTCACGCTCTATCACGCCGACCAAATGCCCCTGGTCGCCATCAAATCAGTCGAATGGAAACGGCTTGCCGATGGCGTGTTCGAAGTCACTGCCTCGATCGAAAACCCCAAAGTCATCCCGACGCACTCTGCAGTCGACCTGCAGCAGAAAATCACTCGGCCGAACTTGATCACGATCGCCGGAGAGAACGTCAATGTCGCCCTCGCTCGTTCGTCGACCGACGTATTGTTCCGCGAAGCCAAAGTTCATGAACAGGATCCTCACGAAGTCCGCTTGGCGAATTTTCCCGGCAAGAGCTTGACTTATGTGCGGTGGATCGTCAGTGGCAAAGGGCCGTTCACTATTACGGTGGACACAGTCAAAGGCGGACAAGCCTCCTATCAAGGCGTCCTCGAATAAAATCGCAGCTCATCGCATCGCTGCACCGCGCCGCGAATACACGGCCTCGAACTTTCCTTCTAAAGGCATTGACCCGCGAGGAATAGGCCAGGAGGGGGCTGCTTTCCCTCCGCGAGCGTCGTCGCGCCAAGGCCAATGGAGAGCGTCGGCCCGCCAGGGCCGGAGCGAGAGATCGATGGTCGCCTTTGTTGCAAAACGATCAGCCGCAACGCCCTGGCGTCCGGCTTTCGCGCGAGCCGCGGGCTGGTAACTGGCGCTTGACAGGTTTCGAAACTAAGCCGAGAGGCTGCGGCGGGGGAGTTGCGATGATTGCCCATCGCGAACCGCCGATCCACACCGCCGCTTCGCGATGTTCCCGCCTCGCGTCCCTCGCGCGGCTCCTTCCCTGCGGCTTGCGCCGCGACCTTCCCAGAGCGAGCGTGTCAAGGCGCAACGATATCTTTCCCGCTCAACCTGCCGGCAAGCGTCGCGCAGCCCTGTTCTCGTCGACCGCAAAAGTTTGCGTCTTCATGCTAGCAAGTCGCCGCTGAGGTTGACCGAAATGGTGTGAACCGATGAGATACCAGCTGCGTATCGTCCATCCGGCTTTCTCTCTGAGCTGAATCTTATGGCCCACGACCGAGATTCTGTATCGAACCCATTATCATCCAGCGAGCCTAAACCAAGCGGTAAGGACATGAACGCGATTCCATTGCCAGCGGCCAGAACTTTGCGAGCCGAGCAGCACTCATTTCCTAAAAGCCGATCCAGCGAGAACCGGGCACTGATCCACGTCATTCGCAGCGGGGTCGATCTGGGCGCGTATACCTTTGTCAGCGGAACGACGACGCTCGGGCGAGATGCAACTTGCCATCTGGCGCTGCACGATTTCCGAGCCTCGCGCCGCCACGCTCAAATCACGATACAGACGGACGGGCATTATCTCCTGACCGATCTCGAGTCCACCAACGGAACCTACGTCAACGGCGAGTTGGTAACCGGTGCTCGGATCTTGCAAAATGGCGATCAAATCCTGGTCGGCGATACGTTGCTCAGATTCACGCTGGCCGATGACATCGAATCGCGATTCCATGCCGAGGTCGCGCACCGGGCCAACCTCGACGCATTGACGGGACTACCCACGAAAGAACGCTTCGATCAAGCGTTGAAATTCTCTCTGGAATACGCTCAACAGACCCAGCAACCTCTGGCATTGCTGATGATGGATATGGATGGGGTGAAGCAAATCAACGACACGCATGGACATCTTTTCGGAGCCCATGTCATTGGCGAAACGGGGCGGTTGATTGCCGGTTGGGTGGGGAATCGCGGCCAGGCATGTCGCTTCGGCGGCGATGAATTTTGCGCCTTCATCACCGATTGTGATCATCGGGCTGCCCAAACCCTAGGGGAAACGATCCGACGGGGTGTGGAATCTGCCGCGTTTTCCTACGAGGGGATTCCCCTGCGGCCGACGATCAGCATCGGCCTTGCCGTTTATCCGCACGATGGGGCCGACCCGCATCGTCTGACCACCTACGCCGACGCGGCTCTCTATCGCGCCAAGGCCGCGGGGAAGAACTGCGTCCGTTGGTGAGACTGCCACGCTACTGACGGCAAACAGTAACGAAAATCTGCAACCGTCCGAACTTCGTCGTTGACTCAAGACGCGGAAGTAAAAGCACGGTGGCGAGTTTCCTCCTTCGAGCACGGTGGTACCGTTTCTCGGCTCGAGCGTTGCAACGGATTTTGCACGAGTACTGATTTCTATTCAGGTGGGGGATAGTCCTTCTCGACTGTTGCTTCGACTCGTTGGACGTCGTGGTAAGCTCGCCTCCCCTCAGCCGCGCTGCGCGCAGCCCCGACCCTCTCGGCGAGAGGATGGCTGAATTCTGTGCTAGCTGGCACATTTGATGTTGAAGTCCGACGCCCAAAGAGCTGGTACGGCCTGTTGGGCGGGGTTGTGGAATTGGTGGTGTGCAGCGGAAAGGACACGTTGGATTTTACCCCGTTCGACTCGAAGCGTTAGTTTAGGTTTTTTCATTACAACCGGACTCAACGGGCTGCAAATCTTATCGGAAATTGAGCCTGTCGGCTGGAAGTGACGTTTCCGCGGGCTGAAGCACCGTCAAAATTTGACTGATGCAAAAACGCAACGTAGATAAATGAACCGTTGCTTTTCGCCATCGACGGTTGCCTCTTGTCACTGACCCAAGACCGCGCAGTCACCGCTATGAAATCTTCTCATTCTCCCGCCCACCTCTTGCTGGTCGACGACGATCGTTATCTGATGGAATCGATGAGCGAGTGGTTGAAGACCCAGGGATTCGTCACGTATCTGGCAACTAATCCTCGGGAAGCTCAGAGTATTCTGCAACGCGAGCGGATCGACATTGCGCTGGTGGATGTTCGGTTGGGCGATGATGATGGCTTTGAGTTGCTGCGGCATTGCCACCGCGAACAGCCTCAAGTTTCGGTGATCATGATGACGGGCTATGGTAGCATCGAGATGGGAGTCGAGGCACTGCGAGGGGGTGCGTTCGATCTGCTTACCAAGCCATTGATCGATGATGAGTTGCTGTTGGCGATCAGCCGCGCGCTGGCGCAGCACGATGTGATCGAAGAAAATCGGCGCTTGCAGAGCCAATTGGACAACCGATACGGTTTGGAGCACATCATCGGCCATGATCCACGGATGCAGCGTTCGTTTGAAATCATCGAGAGCGTGGCTGACACGCGGGCGACGATTCTGATTACCGGTCAAAGCGGTACGGGTAAAAGTCTGCTGGCCCGGGCGATTCACCGCCGCAGTGCGCGGCGGAACGGACCGTTTATCGAGATCGCCTGCGGGGCCCTTCCCGAAAGCTTGCTCGAAAGTGAGCTATTCGGTCATGTGGCGGGAGCCTTTACGGGGGCGACAACCAATCGGGACGGCAAGTTCAAGTTGGCCGATGGCGGGACGATTTTTTTGGATGAAATCGGGACGGCCTCCCCTGCACTCCAAGTCAAGTTACTGCGCGTGCTGCAAGAACTGGAATTCGAGCAGGTGGGTGGCACCAAAACCCTCAAGGTAGATACCCGCGTCATCCTGGCAACCAACGACGATCTGGCGGCCGCCGTAGCCGCGGGCCGATTCCGCCAAGACTTGTACTATCGGATCAATGTGATTCATCTGCAGTTGCCGCCCCTCCGCGAGCGGACAGACGACATTCCGAGTTTGGCGGAGCACTTTCTGAAGAATTGCTGCCGCGAGCTCGGCAAGCATTTTTCGGGATTCACACCGGAAGCGATGGCGGCCCTGCGAACTTATGCTTGGCCGGGGAATGTGCGCGAATTGCAGAACATCATCGAACGAGCTGTCCTGTTGGGCAAACGACCGCAGATCGGTTTGGAAGATCTTCCCAGCCATTTCCTGCAAGGTCAGATGCCGATCGTTACGTCCTCTCGTCCTGACTCGGGGCGGCGGTTGACGTTGAAGGAAGCGCTCGAAGGCCCTGAGCGGAAAATCATCTTGCAAACACTCCGCGAGAACAACTGGAGCCGCAATGCGACGGCCGAACAGTTGGGAATCAATCGTACAACGCTCTACAAAAAAATGCGCAAGCTGGGGTTGGAGACGCCAGCCTTCGTCTACCAAGATTAGGCCCCCAGATCAGACCGCATTGGCCTCGACGTGCGAGGGCTCCGTTCTGCTTGTGGTCTTCTTCGTCCGCCATTTGGCGGTCAGTTCTCGCGCTCCCAGCACCGCGGCCGTAATCAGCAATGGTCGCAAGGGGAGCGAGGAATACGGTCCATCGGACCAGGTCAATGCCGCCGTCAAGCCGCTGAGCAACACGACGACTAGGATCGCACCACCGATGCGATGTCGCTCTTGCCAACACCCGATACAAGCCAAGGCAAAGATGGCTCCATGCAGCAGAACTCTCCCAAAGCCGTCTTGATTGATGAGTTGGAAGTGATCGAGCCATTTCAAAATCGCTAGCCGCGGAAGCTGGTCGACGTGCCGCGACTGCCAGGCGATCGCATAGGAGAGGCTCAGCTCCGCCATGATGGCCTCTCGATGCAAGTTGTCGAGACCGCGGTATTCCTCGGCGCGGGCCATCAGGCGTTCCAAGCTGTTTGTGAGCGGCGGATGGTGTCTTCCGAGTTGGTTGATCACGCAGGTTTGATAGCCGGAGCTCAAACGGATGTACGGTTCGGCGCCGCCCGGCGCCAGCCAGCCAATCCGCGCGGCGTTGAAGGTCAGCCACGGGCTGGCCACGATCAAAAACCCCGCGGCAATCAAGCTGCTGCCGCGCAGGTAGGCGCGGAAAGAACGGCCCGAAATCAACCAACTGATGAAGAAGAAAGGCCAGCTGCCGACGAGCCACATGAGCCACCAGGTACTGCTGGTGCGGTTCAAGAACTCTAGTCCGAACAAGGCCCCAATAGCGAACCAAGGTTCCCGTAAGGCATTCCTCATTCGCGTGCTCAGCGGTTGCTCTCCATCCCAGCCTCCGTGGCGAAACGCACTGCGGCTCGGTTCGTAACCTGTGGCCAGCCCGCGGGAGATCGCGACGACTGCGAGGGCTAAAATCCCGATCGACAGATCATTGGCAACCAGTCGCGGCGAATTCCACCACAGGACCGGATCGGCGGCCATGGCCGCACAGGCCACGAGCAGCCAACGCCGTTTTCTTGTCGAGCCCAAGGCATGGCAGACTAGGACGGCGACCGCTGCGGCATTGAAGGCGGTTTGCAGCCATAGCACGACAACCGTGCGCCTGCCGATGGTCCGATCGACCGCCGCGCTAATAAAGGCAAACAAGGGAGCAACTCGCGTGGTCGCGCCGCGCTGGGCTGCATCCCATTTGGCAAGCAGTTTTTGTTCGCTTGGCGTGAAGCCGACCGCTGCCTGCCACGCCGGATCGCCGAAATCGATTGCGTAGCTGCGATGGCTCGCCAAATTCCAAGCGACATTATCGTGGGAGGCCGCCATCCGCAGTTGATCCGGATCGGCCAGGCGGCTATCGCCTCGTCGCGCGTACCAGGTAGTAGCCCCCAGCAACAACAGGGCAACGGCCGTCAGCCACGGCCCGAGACTCGACTTGCTCGGCCATTTGTCGCGTTGATCACCGTGTAGCACGAGTCGGAGCACCCATCAATCGAGCCATGAAAAATGACTTGCCAAGACGCCAAGGAGCAGCATTCGGCAGCACATCTCATACCGCCGCGACTGGCGGCCGCCAGCTCCGATGGGAGCTTTAGTTGACCTGCGGTCCCGCGCTGCGGACGGCATCGCTGCAGCCATCGGAGAACTGGCTGAAATTTCGCACGAACTGCTGGGCGAGTTTGCGAGCCGTTTCGTCATAGGCTTGGGGGTCGGCCCAAGTATTTCGGGGGTACAGCACATTGGCTGGAACACCGGGGCAAGAGGTCGGAACCGAGAAGCCAAAAATCGGATCGACTTGACAAGCGGCGTTCATCAAGGATCCGTCGTGGATCGCGTCGAGAATCGCCCGGGTGTAGGCGATACTCATGCGGGACCCGATGCCGGCAGGCCCACCGGACCAACCCGTGTTGACCAGCCAAGCGTGAGAATTATACTGCTGCATCTT
Source organism: uncultured Pirellulaceae bacterium (assembly GCA_937941455.1). Taxonomy (GTDB): domain Bacteria; phylum Planctomycetota; class Planctomycetia; order Pirellulales; family Pirellulaceae; genus BJ22. Next base: position 5,468 of record CALDHM010000013.1, on the reverse strand, counting down.
TTCCGCCAACAGTTCGGCATACTTCGCCGGGTGCCATACGAGAAACGCCGCGCCGAAGCAAGCCGAAAAGGTCGTCTGCGGCTCGGTGACTCCCACCTCGGTCCCGGCAACCTTGGCGGTGTAGCCGCTGATGAAGTGATACATGGCTTGTTCGGGGTTAAGGCGACTGACTGGAGGTAGTACACCGAAGGCGTCGCAAGTCAGCAGGATAATGTTCTTTGGATGACCAGCGACGCTAGGGATCTTCGCGTTCTGAATGAAGTCGATCGGATAGGAGCAACGCGTGTTCTGGGTCAACGAATCGTCGTCGTAGTCCACCACACGAGTAACTGGATTGAAAACCGTATTTTCGAGCACCGAGCCGAAGCGAATGGCATTGAAAATCTCGGGTTCTTTCTCCGCCGAGAGGTTGATACATTTCGCGTAGCAGCCCCCCTCGATGTTGAACACTCCATGTTCGGTCCAGCAGTGTTCGTCGTCGCCGACTAGCGGGCGATTGGGATCGGCCGACAAAGTTGTTTTGCCGGTGCCGGACAAGCCGAAAAACAGGGATACGTCCCCTTTGAGCCCTTCGTTGCACGAACAGTGCATCGAGAGGACCCCTTTTTTAGGCATCAAGTAATTCATGATGGTGAACACACCCTTTTTCATCTCGCCGGCGTATTCCGTTCCGAGAATGACCATTTCGCCCGATGCGAAATTCAGTGCGATGCAGGTGTCGGTGTTGACGCCCGGGATGGAACTGTCTGCCTTGGTTTGCCCGGCGTTGTAAATCACATAATCGGGCTGCCCGAAATTCGCCAATTCCTCTGCCGTCGGCCGGATCAGCATGTTGTGCATGAACAGCGCATGATAAGCCCGTGTGCAGATGATGCGGATCTTCAGCCGATGATTGGGATCCCAGCCTGCGAAGGCATCCAAGACGTACAGCCGTTCGCAACCGTCCAGATATTCGATCGCCTGCTTTTTGACCAGTTGGAACGAAGATTCCTCCATCGGGATGTTCACATCGCCCCACCAAATGTCCTTTTCCGTCGACGCTTGGCGAATGACTCGTTTGTCTTTGGGGCTGCGGCCTGTTTTGACTCCTGAGCTAACCGCGATCGCCCCGCTGCTGACGATTTGAGCCTGATCGTGGAGCACGGCTTCTTCATACAGTACGGCGGGGACTGCATTATGTAAGACCTGTTCCGGAAAATGGCCACGGGCGACTGATTCGATGAGCGAGCGATTGACGGTTGACATGAGTAAAGCCTGTTGACTTGGGTATTGATTCAAGGTGGGTTCGGCCTTGAAGGTCGCCAACTGCGATCCGCGCGACCTGGTGGAATCATTCGTTTTCAAGAAATCCGACCGAGGGCCCATGGATTTAGAATAGCCGGAAGGCCAAAAAGATGTAAGTCGAAAGTTCGGCAAAAACGGCAGGGATCGGTTTGTCGCTGTCCGGGCGCGTCGTCGGCCGGGGATGATCGTCCGCCGGCACAATCCCGCGAAACCGCGAGCAAGTCACGCCCACTGAAAACCGCTGGGACTGCCCAAATGACGACATTTCTGGCATAATCATGGGAATTCTGCATGGTCCGCTCGCAACAGCCCCAATATATTTTCGTGCTCCGACATGACCGCCAACGCCGGTAAACGATTTCGCGATGCTTTAGCCGCCGAGCGGCCGTTACAGGTCGTCGGGACGATCAACGCACTCACCGCGCTGCTGGCAGAACAAATCGGATTCCGCGCGATTTATTTGTCAGGGGCCGGAGTCGCCAATGCCTCCTATGGAGTTCCCGATTTGGGGATGACGGGGATGACGGATGTCGAGACCGATATCCGGCGGATCACCTCGGTGACGTCACTCCCGCTGCTGGTGGATGCCGACACCGGTTGGGGGCATGCCTTCAATATCGCGCGGACGGTCAAGGCATTCATCGCGGCTGGTGCAGCTGGTTTGCACTTGGAGGACCAGTTGGCCGCCAAACGTTGCGGACATCGGCCGGGAAAGGCCCTGGTGGACGTCGACGAAATGTGCGATCGCGTTCGGGCGGCTGTCGATGCGAAAACGGACCCGGACTTTGTCATCATGGCGCGGACCGACGCACTGGCGAGCGAGGGATTGGAGGCGGCGATCGCGCGGGCCCAGGCCTATGTCGAGGCCGGTGCCGACATGATTTTTGCCGAGGCGGTAACGGAGCCCGAACAGTACCGGGCGTTTACCCAAGCCTTACCGGTTCCCGTGCTGGCCAATATGACCGAGTTCGGCAAGACGCCGCTTCTCGACCGCAACCAACTCGCCGATCTGGGGGTCGGATTGATCCTCTATCCGCTGAGCGCCTTCCGCGCGATGAATGCAGCAGCCGAGCACGTCTATCGAACAATTCGCGAAAAAGGCACGCAAGTCGATGCGCTCGGGATCATGCAGACCCGCGCCAGACTATACGAAATTTTGCACTACCACGATTACGAACAAAAACTCGATCAACTCTTCTCGAAAGGCAACTCGAAATGACAGAAGCCAAAGTCAAAAAAGCTGGTGGGCTGGCTGGTGTCACCGCAGGGCAGACGGCCATTTCCACCGTCGGTAAACAAGGCGTCGGCCTGACCTATCGCGGTTACTCGATCGAGGATTTGGCCGCACACGCGACGTTCGAAGAGGTTGCCTACTTGTTGCTCAACGGCGAATTGCCGAATCGTCAGCAGCGCGATGAATTCCAAGCTCAGCTAATCGCGCGACGCCACCTCCCCGACGCGCTGAAAACAACGCTGGAATTGATCCCCGCCCAAACCCATCCCATGGATGTGCTTCGCACGGGCTGCTCGATGCTCGGTTGTCTCGAACCGGAGCATTCCTTTGCCGAACAATACGACAAAGCCTTGCGCTTGATCGGTGCCTTCCCTTCGATGTTGACTTTCTGGTACCGTTACAGCCATTTTCAAGAGCGCATCAACCAGCAATCGAACCATCCCGATTTGGCCGGCTATTTCCTTGAGAAACTGCTGGGGAAATCGCCCGATCCCTTGCACGTCCGCGCCATGGATGTTTCCTTGATTCTGTATGCCGAGCATGAGTTCAATGCTTCGACGTTCACTGCTCGGGTGTGCACGGCCACGCTCAGCGACATCTACTCTGCAATCACTGGAGCGATCGGCACGCTTCGTGGGCCGTTGCACGGCGGAGCCAACGAAGCTGCGATGGAATTGATCGAACAGTTTCAAACGACCGATCAGGCCGAGGCAGGCTTGCGGGAAATGCTGGCGGCCAAAAAGCTGGTTATGGGATTTGGCCATCGCGTTTACTCCGTCTCCGATCCGCGCAACGGGGTGATCAAACAATGGTCGAAGCGCCTCGCCGAGTCCGTCGGCGATCGCGTTCTGTATCCGGTCTCCGAGCGCATCGAGCAAGTGATGTGGAACGAAAAAAAGCTGTTTCCGAATCTGGACTTCTACAGCGCCTCGGCCTATCACTTCATGGGAATTCCAACGCCGATGTTCACGCCGATTTTCGTGCTGTCACGGATCTCGGGTTGGGCTGCACATGTCTTCGAGCAGCGGGCCAACAATCGATTGATCCGCCCGGATGCCGACTACATCGGCCCCGAGCCCCGTCCCTTCGTTCCACTCGACCAGCGGGCCTAGGGGATTATCAAATTAAGTGGTAGGGTTTCTCGAACAAACCGAGACAACCTAGACTTGGCTAGTTTTCCGCTTTGTTTCAAAACGATGAGCCGAAACGGGCTAGAGTCCGGTTTTTGCGAGAGCCGCGGGCTAGTGCCCCAGCGGCTAACGGGCTTTGGCACAAAGCTTGGTTTTCGTGCCGAACTGCTGCGGGATTTGTCGCAAAACCATGAGCCCGATTGTGGCAGCGTCCGGTTGTTACAAGTACTGCGGGCTAGTTCCCTGCGGCGGAACGGTTATGCCCCAAAAAATAATGCCGCGAGACTGGTCCTGGAATAAATTTTGATACGGCACCGCAAGTGCCTAAGCAATCGAAATTTTTCCCGTGGATTTGCTCGTGCTGTACGGGCAATCGATAGCAAACAACTCGGATCAATAACATTTGAACATGACTCATCAAAACGTTCTTTGGATCATCGTTTTCGTAGCCTTGATTGTCGGACTGGCCATGGTCTTGCGGCCTCGTCCAAACGCCGACACGCCACCCACGGCCACGGCCTCTTCAGATCGGGCAACGGAAACCATCTCGAAAGTAACCAACACGATCCGCTTGGACGGCAAGTCCGAATTGAAGCCACATTTCGAGTTGGGCGAAAAGTGTGCTCTTTGCCACAGCTATTCCAGCCGCTCCAGTTCGCAACAGGATCTCGCCGGTCGGCCGGTAGCGGCCTACGACTTGTGGCAATCCTCGATGATGGCCCAATCGGCTCGCGACCCTTATTGGCGGGCCGTTTTGTCGGCGGAAATCGAGAGAACACCGAACCAGAAGGCCCACTTGGAAGACGTTTGCACGCGATGCCATACCCCGATGGCGGCTCCCTTTCCCACCAGTCCTGATGGCGAAATTTTGGCTCTACTGAAGAAAGATTCGCAGCGAAGTCACTTAGGGTTGGACGGCGTTTCCTGCACACTCTGCCATCAAATTGCCGACAAGAATTTAGGCCAGCCCGAATCGTTTACCGGCCGCTTCGAACTCAATGCCGACTCGCTGATCTACGGTCCACATGCCCAGCCAACCACAATGCCCATGCAGCGGCACGTCGCCTACACACCGACCCATGCGCCGCACATCCTAAAATCGGCCTTGTGTGCTACCTGCCATACGGTGATCACCGAGGCCGTCACGGCCGAAGGGGCTCTAACGGACCATGCGTTTCACGAGCAAGCCCCTTATCTGGAGTGGCGAAATTCCGAGTTCAATGACGAGCGGGACCAGCCTCGTCCGACGGCTCGCAGTTGCCAAAGCTGCCACTTGCCGACCACCGATGAGGATGGAATCCCAATCAAGACTATGCTTGCCCACAATCCAGGTGGCCGCGATTTTCCCTTTCTCAAGCCGCGTGAGCCATTTGGCCGTCATACCCTGGTCGGCGGCAACGCGTTCATGACTCAGTTGCTGCGAGACAACGCCCAAGAATTGGGAATCAAGGTTCCACGAACGGCATTTGATGCGTCGCTGGCAGAAATTCGCCGAATGCTACGCGCACAAACCGCGACGATCGATATCGGGCAGATCGAGCGGGAAGGGAGCTGTTGGCGGGTCCCGATCACCGTTACCAATCTGACGGGCCACAAGTTCCCTACCGCTTATCCCAGTCGTCGAGCCTGGATTCAAGTCAAAGTCTACGATCGGAATTCGCAGTTAGTTTTTGTTTCAGGGTGAGCGTTCGGTGAACTACAGGGACTTGCTTTTGCGCTCTTCGCGGCGGATGTGATCGATGGTCCAACGGTGCTGAGGATGAGCTTTTAGCCAATGGTCGGGAAGCAGGTAATCCAGTTCCGTTGAGGTCATTGGTTCG
>CALDHM010000012.1 GCA_937941455.1 uncultured Pirellulaceae bacterium | reverse complement strand
ATTGGGGAAAACTTGTGCGGCGACGCTCCAAGCCTCAAATAGTACATCTTTCGGTGATTTGCTCGTTGTACTCACGGGCCACCAATACGAAATGTTTTCGCATATGGTTCCCCGCGTTTTATCAGTTTTCTACAGAGCCGGCTCAAGCCCCTTAATCGTCACCCTGTCGAGGCGACACGCCCGAAGCGCTGGAAAGGTTCCTGACAACCCCATCGTTCAAGCGGCCTTCGGTTGGTTCAAGCGTCCTTCATTTGACGCGATCTTCGGTATCCGGCGTGCAAGATTGCTAGCCCGCCCAGCAGCAGGCACGATGCGCTCGGCTCCGGAATGGATGTCGAGAACTGGTCGGCAGTGATCGAGAAGTTGTCGATCACAACCCTGGAGCCCGGCGTAAAGCCATTAAAAATATAGTTGTCGAGTGAAATACTCATGTTCCGGTCGTTGGTTCCGGTCTGAAGGGTGATCCAATTGCCGGTATTCCAGTACTGCATGCTGACGGCTAAACCTGTTCGGGTTACACGCATCTTGCCGGAGGAGGTATTGGGGCCCCAGGAGTAGCGAGGGGCGGGATCGACAGCGACTCCGACGATAGATCCTTCTTGGGCATGCAGAACGATATAGCTGTAGTTGGGAACATCCGAGGTGAGACTCAATTGGATTCGATCCCCAAACGCGTAAGTATTCGCCCATTGCAGCGTGTAGTCGAACTGCACATCGAAGTCCCCAATCACTTGAGGTAGGAACTCCAGCCTGCCGTTGCCCGCGCTGGTTCGTGTTATCGTCAAAACACCACCTGCCACGTCCCAATCATTGCCTCCCGTCGAGAGAGTCCACAGGGTTGGGTTGAGGGCAGCATCGAATGTCTCGATGTAGGTATCGCCTCGGGTTGCTGCTGCGTCACTTAAGAAAATGAAGGCTGTCGCTAGTAGGGCCAATGTCGCGTGAATGAATCGTTGGTACATGATTTTTTCCTGGGCTTGATTCTATGAACGGGTTAGCAAGCGACGTCAGCATCCAGCGGTTTGAACACTGGGTTGCGATCCTTTGGTTTCCACGAGAAATTTTGTAACTTGCCGCCTTGCCCCAGAAGCGAAACACAACGGCCATTTATTTTGCGGAATCCTTGGTGCTGCCTTGGTGCACCACGGTAGCGCCTTGAACGATTTCGTTTAAAGATTTCCGCTTCGCGCTGAGTCACTGCTCTAATTTCTGGTTGCCAGGTTACGGTGGATTCTGAATCGGCGGAGGAGAAAAATGTCGATTTTTCAAGTAAACGAGACGGCGACTTAAATAGTGCAACCCCAACTTTCTGCGTCGTTTGTGGTGCAACATGGCTGCGAAAACGACGCCCAGCTGCTGACCTTTCGCCTTCTTGGGAAGAGTGTGTTTCCTTTACAATCTTATAAATCTCGTACAAAATCGAGGGAGTCGCGTCAGAAACCTCGACGAAACGGCTACATTTCAAGGGACGCAAATTTGTCAGCAGATACTCGATCTAGTTTGCTCATCAGGATTCGCGACCCGCGCGATGAAGAGTCGTGGACGACGTTCGTCAGACTTTACACGCCAATGGTGTTCCAATACCTCACGCGGCGTGGTTTAAAGGCAGACGATACCGCCGACGTGACGCAAGAGACTTTGATCGACGTCGTTCGGGGAATTCGCAATTTCGATTACCAGCCTGAACGGGGGCGGTTTCGCGATTGGTTGGCGACTGTCGTGAGGCGACGCTTAATCAAACATTGGGAACGAAGTCGCCGCCATGATTTTCTGGAACAAGAACCAGCCTGCGAAAGCCTCGATGCGGAATGGCTCGATACATGGCAAGGAGAATTGCTGCGATTCGCTCTAGAGCGATTGCGCAATGCCACGGAAGTCACAACTTGGCAAGCGTTCACGATGACTTGGCTTGACGGCCAATCTGCGGCAGAGGTGGCGGAGCAACTGCGCATGCCCATCGATTTGGTCTACAGTGCAAAGTCTCGCACGCTGAGACGACTGGAAGCCGAAATCCGCGATCTCGGAGACGATTGTGTCTGGTTCAGCCAGGAATAGCGATCAGGTGTGCCCGCGGCGTGAAGCGCTTGTTGCCATGCTGCAGCTGCCTCCCGAGAATTCCCTTGCCAGCGACTTTCGCGAACATCTGAACAGTTGTCCCCGCTGCCAACAGACACTCGACGAACTAACCCGCGGATTTTCGATTGACGGAATGCACCATGCCTCAGCGCTGCGACTACGCTCCGTCGCTGCGGCTGATTCGCTGCGCATCGAGCACTTGATAGGCGTCATCGAGGAGCGAGTGCGTTCCGAGTTCCAACAAGGCGATATTCATCAGAGAAACCAGGCAGGCCAAGCCCAGCAGCCGAGTCGAGAGACCAGTCCGGTCGTCGCCGCCGGGGCACGAACTGAGCCAATGCTGGCCAAGCCACAAGACGCCAAGAACACTGAGCCCGCTATCAGTGATCTACCCGCAACGCTTGGCCGCTATCAAATTCTCAAGCGAATCGGCCGTGGTGGCATGGGTGTCATCTATCTGGCTTACGATCCGAGCGCCAACCGCAACGTTGCCATCAAGCTCATGGCTGACTTGTCCGCCGAACACCAGCAACGGCTTCAACGCGAGGCTGAAGCAATCGGACGTCTGCAATCGGAGCATGTCGTTCGACTCTTCGATATCGACGTCACTCCTGCGGGAGAATGGTTTATCGTCATGGAATTCATCGATGGACCATCACTGGCCGAGCGACTTGTCAACGAACCCGCCTTGAATATTCGAGAGGCCGTCGAGATCGTAGCCAGCGCGACCCGAGGTTTAGTCGCCGCGCATGCGGCCGGTGTCTTGCATCGCGATCTCAAGCCGGGCAACATTTTGCTCGACTGTCACTTGCGACCCAAACTTGTCGATTTTGGGCTGGCCCGCATGGCGGATACGACCCATTCGTTGACCGATACCGGCACGGTGATGGGAACGTTAGCCTACCTGAGCCCCGAGCAAGCGGCTGGTAGACGCGTGGACCATCGCAGCGATGTCTATAGTCTGGGTTGCGTGCTCTACGAAGCCGTAACGGGCTGTCCACCGTTCCGAGGCACACCGCCGGAAATAGTACGCCAAATCGCTGAGGTCGATCCCCGCCGACCAAGCCACTTGAATCCTCGCGTGCCGTCGGAGCTGGAGACCATCATTTCCACGGCGATGCACAAGGATCCACAATCGCGATACGCCTCGGCAAACGATCTGCTTGCAGACTTGCTCCGTTTTCAGCGAGGGGAACCGTTGCGGGCGCGTCCCACCTCGACTTGGGAGCGCTGCCGTAAATGGGTTCGTCGAAACCCTTGGCCCACGGTGGCCTTGGTCGCGATGTTCCTGATGATTGGTTCCCTCACCACGGCGGCTTGGCTATTGGACCGCGGCTATCGCGCCAGCCAAGCACTCAACCAACAACTCTTGGCCAGCAATCGCGATCTCGATCGCGCTCGCCAGCAAGCGGATAAGTCCTTCGAACTCACGCGGGGAAAACTGGCGACAATGATTGGTCGGCTACGCGATGAGTTTCTACGAATTCCTCATGGCGAAACACTGGCCATCGAGTCGATTCGCCAAGCGGCCGGCTTGTACCAACAACTAAACACCCTGCGGCCAGACAACCAGCAGGTTGCCGAGGAATATCTGCAGGCGTTGAAGGATCTTTGGTACGCCGAATGGTTGTACCAAGGGGACGAAGCCGAGCAGTGGGCTAAAACTTGGTATGAGCGGGAATCGGTCCGGCTCTTGGACCAGTTCCCCGCAAGCGACTCGATCGGCGCGTTGCGTGCTGATTTGCTGCTCGACTTGGCCGACGAGGATCAAACCGCTGGAGATCACGATGGAGCACTTCTGCGGAGCACGGCCGCTCGCGATTTGTTGCAGCAACTCGAGAATCGCACGCCCGCATTACTGCCGGTACAACAGGCCCTCTGGAAGGCTGCCTACCAGGATTATCAAGCGGCCTTGAGGTCTAATCGTGCACCCGCCGACGTAGTTTCCTCTGCCCGACGAATGGTCGAAGTACAAAGGCGGGTGGTCGAATTGACTCCCACGGAAGGTCAACTGGAACCATCGTGTATCTTGCTTGATCAAATGGCTCGCCTGGCCGACGCGTTGGCGAATGTTTCCGAGTTCGCCGAAGCTCGCCGCATCCTCGACGATGGCTCAGCGATCCTCGAAACACTTTTGCCGCAAAAGCCTGTTTCGCTTGACGTTCTACTGGCCCAAGCAAGGCTCGTGCGCAGCCAGGCGGAATTGCAGCAACGCCAGGGGGACTGGCAAGGCATGGGAACAGAATTGCTGCGATTGGTCGAATTGCAGCGGCGGATCGTGGCAGACTACCCCGAAGGCGAAATGTCGTTCAAGGGCCTAGCCATCGCGTTGCTCGACCTGGCCGAATGGCAGTTGCAGTGGAGTAGCGACCGAGCGGCGGCGGACACACTCTGCCAAGAAATCGAACAGTCGCTCCTCCGCATTCAGTCGAATTCCAGCGTCGCTCAGGCTGTCTTGGCTGATTTGCAGACGCGACTGAGCAAATTGCGGCACCGCCTGACAGCCAAATGATCGAGCCGCCGTTTCCCTAAGCCTATCCAGCCGAACTGCGACCGCGAACGTTCTTTCCACCGTTTACCGTCAGGTGCGTCGCCTGCACTTCCGAAAGGCCTGGCGCCCCCCTGCGATCAAGGCTGTCGCGCGGGACCTCGGATCGTTTCGATTTTTCGCTCGCCCCCCTCCCCTGCCACACCCCTCGGCATCTAACCGCAAAAAAAGCTCGAACCCCGTGTTTGATTCTCAGACTGAGATGAAGCATAACCACCCTGTTAAAAACTGAGACAGCAAGGTGAGCTAGAGCTGAATGATGGCGAGCTATGCTTTGTCTTTGTTCCGAAACTGTTAGCCGAAATGCGTTAGCGTCCGGTTTCTGCGAGACCCGCTGCCTAGGGCCCTGCGGCTGACGGGTTTTGGCACAAAGTCTCGATAATTCGCAAGGGGAGCCATTGACGTCAAACAAGCTTGAATCGTTGGCTGTCTTCATCTCTTTGGCAGACAGATTGCAGAAAGCCGCTTGACCGAATCCGGGCAACGTAAATCGGTTTCGCGGTTTTTTTTACGAGGTGCAAGATGGAATGTTTGAAAATGCGTTTGCTTCTGGTCATGATTCACGCTGCCCTTTTCGTCCTGGCTCCACCACGGATCTATGGTGATTTCGTCTCGCGAGAAAATTATCTGATCGGTCCGGAGCGACAGATGGTCCAACGGGGACCGGGGGCGACCTTTTTGGTACAGCGCCCTTCCAATCCGGACGTCTATGTTTGGAAGCTTTCCCGAACGCTACTCGGCACGCGGCCGATACCCTTGCCCGTGGATCACCAAACCGAATGGCGACCCAGCATGATCCCGATCGAATGGGAAATCACCGTGAACGAAGAAGGTCTCGAGCGCGTGGCCCAAACCGTCGATGTCGTATGGGGCACTCGAATCCATTCGGTAGAAGAAGATCGAACCATCTACGAATTGTTTCTTCGGGGAGACAAGTCCAATCGAGGTTATATCGTTGGCAACGGGGGGACCGCCCGTATTTCTCCAAATTTAATGTCGGGAGGTCTGATTGCGGTCCGCGAACTGCCAGGACGCAATAGCGAGTGGGAATTCACCACGCTTTCGTTCAATGTCTACCTGGACATGAGCATCGATAGAGGCCAAACCTGGATCCCATCAACGGGCCCAGTGAATTGGCAATTGATGCCCGTACCTGAGCCATCGATTGTGAATTTAGTCATGTTAGCGATGCTGGCCAGCGGCGGATTCATACTGCGCCGATAGCCGCGATGGCCTCAAGAACGGCGATCCGCCGCAAGAACTACAATTTCGCGCGCCAGGCAATGCCCGGGATTCGAGTAATGGCATCGGATGAAGCAAACAATAACCTTTCATTCACAAGCCTACTCAGTCCTGGCGACCTGGCGAGCGAATTGTGTTGCGAAGTTACCTGGCCGCATCGGACAGCCGAAAATCGCGAGAGCGAATTCGAGCAAGCTCTGACCAGACTTGCGAAATTTTCTGTCACCTCACTCGCGATAAAAATCAATGGAGTCGCGAGGTTTACGGTGATTCGACTAGCGGTGATCGTTGGCTCGATGTTTACCCAAGGCTATTTCGTTCGTAAACAAATTAAGCTACTAGGGGTTCGAATGAACAATCGCGAGTTGGCAATTACTGGACTGGCGTCATAATTTCCATGTTCGGGCAGCTGAAGGGTCGCGAGCAATTCGAAGGTGGGTTTGGCGGCAACCATGAATAAGGTTCCATTACGCGTCAGGTACAAGATTTTGTCATCGACAAGAATGGGTGATGCATAGACTTGGCCGGCCCGCGGGAGCCGAGTTTCATACGCCAGCTCTCCATTTGTCGCATCGACGCAGTAAGCGATTCCCAAGCTTTCATGCATCCAATACAAGTGGCCACGATGGTAAATCGGCGAAGGCACGTTGCTCCCTTTGTTGATAGTCCAGAGTCGGTGCGTCTGAGTGACGTCGCCGCGGCCGCCCCAGCGGACCGCCAAACTGCCTCCGCTGCGCCCTCCGATCGAGTAGACGACCTCGCCATCTGACACCAGCGAGGGGACCATATACCAGGGAATATCCGTCCCGCAACTCCAGAGGACCTGGCCGCTACTGGGTGCAATACCAAGCAATTTTTGCGCGACAGCGATCACGAGTTCCTGTTCCACTCCCCGCTGCACGATGATCGGGGTATTCCAGGATTCTTTGATATCTTTAACCCGCCAGACTTCCTTTCCGGTTGCGCAATCCAGCGCCACTAAACTCTCGCTCTCGACACTAGCGTTGACGATCAACAAATTTTCGAAGCGGAGCAACGACGCACCTGACCCCCACCCGTGGATGCCCGAGCCAACATCTGCATGCCACAATTGTTTTCCGCCGTGATCAAAAGCGTAAACTCCGGACCGGCCAAAGAATGCGTAGACCCGTTGCTCATCGACTACTGGGCTGTTCGATGCATAGCCGTGTCCCTCGCGAATGGATTTCTGTTCGGGAAGTTGCGGTTCAAGATCAACCTTCCAAAGCAGGCGGCCGTCATCGCAATCGAGACATACCAGGTGGCGTCGCAGTTCGCGAATATCGGACGACGCTGGATCGAACATATCGTAACCAGAATAACAGGTGATAAACAAACGTGATCCGAGAACGACCGGTGTCGATGTGCCGGAGCCAGGCAATCGTGTCGACCATATCAAATTCTCTTCGATGTTCGATAGCTGTATCTTAAGGGAATCCTCACTAACGCCTGAGCCATAGTTCCCGCGAAACGCCCGCCAATCCGAGGGATGCGATTGAGATTGCGCCGAAACTCTCTGACACCCCCACACCATCAGGCCAACTATCAATAATATGATTCGCCGATTCATAAGATATTCCTCGCCCACCGAAGTGCTATCAAATCTAGACAAGATTTTACTCCTGATAAATATCATCTCCCTAGATGAGGGGTAGGCTCAGCGCACCACAACCGTGGAAAACTGTAGGAAATTCGCCTTTAGTTTGTGGTCTGCTCGCAATTTCGCTGGCTAGTCTTTGGTGAAGAAGTCATATAGTACTTCAACACAATCCCTGTTTTGGCGGGTTGGCCCTGAGGTGGGAGTGGATCATCGTTGCCCGTGGGCGTCGGCGCAAACTTGCGTCGGGAAACGATAAAATCAGGGCGGTCAACTTTTGATCAAGCCTGATTTTCGATGGCTTGAACTAGGGTGCGGACGAAGCAGCCGCTGGCGCCGGCATCGAGCCACGCGGAGCCTTTTTCGGAGAAGGCCGGGCCGGCGATGTCCAAATGAACCCACGGTTGACCGCCGACGAACTCTTCCAAAAATTTCGCCGCCGTGATGGCCCCCCCCCATCTCCCGTCGCCGACATTTTTGATGTCGGCCACCGCGCTGCGGATTTGCTCGCTGTACTCCGGAAACATCGGCAATTGCCACAGCGGTTCTCCGCATTGCCGCGCTGCGGCGGCGATGTCGGCATACCAACTTTCGTCGTTGGTCATACCTCCAGCCACGTTCCGACCGAGCGCGACCATGCAGGCCCCGGTCAACGTCGCGAGGTCGATCAATCGCTGGGCCCCGCGTTCGCGAGCCACATCCAGGACATCGGCCAACACCATGCGGCCCTCGGCGTCGGTATTGTGGACCTCGATGGTCTTCCCGTTGCGGGCGACGACGATGTCGCCCAAGCGGTAACTCGTGCTGCTGACCATATTTTCGACGAGTCCTACCAAGCCGATCACGTTGGCGGGAATCTGCAGCCGAGCCAGAGCGGTCATCGCCCCAAGTACGGTCGCTGCGCCTGCCATATCGCACTTCATGTCGAGCATCGACTCGGAGGGCTTGAGGGACAAACCACCGGAATCGAACGTGACCCCCTTTCCGATGAGCCCGATCGTCGCGTGATCGGCCGGTGCGCCTTGGTAACACATGATGACTAGCCGCGGCTCATTGGCCGAACCTTGGGCGACCGCCAACAGGGAACGGCAGCGTTCTTGCTCGAGCCGCGCGCGATCCCAAACTTCGACGTCGAAGCCGCAGGTGGTTCCTTGCTCGACGCAGATGTCGGCAAAGGAAGCCGGAAAGATTTCGTTGGGGGGGGCGTTGACGAGTCGCCGCGTGAGGTTGATCGCTTGACCCAGCACTTCGCCACGCTCCAGTGCCTTGGGATCGCCGTCGACAATCAAGGGGGCCGTGATCGGGAACAGTTTACGCTGCTGGCGATAGAGGTCTTGGCCCGTGGAACCAACGAAGACTCCCGCGACGACTTCGTCTTGCGGCTCGACATCGAGTGCCATCAGCACCCGGCGGCGCTGTTTTGTCGCCAGAGCCTTGGCGGCAGCAGCCGCGGCTCGGAAGGCGAGCCCCGGGCTCGCCTCGCTCGGTTTACCTAACCCTACCACCAGCAACGATTTGGCGCGCAGTCCAGCAGGTTCGAGGATGCGAGTACACGACAGCGGCGACGTAACGATTTCGCTCTCCTCGATCAGGCGTTTGACGAGCCCGCCGGTAAGTTGGTTGATCTGCTCCGCGTTCGGCCCGAGCAACCATTCTCCTTCGTCAGGTTTCGGATGGACCGATATCACGATGGCGTCGGCTGCAAGCTTGGGGATTTCGGCCGGTAAAATTGACGTCATTGGCATGAGCAAGCTGGGAGTGCAGGAGATCGATTCTGGAACCTCCGAGCATTTTAGTTGATCGGGGAGAGGTTTTGGGGCGACCGTGCGTCATTCCCGACCTACCTGTTGCCAGTCGCCTGCCGCAAACGGTCCGTAAGAATGGGGGATTCTCGCTGAGCCACAAGTTCACGTGGCGTGGTAAGATTCTCACCAACGAAATTTCGACAGGGCAAACCGGATGGGCTACCGCAATCTTCAGCAATGTGTTCGCGATCTCGAGGCTAACGGGCGTTTGATCCGTTGCCGCGAGCCAGTCAGCGGGCGGCTAGAAATCGCTGAAATTCAGCGGCGATGTTACGCGAGCGGAGCACCAGCAGTTTTATTCGAGAGGGTAGAAGGCTGCCGATTTCCTGTGCTCGGCAATTTGTTCGGCAGTTTGGACCAAGCCCGTTTTTTATTTCGCGACACCATCGAAAATGTTCGCCGCGCGATCGAGTTGAAAATCGACCCCGAGCGACTGGCTAACAATCCGCTACGCTACTGGCGGGCTCCGCTGACCGCACTCCACATGCGACCTCGGCGGACCCGCCGGGCGGCGGTGATGGTCGGCGATTGTCGTCTCCGTGAACTGCCGCAGATTGTTTCCTGGCCGGACGATGGGGGGCCTTACATCACCTTGCCGCAGGTTTATAGCGAGGATGTTCGCAAGCCGGGTTGGCAAGGCTCCAACCTGGGAATGTACCGGGTGCAGATGGCAGGCAATGATTTTGTGCCGGACCGCGAGATGGGATTGCACTACCAAATCCATCGCGGGATCGGCGTGCATCATAAAGCGGCCTTGGAAACCGGCAAACCGTTTCGAGTCCATATTTTCGTCGGGGGTTCGCCCGCGATGACCGTGTCGGCCGTCATGCCCCTGCCCGAGGGGATGAGCGAATTGGGCTTTGCCGGCGCGTTGGCGGGTCATCGGATTCCGCTCGCCCCGTACGAAGGGAGTCATGTCTACGCCGAGGCTGATTTTTGCATCACGGGAGTAGTCGACCCGGGCCGCCAAAAGCTCGAGGGCCCATTCGGCGACCATCTCGGTTACTACAGTCTGCGGCATGAGTTTCCCCTTTTTCATGTAGAAAAGGTGTTTCATCGCGAGGGAGCGATCTGGCCATTTACCGTGGTAGGCCGCCCACCGCAGGAAGATACGACATTCGGCCAACTGATTCACGAAATTACCGGTCCGGTCCTGCCCACCGTCCTGCCGGGAGTTAGGCAGGTGCACGCCGTGGACGCGGCGGGTGTGCACCCGCTGCTACTGGCCATCGGCAGCGAACGCTATGTCCCCTATCGCCCCACCGCTCGGCCTAGCGAGCTGCTGACGCAAGCTAACGCGATTCTGGGTCAAGGCCAATTGTCCTTGGCGAAGTACTTGTGGATCATCGATGAAGCATGCGTTCCCGGCTTGGATATTCATCACATCGATCAGTTCCTGTCGGCGGTTCTGGCTCGCGTCGACTGGGGCCGGGATTTGCACTTCCAAACCGAAACGACGATCGACACGCTCGACTATTCCGGAACAGGTTTCAATACGGGATCGAAGGTCGTGATCGCCGCCGTGGGACCACCTCGTCGCGAACTGCCTCGCGAAGTCCCCAGCGATTTGAAGCTGCCGGCTGGTTTTGAGCGGCCGCGGGTCTGTTTGTCAGGCGTAGTGGCGGTAGCCGGACCGAAATTTGAGAACGAATCAAGTCGGCTCGAGCAAACATTTTGCAAGCAGCTGACTTGTGAACATCCCCTGAACCGCTTTCCCCTCGTCGTGGTCGTCGATGACAGCGATTTCACGGCCCGCACCCTCAATAATTTTTTGTGGACCGCCTTTACGCGGAGCAATCCGGCACATGACATCTCGGGTATTGAGTCATTTACGTCGTTCAAGCATTGGGGTTGCCGGGGAAGCCTCGTGATCGACGCGCGGATCAAGCCTCACCATGCTCCGCCGCTGGTCGAGGACCCGGCCATCACCAGCCGCGTCGATGCCTTGGCCGCCAAAGGAGTCGAGATTTCGCGATACCTCTAGGGGGCGGATCGGCCTTGAAACTGATGGTTCCCTTTTCGACAACCGTAACCATGCGTGAAATCTTTGGCCGATCGTTCCGCGGGTAACAAAACAGGATGCAGCTTCGGCCGAAGGGCAACAGCCGACGTCTACCTTTGCACTGGCCATCCTCACCACTCAACTCGATTAGGATCACCTCCACGACACCTGACGCAAAACGTCCTGCGGCCTGCGGTTCTCAGACCTTGGCAGAATCCGCAATCGATTTGAGTTATGATGAAATACAATCCAGTTCCATCCGTCGCTGCTCGGTCGGGGGTTGAGTCAGCCAAGAATTGGGCGAGGTTTTGATCTGGAAACCAATCTGCAATCCTGGCGGCACTGGCGTGTCGAGCAGCCATTTTTGCTGAATTTCGAACAGGCTTTCACTGCTGCGGCTCATGCAAGCTGCCGCAGCTTGAATTCGCGCTACTAGAACTAAGGAGACCTAACTCGTGAAATCTTGGCCATGTTTCTGTGGAAATTGTGTATTTGCCGCTTCGTTGGTCCTCGCTTGGATCGCGGCCAAGTCTCGGCCTGCCGACGAATATTTAAGTGGCATCGTCTGGCCAGAACCACCGATCGTGAATCCCGGCGATGCGCAGAAGCCCCCTAGCGACGCGATCGTCTTGTTCGATGGGACGGATCTGTCCGCGTTCGAGGGGGGAAATTGGAAAGTTGAAAATGGTTACGCCGAAGTTCGCGGGGGGGGCATCAAGACAAAACAAGGGTTCGGCAGTTGCCAATTGCATTTGGAATTCGCGACACCCGCCGAAGTCGTCGGAAAGGGCCAAGGCCGCGGGAACAGCGGGGTGTTTTTGATGGAGCGGTACGAGTTGCAGATTCTCGACTCCTACGAAAACAAAACCTACTTCGACGGACAATGCGGAGCCATCTACAAGCAATCCCCTCCCACCGTCAACGCGTCTCGCAAGCCGGGCGAGTGGCAGACGTATGACATCATCTTCGAGGCCCCCCAATTCGACGGAGAGGGAAAATTGGTAAAGCCCGCCTACATCACGGTATTGCACAATGGCGTCGTGATTCACAACCACTTCGCGTTGCAAGGTGGAACATTTTTCGACCAACCGCCACACTACACGGCGCACCCAGACAAATTGCCGATTTACATCCAGGATCATGGCAACCCGGTTCGATTCCGCAACATCTGGATTCGCGAGAATATCGGTCCCATTGTCGGCACAAAACCAAAATAGCGGGTTAATTGAAGGCGAGCG
The DNA here is from genome assembly GCA_937941455.1 of uncultured Pirellulaceae bacterium. Classification (GTDB taxonomy): domain Bacteria; phylum Planctomycetota; class Planctomycetia; order Pirellulales; family Pirellulaceae; genus BJ22. The sequence goes on along the minus strand of CALDHM010000012.1, from coordinate 483 downwards.
GTTATCCCAGAGTTTTGTCCCCTTGTCGACGGAGGTTGCGCAACTAAAGGGCTCAATTTCTGCTCTGAATTTGGCGGGGGCCGTATTCCGTTTAGACGCGATAAGAGGGCTCTGTATCAAAGTATACCGCACCAAGGGATCATGACGGATCACGACGTTGTGCGTGAGAACCATGAGTCGCAGTTCTCTGGTTTGTGACCAGTAAGTTCTTCCTCGGATATGATTGCCCTGACGGCGTTTGATCATCGAGATCGTAGTTTCAACCTGGGCTCGCTGCCTGTACGTAGGTTGGTCGAATCGAGTCTGCATTAGCCTCCTGTATCTGCCTCGCGCCGGTTGATCGGTAAGCGTACGCCACAACCATTGTAGACGCGTGGGTTAGGCTGGTGGATTTCCGAGGTTTCTTTTTGGAGGTCCAGTCGATGTCTAGGATTTTACCAACGCAACGCTTTCAGGCTTGGCGTGAGCGGTTGGAGCGGTTTT
>CALDHM010000011.1 GCA_937941455.1 uncultured Pirellulaceae bacterium | reverse complement strand
GCTTTGAAAGAGTCGCCGGCCCGCATGGCCAACAAAGAGGACGGCTGCAAAAGGACGTTTTGGGAAGGCCGCTACAAATCGATCGCCGTTTTGGATGAAGAGGCACTTTTGGCCACCTGTGCCTAAATTGACCTGAACCCGGTGGCAGCGGGGATCGCGGCTACGCGCGAGACGAGTCGGCACACGTCGCTGCGTCAATGGGTACGTCACACGCGTCAGCACGGTCAGCTGGAATCGCTCAAGGCGGCGGCGCGTGGTTCTCTTGCCGGTTCATGGGCTGCCAAGCGGTTGGAAGACGCGCACTGGCTGTGTCCGCTGGAGGATCGTCGGGGGAAGGAGTCGAGCCGCGAGGGAATGCTGGAGAATTTTCGTTGGGAAGTTATTTGCTGTTGGTGGACTACACGAGTCGATGGTGTCGGACGGGCAAGGCGAAAGTTTCTGGGGAAGTGGGGGGAATTTTCGAGCGCTTGGGGACAAGCGCGGAGTATTGGGGCGATCGCTTGATGCGCTTGTTATCGCGGCCGCGGTTGATGGGCAGTTAGGTCACGACACAATCGTCCTGACTGAAAGAGATCGCGGCACGTCGGGGCGTGCATCACGTCGACAATGCGTTTGGGGCACTGCGAGCGACCGGCTAGTTTGTCGTTTGTCATCCGACGTGCCCCTGACAATCTGATCAACATCCGGCCAGGTGCCCGGATGAACAGGAATCTTCGTGCTTTCTTGCCGCTAACGCCCTCGTCAATCGCCCGGCGATCAAGACAATCCCCAAAAAATTCTTGCCGCAACCTGCAAAAACCCTCGCGGCAGGACTCTGTCTAGGGCCAAGGTGTGCGAGCAACAACCCATTACGGTGCTAACGTTTGGAAAAATCAAACAATCAGTACTATGCATGTCCTTTTTTTGGTCCTTTTTTTTGGCCCACCCCACAGAGGCAACTGATAGCTTCCCGACATAAACCAGACGCACAAAAACTATGCATGTCCTTTTTGTTTTTTGTTTTTTTGTTTTTTTAGCCTATTTTTTTAGCCTATTTGTTTGTTGTTTGTTTTCGAGCCACTGTCAGCGATTGGGCATAATCAACAAGAAGCAAACGTAAAGGATCCCAAGGCAGATCAGCATGGCAATGAGATTGAAAATCGCCCGTTGACGCCATCGCCGACGGGGATCGGGAAGTGGAATCGGTATTTTCTTGCCATCCGCCTCGACGTGCACGACGGTTGGATCGATTTCCACATAGCCCCCATGGCCATCGGGCAATCGCAACGGCCGTCGGCCGGTCGGTGAAATTGCTGACCAACTTCCTCCGGCTCCCGGGAATTTCGGTGGCAGCATACGAGAAACCCAAGCCGATGCGGAAGATTTCGGCGGTAGCCAACTGTCCATCGTTGCGCGATTGGCGGAATTGTCGTCGTGACCGAGTTCGGGCGCTGAGGTGGCTGAAGTTTGACATTCGGACAACACGGGATTGCTTGCCGAGCGTCGATCGAGTCGGGCCGTCTGGCTGGGATGATGCGGTTTTTGCGAATCCATGTGTCAGCCCGTGGTATTGAAGATTCGGTCTCCGGCATCGCCGAGACCCGGCACAATGAATTTCAGCTCATTGAGTCCGCGGTCGACGGCACAGGTATGGATCTCGACGTTGGGCAAGGCCTCTTGCATGCGGGCGATTCCCTCGGGGGCACTGATGATCGATAACATTTTGATTTTCTTGACCCCCCAATCTTGCAGCATCTGCCCAGCCAGAATCGCAGAGCCTCCCGTTGCCAGCATCGGGTCGAGGACAAAGGCCACGTCGACGGGAGCTCCAGCCGGCAGTTTATCGTAGTAACGGATAGGTTGCGCCGTCGCCTCGTCGCGATAGACCCCCAAATGCCAAACCTCGGCGGTGGGGATCATATTGAGAAGTGCATCGACCATCCCGATTCCCGCACGGAGAATCGGGATCATGCCGATCCGGTTGAGCAGGCGTCGGCCGACCATTTTTTGGATGGGCGTCTCGATCGGAGCGTCGGCCGTGGCTAAGTCTTGCGTGGCGGAAAACGCCAGCAGCGTCGCTAAACGGTCGATCGTTTGTCGAAATTCGCTGGGGGGCGTATGCTTATCTCGAAGTGTCGTCAGGTGGCAAGCCACCAGGGGGTGATCCAAAACTATAAGTTTCGCCGCCATCGATTCCTATCCAAAACATGCTGAAGGCAGACGACGGTCGTGCCACACCGTCGTGCTGCGGAGGAAAACCACGGCCGCTAGGGATCGACTGCTGCGGACCCGGAAGTGCACTCTGAGCCGGCCTCCGGTCGGCAAACGTCCTGGGCGGCTTCACTTTTAGTTTAGTTCAAAATCCGATTTGATTGCAGGACCATGCAGGCAGTGCGGACGTTCCGCAAACTAACAAATTTGATCGCGAAAACCCGCCAAGGGAGCCGCTGCGGATTCGTTTGCCTCTTGACCATCTCCTGCATACTGGTCGGCTGTCGGCCAAGCACCGAGTCCTGGCCTCAAGCGATCGTCGCCGGGAATTCCATGGCCCCGCATTTCTGCGGCGAACATCTGGAGTTTACATGCGACGATTGCGGTTTCGTCTTCCAAACGTCTACCGAGCTACCGAGGACCCGACGAGTTGTTTGTCCTAACTGCGGGTACAGCGACGTGCCTGCCGATCGCGGAGTTCACCGCGAGCCTCAGCGCTATGTGATCGAACCTGTGGGGGCCCGGCCCTTGGCGCGCTGGGCTGTCGTTGCGATCAACCGATCGGAGTCGTCGACGACGTATCACTACGTCAAACGGATCATTGGGATGCCAGGGGAAACCATTTCTCTGGTCAATGGACATTTGGTTGTCGATGGCCGCGTCTGGACCTTGGATTGGCCGGAGATCGACGACCAGAAGATCCTCGTTTACGACGGGGCCTTCGAGCCCAAATCGATGCCGGGCCAGCGGCTGACGGCGGAACCCGCCGACGCTTGGCAACAGCAAGGCACGCGGTGGATCTCTCTGCCGAATAAAAGCGGCGATGCCACCGTACCGACGCTTACCTATCATCACTGGAAATGTTACCGTCACGGCGGACCTCGGGATGAGCCGGGGCCGATTCATGATGTGTACAGCTTCGACCAAGCCCTCTCGCGAACAGTCAACGCGACCGAAGACAGCATCATCCAGTTGGAAATCACCACCGACGCTGACTCCCGAATCGCGGTCGTGCGCGACTTCGCCGGCGGCCGCTTGGAGGTCGTTGTTTCGCGACCCGCAGGTCAAGTGCTCGTGCAGCGCATCGATGAGGGGGGGGCGGCGACACACCTCCAGCGAGCCTCAATCCCGCCCAACTTGTCGACCGAGCGTACGACACTGGAAATCGCGACGTTGGCCGAACGTGTCGGCATCAGGCTAGGCGGTCAACCGCTGGCTTGGGTCCACTGGAAATCCGGGTCGGCCACCGCACCGTCCTCGCGCGTGATGTGCTTGCAGGTCCACAGCGGATCGGTCACTGTGGACCGTTTGCGAATTTATCGCGGCATCTATTGGTTCGATCAATTGCCGGGGCTGCGGGTGCCTGCAACCGAATCGCGAGTGTTCTCCGTTCCCCCTGGGCATTACTTTGTGATGGGGGACAACGTGCCCGTTTCAAAAGACAGTCGCGATTGGGAGGTTCCCTATGTCCCCGTCGAGGCGATTTCCGGCTTCGTTCGTCAGCTCGATCGACCGGCAAATGACGGGAAAAACCGAGGTAACCCCGCGGCAGTTTTCCGATAGGAGCGTTTGGAGAATTCGGCTACAATTTGGAACTTTCGAAGCCGCCGCGCGGTCGGGAGGCACGCAACTGGCCCTTGCCGATTTTTTATTACTTGTCATACCGTGATCGACGGGATCAGCCACATGGCTCCCGCTGCGGTTGGATTGGGAAAAGATCGGGAAAAGCGTCTTGCCGCCGATTATCGCGACACGAATTTGGGGTTGGTTGGGGCTCGGAGCTTTGGAGTCTATCCCAAGAAGATCCCTCGCTTACGCTTCGGATTACGGCTGGTGACGGTTTTTGAGATCGGCTCTGATCCACCGCATGGGATGGGAGACATGAAACCGCAATTAAATTGTGGAACCTTGCAAAATGTCCAAAAGCAACAAAAAACGACGCCCTTTTGAACTCGACGATCGCCCCGAGCCGATGTACGCACCCCTGGCGGCCGAATCATTCCATAAGGATGGCGTCGCCTTTCGTTTCTTCAAAAATCACGGGGTTCGAGAAACCGTCGAATCGATCATTGTGGCCGTGGTGCTCGCCATGCTGTTCCGAACTTTTGGCGGCGAAGCCTACATCATTCCCACGGGTTCGATGGCACCTTCCTTGCAAGGGCAGCACATGGACGTCCAGTGCGAGAAGTGCGGCGCTCGCTACCTGACCGGCTCCAGCGAAGACAACCCCACGATTCCCCCGGCCGACCGCAAAAAGGTGATCGAAACTTATTGCCCTTTTTGCCGAGCACCGCTGGCCATTCGTCCGCGTTCCAATCCGGAACATGTTTCCAATTCCGGCGACCGGATCGTCGTCAACAAATTCGTTTACGACTTCAAGCAACCGGAGCGCTTCGATGTGATCGTGTTCAAAAACCCGAATAACGGCAAACAGAATTACATCAAGCGTCTCGTGGGGCTGCCAGGCGAAAAACTAACCATCGAAAATGGGGACATCTTCACCATGCAAGACGCCGGCGATGCTGGCTGGAAACGGAACATCGTTCGCAAGCCCGCCTACAAACTTTTGGCGATGAAGCATCCGGTCGACGACACGAATTACATCGCTCCTCAATTGACCGCAGCAAAATGGCCGTTGCGCTGGCAAGAGTGGGCGAATCCAGGCCGCTCCGCTTGGAAAGTGGCTGTCCAAAATCACCGGCCGATCTACTCGATTGATCAAGACCAATCGGAAAAACACTGGCTGCGCTATCGCCATCTTGTGCCGTCCAAAGAAATTTGGTGTCAAATCGAGGAAGGAAAGACGTTTGAGGATTACGCAGCCAATCACCTTGGCGAGCTGATCGGCGATTGGTATTGCTACAACGAGCGAATCGTGGCCGACCGCTTCGGCCTCAAAGAGAACGATGAAAACGGCTTGCACTGGGTCGGTGATCTCGGCTTGGAGGTCGACTGCGAAATTAAGGCAGGCTATGGCAAACTGTATCTGGATATGGTCGAGGCCGGCGTGCACTTCGAATTGGAAATCGACACCACGACAGGAACCGGTCGGCTGACCAACACTGGGAGCTTTCCTTTTCACAAGCCCGACGGTAGCGACCCGAACAACGTGGCGACCTGCCAAACGCCCATCAAGTCCCCGGGAAAATACAACGTGATCGTCTTCAATGCCGACGATCAAATCCGCCTATGGGTGAATCGGCGGCCGGTCGAATTCGATCGCGATTGCTACACCCCCGAGCGATACAGTATTCCGCGCTGGTCGCCGACGGAGCCGGGTGATGCGGAGCCGCTGGGAATCGCAGCCACCGGGCTGGGGCTGACGATTACTCGTTTGAGAACTTGGCGCGATCAATACTACACATCCGTCAAAGGGGATACGCTCGGCCCGACATCGTCTCGCAATGAAACGGGATACAACCCGAATTCGATTCGCGAAGTACTGAAAAACCCGGCGCTATGGGATTCCCCAGGCGGACATCAATTGTTTCAGTCCCGCTTTCGCGATGGCGGACCGATGTTCGAACTGGGCCACCAACAATTTTTGCCCATGGGCGACAACAGTCCGGAAAGCCTCGACGCCCGGATATGGCAAGGAGATCACTACGTCCCCGGCGAGTTGATGATTGGCCGGGCCTTATTCATCTTCTGGCCTCACCCAAAATCCAAGCCCATTCCCTACTGGCCGCAATTTGAACGGATGGGGCCCATTCAGTAGTCATCGAGTTCTCCGTCTTAAGTCAAGGATGTCGGATGAGTATTCTCAAGGCTCAATCACTCGTCAAAAGGTTCGCTCGCCGCACGGTGGTTAATGGCGTTTCGATCGAGGTCGACCCGGGTGAAGTGATCGGCCTGCTCGGACCTAATGGAGCGGGCAAAACGACCACCTTCCGCATGATCTGCGGGTTGACCAAGCCCGACAGCGGGCAAGTCTTTTTGCGCGGCGAAGACGTCACACGCTGGCCGATGTACGTCCGCGCCAGCCATGGGGGAATGGGCTATTTGCCGCAGCAATCGAGCGTGTTCGCCAAACTCTCGGCGGAAAAAAATCTCCGCGGCATCATGCAATTGCTCGGGATGAACGCGAAGCAACAACAGGCCCGCACCGAAGAGCTGCTGGAGCAATTCAAAATCAAGCATGTTCGCAAGACTCCTGCCGGTCGCTTGTCCGGTGGCGAGCGACGGCGCTTGGAAATCGCGCGTTGCTTGATCTCCAATCCCAAAATCATCATGCTCGACGAACCGTTCGCCGGCATCGACCCGGTGACGGTGCAAAATGTCCAAGTCATCATTCGTGAGTTGGCGGCCTCAGGCATTTCGATCTTGATCACCGATCACGCCGCGCGGGAAATTTTGCAAATCACGGATCGGACTTACGTGGTCAGTGAAGGCACGATTCTTTGCCACGGCACCACGGACGATATCGTGCAACACGAAGAAGTCAAACGTAAATACTTGGGGGAAATCGAGGTGTCCGGCGAGCGCAATTCAGCCCTACCCGCCCCCTTCATTCTCAAGTCGAAACCTCCCGCCAACTACTCCCACTCCGACTGCTGACCTGCCGAGCAGCGCGACCCCTGGGCCGTGACACGAATTGCATCGCCTAGGGTGCCGACCAACAATCGTGCGGGATCGAATTCGTCGAAAAATCGGGCTTTTCTTCGATGCGGAACGCGTGCGTTGACGATCGCTGAATCTACGTTTAGAGTTTCTTAAGCAGGCGGCATAAGTGAACCGCCTGGATAGGCTCGGTAACCATTTCAGACCACGAGCTGTCGACGGCAAAACTTTCGACGGCGAACGTGGTCGCAGTTCGATTTTCCCTCGTTGTCGGTCGGGGTTGCTCTCGCGACGGCGCGCGATTGACAGTCAGCCGGCAATGACAACGGTTTGCCAACATCCTTTTACACCATTCACTCGATTCGGTAGGACTATGACAATCTCCACGTCTGAGAAAATGCAGAAGCGGAACGGTCAGGCGAGCGAACCCGAACTGCGACCAACCAGTGAATTGGTCAATTTGTTAGGGATCGAATTCAGCCTGTCCGACTTCGTCGAAAATGCTCGCGGCAACTGGCGGAGCAAATTTTTGAATGACGCGGGTAAACTCCGCGATTGGATTCTGCTGGCTGTTCCCGATGCTGCTGGAATCGAAACCCTCGATGAAACGCTATGCGAGGCGGAACGGGGACTTAAACGCAAATCGATGACCGGGATTTTGGGTTTAAGCAAGTGCTGCCAAGAATATCCTGATCCGGATTCCGAGACCGCCATTTTAGGCCAAGTCGCCGAGGTCTATTTTCTGCCTGAATTGATTCAGATCGACCCGCAAGCCGCCTGGGATTTCGTCCAGCGTTTGACCAAATCCATGCACGAACCAATCGACCACGCAGACCAGAATCCTTTGCGATTTTTCTGCGCGGCGATCGAAATTCCGCTGGTGATTTCGGCGAGCCTGCGTCGGCTCGAGAGGGGGCACGCCATCGGGTCCGAGGCCATTATCACGTTCGGCGTTTTCCTCGAGAGATTTTTCGACGAGAACGGTTGGTTTGCGCCGCAATATCTTTCGCAACTGGGCCCGCTGGTCGTGGCGATTCTCCGCGCTCGACATTTGATCAAGCTTTCAAAACATCCCGTTCCCGAAAAAATCCAGGAACGTTTCGAATGGATCGGTCGCCAGGTTCTGCGCATGATGAAGGCGGATGGCCAGTTGACACTTACCGATGGTTGGATTCGCGACCCGGAATTCTTGATCCGGGCTATCGAAAGGGTGACCAAGGACTCCGACGACGCCGCCATCGCGCGGTTCTTGCTGAAGAGGTCCGGCAAGCAAAAATCACCGAGCTTTTTCCCCGAGGCGAGTGATTACAGTGAATCGGGCCACCTCGGCGTGTTGCGGCCGAATTGGCGTCGGAAAAGCCCCCGCGTCGCCTTGGCTGAAATCGAATCTGGACTCGATATCGAACTGGGAGCGGGCGTGTCGCTGCTGCGCGGCGATAATATGCCGCGTCTGTCGATGGATGGGGATGTCGTCAATTTAGCATCCAGCTCATTCACGTTGAATTGCTGGGAAACAAATGATGAAGTCGTCTTTTTGGAATTGGAACGCAGCATTCCCGATGCGGGCGTAATTTGGCAGCGGCAGTTCATCGTCAGTCGCGAAGATGAGTTCGTCATCGTGGCCGATGCCTGCCTGTTGGACGAATCGGCACAAACGATCGAATACGAGCTTGAATTTCCGCTCGCTGAAGGAATCGAGGCTCAACCAGAAGCTGAAACTCGCGAGATCTATCTCAAGCATGCCGACAAAATCACCGCCTTGGCGATTCCTCTATCGCTTGGGGAATGGAAAAGCGATCGTTCCGGGAATCACTGCCTCGCCGACGGCGAGCGTCTGCTGCTGAATCAACGGGGCCGCGGCCGTGGCCTGTATGCCGCGATGGCCTTCGACCTAAGCCCGCGGCGGGCCAAGCGGCCGCGGACCTGGCGGCGTCTGACGGTCGCCGAGAATCTGCAAATCGTCAATCACGATATAGCCGTCGCTTTTCGCCTGCAACTGGGAAATCAACAATGGCTGCTTTATCGCAGCCTCGCCCCGGTGGGCAATCGCACCTTCCTCGGTCAAAACGTCTACTGCGAATTCTGTTTCGGCGCTTTCGATAGTGATGGCAACCTCGATAAGCAGGTGATGATCGAATGATCGACCGAGCGACAGCGCAGCGGCAGTTTCAGGAAAATCTCGCGAGTCTCCGCGCGGATATCGCGAGAGCCTGCGAGAGGGCGGGCCGGTCGAGCAATTCCGTGAAATTGATCGCTGTTACGAAATATGTCGATGTCGTCAAAACGCGCTGGCTCGCGGAGATTGGCTGTTATGCTCTCGGAGAAAACAGAGCCGATCAACTCCGCGACAAGGCCCCCCTGCTGGCCGACCTTGCTATCGAGTGGCACTTCATCGGGCATCTCCAGCGTAACAAAATCAAATGGGTTGTTCCGCATGCCAGCTTGATCCATTCGGTGGACAGTTTGCGGCTACTCGACTCGCTCAACGAACACGCCGAGCAACTCGGTCGCCCGTGTTCCATCTTGCTCGAGGCGAACATCTCCGGTGATTCGTCGAAGCATGGTTTCGCGCTGGGCGAATTAGCCGCCGCAATTCTTCACGGCATGGCCTTACCCCATTTGCGGGTCATGGGGTTGATGGGTATGTCGGGACTCGGCGCTAGCCCCCGGGAAATTCACGATCAATTCGCGAGTCTTGCCGACCAGTGGCGAACCGTTCAGACTTGGGCGACCGAAAAAGATCCGCTGCAGGAACTGTCGATTGGGATGAGTGACGATTTCGAACTGGCGATCGCCGCCGGGTCCACCATGATCCGCGTCGGCTCGCGTCTGTTTCATGGCATTCTCGAGCGTTCAACACCGTAAGCGGTTGTGATGGCGTGGATTACTGGCTCCTTTGGAGTAGTCAGAGCGTCAAGCCTTGACCCAACCCATGTCCTTAACCCATTGCCAGCAAGCGGCGATCGACTCAGCGACCGGACGCACGGTGTACCCGAGTTCCGCTTGGGCTTTCGCGCTACTGTAATAATGCCGTAGCTGACCCATGGCCGTCGCCAGCGAATTCAAGTTCGTCTCGCGGCCGAGCAATTTGGCCTTCACGTCGCCGAAAATCCCCGCTCCCCGCGCCAGCCAGTTGGGGAGCACCAGTCGCGGGGGGGGAACGCCGGCCTCGGCCGCCATCAGCCGCCACAAATCGAAGTAACTCAGATTATGCCCACCCAAAATATAATTCTCACCGGTTCTCGCCCGCTCGATCGCAGCAATGATTCCAGTGGCGACGTCCCGGACGTCCGCCACGGACGCACCACCCGCCGGCGCGAAAGGCGGGCGCAGCTTCGCGACAGCAATCATCATTTCTGCCGAAGATGGCCGCCAATCATAGGGCCCCAACATGAAACCCGGATGCACGATGACGCCGTCCAAGCCCTGCGCCAATTCTGCGGCAAATACCTGCTCGGCTTCGGTCTTGGTCACCACGTAGGTCGCCGGCGGTTTTCGCGGCTCCCGATCCTGTTCAGTTTTGGGCTGTCCATCGGGTGAGTACGCCAACGTATCGACCGTGCTAACATGAATCATCCGCTTGCCGCGTTCCCGACAAATGCCGGCCAGAATTCGCGTCGAGTCGACATTCGCTCGCCGACTGGACTCCAGCTGCGTGCGGCCGATTTGAATTTGAGCAGCACAGTGAATCAAGCAAGCGAAATCGTCTGGAATTTTTGCTGTCAATTCCGGGGAGTCGAGGGGCACCTGCCGCAGGTCCGCGTCGATCCCCGCTAATGCGGGGGGCACCGAACGCTGGCGAATCAAAGCGGTCACCTGATACCCTTGATCGAGCAGCATCCGCAACAAATTGTTGCCCAGAAAACCGGTCGCTCCAGTTAGCAAAATACGCATAACGTCGAGGGTCTAGGCGCTGACTCCGATTCTTGATCGCATCTTTTTCGGCGCAGTTCCGCCAACGTCCCGCATCGATCACTGGTTGGACCGTGCTACCGTTGGGCGGTATGCCCGCAGCAATTAGTGTAGCCGATTTACGGCGATTCGGTATCATAGTGGGCTTGCGAGCATCGCCAGAGACGAGACCTAGGGCTCCCTCAGCATGGTGGGGGCACGAACCATGTGCGATCGATCCGTCGATGAACTGAGTGTCGCCAGGCGAGCGACCAGCCTGATCCACTGCGATTTGCCCCGCGTGCGGCCGCTGACCTGTTGATAGTTCGAGATTTTCTGCATGAATGACGTTGACATCATCCCAGTGAAAAGCCGGCGGGAGCGGAAGGAGTTCATCCACTTCGCTTGGCAGCACTACGCCGGCGACGAGAACTGGGTGCCCCCCCTGATCATGAACCAGGAAGAGTTGCTGAACTTTCGCCGCCATCCGTTTTACGACAATGCGGAAATTCAAACCTTTTTGGCCAAGCGCGGAGGTCGGACTGTCGGACGCATCGCCGCGATCGTCGATCACGCGCACAACCGGTACCACAACGAACAGCGCGGGATGTTCGGTTTCTTTGAAGCGATCGATGACGTGAAGGTTTCGCACGCGCTGTTCGATGCGGTGCGGAATTGGCATCGCGACCGCGGCAACATGGTCCTGCGCGGCCCGTTGAATCCGGCGATGAATTACGAGTGCGGGCTCCTGGTCGAGGGCTTCGACACGCCGCCGATGTTCATGATGACCTACAACAAACCGTACTATGGGAAATTGATCGAGGACTACGGTTTTCGTAAAGCGCAGGATTTATTTGCGTTTTGGGGCAACGTCGACATGCTGTCTCAACTCGACCCGAAAGTGGTTCGGATCGCCCAGCAAGCTCAGGAACGTTTGGGCATAACCTGCCGTCCCGCCAACATCAAGAATTTTCGCCGCGATCTCGAAAACTTCATGCGGATCTACAACAGTGCATTGCCCGGAACTTGGGGATTCGTCCCCTTATCTGAGGCGGAAATCGTGACCATCGGTCAAGGGCTGAAATACCTGATCGTGCCCGAACTAACGCAAATTGCCGAAAAGGATGGGGTGGCCGTGGGTTGCGTCTTCGGGATGCTCGATTACAATCCGCTGATCAAGGCTATCAATGGGCGTCTGTTCCCATTCGGCTTTCTCAAAATCCTTTTCGGCCGCAAAAAGCTCCAGAAAATCCGCATGATCAGCACCAATGTTGTGCCAGAGTACCAGCGTTGGGGTGTCGGCTTGATCTTGATGAACAACGTCGCCCCGAAGGTGCTCCAATGGGGTATCAAAGAGGCCGAATTCAGCTGGGTTCTGGAATCGAACCATCTATCCCGCGGATCGCTCGAAAAGGGAGGCGCGAAAAAAACAAAAACATACCGCATCTACGACTATGATCCCAATCTGGCAGAAACACCTCCATGAGTGATTCACGAATTTATGTGACCGGCATGGGGGTTGTTTCGCCGATCGGCATCGGCGTGGCAAATTTTTGGAACGCCTTGCTGGCGGGCAAATGTGGGATCACCCCCGACCCGCGTTTGGGAGATGCGAATGTCCCCTGGCGGATTTCCGCTCGGATCGATGATTTCGATGGCCGCTTGTTCGTGAAACCGAAAAAGGCTCTCAAGGTCATGTGCAGGGAAATTCAATTCGGGTATGTCGCGGCGATGATGGCCATCGAACAAGCCGCCGGCCGGGCGCTACCTGAACACGGATTTGATCCGGATCGCCTTGGCTGCGTCTTCGGCTCGGAAACGTTTCAAGCTGAATTGGAAGAACTGCTCCCCGCCTTCCGCGTCGCGGGTACCAATGGTGCGGCGACTCCCCAGACTTGGGGTGCGACGGCGCTGCATCAAATCCCGCCGCTGTGGATGCTGAAGTATCTCCCCAACATGGCGGCATCGCACATCTCAATCGCACTCGATGCCCGCGGACCGAACAACACCATTTGCCAGGGCGACACCTCGAGCGCGTGGGCTATCCTGGAGGGAGCGGACTTGATTCGTCGCGGCTGGGTCGATGCGGCGGTCGTCGGCGGCACCAGTTCGCGAGTTTCACCAGTCGGCATGTCCTATCGAGGCGATAAGAATTTGAGCCAACAACACGATGAACCGGGCCGTGCCGTGCGGGCCCTGGCCGACGATCGCTGTGGCACCGTCCACGGCGAGGGCGCTGGGGCGATCACGCTGGAATCAGCCGATTCGGTCGCTCGCCGCGGGGTAACGCCCCTCGCCGAATTGGCGGGCTACGCGCGGGGATTTTGCAAGAGCGGCGACGCGAATTTTTACCGAATCGTTGCTGACGTTGCCCGCAGTGCCTGCGCGATGGCCCGCATCGCGCCGGACGACCTGGGACATATCAATTTGCATGCTCCAGGGACAATCGACGAAGATTTAGTCGAGGCTCAGGCGATCCGTGAACTTTCTCCGCTAACACCGCTGGTGGCCTGCAAACGAAATCTCGGCCATCCCGGACCAAGTTGCAGCGTCATCGAATTGATCGGTTCGATCGCAGCTTTGCAACAGAGGCAATTGCCGGGCGTGCCCCAGGGCCGCGCGGAAAAAATCTTGTTTGATCTGCCCCTGAATTTCACGGCCCGGGAGCATGGCGGGCGAACTTGCCTGAAAATCGCCCTAGCCGCGTCGGGGCAGATTGTTGCCATCGTGATTCGAATCTGAAAGAGGTCAGAAATGCACGACGATACCGCGACCTTGCAACAGCTGCGCGAGATCGTGGCTCAATTCGTGGGGGAACGCCAATGGCAGCAATTCCATGCCCCCAAAAACATTTCGATGGCTTTGGCCATCGAGGCGGCCGAGCTGATGGAACATTTCCAGTGGATCGAACCCGAGGCGAGTCGCCGCGCCGCACTCAACGATCAGCAGGTCGCCGCCGTTGCCGAAGAGATGTCAGACGTTTTTTGTTATATCATGGCACTAGCCAACGAATTGGGTGTCGATCTGACCTCGGCCTTCTTGGCGAAAATGGAGAAGAACCGCCTCAAGTATCCAGCCGAGCAGTACCAAGGGCGATTCTAAATAACGATGCGCGACCGCCGCTCAAACCATCTGCAGATTCTTTCGCTCCCGTTCGAACCACTGTTGTGATTCGGCGAGCGTCTCAGCCTCGGGGACCAGATCGTTGCGGTAGTCAAACCACTCCGGCCGGAATTGGATGAAGCCACTCTGGTTGGGCTGTTGCCCTTTCTTGATCGCCAAACGAGCCACGAGCGCCACGACGGCATCGGCCAGCGCGTGCGGGCCATCGCAGCGGGGCTGATTGGCATAGTCTCCCGAGGCGATGCACCAAGCCCAATGCTCGATCTGTTCGCGATAGCCGCGACTGACTCCTGTCGCCGCCTCCGCAGCCTTGGCCGGCGCAGCGTCGCCACTGGCGGCAGTGTCCAAGACGGCACTGGATCCGCGTGTCGTCACTCCGGTTCGCATGGACGGACCGCGATTCGAATAGACCATCACTTCCTTTTCCCGTTCGAGAACCAGCGAGCCCTTGGTTCCCATCACGATCTCACCGTAACCGCCGTAGCCGTTTCCGTTGATCGACGAATAAGTAACCACGATTTTTTTGTTGTTGTCTTGCTCATACGCTGGCACTCCCGCTCGCGGGTCGGGAAGTTGATTGACAGCATCTCGATAGCCGACATCGAAATCGAAATCGTAGCCTTGTCCGGGGTACTCGAACATGCAATAGACATGGTCGTCGGCATCGCGATCCTGCGGGAAAAGATGCCGCCCCCCGACAGCATGTACACTGAGAGGATGGACCTTTTTGCCTTTTTCGCGACTCAAAGCCGAAATAAAGATGCTGGCGGCGTCGAGTTGGTGGCTGCCCAGTTCGGCCATCAGCCCACCACCGGTGCGATCCCACAGTCGCCAGCGAATCAATTCCTCCAGCGCTGTACGTTTTCGCCCCGTCTGCGGAATGTACAGTTCTTCGTAGCCGTGGGCGGCCGCGTCGACGACCTTGTCGCTGTCCAGGGCACGCCATTGAGCGATCTGCTTCGCGAGCCGTTTGCGATCACTCGCCGCGGTCGCCGGATCGGCCATTGCCGCCTCATAGCTGCGTAGCTGTTCGGCAATCGCATCGATCCGCTTGCCAGTGAATCGCTGTAGCTCCCCCCCCGGCAACGGCGCGGCCCATGTGTCCGATCCTGGCAAATTGTTGCGATGCCATTGGGCGCGAATGTGGTGGACCTCGCCGAGCAGTCCCCAGCGAATCAAGTTGACGGCGTTGTCGTACAGAACACTGTAATGCCGCTGATGGCCAATCGACAAAACGCGCTGCGTTTCTTCGGCCATCCGAGCCATCAACTTGCACTGCGCGATATTGTGCGCCATGAGTTTCTCGCACAATACATGTTTGCCGGCCCGCATCGCGGCCACCGTGACCGGCGCGTGTAAATGGAGCGGCAGGGCAATGATGACCGCCTCGACATTTGGATCTTGGATCGCCTCTTGCCAACCGTTCTTGTACACTTTGATATGCTTGCGGGCCGCCGTTTCATCGGCGTATCCGTAAACGGCGTTGAGACCCGGACGCGCCTCGAGTGCCGCCGGCGATGACCAGTCACCATGGAAGGCCCGGTGAATGCTCGAAGGCCGAATATCGCAAATGGCGACAACATCGACGTATTCGGGATTCAAGGCGCCGATCAGAACGTTTCCCTCATCGCCGGTGCCGATCACGCAGACCCGGACAGCCCGCCGCGGCCGCGAATAGCCGAAATACATCGCGCCCAGTCCGGCCGCCACGCCACCAGCCGCCAACGCACCCGTTAAAAATCCGCGACGAGTCACCTTGTCGAACGCCGTCACCGCAGCATAGTAGTTATCCCGACCGATCTCGCGTTGTTCCGGTGTAAGATCCATGATGAGCAATGTCCTTTTTCAATATCAGTTAAATATTTTGGCCGGGGAACCGCGGCGTAATGTCTGAGCAACAAATCCATCATTAAACGGACACGATCCTGCCATTAGGTCTTCCCAGCAGAGACGGATGAGGTACGTTCGCCGTAGCTATCGCAAGCCGACAGGAGCGTCCGTCGCCGCTTGCCGCGCCACTGGAAAAAATAATCCAAGCCACCGATGCGACCAGCAGCGATCGCGGCCAGCAGAACCAATGCCAACATTTCGATTGTTTCATAGTACACAGGCTTGGCACCGCTGATCCAAGGCGGTTGCGTCGCGATCACAGAGGCGAGAAACGCAGCCCCTGCGCTGGCAGCCAGACGGGTGAATAAACCGATCAACAGCAAAACTCCGACGGTCAAATCGAACCAAGGTATGATGCGGTTGATCAGCTTTAATTTACTACCAGGTTGGTCGAATGGCCGATGTAGTTTCAGTGCGGGCATACTCGCCTGCCGATCCACGGCCAATTGGTTGACCGCCAGTTCGAGGCTGTCCCACAGCGCCGTGACTTGTGCCGTCCACGCTTGTCGTTGTCGATAGCGATCGCTCACGATGGTGTCGGTCTGCGCGCGCAGTCCGTCAACCTGATTCACGATATCGGAACGGGCGGCACCGTCCCGCTCGAAACCATGCTCACGGTCGGCCGCACTGAAATGGGCGATCAACTCCGTTCGATGAGCATCGAGCCAGTCGCTGAGTTCCGCGCGATGCCGAGCGACGATATCGTCCAAGTCTGGCAGCTGGCGCTTTAACCGCGCGACGGCATCGAGATCACGCTGAGTGTCTGGGGCAGCTGCAACGGTTGTAGCCGCGGTAGTTGCGGAATTCGCGTACGGTTGGTCGCGGGACGTTGTCGCTCGGGTCGCAGCGAGACGCTTTTCAATTTCAGCGATGAGTTGCGGATCACCCAGTCGATAATGTTCATAGGCCCGATCAGCAAAGTCTTCCCAAATCGCAAACGTAAGTTCGGGGTTGATCCGCGCGGGTTTGCCGGCTTCACTCGGTTCGATGCACAGTAATTGCTGACCTTGCGGGTCATCCAACAAGCGTTGGTACAAGGGAGCCAACGGTCCCCGCGCGGCCCGTAAAAAGGGGGCTGCCGTGAAGGGTGTCGGCGATTGGAGTTTGCTGGTGCCTTCGCTAAAAAAATGGAAGCCGATCGCCAGACGCAGCGCGACTACAGCCAAAAGCACGAAAACGATCCGCGACGTCGTGACGAATGAATTCACCGACCAACCTCGTTTTTGGAGTTGCTCAACCGAAGCAGCACCCACCAATCGAAAAAAGTATTCAGCCCGATTTTGACAATTCGCACAGCGAAGGAGGCGTACCACCGCAGCCTTGCCCCACCATCAAGCCTTTCCCCAAACCAGCCCTCGCTTACGCGTCTCGTTTCGGTTGCCGTCGGTTTTGGGATAGGCTCCTAGTCGGGGCCGTTAGAGCATCGCTTGGATTTGGTTAAGGGGCCAAGCGAAACCATAAAATATTGGAGTAGCCAGTTTGATTCACAAACCGCTCATCGTATACCCGCCGATTATAGCTTCTCGTCAACCGCCATTCAAAAGGGTTCGCGGAGAACCGTCGCTCCTCGGCACTTCGTTTCAAGCAGTCGTTTGGAGAGCAGTCCGTCGATTTGCCACTGACTACTGTTTGATACGCCGCGTTTCTCGTTGCAGCATTTCGGCTTCGAGCCGATTGAGCCGCTGCTGCGTTTGAGCGACTCGGGTCGAGTCATCGAGATTTTTGTAGATTTCGATAAGTTTTTTGTACGCCTCGACCTGGTTGGGTTCTTTCGCAATGAATTCTTCGAATTCGTCTCGAGCTTTTTCCCAGTTTTTCGTGACGTAGTAGACTTCGGAACGGCCACGAATGAACAAAATTTCGTTGGCCGGAAAAAGCTGCACGGCCACGTCCAGCATTTTCAAGACGGCGTCCGCATGATCGGCCGACTTGGCCATGAGGATCATCATGAAATTATTGATGATCACTGGCGTGATGGGGGATTGCACGCTCGCTTGCAACCATTCGTTTTTGGTGAAATCGAGGTTCCCTTTCAAACCGCTGGAGACACCGTCTAGGACGTTGAAGATGAACAGAAAATCCGCCGGGATATTGAAATTCCTTTCGCGGAACAGGATGGGGATCCGTGCCGCTGCTCGCGCTCGCCACTCGTCAGCTTCCGGATATTTCTCCAGGTTGTTGATCAAATCGAGAGCCTCGTGATAACTTGCCGGTTCCATTGGGTTATCCTTGATGGACAGAGCCAGCAATCCCAAACGCAGGAGGAAACGGGCCTGTGGGTCGGGAGGCGATTGCAACTCCTCCATCAAGCGGCTTTGCCGCAACAAGATCAAAGATCCGAGCGCGGCGATTCGCCGACGCACCTGCGGGTCCGACGTCAACTCGATACCGGTGCGAATGATTCCGCGTGCGCGATCGAACTCGCGAATCTCCAGGCCTTGCTCTCGGAACAGCGTCAATTCGACCGCGGCCCGCCAGATTTCGAAAAAATCGGGATACTTGATGGCGAGGTTCAATAACCGTTCGACAGTCGCCTTGCAGTAGTTGGCGACCTCTTCGGCGGGTTGAGTGTTTTTCAGGAGTTGGGCATTCAGCAAAGCGGCTTCGACGTGGCCGAGCGTTTCGAAGTCGTCCTTGAGGATGTTGTTCAGGATTTTCTCCGCGTTTTCGAAATCCGCCTCGTTCATGTAGAGTCGGACCAGGCTGAGATTTGCTCGGATACTCTCGGTGCGTGTGCGTTGATCGGCATTTTCAGAAACGAATTTGAGGTGCTTACGGGCCGTATCCCGTAGCTCCGGACTATCTTTTCCAGACAAGATCATTTCGAAGACTTGATTGGCCAGCCAGATATGGGCCATGAAGCTAGAGTTTTCAGTGAAATCGGCTGCATGATTCATCACATCTTCCACCTGCATTCGCTTGGCATCAGCGAGCAGATGTTTGCCTTCATTTTTGGCCGATAGAAACTGGGCGAACATCGTTTCACCCAACAGAAAATAGCTCTCGCGGTTTTCTGGATTTACCGTGGCCAGTTTCCAGCCCATGTTTTCCGCGTTGTCGTACTCTTGCACGACTTCGAGGAAATAACGGACACGATCGGTGTAAAATTTTGACAATCGCTTGGGCAACAGATAGCTCGCCAAAATCAACGGCACCGCAACACTTAAAACACCCAAAATCGCGGGTAAACTGCGGACAAACGCGAATCCATCGCGGGTCGTGCTCCACTCATCAATCAAAAATTGGAATATGCCCCCAAGATACCGAAAAGGGAGCCTCAACAAGTTGCCGAAGGAGAATGACTCGAACGAATCGGAGTTGCGAAAAACCATGAAAACAGTCCGTAGGGGCGGGGATATCAGTTCTGCTTGTCGAGTTCCTTTAGGATTTCCTGGTATTCCCGGGCTTTAGGAGATCCGATTTCGGACAAGCATTTTACGAGGGCCTCCACCGACCCACGATGATTGGGACGACCGATCAAGGCATTTTCGAAAAAGCCCACTGCTTCGGCATACTGCCCACCGGCCATAAGCGCAGCCCCGCGGGTGTGATTGAAACTGGACATCAACTCTTGATTGCGACGGATCTGGGGCAACCGATCGAGGGCCTTGAGGGCCATCTCCGAATACCACAGGGCCTGCTTGACTCCTTCGGGAGTATCGAACGACAAGTAGGCGAAGGCCAGATTATTCATGATCGTCGGATCGTCCGGAGCCAACTCCAAAGCCCGCTTGAGATACTGAATCGCCGAGGCGTAATTCTGTTTCAGCAATTCGGCAACACCCAGTCGATCCACGACGAAGGCCGGCGGATTGGGGTCAGCCTCGGCGTCGTAAATTTCTTGGAACTGCGGCTTGAAGTCCGGATACTCGACGGCCAGCGACACCACCTGCCGCTTGACGTCGGGCGAATCCGGGATGATCGCCAGCACCTCCCGATAGTTCTTCAGCAACTCCTCGACGAACTCGGCGGTCATCGGTTTGCCAGCCTTGCGCAAGTTAGAAATCCGCGAGCGATTTTGGCTGAGCAAGGAATGAGCCCAAATGTTGTCGATGATTCGTTTGCGAACCCCGCTATCGGGATAACTCTCGCCCATCATCCGTTCTTCATCGATTTCTCGTTTGATATCGGCGAAGTCCTCCAGTTTGAGCAAGCAATTGATGTAAGCAACGAAATATTTCTCCCACGTCGAGGTGATGGCTCGATTGATCTTCATTTTTTTGCCGAGATCGATCTTCATGGACCGCAAGAAAATTTCGGTTTCAGTGGCCGGAACGCCCCGCAACTCATTCAACTCGACGACAGGCAGATAATTGGCCGGATCGAGTTTCACTAAAGTATTGAATACTTCTGCTGCCATTTCGTAGCGGCCGATGCGAAACAAGGCGTCCCCTTTGATGCGCAAGGCCACTTGATTTTCCTTCTCCATCATCAACGCATTGGTCGCATGCGTGATCGCCTCGCTGTACAACCGGGCCTGCATGGCCCCTGGTTGGTTAGCCGCCATCAAAAAGTAGTATTCCGCGAGCCACAAATGCGCCTTGAGATGTCCCGGTCGATCGGTCGGTGCGATTGCGGTCAGCAGGGTGAGCATGCGCTGGTCGTCCAGATGCTGGTGAGCCATCGCATGCTGGAAGCGGTATTCGTCGTTACTCGGCTGCAAATGGATCAGTTTCTCGCGGAACATGATTTCCGCGCGACGCAGTTCGATCAGCTTGCTGCGCATCTCCTTCGTTTGCGAGTGCTCGTTGAGCGTATCGGCAACCTTTTGTCCGTCGAACGGTTCCTCAGGATTGGCTTGCAATACCAATTCGCGGAACTTCTCGGAGCTATACTTTAGAAACTGTGAGTATTCCTGATTGAATTCGGTGTTAATTTGTTCGGCGAGGTTGGAGTATCGGGTCAGCAAGGTGCTTTCACGGATCGAGGTCACGATCCCCAAAAACACCAGCCCAAACACCGCCGTGAAAATCGCTGGCAAGCTGAACAAAAACGCTTTAACGCGGGGCGTTGCGTTTTGGAAATCACGGATACTGTTGAAGATGAACCGGACGAAATCGACCGGCAGAAGCAACAGCTGGCGCAGAAAGAGAATGAACTGCATAAAGCGTGACAATTGGAGAACGTGGCAAAACCTTGCGTTGATTAGCGGATAACCCCTGGTCCGCTGGTCGGTCCAAGGTCGCGTCATTTCCGCCCATCGTGCTAGTCCAGCAAACCCATTCACCGGCCCAGCTTGCCCTGATGGCTCGATGATTATATCAGAATTTTTCGGTGTTACCAACAGAATCGATAAACTTCGACTGAATCTCTTGCCGAACTAGCAGAGTAACTCCACGTCTCATTTTTGACGCAACCCGCAATGTGAACAAAAAAATGAAGAAGTCACTGCTATTCGGCTTTAAGGTTTCCCTGATCTCGCTCGCCAGTGCCACGTCAGCCGCATGGACTAGCGCCCAGATTCCGATTGTCCGTCCTGCCGAAGTCAATCGCGTCCCCATCGTGAGACCGAACCAAACATCCCCTACGACTCAGAATCGATCGATGGACGAGGGGCTATCCGAAACGCCGCAAGCCGTACCGATCATTCGGCCCGCAGGCTCGGCGCCACCGAATGGCATTGGGACAGGCGTGAACCAACCCGCGCAGAGCAATTCGTTGCCGCCGATCGTGTCGCCTCCTCCGAAAACATCCACAGTTCCTCCACCGCCGGTGACCGCCCCAACCGCGCCGCCTGTGATGGGGTTATCGAGTTTTGCCAACGCCAATCCTCCGCCAGCCGGTTCGCCAGCAACTCCCGCTGGCTCGTCGCAGCCTGCGGTTGGTGGCCAAACTGCTCCGACGATCACGAACGAGCCCTGGATCAACTCCACCATTCCGGGCTATGGTGCGGTCGATCAAGGTTACGGTTGCGATGGCCCTAGCGGTGCCGGATCGACCTGCGACGGTTGCCGCGATTCGACCTGTACGTCGTGCGGTGGGAACGGTCTGGTTCTGATGGGCCGTCCGACGCTCGGCTTGCGTCAAGCCGTCGGTTGTGGCCCGTTCTGCTTGCTCGGAGGAGTCGCGAATTGCGGATTCGACGATTGCGGTTACGTTTCCCCTGCCGAACGCTACTTCCAAGCCGACGCACTGTATTGGCGGCGATCGGATGGCGGGATCATCGGCACCACCTTTGGCGGTGTTTCGAACAACGACTGGAACTGGGGCTGGCGCGGTACCTTGGGTTGGCGTCAAGACGAAATCATTGGCTATGAGCTGACCTATTTCGGTTTTCAGCCGTTCAGCGATACCGTGCGGCAAACGAGTCCCGCTGGGTTAATCGACGCTCGTTTCTTCCCAGCGGGTGGCTACAACTTCGCCCTGCTGGATTCGTTCTACGATGCCGAGGTGACTCGGCAAACCATGCAATCGCGACTGCACAGCGTCGGGCTGTCGCGAGTGCGATTCGGCTGGGATGTCGTCAAAACGAGTTTCGGCATGCGGTACATCTGGTTCGATGACCAATATCAACTGGCCTCTCAAAGTGGCGCCGATCTCGGCCTGTTCCAATCCAAGGCGGTCAACAATCTGTTTGGTCCGGACCTCGGTCTGGAATTGTTGTACGACGTAGGCCGCCGCATTTCGTTCTCCGGCAAAATCAAAGGTGGTCTGTTCATCAACTTCAATCGCTACGAAACCAATGTCGCCAACAACGCGACGCAGCTCGTAGCGGCTCGCGTCGATCGAACCGACTGGGCCGGCAGCTTGGAACTGGGAGCCAATGCTTACTTCAAGCTGGGACGGCATGCTCGGCTCCGTGGCGGTTATGATGGTTTCTGGCTGTTCGATGTTGCTTCGGTCACGGAAAACTATCCAACATTCGTGACCCCGCTGACGGGTCAAACCCCGGGAGCCGATCGCGACGCGAAATTTCACGGTGTGTCGTTCGGTCTTGAATTGTTCCGCTAGAACCATCCGCCAATGGCTGAATTCGATGTCTGCGTGATTGGTGGGGGAATTGTCGGCTTGGCATCGGCCTACCAAATTTCGCAGTCTGTCCCGCATCTCCGCGTGGCAGTCGTCGAAAAAGAACTCGCCCTGGGAGAGCACCAGACCGGTCACAATTCCGGGGTACTGCACTCGGGCATTTACTATCGCCCGGGATCGCTCAAGGCGATCAATTGCCGCGCCGGCAAACTGGCAATGGAGGAATTTTGTGCGCAGCACGACATTCCCTTCGATCGGTGCGGCAAGGTCATCGTGGCGGTCGATGAGTCCGAGCGGTCGCGCCTGGAAGACATCTATTCGCGGGGACAGCAAAACCAAGTCCGCTGCCGAATGATCAGTGCGGAAGAATTGCGGGAACTGGAACCGCACTGTGCCGGTGTCGCCGCCATCCACGTCCCCGAGTCGGGGATTGTGAACTACCGCATGGTCTGCGAAACTCTGGGCCGCATCTTGGCCGATCGTCAGTGCCGACTGGTGATGGGGGCCAAAGTCGATCGCATCGCCAAGCAAGGGCCCGAAACGATTGTCGCCTGGAAGGGTGGGGAATTGACGTGCCGCATGCTGGTCAATTGCGCGGGTTTGTATTGCGATCGCATTACAAAATTGGCGGGCGAACGGCCACCCGCGAAGATCATCCCTTTTCGCGGCGAGTATTATGAACTCAAGCGCGAGGCCGAGCACCTTTGTCGAAATTTGATTTATCCGGTACCCGATCCGCAATTTCCTTTTCTCGGCGTGCATTTCACCCGCATGATCCAAGGGGGTGTCGAATGCGGTCCGAATGCGGTCCTGGCCTTCGCTCGCGAGGGCTACACGAAAACGAAAATCAATCTGGGCGAACTCTGCGACAGCCTAACGTACGGCGGATTTCTCCGTCTGGCTCTCAAACACTGGCGCATGGGAGCCGGAGAAATGTGGCGATCATGGTTCAAGAGCGCCTTTGTCAAGGCTTTGCAGCGATTGATCCCCGAGATCCGAGCGGACCATTTGGTTCCCGCGCCGGCTGGAGTGCGTGCTCAAGCGGTGCTGCTCGACGGTTCGCTGGTCGATGACTTTCTGCTGGTTGAGACGGCCTCTGCGATTCATGTCCTGAATGCCCCCTCGCCCGCGGCGACGGCCTCGCTCAACATTGGTCGCCTGATCGCCGAAAAGGTTGCGGCCCGGCAGAATTAGCTCGCCTGTAAGGTGCGCTTGGCCGCATCATCGACACGCCTGGGCAACCGCGGCGAGACTAGCCCCGACGACTGTCGGAGCTCCTGCCGAACCGTTATAACATTGCCGTTCAAGTCGAGTCCCCTATCTGCGAGTGCGGCATGTCAGGATCGGATCCCTCCTATTTGGTCTTTCCTGTTGAGCGGCTGATGGAATTCTCCCAGCGGACGTTTGAGCATTTCGGCGTTCCCCAGGCCGACGCAAGGCTGGCGGCAGAAGTGCTGGCCCGTAGCGACCTGCGGGGAATCGATTCCCATGGCGTCGCCCGGTTGCACACCTATTTCGACATGTTGCAATTAGGTCGCATTAATCCTCGGCCGCACATCAAGATCATCCGCCAATCCCCCAGCACGGCGACCGTGGACGGCGACAACGGCTTGGGACTGGTCGTCGGTCCGCGGGCCAATGAAATCGCCATGGACAAGGCGGCCCAAGTGGGCACCGGCTGGGTCAGCGTCTGCAACTCCAACCACTTTGGGATCGCCGGCTATTACGTGTTGGAGGCCCTTCGACGGGATTTGATCGGATGGGCGATGACCAACAGCACGAAGCTGGTCGCGCCGCTTTGGGGGGGGGAGCGGCTGCTGGGCACCAACCCCATTGCGATTGCGTTTCCTGGGTTGAAGGAACCGCCGATCGTGATCGACTTGGCGACCAGTGCCTGCGCCTATGGCAAAGTGGAAATGGCCAAGCGCAAGAGCCAACCCGTCCCGCGGGGCTGGATCATTGATGCGGCAGGGAACCCTTCGGAAAACCCGCAGGACATGATCGACGGCGGCGCCCTGTTGCCGCTGGGCAGCTTCCGCGAGATGGGCGGGCACAAGGGGTACTGTCTGGCCGCGATGGTCGATATCCTGTGCTGTGTCTTGAGCGGAGCGAATTGGGGCCCCTTTGCCCCCCCCTTCGCACTTCGCCAGGAAATCCCCAGCCGCAGCGTCGGGCGCGGTATCGGCCATTTCTTCGGCGCGATGAGTATCGAGGCGTTCATCGATCCGCTAGAATTCAAGTCGCAAATTGACCAGTGGATCGCGGTATTCCGCCAAACGAAACCGCAGCCCGGCTCCCCTGGCGTCCTGATTCCCGGCGACCCGGAACGCGAGGCCGAGGCGGTTCGCAGCGTGGAAGGAATTCCCCTGGTTTTGCCCGTCGTCGAGGAATTAAGGGACATCAGCCGCCAAACGGGAATACCGTTATGACGCCGAAATCGCCATCCGATTCGCCAACAACAAACAACATCGACCTGATGCACCGAATTCGAGATCGGCAGCGGGGTTGCTTGTGGGGGTTGGCGATCGGCGACGCGTTGGGTGCAGCCATTGAATTCTCGCCGCCGGGCACTTTCAAGCCGGTGACCGCGTATCGGGGCGGCGGTCCCTTCGGCCTTGCTCCTGGCGAGTGGACCGACGACACGAGCATGGCCTTAGCGCTCGCGGACAGCCTGGCCAACGCCGACTGGGACCTCAACGACCAGGCTTCGCGCTATGTCCAGTGGTGGTCCACGGGCAAGTACTCGGTGAACGGCACTTGCTTCGACATCGGCATCACGACGCAATCTGCCTTACGGCGGTTCCAACAGTTGCGTGATGCGACGCAGTCCGGCAGCCGCGAGGCGCAAGCCAGCGGCAACGGATCGATCATGCGTTTGGCTCCCGTTCCGATCCGCTATGGTGACTTGTACCCGACGGACGTCGTCCGCTTGGCGCACTTGGCTGCCGAGTCGAGCCTGACGACGCATGCCAGCGACTTGTGCCTGTCGGCTTGCCGCTACATGGCAGTGGTCTTGGCCGGGTTGATGCACGACGTCCCGCGCGATGAGGCGCTATCCGACGATTGGGAACCTTTGCGATCGCTGCGGGCCGCTTCCCCGCTGCATCCGACCATCGACAAAATTGCGGCGGGCAGTTTTCGACGAAAAAATCCACCCGAGATTCGTGGGACGGGGTTCGTCGCCGACAGTTTGGAGGCGTGCCTGTGGGCATTTCACTCCGCAGCTGACTTCGAGGAGGCGGTGCTGAAGGCTGTCAACCTAGGCGACGATTCCGACACCACGGGAGCAGTATGTGGCCAATTTGCCGGTGCCTATTGGGGCTACGAGCAAATTCCCGCATCCCTGCGACAGGGACTTGCCAAATCGGAGATGATTGAAGCGGCCTTCGTTCGGCTCGTCGACTCCCGAAGCCGTTCGTCGAATGCCGGAAAGTAGCATCGGAGAGCTGAAGTGACGGAAAACAAATCTCCCCTCCCACTGACGATTCCCCGTTCGGCACCGCCCAACGCGCGCGGCTATTGGGTAATCGAAAATCGACTCCTGGCGGGAGCCTATCCGGGGGCTATCGATCCGATCGAGCACGCGGCGAAGCTCGACCGGCTGCTGGCAGCCGGCTTGCGAACCTTCGTCAATTTGATGGAGGAAGATGAGACAGGCCACGACGGCTTGCCGTTTCCGCGGTACCATGAGTATTTTCGCCAAGTCGCCTCGTCGTACGAGCATCCGCTCGAACATCACCGCATTTCCATCCCCGATCTGGGCGTCCCCACCGTGGCGACGATGCGGCGGATTTTAGACACGATCGATGATTCGCTGGCTGCCGATCGCCCGGTTTATGTACACTGCTGGGGCGGGATCGGGCGCACCGGCACGGTAATCGGTTGTTGGCTCATCCGCCACGGTCACGCCACCTCGGAACGGGTCTTCGAATTGATTGAGCAGCTTCGCTGGTCCGATCCCAAAGTGCGAACGCGGATGTCGCCGGAAACCGACAGGCAATTGAATTTTGTGCGACACTGGCAAGAATGATTCCCCGCAAAAACATTGACTGATGCTGCCTGGCGATCGCGAATTCCAATTCTCTAGTGGAACTGAAGATCGCGGGATTTTGTCTACTAGGGCGGCGGCAAACTCATGACTTGAGGATGGCGAATGTTGATCGTATTCGATGGGATGGACGGCGCTGGCAAGTCGACTCAAATCGAGTTGACGCGGCAATGGTTCGTCTCCCAAGGAATTGAGATTGAGACGGTGTACGACCCCGGGAGTACCCAACTCGGGATGAAACTGCGCGAGGTGCTGCTGGGAAGGCATCAACTGGCGATCGCTCCGGTTGCCGAGACGTTGCTATTCATCGCGGCCAGAGCCCAGTTGGTCGCTGAAAAAATTCGTCCAGCTCTCGATCAAGGTCGCCTTGTGTTGTGCGATCGGTTTGTACACTCGACGGTCGTCTATCAGGGGCATGCCGCCGGCGTGGACCTTGATCAGATTCGTCAGGCCAATGCGATAGCGACGCAGGGGCTGCGGGCCGATGTGACCTTTTTCTTCGACTTGCCGCCCGAGGTCGCCTTGGCTCGGATCGGCGAGTCGATCGATCGGATGGAGTCCCGCGGGTTGGCGTACTTCGAAAAAGTTCGCCGCGGGTTCCTCACCGAGGCTCAGCTCGATCCGAACGGCATCCACGTGCTCGATGCGAACGCGTCCCCCAGCGAAATCCAGGCCATCATCCGCGAGCAACTCAGCCGTAGACTTCGCACAAAGGAACAAATTCGATGATTTGGGAATCGATGATCGGTCACCGCGAGCAGATGCGCCGCTTCGCTCGGATGGCCCAACGTCAAAAAATCCCCTCGACGTTTTTATTCGCCGGTCCCGAGGGGATCGGCAAACGTCTGTTCGCCCATGGTTTGGCCGAATTTTTGCTGTGCCCGCAACGGGACGCGGACGCGGCGGCGGCTTGCGGTCGGTGTTTCTTCTGCCGCCAGGTGCAGACATTGAACCACCCCGATTTGTTGATCGTCGAAAAGCCTGCAGACAAAAACGCCTTGCCGATCGAATTGTTCGTAGGTGATCGCGAGCATCGGTCGCAAACCGGATTGTGCCGTGACATTCGCATCAAGCCCCAGTCCGGTTCGCGAAAATTCGCCATCATCGACGATGCCGACTACCTGAACATCGAAAGCGCAAATGTGCTGCTCAAAACCTTGGAGGAGCCCCCCCCTCACGCGATCATCATCTTGATCGGCACGAGCCCGCAGCGGCAACTATCGACGATTTTGTCCCGATCTCAGCTGATCAATTTTGCGCCCTTATCGCCCGACGAATTGACAAAGTTGCTCGAGCGCAGCGCGGACTTGGAGAGCCCAATCGCGAGCGCTGATTTGGCACTGGCGGCAGGCGGCAGTGTCAAAGTGGCTCGCCAACTCGCCGACCCGAAAGTCTACGAGTTTCGGCAAACCTGGCTGGAGCAATTGAGTTCCCTCGATCCAGGGCAGGACGACTTTGCTGCAGCCATCGTCAAATTCGCCGAAACGGGAGCCAAAGAGGCGGCCACCAAGCGAGAAAATCTATACTTTGTCGGTGATCAAGGCATTGTGTTCTATCGTCAACTTCTCAATCGCTTGACAGGCTTTCCCATCGAAGGCGATGCGATATTGCTTGAGGCGATCGAAAACGCAGCAGGCCGCTGGACGCAGCCGGCCACTCAAGTCGCTTGGGCTATCGAGCGGCTGACCGATTTTCAATCGCATATCGAGTTGAATGCGAACCCGCAAAACGCCATCGAACCGCTGCTGGCAGATTTGCGCCATATCGCGGCGGGCCACACCCCGGCGGCGATCGAGATTTAAGCCGAACGGTCTCGCCGATTCCCACGCGGGGGAACGCGTCAGCGCCGCGAAGGTTCCGACTTGGAATCTCTCCCAAAACCAGTCCTCGCTTACGCTGCGGGCTACGGTTGTTCTCGGTTTTGGTTTTTAGGATACGCTCTTCGTTGTTCGCCGAGCCGACTCCAATTCCTCGCGGCGCCGCGCGAACTCTCGCAAAAACTGCCGCGCCGCCCGAGCTCGGTGGCTGATCAGCGACTTGACAGCCAACCCTAATTCGCCGAACGTCTGATGGTACTCGACGACCTCGAACAGAGGATCGTACCCGAAGCCTTGGCCTCCCCGATACTCCTCGACAATGCGACCGTAGCATCGCCCTTCGGACGTGATCCACACCTGGCCTTGCGGATCGGCCAGGGCCATCGAACAGGTATACCAAGCGGTCCGCTGTGCGGCCGGTACTCCGCGGAGTGTCGCCAGCAGTTTTTGATTGTTCCGCTCATCGGCGGCAGGCTCCCCCGCGTAGCGGGCCGACCATACGCCCGGCTCCCCTCCGAGCGCCGCGACACTTAGCCCGCTGTCCTCGGCCAGTACCCAGCAGCCGATTTGGGCGGCGTAACCGATCGCCTTGAGCCGCGCGTTTTCGGCAAACGTTGAACCGGTTTCGGCAACATCCCCGAGCTGGGGAAACTCATGCAATCCTGTCAGCGCGATTTCGCTCGGGCCGAACAAGTCGTTCATCTCGCGAGCCTTCTTGGCGTTGCGGGAACCAAAAACAATCGGAAACTTGTTACTCATGGTTGTCGATGGGCAGGCCAAAATTGGCATTGGAGATTCCGCTCTAGTTTTAGTTGGTGTGGCGCCCCTTTAGAATTGGGCAACAAGAGATATTTTGCGGCAACGCCTAATTTCGAGAAAACACACATGAGCAAGACAATCTGGCGATCGTTAGCGATTTCAATTGGGTTGGCCGCGGGATTTTTTTACAGCTCCGTGGCTTTGTCTCAAACCGGCGCGGCCGTGCGGATTGTTGCGCTCAACGTGGCCTTACCAGATCCGGAGAGTGAATACGGCGGATCGTACGTCCTGGGCCGATCGGCCGGCGTCGATGTGTCGATCATGGTGGAGGACCGCAAATCTTTCTTCCTGGCAGTGGTCGACGAAGGTAACGAAAAAACCGAAGTACAACTCTTGGCTGGCGGCAAACCGCTCGAGAACGAGAACCGCTTTTCGCGTCTCAGCTTCATGTCGAACGTCAGCGACAACGGCCAGCGGGTAATCGTCCCCATTTCCGCCACCGAGTTGCCCCCCAAAGGAACAACGAGCCTGAAAGTCGCCGGAAAGATAGTGCTGAAAGTGGGTGACGATGAAAAGGTCGCCAAGGTGGCGTTCAAAGTCGCCCAAGGTGAGACCGTTCAACTGGGCCCCGTCGCCGCGAAGATCGCAAGCGTCGAAAGCTACGACTTCGGCGAATCCGTGACCAACGTCACGTTCGAATCGACTCAACCGCTGGATGCGATTTCATCCATCAAGTTCCTCGACGACAACGGAAAAGAAATCGAAACTTCGCCAGGTGGTTCCTCAGCGTTCGGCTTCGGCGATCAAATGACTTACTCGCGTGGCTTCGGCGTGGCTGGCAAGCCGACATCGCTGACGGCCGAAATTAGATTTTTCAGCACGACTCGCAACGTTGTCGTTCCGATCGATGTCGAGGTCGATCTGAGTTTAGGGGGCAAATAGGTCGCTGGAGAGATCCCACAGTCACAGTGTCGCCGTGTCGAAAGTCGAGATCCTTGGGCATTGGCCGCACAATCAACGAGTGATGTTCGCTCAGCGTTTAACAGCGTCCTACGACCCGATGGAAAAGGCCGTTGACAACTTGCGTTGTTCACCGTCGCGACGATGAGAAATTCATTGCTTCGCGATTGTAAAGTTCGTGGCCGCCAGTTTTCATTGGGTAGCGCTGGAGCAACGGCGAAACAATATGTCCCCGAACTTTCGATGAACTGAATAATGTCTCGGCAAATTGGGAGCAGCGGAATCGAATGGATCGCGTAGCGACCTGGACGAAGATCGGGAGCCTGATTTTCGCGACGCTTGCTGCGCTGATTTATTGGAGTTGGTACACCAGTCCTTTATCTGCCCATGTGCTCGCCAACACGTTGGGACTGGGACTAAGCGCGGGAATTTTGGCCGTTTTTCTGGCTGTTTTTCTGGTTCGGTTAATCGCCTTGTCGCCGCGGCGCGGGTGGTGGTTGGTCGGGCTGGGTGTGGCCGCTGCGATGCCGTTACATCTGCATGTCGGCGCATGGGACAGCGTGTTCGGAAAATTGGGGTGGTTTACAACCTGGTATGGTAGCCCGCTGATGCTGTCGATCAATCGCTGGCTGGCCGCGATATGGATTCATGCCGCAGCGGGGGCGCCACAAGTGGCGTTGATCATGCTGGGGGGACTCGCGATGGGCCGGGGCGTGTACGAGGACCATGGTTTGCTTGATGCCCCGGCGGCCAGCGTGTTTTGGCGGATCACCTTTCGCCGTCTCTTGCCCTTCGCAGCCCTCGGGCTGATCTGGATCGTGATCGTGTGCGCGCGCGAGATTGCCGCTACCGACATCTATCAAATCGGCACGCTGGCCGAGTATATCTACCTGGGCTATGCCATGGGGCAGGGGATGGACTTGATCGTTCCTTGGGGAACGAAGGCCCAGCAACTCGACGTCTGGTTTCAGATCTTCGCTATCGGCTGGACGGCTCTTTTGATTGTGGCGCTGGCTCGCCGCAGTTTGGAGATCGAATGGAATTTGTCGCGCCGCGGGTGCAACGCCGTTCGCGATCGAGGTGGTGCCCTGTCGGGCGCAGTGGGCTTGATCATCGGCCTGGTGATTTTTGCCCTGCCCCTGGCCAACTTGCTGATCCGGGCCAGCATGACGGTGCAGCGTGTCGACGGAGTTCCGCGGCAGACGCTGGATCCGAGCAACGTGCTGCCTTTGCTGTTTCGCTGCCTGCGCGATTATCAATGGGAATTCAGTTGGTCGTTGGGGATTGCGGTCGTCGGTGCGACCTTCGTGCTGGCCACCGCAGCGGTCCTCGCGTTTTGGGCAAAGGAATCCCGTGCGGGTCGCGTCGTTCTGCTCGGATTGATCACGCTTTTACTCGCCCTCCCGGGTCCGCTGATCGGTGCGCTTGTTTTCAAGTTGGGCGCGGCAAGTCATCACCCCTGGTGGACAATCGCATTCGACCGGACGATATTGCCTCCCGTATTGGCGTCCTCGTTGTTTGCGTGGCCGATGATCGCACTGATCGTTTTTCACGTATTTCGCAGCCAGCCCAGGTCGAGCTTCGAACTGGCCGTGCTGGAAGGAGCAGGATTTTGGCAACGCTTTCTGCTGATCGGCCTACCGATATCGTGGCGCGTCTTGCTGGGTATCTGGGGGCTGGCGATCGTCGTGATCTTCGGGGAACTATCAGCCGCGCAGATGGTTCAGATCGCCGGAGTCGACACGCTGCCGCGGTTGACTCTCGGATTCCTGCATGCTGGAGTCGATGACAAAGCGGCTGCCGTGACGCTGTTAACCTTGTTGTTCGTCGCGACCGTGACGGGGGGCACGCTCGCCATGATCATCCCGATTGGCGGCCCTCGTCGGACCGTGGTCGTACCGTGGACAGGCGGTGAATAGAAGTTAGTTTCGTGCAAGGCATCTCTGCGCATCGACTCTGCCTGCGAAACGATCCCTGGCACCCATCGTCGCGTAGCGTAGAATTGAACCAGCGTATAACTTCGCAATCGATGAATCTTCTGACGGGAGCACCTCATGACTCGATCGGTGGATCGGCAACGGCCCGGAACAGGACTCAAGTCCGCGGTGCGAAGGTGCGCGAACGATGCGGGCCGCGTCATCGTGATGTCTTTAACCCGCACTTGCTTTTGCTTTGGGACAAGCGTGGTAGTCCTTGCGGCGTTGAGTCTTGGCTGGCGTGCAACGCTGGCCGACGAAGTCATGATTCGCCACGAAGATCGGGAATTGAAGTTGATCGGCGAAATTTTGGTCACGGCTCAGGACAACGGGATTTTGTTTTTGGACGTCGCCGGCAAACTCTGGCTGGTGGAACCTGACGCGATCCTCTCGCGGGTCGATGGCGATTCCCGGCCACAATCCTTGAGCAAAAAAGAAATGGCGGAGCGCGTCTTGGGCACCTTGCCGAGCGGGTTTCGTACGGAAACGACGGACCATTTCGTGATCGCCTACAACACCGAGCGAGTCTACGCAAAATATATCGGCGGCCTGTACGAGCGGTTGCTGCGGGGTTTTTCCAACCATTGGAAGACCAAACGGAAATGGAAATTCGACGAACCATCAGAACCGCTGGTGACGATCATCTTCCGAAATTTCGCCGAATATGCGGAGTTCGTGAAGCGGGATATTGGAATCGAACCGCCGCGGTCGATGGTGGCCTACTACAACATCATGACCAACCAGGTCGTGATGTACGATTTGACGTCGGAATTGGGCCCAGCAGGGCAAGCCGTCAACAGCGATCGGCAAATCTTGGAAATTCTGTCGAGTCCGAACGCTCAAGCCATGATCATGACGATCGTCCATGAAGGGACGCATCAACTGATGTGCAATTTGGGGATGCAGCGCCGACTGGCCGCCACGCCGCTATGGGTCAGCGAGGGACTGGCGATGTACTTCGAGCCCCCCGATCTCTCTTCGAACGCTGGTTGGCGAGCCATTGGGCAAGTGAACTATCTTCGCCTCGCGACGTTCCGGCAGAATCTGGCCAAGGGGCAACGTGCCGCCGACTACTTTGCGGAAATGCTGACGACCGACCAAGTTTTCCAGGATCCCGAGCAATTGCTCGATCGTTATGCCGAAGCATGGGCATTCAATTATTTTCTGCTCAACAAGCATGCGGCCAGGTATGTCGACTACCTTAAGTTTTTGAGCGAAAAAGAACCGCTGATCGAGGACTCTGCCGAAACGCGACTCGCCGAATTCCAGCGATTTTTTCCGATGGGCCTCGACAAATTGGAAACTGAATTTTTGGCTTACATGCGGACGGTACAGTGACTCGCATCATGACCTGCGACGAGTTGCGGCGATTCGATCGTTTCGCCACCGAGCAACTTGGGATTCCCTCCTTAGTGCTGATGGAGAACGCCGGGCGCGGCTGTGCCGAGCGGATCGCAACCAGGCAGCCCCGCCGCGTGTGGATCCTTTGCGGCCGCGGCAACAATGGCGGCGATGGTCTGGTGATCGCGCGGCATCTAAAAGTTGCAAATGTCCGTTGCCAGATTCTGCTGCTCGATGACGTCGACCGGCTCAGCCCGGATGCCGCCGTCAATTTTCGGATCGCCACGCGACTGGAAATTCCTTGGGCAGTCATTCGCGAAGCCGACGAATTCAACGATCACGAGGCCGATCCGCACGATTTGATCGTCGATGCCTTGCTGGGGACGGGGAGCCAGGGGAGCCCGCGGGGGTTGTACGCTGCGGCGATTCAATGGGGGAATCGTCAAGTCTGTCGGCGAGTTGCCATCGATTTACCGAGCGGCTTGGCTGCCGATTCAGGGGTGATCGCAGGCGAATGTTTTCAAGCCGACGAGACATTGACCATGGTTGCGTGGAAACCGGCGTTCGCCAGACTGGCCGGGATGCCGCCTGTGGGAAACATCACGATTCTTCACATCGGCGTGCCGTCGGACTCCCACTCGTGTGCGCAGTCCGAGTGACAGACGCCCGCTGTCACTCAAATGCCAGCAAATTCCGTTTTCTCTCTTTCCCATTTTCCGCCACATCCAGTAAATTACCGGATTAGCGAAGCCATCGACGAGGAAGCGTGGCTGATATCCCGACATCACGGGTCAATTCAAACATGCGAAAACAAATCTTTTTGTGGGCGTTGTGCTGGCTGATGGGTGCAGCGGTCAGCATCGGTCAAGAACGCGTCATGGACGAATTTCGTTTGAACTTCACCCCCAGTGAATTGTTGGTGCTGCTGTCGAAGGAAGGGGGCTCATCGCGGAATCGACCGGGTATCAATTTTGACTTGAAAACTCCGGTCAAAATCAACCGCTCGATTCTGATGTCCTTCGATGCATCGCGGAACTCGAACGATCCCAATTACGATGCCGAAGTGGCTCGGCAAGTCGATCTGCTGGTGGATCGCTTCGTCCAAGATTTGGAGGACGTGCTGGCACGCCGCGAGCCACGACGACGTCCGGATTGGTCTGGCCAACAATTGAATCCGCAGTCCAATCCCACGGTCAATTCCAACAATTTCGGCGGTACATCGTCGACCACGGCTCCGTTCAATCCCAATCCGCTTTCTTTTCCACCGACGAACAACGACCAACCAGGTTTTGCGAACACCGCTCCCAATTCTGCCGGGGCCGGTCTGTCGAATTTCGGCGTCCCCTCTGTCAACACCCCGACGTTTCCCCCAGCGAACTTGGGAAATCGAACCGCGGAACCCAGTTTTTCGGGCAATTCTGGTTTTTCGGGAAATCAGGGAGTCGGAAACCAAGGGCTGGAGCAGAACTTCAATAACCCAGCCAACACTTGGCAGAACGATCCGCGTCGTTCGGAGTTGAATACCCCGACGGTTCCATCAACGGGACCACTTCTGAAGGACCCTCGTGACAATCAACTCAATTCCCCCATTGGTAACCAGGGTGGAAACAACGGAGGCTTCAGCGTGCCGCCGGCGCGGAATGATCAAAGTCACAATCCCGCGACGCGAAATCTTTCGCCGATCTCAGATCCACGTCAGGCCGGCTGGAACACTCCCGCCTTGACGCGCAACGACGACATTTATCGAACGCAATATGCCGCACCGAATCTGGCAGTACCGCCTTGGAATCCGGTGTCCGCACCGAATCAACTGGGCTACCTGCCGAGCCCCCAGCAAACCGCTGCAGGATATCCCCCGCAGATGGCGGCCTATCCGGGAACAGTCGCCGCCTTGCCGCATCCGGTTTATCCGCAGACCTATCCTGTTTCGACTTGGAGCGATGATATTCTCGATACCAAGATCGAGCAAAGCCTCCGACGGGTCCTCAACCTCAATCCGCCGACCCGGGAAGTCGGGCAGGGGAGTCCGACGACGGGCGGACCGCTTACCGCAGAAATTCAAGGCCAAAAGGCCAGCAAGGCCTCGGCTGATGACTCCGTGACGGTGTCAGAAAATTTGCGGAGGCAGATTTTGTTTTTGTTCTTCTTGTTGGCCTTTTCGATCGCTTTGAACGTTTATTTAGGGATCGTCGCGCGAGGTTTTTACACTCGCTATCAGGACTTGGCCGACGAACTGCGCGAGACATTTACGAGTACGGCATAAGTTTTTTAGTTTTTGGGAAATCGCTCTTTACGAAATTTCAATTTCTCGGCACAATTCATTCGGTTTACAACCAACAATCTGAAAAAATCCAGCAAGGAGTGCTGACGTGAACAAAAGGCTATGGATGGCAATTGTTGTTGGGGCGGTTTGGTGCGCCTCTCTCCCGCAATTGGCGACCGCTCAGACGAGTGTCGCGATCATCGACATGGGAGTCGTTTTTGAGAATCATGCCGCGTTTCAAGCGCAACTCGAACGGCTCCGCCAAGAGGCCGCCGCGCTGAAGCAGCAGGTCGCTCAAGAACAACAACGACTCCAAGCCCGCTTGGAACAAGTCAGCGCGATGTACGCGCCTGACAGTGCGGAATTTCTCCAAGCCGAAAAGGACTTGCGGACGCAAGACACCAATTTGATGGTCGACGCGCGAGCGAAGGTCCGGCAACTAACTACCGAAGAGGCGCGCATTCACTTCGAGACCTACCAAGAAGTTTGCAAATACATCGAGGCCTACTGCACGAAAAATAACATCCGGCTCGTCATGCGGTACGCCGGTGGGCAAATGTCCTTGGATGATCCCGAGTCGATCATGCACCAGGTCAACGGGGCGGTCGTCTATCATCGTCCCGATCGCGACATCACCAACGCGATCGTGCAAATAATGAAAGAAACCAAACAAGGGGTTGGCGGCAAATAAGATGCCCTGCCTACTAGGATTGCAGCATAAAGGACTTGGACCCTTGAAGACGCCGCGTTATCAACAGACGATTTCTCGTCGCACGACCATATCTGGCTACGGATTCTGGAGTGGCTTGGACGTCACGGTAGAATTTCGGCCGGCACCCTGTGGTCACGGCATCGCCTTCATTCGCCGCGATTTACCCGGAATGCCTGTCATTCCTGCCACCATCGACCACCTAGCGCATGGCCCACGGCGGACGACCTTGTCGAGAAACGGCACCGCGGTCGACATGGTCGAACATATCCTCGCCGCCCTCGCAGGTCTGCAGATCGATAACTGCCAGATTTGGGTCGATAGGGCAGAAATGCCAGGTTTCGATGGCTCCAGCTTGCCGTTCGTCCAGATGCTGCAGCAAGCTGGGGTTGTACGCCAAACGCAAGTCCGCTCGCGATTCGTGATCAATCAAGTCTACCAGGTCGGCGACGGCGATTCTTGGGTACGCGCCGAGCCGAATCCGCAGGGAACTTGCGAATTGATCTATCGCTTGAATTATCCCGACGAACCGGCGATCGGCGAACAGGTCTTCTCGGCTCGACTGGACGCTGTCGACTTCACTCGCGAGATCGCACCGGCGCGAACCTTCGTGACTCGCGCCGAAGCCGAGTCGCTGCGTCACCAGGGTCTCGGGCGCCGCGTCAATTACAACGATATTCTCGTGTTCGCGGAGCAGGGTCCGATCAATAACCATTTGCGTTTTCAGGATGAATGTGCTCGCCACAAATTGCTGGACATGGTTGGTGACTTCGCCTTGGCCGGCTGCGATCTGGTGGGCAAATTTACGGCCTTTCGCAGCGGACATCGTCTGAACGGAGAACTCGTGCGGCAAATCATGAATCGATGCGCTGTCGATGTGGGGCACCGCAAAACAGCTTGAACCATTTTTTTTAGGGTAGCCAAGTGGATATCATTCGCCTTGACCGAACAACACACGCCCCTGAGTCCCCCATGCCAACCAAGATCTCGAAATTGGCCGACGTCGACCCCCGGGCTCAAATCGGACCCGGCGTTGAAATCGGTCCCTTCTGTGTCGTCGGCCCCCACGCCAAGATCGGCTCTGGCACGCGACTGATCAACAACGTAACTATTTCCGGCCATGTCACCATCGGCGAAAACAATGTGATCTGGCCCGGTGCATGCATTGGCGGTGAACCGCAAGACATCAGCTACCGCGGTACCGACACGCAAGTCATCGTGGGCGATCGCAACATCATCCGCGAAAATGTGACCATCAATCGCGCCTCTGAAAAAGAGGAGGGCATCACGCGGGTCGGTAGCGACTGCTACCTGATGGCCTGTGCGCATGTCGGTCACGATTGCTTTGTCGGCGATCGTGTGATCATCGGCCAAGGCTCGATGCTGGGAGGACACAGCTACGTCTATTCCTACGCCGGATTATCCGGGAGCGTTGCTGTACACCACTTCGCATCGATCGGCAGCTATGCCTTCGTCGGCGGGGTCAGCAAGGTGATGCAAGACATTCCGCCCTATATGTTGGCCGACGGCAATCCGGCACGGTGCAAATGCACCAACATCATCGCGTTGAAACGGAATGATTTTCCGCGTGCTGCGATCGTCGCTTTGAGCGAAGCCTACCGTTTGATTTACCGCAATCGAGTCGGCTTGGAAAATGCCCGGGAAGTTCTCAAAAGTTCCGACAACCTGACTCCCGAGGTCGAACACCTATTGGCTTTCCTCCAGGGCGCCCGCGAGGGCCGACACGGCCGCACTCGACACACTGTACCGCCAAGGGTCGCTGCATGAAAAAGATTCGCGTTGCCGTCATCGGCGGCGGACATCTGGGGCGTATCCACGCTCGACTCCTAAGAAACAATCCTCTCGCCCGTCTGACTTTGGTTTGCGACCCGCAACCGCTGGTCCAACAAGCGGCCATCAAGGATTTCAACGTGCGTGCCCTCAGCGACTACCGCAAAGGCCTGGATGAATTCGATGCTGCGGTGATTGCCACGCCAACAGTCACCCATGCCGAAATCGCTCGCACGCTGATTCAGCAGGGCAAGCATCTGCTGATTGAAAAACCGGTCACCAGCCACTCCAAAGATGCGCGGGAGATCGGCAAGGCGGCTCGCGAAAAAGGAGTCTGCATCCAAGTCGGACATGTCGAGCGATTCAATCCGGCCATTCAAGCCGCTCAGACGGTTGTCGGCTGTGCGAAGTACATCGAGGCGTCACGGCAAAGCGGATTCACCTTCCGCTCCACCGACATCGGAGTCGTGCAAGATCTGATGATTCACGACATCGATCTCGTTTGCCGCATGTTTTCCGGCCCGCTCGTCAGTATCCACGCGATCGGCATCTCCGTGTTTGGCGAGAACGAGGACCTGGCACAGG
The DNA here is from genome assembly GCA_937941455.1 of uncultured Pirellulaceae bacterium. GTDB lineage: Bacteria > Planctomycetota > Planctomycetia > Pirellulales > Pirellulaceae > BJ22. The sequence goes on along the minus strand of CALDHM010000011.1, from coordinate 67,343 downwards.
CTCGCCTCGAATTCGCCTGTGGTGGCGTCGCGAATCTGACCGCCTCCCGCTGCAGTTTCCAACCCGAGCGAACCTTCAAAATTTTCGGGACGAAGGGGTTTGCTTCGGCCGATTTGGTCGCTCATCGGGTCACCAACGTCCAAGTCCCACATTGGATCGCACAACGCGAGTTCGACTTCTTGGCCGCCAGCGACGAACAGAAACAATTCATTCGCGAAAACTTGTTCTCTCAAGTCCTCCCGAAAACGGAATTGGAGGTCGCTCCCGTCAACGCCATCGAAGCCGAGCAAACCGATTGGCTTGAGTCGATCGCGCAACTCCGCGACCCGCTGGTGACAATCGAACAAGCTGCCCGGAACGTCGAAATCGCTGAAGAAATCGTCGGTCAGATCAACATCCATCGCTGGTCGGCGAAAAACAAAGTCCAAATCGGTCCCCTGGCCATGCCTGCCGCTCGCGATACGCTGCGGCAACGACCGCCGGCGATCCTCCAAGCCGACGCCGCACGCAGGGTCGCCTAATTGCGGCGGAGCCGATCGTTTGCCACGCAACCGGCAAGTCATCGGAAAACGATGTTCATCCTCAAATCCCCTCGCGGGATTTACGCTCGCTCGTCTTAGGTCGTGTACTCGGCATTGAGCTTGACGTAGTCGGCCGTCAAGTCGCTGGTCCAATGTTCGGCGTCGCCGACTCCTGTTCCGACCGTCAAATCGATTTCGGTTTCAAACGCGTTGCGAATCACCTGGCTAACCTCCCGCTCGGAAAAGGGAACGGGTTGCCCCCGTTCGAAGAGCAGAATCCCGTTGACGGCTAGACGCATTTGGTCGACGGCCAAAGGCACTCCGGCGTAACCCGCCGCCGAAACGATTCGACCCCAGTTCGGGTCGGCACCCGCCACTGCGGTCTTGACCAAATTGCTTAGGGCGATCGTCCGCGCGATACGGTCGGCGTCCTGGTTACTTGCGGCCCCCGTCACCCTGATATGAATCAAATGGCTGGCACCTTCTCCATCCGCCGGGATTTTTTTTGCCAGTTGCAAGCACAGGTCGCCGAGCGATTCGTCGAAGCGTTGCTCGGCATCAGCAGAGAGTGATTGCTCCCCACCCGAGCTCAACAGCAGCACGGCATCGTTCGTGCTCATATGCCCCTCGACGCTGATGCGGTTGAACGTGCGATCAACCGCGCGCTGCAAAAGCATCTGTCCCGATGCGAACGCCAGAGGAAAATCGGTCACGATCACCCCCAGCATGGTCGCCATGTTGGGCCCGATCATCCCGGCCCCCTTGGCCATCGCGGCGATTCGATAGGTCGCGCCGGCAACTTGGAAAGCAATGCTCCCCACCTTGCGGGCATGGTCCGTGGTCAGAATTCCCTGAGCGGCTTGCAAGAAAGCCACTACATCATCCCGCAGCTCTCGGGCTGCTCGCGGGATTCCCGTTTCGAGCCGCGCCATCGGCAGCTGCCGGCCGATCACGCCGGTCGACAACACCGCGACACTTGGCGGGTCGACCGGACCGGCTGGTTGAGCCAATTCGCTTGCCAGGAGCGCGGCCATGCGGCGATTATTTTCTTGGCCGAGTTCCCCAGTACAGGCATTGGCGTTGCCGGAATTGATCACCACACCGCGCAGATTTCGACTGGGGAAAATGCTGCGATTCCAATCGATGCAGGCGGCCCGCACGAGATTTTGCGTGAAGACTCCAAACCCGATCGCCGGTTTATCCGCGACGATCAGAGACAAGTCCGGCTTTTCCGGCTTGATGCCGCAATGAATCCCTGCGAATCGAAAGCCAGTGGGCAATTGAATACCGGCAGGGTCGTGGGTCACGGTGCTTTCTCCTGTTGCTCTGAAATGCAGTGCCTGGCGAAGTCAAACGAGTGCGGTTGTTTCGGTAAAGCCGCACATGACATTCATGTTTTGGACCGCAGCCCCGGAGGCTCCTTTGATCAAATTGTCGATGGTCGAGACAATCGCCACCATGCCGCCCAGGTCGCGCGTGGTGATGTCACAGAAGTTCGTACCGCTGACATCCTTGGTCGCAGGGAGCTGTTTTGTGACGCGAATGAAAGGCTCTTGGGCGTAGTGACCGCGGATGGCCTCGAGCAAGTCAGCCGCCTTGATCTTCGGTTTCGGCTGCACATAGATCGTCGACAGGATGCCGCGGTCCATTGGAATCAAATGCGGCACAAAGTTCACGCGGACCTTCTGATCGACGACTCGTCCCAGGATCTGCTCCATTTCCGGACGATGGCGATGCGTTCCGACCGCGTAGGCCGATGCCGACTCATTGCACTCGGGAAAATGGAAATTAAGCTTCGGGGTTCGCCCCCCCCCTGAGACGCCAGTTTTCGAATCGACGATGATCGGCGCGTTTTCGAGCAAGTTGTTCTGCAGCAGGGGGGCCAGCGGGATAATCGCGGTGGTCGGAAAACAACCGGGATTGGCGACGAGCGATGCCGAGCGAATGGATTCGCGAAATAGCTCGGGGATCCCGTAAGGGACCCGGCCGAGCTGTTCCGGATCGGCATGTTCCGCTTGATAGACCTCCGCAAAGCTCGCGAGGTCATTCAGGCGGTAATCGGCGCTGAAGTCGATTGCTTTGATTCCCGCGTCGACCAGCTGCCGCACGACTGCTGATGAAGCAGCATGGGGCAAACAGCAAAATGCAATATCGACGTTCCGAGCGAAATCGTCGATCGAAAATTCGCCGAGCGACACCGGCAGCAATCCTCGCAGCGAGGGATGGGGCACCTCGATGGGCTGTCCCGCATCGCCACGGCTCGTCAACCGAGTGATCTTCACTCCGGGATGACGCAACAAGATTTTGATCAACTCCAGCGCGGTATAACCAGTCGCTCCGACGATTCCGGCACGAATTTGCACTTTTTCTCCTCAAAACACAGACAGAATCGAGCGTACCGCCCAGCTGAAAACCAAAAAAAGATCGCGACCCGAAGCGTCAGCGAGGCGAGGCTTCCGCATAGGTTTTTCGTCCAAACGCCCCCGAGTTTGCGACAACGTCAAACTACCAATCGATGCGACACACGACCAGCCGTACCGCCTGGTGACGTCGCGGCGCCATGCGCTCAGGAATCGTTGCTAACCCGCGATTTTCGCGGCGACTTCTCCGGTCATACGCCAAATGTAAGCGACGGCTGTTGGTTCGACAATCAGAGTGCGGATTTGATAAAATATGGCCGGTAGACGATTTGAACATTTCCACGGGAGACGACGACGATGATTACGCGCAGAGGGATGATGGCTGGGGTCGCGGCGGGGGCTTTGACAATGGCAACTACTCGGTTGTCTTGGGCGAGCCCTCAATTTGATTTTACTTTGCCGGATCTTCCCTTCCCGGTCGACGCTCTGGAACCCTTCATCGACGCCGAAACGATGACCATCCATCATTCGCGACACCACAAAGCGTATGTCGATAACCTCGTTAAGGCATTGACAGCCGAGGCCCCCGAATGGCTGAACAACACGATTGAATTCATCGTCTGCAACTATGATCAACTCCCCGAATCGATTCGGACGACCGTCCGCAACAATGGGGGGGGCCATTACAACCATTCACTGTTCTGGACGATGATGACGCCGGCGGCCAAGTCGGGAAAACCATCTCCCGAATTGCAAAAGGCGATCGATGAAACCTTTAACGGCGTGGAGGAATTCAAAAAAGCGTTCGCTACCAAGGCGGTCGGACAATTCGGGAGTGGCTGGGGTTGGCTCGTACTCAATCGTGACCGACGCCTGGCAATCGTCAGTACGCCGAATCAAGACAATCCGCTGACCAATGGCATGTTCCCCTTGCTCGGTATCGACGTGTGGGAACACGCTTACTATCTCAAATACCAGAACAAACGGGCGGATTACGTTCAGGCCTGGTTCAACGTGATCAATTGGGATCGCGTGAACGCTGTTTATGCCGATCTCATGAAGTAGCAGTCGCTGCTATCCGCATGAAACAAGCCACCGATAAGGTCGTGCGGCACCGCAAGGCGATCAAGCTTTGCGGAGTGCGCGTCAACAACCTCAAGAATATCGACTTGGAAATTCCCCATGGCCAGCGACTGGCCGTTTGCGGCCCGAGCGGCAGTGGCAAATCGAGCCTGGTTTTCGGCACGATCTTCGCCGAAGGCCAACGCCGTTATGTCGAAACGTTTTCCCCCTACGCTCGGCAATTTCTCGATCAAATCGAACGGCCGGCCGCCGAGTCGCTCCAGGGTATTCCGCCGGCCATCGGCTACTTTGCCAGACCCGTTCGCTTTGGCCGAAAGGCGACCGTAGCTTCTGCCATCGAGTTGCTTCATCACTTGCAGTTGCTGTTCACACGAGCCGGAGCGATTGTCTGCCCCGCGTGTCAAAAGCCCGTCGTTCGCCACACAACCGAGTCGATCGTGGCATGGATCGACAAAATTCCTGCGGGAGTCAAAATCATGGTCGGATTCCCAACCGACGACGATGAACGTCATACCGCCAAAGAACTGCGACGGGCCGGTTTTTCGCGAGTGCTCGTCGGCGATCGCATACGGACGCTGGACGAAATCGACGGTTCGCTGGCTCCCTCGACACTTGTCATCGTGGATCGCTTGGTGGCAGGCAAGGCACCCCGCGAACGCATCATCGATTCGGTCACGACAGCATTGGAACAGGGTGGCGGAGCCTGCACGATCGTGCGAGAACTGGCGTCGAACGACGAGTCCCTCCCGAATACTTCGTCACGGTCGATTGATGGGGCATGCTGGAGCGAGTCGTCATTTTTTCGCGACCTGATTTGCAGCGGTTGCCGCCGGCGTTTCTTTGCGCCAGATCCACAACGGCTGAGCAACTCGAGCCCGTTGGGAGCCTGCCCGACTTGTGAAGGTTTGGGAAGCGTCAGCACCTACGATCCACAGAAAATTGTCCCCGATGAAAGCCTGTCAATCCGGCAGGGAGCGATCGCTCCTTGGAACTCGCCGAGCTATCAGCACGAGCGGGAGGAACTGCTGGCGCTGGCGGGCGACTACGGGATCGATGTCGATCTGCCGTATCGCAAACTTTCCAAAACCGTGCGGCAGCTGATTTGGGACGGCGTGCCGGAGCGAAGTTTTGGTGGCGTGACCGGTTTTTTTCGGTGGGTCGAGAAAAAGCGCTACAAGATGCACATGCGCATCTTCGCGGCTCGCTGGAAAAGTTTTCATCCGTGCCAAACTTGCCGTGGCGCACGCTGGAATGAAGCAGCGTTAGTATACCGCGTTGGCGGCAGAAACATCGCTCAAATTTATGCAATGACTTTGCAGGAGCTCGATGGCTTCCTGCGCGATCTGGCGGCTGACGCAGTCCTGGAAACACCCGGACGAATGATCGCGCTGCGAATATTGGAATTGACGGGAGGATTGCTCGACCTGGGGCTTGGCGACCTCCCCCTAGGACGGCCCATGCAAACCGTCAGCGGCGGCGAGCGGCAACTGCTGATGATCGGTCGGCTGATCCGCTCCTCTCTCGTCAATTTGGTTTACGCCTTCGACGAACCAACCTCTGGCCTTCACCCCGACGACGCCGAGAACGTCGTCAAGGCGCTCGAGCAATTATCTGCTCGGAAAAATACGGTCATCGTGGCCGACCACTCCACTCATTTGATTCGATCTTGCGAGCGAGTCATCGAGCTTGGTCCGGGGTCGGGAGAGCAGGGGGGGGCGATCGTCTTCGATGGCCCTCCCAGCCGCTTGGCAAAGCATCCACAATCGCCAACAGGACGTTACCTCAAGCCTTTTCATCGTGACGCACGAACACCGCGGCCCACCTCCCCGCTCAAGGTCGTTGGCATCCGCGGCTGTACGGGCCGCAATTTGAAGGGGATCGACCTCGACGTTCCTCTTGGGGTACTGGTGCAGGTCGTCGGCGTTAAAGCGTCGGGCAAAACCTCGCTGATTCGCGATACGCTCTATCAGGCACTTGCTGCACATTTTGGCGAGGCCGATGACCCGCCCCTCCCCCACGAAAAACTGATCGGCGCTGACCGAATCGAAGGAGTTGTGCTGGTGGACGATGCACCCGCCCCGCGCAGCAGCCGCAGCAATCCCGCGACGGTCATGAACACCTACGCATTGATCCGCAATCTATTTGCAGAAACCGAAGAGGCGAAACGGCAAGGCCTGAAAGCAAGTCATTTCAGTTTTAATGTGGCCGGTGGTCGCTGTGAGAAATGTTTGGGTGAGGGGTTTCTGGATGTCGATATGCATTTTCTGGCCGACATGCGCCTGGTGTGCGATGAGTGTCGCGGAACGCGGTTTCGCCCGAACGTGCTCAAGGCCCAGTATCGCGGAAAAAATATCACGGAAGTATTGGAGATGACGGCGCAGCAAGCATTTCCCTTTTTCCGCGGACAAAAAAAGCTGCAGCTGACCCTCAAATCGCTAATGGATGCCGAACTCGGCTATCTCCGCCTCGGCCAATCGCTGCGGACATTGAGCCATGGGGAGGAACGGCGACTCAAGCTCGCCCAGTATCTGGGCACGATTGCCCGCGGCCGAAAATTATTCGTCGTCATGCACCCGACCAAGGGCTTGCATCCCGCGGAGCTGTCGCGTTTAGTCGATTGTTTCGATTCGTTGCTGTCGGTAGGCCATTCGCTGATCGTCGTTGACAATCAGCCGTTGCTCGCTCATGATGCGGACTGGCTGATCGAACTTGGTCCCGGTTCAGGCTCGGCAGGGGGGGTGGTTCTGTTTCAAGGGCCCCCGCAGGAGATGGCTACCTCCGCGACCTCGCGCTTCGGGCGCTGGCTCTACCGTCATGAGTAATTCGCAAGAGACTTACCTCCATCACGATCGCTATTCCCGACAAATTCGGTTCCAACCTCTGGGGAGGGAGGGGCACGAATGCCTGGCCGCTGGCAAAGTTTTGCTGGTCGGCGTCGGCGCCCTCGGGACGGTCACCGCGGAAATTCTGGCGCGGGCCGGTGTCGGCTTTTTGCGTTTGGTCGATCGGGATTTTGTGGACTTGAGCAATTTGCAGCGGCAATCCCTGTTCGATGAGCGAGATGCGCGCGAGGGAACGCCAAAAGCCATCGCAGCGCGGAATCGCTTGAGGCAAATTAATTCGGAAATCTCCATCGAATCGATCGTAGCCGACGTCACACCGAGAAACGTTGTGGAATTCTCTCGCGATGTCGATTTGATTCTCGACGGAACCGACAACTTCGAGATTCGCTTTTTGTTGAATGATCTCGCTGTGCGTGAGGGGAAGCCTTGGATCTACACCGGTTGCTTGGGTAGCGACGGTCAAATGCTCGTGGTCCACCCCGGCAGCACGCCATGCCTGCGCTGCCTGATGCCGCTGGGACCACCCGGAACGATCGATACCTGCGACACAGCAGGCGTTTTAGGGCCAATTGTCTACACCATGGCCGCATGGCAAGCCATGGAGGCGATCAAAATCCTTTCCCATAACGACCACGCGGTCGCAGCCGGATTGCATGTCGTCTCCCTGTGGAATCATCGAACTCGGGTGTTGCCGCTCGATCGCCTGAGGGACGAGAACAAATGTCCAACGTGTTTCGCCCGCCGATTTGAATGGCTCGAGGGGAATCGTTTTTCGGAGACGATCCGCCTGTGCGGTCGAAAGTCGATTCAAATCAACCCCGGTGATTCGCAGCAGCGTGACTTGGCAAAGCTGGCCGAACGCATCGCCGCCGCCGGTTTGTCCATCCAATGCAATCCTTATTACGTCAGGTTTGTCATCGATCCGCAGCGGATTACCGTATTCGCCGACGGTCGAGCGATCATCGAGGGAACGGACGACACCACGTTAGCACGGGCTCTGTACACGCGTTTCGTTGGCACTTGATGGCTTGCAAGGCCCATGCTGCACGCACGGCTTGGCCGCAGCAGTTCATCCCCCTTTGAACAATCGAATCTTCGGAACCATAATGTAAAGGTGTGGCGGCATGATGGCGAAAATTCGACTTTGTATTGATTCTGGGAATGATTGAAACCAACCTCCAATTGCTGGCGCAGTCGATTGAAATCATGAACTGGTTCACGCCGACGTGGATTTTTTCCGTTGGCGTTACCGTCGGCTTGGTGTTTGTGATGCTCTTTGTCGGCTTGATCGCCCTGATATCGAAGGTTCCGGGCCTGAACACGATCGCCGAACATCGCACGGCTTATGTTTTCAGTTCGCTGCTGGTTGCCGCCGCGTTGTTTGCGGGCTGCCTGTTCGCCTTGTCGTTGCTGTACGACCGGGAAAATTTGTTCAAAATTTCCAGTCCTGACGGCCGCGGCTCGTTGTTGGGGGTCATTTTTTGTGCCGTCTTCTGTTTGATCGTCGGCTTCGGATTCTGGCGACTGGGATCGAAGAAACGGATCGACGAAGTGCTGGTGCTGATCAAGGAAGGTTTTCTGTATTGGCTGACCGTGATCTCGACGGTCCTGGCCGGTTTCGCAGCGCTCGGTCTGATCCTCGGCATCTTCAACGGCTTCGGCGTGTTCAAGATCGTGGACGACCCGCGGGGAATGCTCCGTTCCTTGGCCCGGTTGCCGACTAGCGGCGTGTACCGTCAAGAATTGATCGACTTCGCGCCGACGCCTGACGGAGAGGGAGGGCAATTTGTTCCGTTCGAACAGTTCGGCAAGAGAATTACGATCGACGGCCGCGAACTGCAACAATTGCGGTTCTTCGCGAATCAGAATCTCCAAGTCGCCGCCGAGCCGATCACCATTTCGACTCAAATCGATCAGTTCTTTCGGGTCCCGTCGACATCGTTGCAAAATGGAATGGGATTTTCGCGGGGAACCATCATTCCAGAAAAAGAACTCGAGGGTCTGTACATCGCCAATCGCGGCAAAAATCCGGCAACGATCCGCATGGAATACCTTGTGATGCCGCAGTACCCGGAGGTCTATTTGATTCCGGTCATGGCCTTTGCGACGTTCGCGCTATTCGCGGTTTATTTGAGCCTGTTGATTTTGGCACCGAAGGTCACAGCGATCGCCTTGTCGACGTTCAAATCCGAAGTCAGCCAACCGATTTTTCTGTTGATACTTGTGCTAGGAGCGATCTTCGTTGTCGTGTCCATCTACATTCCCTACAACACGCTGGGGGAAGACATCAAGATGTATAAGGATTCGGGACTGACGCTACTGAAGGTCATTGCAATTTTTGTTGCAATTTGGGCCGCAAGTAAATCGGTCGCCGATGAGATCGAAGGGCGGACGGCGTTGACGGTGTTGAGCAAGCCCGTGGGACGTCGGCAGTTCATTCTTGGCAAAATTTTTGGGATTTCATCGGCCATCGCCATCTTGTTCCTGATTTTAGGAATCTGGTTTTTCTTCTGGGTTTCCTACAAGCCTGTCTATGATGCCCGTGAAATGTCGATGGAAATGGTCGAATGGACCGTCTGCTTCAGGGAGGCAACTCATGTTTTGCCGGCGATTTTTTTAGCATTTCTGGAGGTCGTGATCTTCGTGGCAATCAGCGTGGCCATTTCAACCCGCTTGGGGGTAACGGCCAATCTAATGATCTGCTTCTGCATATATGTGCTGGGACACCTGACGCCGCTGATCGTCATGAGCGAGCAAGTGGCCGGCTCGATCGATACGGTACGATTCTTCGGGCAGTTCATCTCGATCATCTTCCCTGTGCTGAATCACTTCGACGTGCAAACGGCGATCAATACCAATAGCACGGTGCCATGGATCTACCTAGGTTGGTCAACGGTGTACACGTTACTGTATGGATCCGCGGCGATTTTGTTGGCGTTGGTCTTGTTCGAGGATCGCGATCTCGCCTAAACATGGGCTCTTAATGAACGAAAGTTACCTGCCATGAGTGCGACCTTCACCGAATCACAACTTTCGGAAATCGCGGCAAGGCACGGGTTAAGCCTCCGCGATGTGGTGCCGCCTGATTTTGCTCAGCGGATCGTCGCTCTCAAAGAACAACTCGCCAGGACCGACGTCCGTTTTCCGATTCCGCCGGAAACTGCAGAAAAGTATCTGGCTCTGGCGGAGTCGGCTGCCCCGTTTGGTGTCGGCTCCCTTACCGACGAATCGGTCGATTTGGGACCTTACGAAAATTTTCAACACTTTGATCAATACTCGCTGGCCGAGCACCTGAGCTGGGCTTGCCTGATCGTCGAGCAGCAAAAAACCAAACATCGTTATGCGTGCCGCGAATACCTCGAGGGTGAACAACTCTTCGCGATTCGCGGGACAACGATACCCGATTACTATCTGCTCAACGCGCGGATTTATCAGGCGACGGGTTGGCAATTGGCAACGGTCAGCGAGATCATCCCGGCGGAGTTGTTCTTCACGTGCCATAGCCGCCGGTTTTTCCCGGTGACGACGTTCATGCGTGCTCTGGAGCAGGACTATTTACAAGAGCCCGACATCGGTCACGACGTCGCCGGGCATGTAGCAACGTTCACGATTCCGGCCGTCGCCTCGGTCATGCGAAATCACGGCAAGGCCCGGGATATGGTTTACGCCGAACGGGATGAAAAGCTGAAGCAGGCGCAGTCGGAGGACGAAAAGGCCAAAATCATCGCGTGGGCGGATGAATTGCTGTTGTACGCTGGTCGCATTTATTGGTTTACCGTAGAATTCGGCCTCGTCATGCAAGACGGCGAAGTCCGCGATTTTGGGGCAGGTATTCTATCCTCGCCAGGCGAGACGATTTTCAGCATCGATTCTCCCGAGCCATCCCGCGTCCTGATCGATCCGGCCAAAGATGCCGATCTCTTGCGGTTGGCCGTTACGGACTACTTGATCAGCGAATTCCAAAAAACCTACTTCGTGATGAAAAGCTTCGATCGGCTCGAGTCGCTGACTCCCGAGCGGATCGTGTGGGCGGCCAAGCGAGCGATGGAACTTCCCCATTACACCTGGCGGGAAATCGTACCGGGAGATCAAGTCATCAACGTCGGGCGCGGAGTGACTGGAATCAACGAAAAGTATTTTCGGTTGCAGGCAGGCGACCAGCTAGACGAATGTTTAACTCGCTGCGCGACGCGAAATCTTAACATTATCGCTGCCGGCTTCGATGAAGCCAACGGTTATCGCGACCTGAAGTTGCCGCCGCCCCCAGTCCCGCCATCGATTGTGAACTGGTGGAAAAATCGTCACGATCGTTCATAAACGAGACTTTCTTTTTTTTTGCAAAATTCTACTCTGCTCGCCGCTTCCTGAGTTTTTGTTGCTTCTGGCCATGGTCGATTGGAGAACCCCGTGAAGAGCTGAAGGCTGAATGCGCGACGGCCTGGGAATTTCTCTTTCTTTCTCTTGCGAAACCCGTCTATAATAAGGCGAGGCGATTGCTCGTAGCGTCGTCCGCCTTCGAATCTTTCCCAACATGAGGTCAGCCATGTCATCCAACCCTTACCTCCCCCCCCACACGTACAACATTGCCGCCGTGGCCGCGATTGATGAACGTATCTCATTCATTCGAAATACCTACCTGCATCTGGCGGGAGCGATTTTCGCATTCGTCATGTTGCAGTTGACCATGTTCACCTTTTTCACACCGCAGTTGGAGGCTTTCGTTGGTTGGGCGTTTGGCATGCGGTATAGCTGGCTGATTGTGCTCGGAGCGTTCATGCTCGTCAGTTGGATCGCGGACTACTGGGCACACACCGGCAAGACCTTGGGGACCCAATACGCCGGCTTGGCGCTGTTCACTTGCGCTGAGGCCATCATTTTGGCACCGCTGCTGTATCTCGCCCATCGCGTCAGCCCCGGTGCCATTCCGATGGCAGCCATTACCACGCTGACGATTTTCGGCGGATTGACCTTGTTCGTGCTCCTCACTCGGCTAGATTTTTCGTTCCTGAGAACGTTTTTGTTTGTTGCTGGCCTTGCCGCGTTGGCATATGTCATCGCCGCGACGATCTTCAACTTGGGAGGTTGGGGATTTTGGTTTAGCGGTGCCATGGTCGTGCTGATGTCAGGCTACATCCTTTACAATACATCGAGCATCTTGCACCACTATCGCACGGATCAATCGGTCGCCGCGGCACTGACCCTGTTTTCCTCTTTGGGCACGCTGTTTTGGTATGTCCTTCAGCTGTTCATGAGCTCGCGGGACTAACGGGCCCGTTCGAAAGCCTCCTCGAATTTCCGAATGGCGCTGGCTTTAGGGCAATATCGCGAAGACCAGCGTTTTTTTTCGCTCGGTGAGCCAAGGTCGCGACTTGATCTCGGTGCACTTCAAAGCTTTTCCGACACCACGTCAGCCGCAGGGTACTAGGAGCCTATTCCAAAACCAGCCCTCGCTTACGCTTCAGGTTACGGGTGCTTTTGGTTTTGGGATGGGCACTAGGCTTTGTCCCGATCAGATTTGCCGGAACGCTCTAGCGTCCGATTTCCACGCAAAAATCAGACCATTTCCGAGCGGCTGATCAGTCGTGACTCACAGACTAGTGGGCAGTTCTTTCTTGACAATGGGACGTTGATGGGTTCCGGAGAATAGTTTTGGGAGGAAGTCTAGCAATTCGCCGACCATCTTTTAAACTAGTTTGCGTCGGCCTAGGTCGATTCACGAAACATGGCACACGATATGTTGGAAACGCGTGAGACGAACGTACGATCTGATCGTCGTGGAAACGTCCACACAAACCGACAGAATTTTGTTGTTCAATGCTTGAGCGCGTTGCCCCACTGATTGGGAGCAGACTCCAATGCGAATCGTTGGCTCCTGCGAGATTGCCCAACAGAGCGTCCAAATCAACCGGGGCCATCGCATCAGCTTTTCGCAATTGAAGCGCTGGCGGAAACTCGGTTACAGGATTCCTTGTCAACCTTTCGAGATTGTTTTCGAGGATCATAAAAATGAGAGAGGCTGATGCGATGAAAAAGATTCTGCTCACAATGTTTTTGGCGATTGCTGCGTTCTCGTCTCTGTCGGCGCAGCCGGTGGCACCAGTTTTGAATAGCCGTCCCGGCGCAGCCTACACTCTTTATTTGAACTTCACCGGATTTCAATACACGGGCCAATGGGGTGGACAAACGCCAGGAATCACCCCGGCCTACAATAATCAGACAGGCCCCACCTTCACCGCTGCCGAACAGGCCAACATCAAGAACATTTGGGCGCGAATCGCCGAAACCTGGACGATGTTCGACGTCAATGTGACCACTGTCGATCCAGCTGCTGCAGCAGGGCATACCACCTATTTGGCGCGTCAACATTACTATGACACCACGGCTCGTGTGCATCACACTGTGATTGGCGATGGGGCCAGTAATTTCTTTGGCGGGGCAGCCGGGGTTTCCTACGTTGGAGTCTGGTCGGGTTCCCATGCGGCGGGCTCCGGCTTTGGCACCAACTGGACCTTTACAAACCGGTCCGGAGGATACAACTCGTTCAAGCGAATCGCCTCGGTCACCACCCACGAAAACGGCCATGCTGCTGGATTATCGCACCAAGGTGATTATGTTGGAGCGACACGCATCAACGAATACTCGACGAACAACGGCTCAACCAACACGCGACCTGCACTGGGCACCGGTAATGCCCAGAATCGTATCGTCTGGGCGGTCGGTCGCGTGAACACCAACGTCAATTTCATTCAAAACGACGCGTTTCGAATCATTCAAAACAGTGGCATGGGCGGATTCGTCAATGACGGAATCGGGCAAACTCTCGATACAGCCACGCCTCTGGTACTCAACGGCAACTCGATCGATTCGTTGGCGAATCAAGGCGTCATCGTTCCGGTCAGCGCAACCAATCCCGATCCGATCGGAGTCAGTAATTATACGAAGGGCTATTTTTCATTCACAACCGTCGCCGCTGGCATCAACACCATCACGGTCAACTCCGGAACGCAATGGATCACCCCTGGCGTTCCTGACCCTCACCAATCCCTAGACGCCACTTTGCGGCTGTTCGATACCGATGGCAACCAGATTGCCTTTTCCGCCACATCGAGTTTCAGCGAAACGATTTCAACGTTTCTCAATCCCGGGAATTACGTCATTGAAGTCTCGAGTGCCGGTGGAAAATTTGCAAGTTTGGGCCCCAACGGTAACTGGGATCAAAAACTGTTCTACGACATGGGATCGTATTTCCTAACCGGAAATATCCTCGCCATTCCCGAGCCCGGTGGATTTACATTCGTTGTGTTGCTGAGTTTGCTGGTCGTATGCCGCCAAAATCGAGTCTGCAGCGGTTTTGCAGGCGACCGGCTTCAGGCGAGCGGCAGATCGGCAGCTACGTCGCCAGATGGTTGATGCCAGGCACGACTACCGCTTGGCGACGGTAGCAACGGTATGTTTTCAATTGCCGCTCGCCCTCATGGGTTGAATCAAAAAGAAGTTGATCCCTGCCCATCCCAGTGGTCTTGCACTGTGCCCTGCGGAAACTTGCCAAGCGACCCACAAGCATTTTTGAACGAAGTTTGTTCGAATTTCACTTCTAGCGACGGCGAGGATAGTTCGATCGGATAAGACAGAACGAGGAACGCAGAGCGAGAAGGCATTCCCGCGGTCCGCGCTCTCGGTCCCTGAAGAAGCCCGGAATTTCTCTTGGTTTAAAGGTGCGTCGCCGCGCCGTCGATAAGCCGCCGGCGAAGAGAGCCCCGCCGCGCCGCATTCGAGTCAAAACTTGAAGCTCGTCTCTACGCCACGGGCCACAAGGGCGTTTCGAAAAGCCTCGGACAAACGGAACAATTTCTCGACCGACATTTGCTCTGCGCGGGCTTCTGCCCCTAGTCCTTGGTTTGCCAGAACGTCATCGACCTCGGCCTTGGTCAGCTTGTCGCGGAAACCACTGATGGCGACCGCCCGCAAAAATTTCCGGCGATGGAAAAAAATGATTCTCAAAAAATCGTGCCAATACTTGAGATCGGGAATGGCTACTCGCCGATCTTGGCGATGGACCAAGTGGATGATCGCCGATTCGACCTTCGGACGTGGCCAAAACAGTCCCGGCGGCAACACGCGAACGATCTCCCCATCGCACAGGCTTTGCATCCAAACGCTCAGGGCACTGTAATCCTTCGAATTCGGCGTCGCGACGATTCGCTGAGCCAGTTCGAGTTGGATCGTTGCAGTTAATGTCACCGGTACATGCTTGCACAACAAAAGGTTACTGAGAATCGGCGTCGCCACGTTGTACGGCAGATTTGCTGCTAATTTCAGTTGGCGATTCGGTCCTCGCGACATAGCCTCATCGATCGCTGTCAGTACGTCATCATCGAAATGATTTTTGTTTCTCAGCGCGTCCTGATGAAGCATAGTCACGTTGTCAAAGGACTCGAGTTCTTCCCGAGCCAATTGGAAGAGATGCTCATCGATCTCGACGGTGATCACTTCCGCGGCGGTTTCGGCCAACATTCCTGTTAGAGACCCCATCCCTGTCCCGATTTCCAAAACGACATCGTGCTCGTCGGGCGCGGCGGTGCGGGCCAGTAACTCGATCAAATTCAAGTCAATCAAAAAATTCTGCCCGTGTTTTCGATTGGGCTCGAGCCCCACCTCGCGAAAGCGGCGAGTCAAGTAAGAAATCGTTTGCCGATTGGCACGCGACATGATGTCAGCCTTCCCATAACGTCAAAATTCGTTTCGCTAAATCGCCCAAGGTAATCCATCGCCACACGAGCAAATGAATAACGAAGGCGATGAAAACTCGATGGGCCGGAGCCAACCATCGCGTTCCATCCCCCGTCCTGCGCAGCACCACGAGGAGCAATGTCAGTACGGCATAACTTGCCGCGGTCAAAAACATGAGATCGGCCTCGCCGAGCAACCCAATCAACATCAACCCGAAGACCAACTCGCGTTGCGAATCGCTGCGGCCATTCGCGATAAATCGGGCCTCCAGCCGAGCCAGCGCCCACCCCAGCCCAACGGCTCCCACCAAGGCCAGCACCGTTTGAATTCCAATCAAGCCTAAGGAATACTTCCGCGCTACAAATACAGCACCGAGCCAGCCGGGGTTCGCCATCAGGGGTAGAGTAAGAGCGTGGACCACAAGGCCAACGACAAAGACACTCGACGGAATCTTGTCACCCTGCCAGCGAAACAAACAGAATGTAAACAGCAGGCTGATCAAAATCCAATGCCTGATCACCATGCAAAGATGGAGTCCATCGAGTTGAAAAAAGCCGTGGGGCCGCTGAATATACCACTTGGGAATATTGACGGCCAAAAAACCGAATTCAAGCAACCCCACAATCAAAAAGATGCTGCCCAGCAACAACTCGACGCCGAGATATCGAACCGGAATCGGTTGTTGGCAACAAGCCGACACACCTTTTTGCTTCAACCAGCCGATGATCGGCAGATTCTCCCGAAACGTCAAACGTTTCCCGCATTGGGGACAAGCACTTGTTCCCAAAATAGACCGCCCTTGCGGTAATCGCTGAGCGACCACGTTCAAGAAACTTGCGACACTCCCCCCCAAAAACAGCAACCAAAGGGCAAACATTAGCCCCATCGCGAAAAACCAACTCCACTCGATGATTTGGACTTCGCGGCTGATGTCCTGCGGTTTCGAAAGGTCGATCGAAAACGACTTCAAAACCGTCGGCGTTAAGGCAATGATCAAAAAAAGAATCGCCATCCCCCACGCGGCGACTCGCACGAGAATCCCTAAGCATCCCTTTCTGCGAACCTCTTGATATTCCATAGGTACTGATCACACGCCACCCAGGGACTCGGCCCCCTGCAGCGATTGTCTCATGAAAATCGCGTCAGGCAATTTCCGGCGCAACTTGGGGGTTTTGCGGAATTTGTTTGTGGGAACCATCGCAGTACGGGGCATTACCGGTTTTTTTGCATTGGCAAAGGTATGCCGTCTTTCCCTCGGGGACCGTAAACAAGGTCGGGCGGAACTCGGTTCCTTTGTGAGCACCGTCGCAGAAGGGTTGCTTCGCGGATAACCCGCACGTGCAGTATGCGTAATTCTTCCCACCTTCTAACTCGATCTTTGCTGGGCACGTCGCCGCAACGCGTGGTAGATCCATGGAAATTCTCCTGCAAATTATTGAAATGATTCCTTCGGTTTTTGTTGCCGGAACTGCGGCTGGCCAAATTGAAAGATCGACGAATGCCTTCGACGTTTTTGGGCCGACCGCAGGACGCTCTCGGCCCGCCGGGGGAAATTTTTCATCGATCCCCTCGCGCACACTACAGCCTTCTTCAAAATAACTTAATTCTCGGGCATCGCCAAGGCATTCGGATCGCTCGTCGTTGGTTTGGCCTTGGAAATTTGCGAGCCATCCGATAATTCAACGAGCCAGAAGCGAAACGCCGTGACAGCTACGTGACTGTCCAGGTATCGCCCGCGGCGAGGAATTTTTGCAAGTCACCGACACCGCGCTGCACACGAGCCTGTTCGATCTGATGGTTGACCAGGTAGTCGTAGGTTGGACGCTCGACGGCGCGAAATACGCCGATCGGCTCCGGAAATTCAGGGTACCGCATACGACTCAAGAGATAAGCCAGGGTCGGCGAATGCGCCCGTTCATCATGAAACAGCAAGTCGTCTTGGGAAACGCGGCCATCCAGGTTGACGATCTCGGGCTCGAAGCCGTTCAAGCGGATGCCTTTTTTGCCCCCCGCGAAAACCAGCGGCTTACCGTGTTCGAGTTCGATCGTATTTTCCTCACGGACCGCCTTATCTTTCGCGTAATCCCAAGCTCCATCGTTGAAGACGTTGCAATTCTGGTAGACCTCGACGAATGACGTCCCTTTGTGCCGTGCAGCCCTCAGCAGAACCTCGCCGAGATGTTTGATATTGGTATCGACCGACCGTGCTACGAAGGTGGCCTCTGCAGCCAGAGCGACGGAGATGGGATTGAGAGGGAAGTCGAGCGAGCCCATCGGTGTGCTCTTGGTCACCTTGCCGAGCGGCGAGGTGGGAGAATATTGCCCCTTGGTCAAACCGTAAATGCTGTTGTTGAACAGGATGATATTCAAATCGACATTGCGCCGCATCAGGTGAATGAAGTGGTTGCCCCCGATGCTGAGGGCATCCCCGTCACCGGTGATCACCCACACGCTAAGTTCGGGGCGCGTCATTTTCAATCCCGTGGCGAACGCCGGAGCGCGGCCGTGGATACTGTGCAGCCCGTATGTGTTGACGTAGTACGGGAAACGACTGGAGCAACCGATTCCTGAAATGAACACAGTTTGATGGGGGGGGATTCCCAGCGTCGGGAGGATTTTCTTCATTTGAGCCAAGATGGAATAATCTCCGCAGCCGGGGCACCAGCGGACGTCTTGGTCTGACGTGAAATCATTTGCGGTGAGTACGGGTAGATCGGTGGACATAGATTGCCTTCGAGATTATCGCGGATGTAGAGTCAAGCGAGCCGGAGGATTTCGTCGACGAGTTCAGACACAGTAAACGGTTTCCCCTGGACTTTGTTCAAGCCGATGGCACCGGTTCGGAACTTGGCGTCGATCAAGAACCGCAGTTGTCCTGTATTGAGTTCGGGGATGAGTACGCGTTGGTAGCGTTTGAGGATTTCACCCAAATTCGCGGGGAATGGATTGAGCCAGCGGAGGTGTGCATGGCCTACTCGTTTGCCTTGGGCTCGCGCCCGCACGGTTGCCGTGTAACACGCTCCGTAGGTTCCTCCCCAGCTCAACACGAGTAGGCCCGAGTCGTCGCCCGTCACTTGAACGGGATCGATCAATTGGCTGGCGTTGGCCACCTTTTGCGCTCGCGTGTTGACCATATGTTGGTGATTTTTCGGGTCGTAGCTGATGTTTCCTGTGACATCCTCTTTTTCAAGTCCTCCGATCCGATGCATCAAGCCAGAAGTGCCGGGGACAGCCCAAGGCCGAGACAAGTATTCGTCACGGAGATAAGGCCGGAACGGCTCGCCGCTGGATTGAGCCGCGGGATGCCGAATTTCGATCTTGGGTAATTTGCTCAAGTCGGGAATCCGCCACGGCTCCGCACCGTTGGCAATGTAGCCATCGGAGAGCAAGACCACGGGAGTCATGAGTCGGGTCGCGATCCGCCAAGCCTCGATCGCGGCATCGAAGCAATCGGCCGGGCTTCGAGCGGCGATGATGGGGAGCGGGGCTTCGCCGTTGCGGCCGAACATCGCCATAAGCAGATCGGCCTGTTCCGTTTTGGTGGGGAGTCCGGTGCTGGGCCCCCCCCTTTGAATGTTAAGAACTAAAAGGGGCAGTTCCAGCATTACCGCCAACCCCATCCCCTCGGTCTTCAGCGCGATGCCTGGCCCGCTGCTGACCGTCACCCCCATGCCGCCCCCGAAGGACACGCCGATCGCCGAGCAGACGGCGGCGATTTCATCTTCGGCTTGAAACGTGCGTACGCCGAAATGTTTGTACCGACTCAGCTCGTGCAACACATCACTGGCCGGGGTGATGGGGTAAGCACCAACAAAGAGTTCCTTGCCGCTCAATTCAGCAGCGGCCATCAAGCCCCAGGCCAGAGCTTGGTTTCCCATCACGTTTTTATAGGTCCCAAGTTGCAGTCGCGCCGGGGCAACCTGGTACGTCGAGGCGAAATGCTCCGTCGTTTCGCCGTAATTCCACCCGGCAGTCAAAGCGCGGCGGTTGGCCTCAGCAACCGCCGGGAGATGCTTGAATTTCGCCTCGATGAAGCGGAGTGTCGGCCGATAGTCGCGGCCGTAGAGCCAAAACACCAAGCCCATGGCGAAGAAGTTCTTGCATTGATCCGCTTCTTTGACCGACAGGCCGGTCCCCTCGACGGCGGTCCTGGTCAGGGTGGTCATCGGCACCTCGATGACGTGATAGGGCTTCAGCCGATCGCCTTGGCGTGGGTCTTGGTCCAGCTTCGCCAGTTTCAGGTCTTTCGCGTCGAAGCTGTCACGGTTGAGAATGAGATAGCCGGCTGGCTTCAAATCGCCGATGTTCGTCACGAGTGCCGCCGGGTTCATCGCAACCAGGGCATCGAGGCCGTCACCGGGAGTGAAAATCTCTTCCGATGCAAAGTGGACTTGGTAGCCGCTGACTCCGGCTCGGGTACCTCGCGGGGCGCGAATTTCAGCCGGAAAATCTGGAAAGGTTGCGACGTCGTTACCCGCAAGGGCCGACACGTTGGTCAATTGGGTTCCCAGCAGTTGCATTCCATCGCCCGAATCGCCGACCAGGCGGACAGTGACTCCGGAGATAGCTTGACGAGGTTTGCTGGAGTCCAAGAATTCCATTAGCTCGGGCGACGTCGAAGTGGACGACATAGCGGCTCACTAACCAAAAAAATAAAGAAATTAAATGGCGTCCATTTGTCCCGCGAGGGCTTGGTTACCGATCGTGAACGAGTTCAGAGACATTGGTAGAGCCGCTTGCGCTTGAGCGTCGAGCGAACCAGAGCAACGCCAGAAAGCCTGAGATTTTCGCACATCCCCCGCCTTTTCGAAAGGGGGAAATCTCTGCTAGAATCCGCAGTTTTTACAGACGATTCACCACTTTGACCATTTGACCCATGACCATGGAACGCACTCTAATACTGCTCAAGCCCGACTGTGTCGAACGCCGCCTGATCGGCCGCGTCATTTCCCGCTTCGAAGACAAGGCGTTGACGATCGTCGGCATGAAAATGATGCGAGTCACCCCGGAATTGGCCAAGCAGCATTATGCCGAGCACGTTTCTAAGCCGTTTTACCCCGCCCTCGAGTCGTTCATCACGGCCGCACCCATCGTGGCGATGGTCCTGGAAGGGCTCGACGCAATCCGAGTCGTTCGGGAGATGCTCGGGAAGACGAACGGTTTGCAAGCGGCGCCCGGCACGATCCGCGGCGATTTCAGCAGTAGCCGCCAAATGAATCTGGTACACGCCTCGGACAGTCCGGAGGCGGCGAGCCGCGAAATCAATCTTTATTTCAAGACTGATGAGTTGGTGGGTTATACGCCCTGCCTGACCCCCTGGTTCCGAGCCAGCGACGAGTAGGCCAAGCGAGCGAGCCAGACGGGCAGCGAAGCCACCGGTTGACTTTGCCTTTATCCTGGCGATCTCGTCGCGATACGCGAGAGATGAAATAGCTAAGCTTTATCCTAAAAGCTGTCAGCCGCAGGGCTCTAGCCCGCGGTTTTCGCAAAAACCGGACGCTAACGCGTACCGGGTAAGCTTCTATGGGCAATCGTTTTGGAACAAAGTCCGACCTAACACTGGAGGGCCGGCGCGCTACCGCTGCCATACCGAATAATCGTTTGGGAACAAAGCCTGGCTCGCGCGCGAATCTCACGTCGGCCATAAAGTTCCCCCAGCGAAGTTCGCAGGGACGAAACGGTTCGACATTGATGTGCTGTTGCTCCGCGCTCGGATTTTCCAAAAAAACTGATATTTCGGGAATACTGCCGACCTGGCACAATGGCCGCAGCGAATCGTGCACGGCAGAGAAGTGCAAGGCCGCTTGCTCAGCCGCCGTTGGCCTTTGTGTTTCCCCATCACGTTTCCGAGTTCTCAAGAATCCGCTGACCGGAATGTTTCGGCAAATATCTCGCGAGAGACTGCGATGGTTCGTCGAGTACGCGGCTGCGCGAACCGTAATTTGCTTGATTCAAGTGTTGACCATCGAGCAAGCAGCCGCGTTGGCCCGCTTCATGGCCTGGCTAGCGGCCGATGTTATCAAATTTCGCCGCAAGGTGATTTCGGAAAATCTTCTAGCCGTTTATCCCGAATTGACCCCGCGTGAGCTGCAAGATATCTCCCGCAGCATGTGGTATCACCTGGCGATGATGGTGATTGAGGTGATTCTGGTACCGCGCAAAGTGCACGAGACCAATTGGCAACGTTACGTTTGGATTCGCGATGAGCAGCGCATGACCGAGCGGCTGATTGACTATCGCCCCTTGGTGGTCGTCTCCGGACACTTCGGCAACTTCGAAATGGGCGGCTACGTCTTGGGGTTGCTCGGCATGGGCAGTTACTCGGTAGCCCGGACACTCGACAATCCCTACCTCGATCGCTTCATCAATCAATTTCGTGAAAAAAATGGTCAGTTTTTGTTGCCGAAGGACGGGAGTGCCACCGCGGTGCAGCACCAAATTTCGCAGGGCAAAATTCTGAGTTTGCTGGGGGATCAACACGCAGGAACCAAGGGCTGCTGGATCAACTTCTTGGGACGTCCGGCATCGTGTCACAAGGCGATCGCGCTGTTTACGCTGAGCGGCAACGCGCCGATGATGGTCAGCTATTGCAAACATGCCACTCGCCCCTTCCATTTTGAGATCGGTTGCACCGGCATCGCCGACCCATTCGACCTGCCGGCGGATTTACGCGACGTCACGAGTTTGACTCAGTGGTACAACGACCGGATGGCCGAGGCGATCCACAACGATCGGGAACAGTACTGGTGGCTACACAAGCGATGGAAAGAAAAGCCGGTGCGGCAAACTAAAAAAGCCGGCGAACAGCGGGCCGCTTGACGACGCCACTCTGATCGAACGCGCCGCTTGTTGGCCGTTAAAATAGCGCGAGTCCCATCACATGTTCATGCGAGGAACTTCGATGCCATTTTTCCGGCGCTTCGTGTCGTGCCTTATCGCCGCGACGCTCCTACCAAGCCCGACAGTCGGCGGGTGGCAAACCACCGGCAGCGACCCCGAAAGCGATCTGCTCGAGGCAGTCCAGCGACGCGATGCGGAACCGGACAATCCCGATCACTGGATCTGGGTCGGTCGGCGGCAAGCCTATCTGGGACTTTACGATGAGGCCATCGAAACGTTCACGCAAGGCCGCGAGCGTTTTCCAAAGGACGCTCGCTTTCTGCGGCATCGTGGACACCGCTGGATCACCCTGCGTCGGTTCGACCGCGCGATCGCCGATCTCGAGGCGGCTGCCCAACTGATCGAGGGAACGGCGGATCAAATCGAGCCCGATGGGCAGCCGAACGCTGCCGGAATTCCCACCAGCACATTGCACGCGAATATCTGGTATCACTTGGGGCTGGCCTACTTCCTCACGGGTGATTTCAACAAGGCTCGCGATGCCTACGATCGGTGCTGGCAAGCGGCGAGTAACGACGACATGCGTGTCGCGGTGTTAGATTGGCAATACATGACCTTGTGCCGCCTCGGCCAGCGGGACGAAGCCGAACATTTGATCTCAACCGTCACGCCCGCTTGGAAAATTATCGAAAATCATGCTTATCACCGTCGTCTCCTGATGTATCGCGGATTGCTGCAGCCCGCAGATTTGCTCCCCGACTTGAGCAAGACTGATGATTCGGGCCGGTCTCAAAACAGCGCTGCCGCCCACGAGGTGGAACTCGCGACCTATGGCTTCGGCGTAGGGCATTGGTACCTGATGCAAGGGGACGTCGCGCGGGCGCGGGGCATTTTCGAGCGTTTGGTTCGCGGATCGGCTAAAGCCGCGTTCGGCTACATCGCGGCAGAGGTTGAACTTGAGCGACTCGGCAAAAGCAAGTAGCACGGTGGGGAGAATCCTATGAAGTTAGCATTGCAACCCTATTTTGGTTGGCCCTCGTGGTTGCTGTCGTCTTATGGGCCGTTGCTCTGGTAAGTCGCCACCGCGCAGAAGCGGGGCGAAAGGTGGCCGTGGCTCATCTTGCCGTCGAGCAAATGCGCAGTGAATTGCTGGCGATCATGGCCCGCGAAAATCTCTATTGCCGAAAATTGGGGTTACTGCCCGAATCGGATAAAGCAATCGAACCGTACATTCGAACGATTGAGTTACCCGAGGAGTTCGGGGGCTAGATGTTACGTGGGTTGCCGTTCGAGTTCCTCTTGCGCGTGCGGCTCGACCGACTCGCTGCGGCCGACTTTTGGGCCGCCATGAAAAACATTCCCGTGGCGCCAAATGTGGATGAGGTCCCGAACGAGGCCATTTTCAGATTTCGACTGGATGAAGCCGCTGCGGTTGCCGCCGCGGACCGGCTTGCGGCCGGTGGGAGCGCTCCGTCGCGGGCGGATCAACCAGCGGTCGTCACGGTGATTGTTCGCTCGGAGCCAAGCGCGGGCCACGCCATCTTGACCTTCGACGCCTTAATCGAACGAGGAAACCAACGTTTTTTCGGCAACAAAGCTTTCGCGTAACGAACGACGAGCAGCATTGGCTGACCGATTCGACGTTGGCGATGCATCGCTTCGATTTTGTCGGCTTAGGGGTCGACGGCAACAGCCGACTCGAGCTTTTGGACTAACCTCTCGATCTCGAGCAGCCCATTCTCTTGCTGCATCTGACCGGAAAAAGAAGAATCGAAAACTTGAAGTTTGAAGACGCTTCCGGTCCCTGCGATGGCCTGATGATTTGGTTGGAAAAACGTCCAATCGAGTGAGCAGATTCGTCGGACAGCGCCACGTTTATGTAGCCGCGCTCATCAAAACGCCGATAATTTTGGGAATCTACCGTCTGGCGACAGTAACTAAATTCGACCACTTTCAATCCACAATATCTGGCAGAATCGATTGAAACTGGTGCTGTTCAATTAGAAAATTCACGATTTCTTGATCGAAACGTGACAACAGAGCGGATTTCGAATGGTTACAATCGATCGCTGATTTGGCATGGTAACGGAGGTGTGACGACCTCCCTCAGGACCATCCCGACTAGAGCCACTCCGACCGCCTCATCGCCCGTTCTGATCGATAAGGGAGCAACCGAAATGTCCGAAGCAATGAATGTCTCACGTCCGCCGACTGCTGCGAATTTCGGCAAATCAGACCATAACGGCAACGCCGCTGCCTCGGTGATTGACCGCGAGATTAGCTCGACGAGCCAGCGAAGCTGGCCACGACGTGATTTCCTGGCGGCCATGAGTTGCGGTGGCGCAGTGCTCGCGGCTGCACCTTACGGGTTCGCCAAGTCCCGGGATGTGCCCGATCTGGCGCGGGGTATCGTTTTCGAGGATGCCGACGGCTCCGGCCGGCGCACGGATCGATCGCGTGGGTTGCCGGATGTGCTTGTTTCGAACGGACGCTTGGTGACGCGTACCGATGAACATGGTGCTTGGGAATTGCCGGTCGAGGGCGAAAGTACAACGTTTTTTGTGATCAAGCCGCGAGGATGGATCCCGGCCAAATGTCGCCGGCAAATTCTTCGTGGTTATTACATTCACTGCCCCGCTGGATCGCCCCAGCAACAATATGCGGGAATCGCACCGACGGGGCCATTACCTGCGTCGATCGATTTCGGTTTGCGACCGCAAGTCGAGCCGGATCGATTCACCGCTTTACTTTGCGGTGATCCGCAGCCTCGCGATGCCCGCGAGGTGGATTTCATTGCTCAATCGGCAGTGCCGCAGTTGAAACAGTCCCGCGCCGCCTTCGGCGTCAGCTTGGGGGACATCATGTTCGATCGACTCGAGCATTTCGATCGACTGAACGACGCGATGTCACTCGTCGGCCGTACCTGGTTCAATGTGCTGGGTAATCACGACTTAAACTTTGACTCGCGTACCAATCAATTCGCGAATGAAACGTTCCGTCGCGTCTATGGGCCGACCTACTATGCCTTCGACTGGGGACCTGTCCATTTTCTGGTGCTCAATAATGTCGAATGGACAGGAGCCGATCCCAACGATCCGAATTCCAAGGGGAGCTACCGCGGCTTCCTCGGCGAGCGGCAATTGGAATTCATCCGCAATGATCTGGCGCAAGTTCCGGAAGAGCGACTCGTGGTGCTCTTGATGCATATCCCGTTACATCCAGGCGGCGATCCGGGGCCGAGCATTTGCACGGTTGATCGAGAGGACCTATTTCGAATTCTTGAGCGGCGGCGGCACACGCTGTCGTTTTCCGCCCACCTGCATTGGCACGGTCATGTATTTTTGGACGAGCGGCATGGCTGGCGGGGAGCCTTGCCTCATCACCATGTGATCACCGGCACGCTGTGCGGCAGTTGGTTCCGCGGAGCGCCTGGGCCGGATGGCATCCCCCATGGGGTGATGTCCGACGGGACGCCGCGGGGCTATCTGGAGGTGGAGTTCGAGGGAAATCGTTTCAACATCGACGGTTACCGGGCAATTGGCCAATCCAAGCAGCATCAAATGCGGATTCATG
Organism: uncultured Pirellulaceae bacterium; assembly: GCA_937941455.1. Classification (GTDB taxonomy): domain Bacteria; phylum Planctomycetota; class Planctomycetia; order Pirellulales; family Pirellulaceae; genus BJ22. The sequence continues at coordinate 41,393 of CALDHM010000011.1, read as the reverse complement.
TGGCCAGCGACGTGCCGCTGGCTGAGTTGTCGCAACACGCTGTATTCGTTAACGTCTTCAATGGATCGACCAAATCAGAGGTTCGGCTGCGTGTCGGCGATCGCCCCTGGGTAGCGATGGAGCAGGTCGCCGCGCACGATCCGGCGTATGTGGCACTCTACGAGCGCGATCGGGAACTCGCTCCGCCGTACTTCGGAGCCTCGAAGCCGAGCATCTGTCCGCATCTGTGGCGAGCGGCCTTGCCGGATGATCTCGAGCCTGGCGTACATGCGCTCGAGGTCGTGACTCGCGACATGTTCGGCAACCAATATCAAGACATGCGGCCCTTGCGGATCAGTTAAGATTGGCTCCGTTCTGTTGTCAGTTCGAGGCGGCGCGTTTAGAATCGATCGCGACTGGTGTGCTCGCGTGTCAACTCTTTGTTTCTCCGCATCGATCGTGGCCCTGTCGTTTCGCAGCTTTTTGAATACGGATCCTCCCTTGATCGTCGAGATCTGGCGGAAACAGCGGCGTTTTCGTGGCTTAGCGGATCGTCTCACGCATCAAATGTTTGATGACTTGATTGCCGCGAAACCTTACTTCGAGGCCCGCGGATTGATCTTAGCTTTCGACGATGACCAACCTGTAGGTTTCGTTCAAACGGGATTTTGCCCACTTCCAGATGGTTCCGATATCGATCGGCGGCAAGGGGTCGTCTCGCAGCTGCGCGTGATCGAGCGATCCGATGGTCCGGAAATCGCGGCGGAGCTGCTGGAACGAGCCGGATCGTACCTGCAAGAGGCTGGCGCCGAGTGTGTCCATGCAGGTGGCCGGTTCCCGGCTTCCCCTTACTACCATGGCTTGTATGGAGGCAGTCGCATTCCCGGAGTCTTGGCCGACGACCATGTGATGTTCGAGGCCTTGGAGCGCGGTGGCTTTACGGTGTGCGGGCAAGTGTTGATCTTTCATCGGCGTTTGGCGGGTTTTCGTCCGCTCGTGGACAGCCAGCAAATGACCGTGCGGCGACAATACCAGGTACAGGTGAATACGGATCCGCTTTTCGAAACTTGGTGGGATGCCTGCACGATGGGCTTCGCGACCCGCTCGCGATTCGAATTGACAGAACGTCATGGGACTGCTGTGGTGGGGGGGGTGACTTTTTGGGATATTGAACCGTTGGCCAGCTGCTGGGGAGTGCGGGCGATGGGGCTGAATGATCTGCGCATCGCTGAGGACTATCGCCGCTGCGGATTGGCGACCTACCTGCTCGGTGAGTCGATGCGTTGCTTGGCCCAGGAAGGTATCGGTGTCGTTGAAGTCCAAGCGCCAGCGGACGACGCCGTTGCCTGCGCGATGTTCCACAAGTTTCGTTTTGAACAAGTTGGCGAAGGTCGCATGATGTTAAAATCTCTGTTGTAGCTTGTCGGCTGCAAGTTTCAACCTCAGCCAATCTACGCTGTGCGATGAACGATAGGTGGCAATCGTTGTCGGATCGCCTGGCGATTCAGTGGCGACTTCGCTCGGGTTCCCCAGACGGTGCTCGGTGGGGGTCCGAGTATGAACCCTAATAGCTGGCAGCGTGCGGGGGCTCGGGGCAAATTCGCCGTCTTCGGGAGACGGCATCGCGAACACGGCCTTCGGTCGCAGCACGCTGAGGGATACTTGCAATGTGGGTCCGATTTTTCATAATGGTAAAGTTGCCGAACCTAAATATTCGGTCCCGATGATTCCGGTCCGGTGGAATTTTCCGGGGCTAGCGCAGGTACGGCAGCGTACATTCCAAATCGCACCTAACACGCCATGCCATCGCCGAAGCGGTCCGTAAAATACGGGGAGCGACCGACGATCGCCGCGTGGAGGGAGCCTTTCTGATTGCTTGCGTCCTCAGAGCGTGCACGGAACTGCTGCTGCGGACGAGCGAGGCCTAAGCAGGCCCCTTTTTTGAATTTTTTTGGAATTCGCGCAGGGCCGTTTAGGATTGTTAAGCCCGTCGGGCGACTTAGAGATCGCGGAGTCGGGCTGGTTTGAGACTCGATCTAGGGAGCAAGGCAACCATATGAGTGATGACATCATGATCGCTGCCAACGGTGTGAATAAACACTACGGCAACTTCGCCGCTGTCAGCGATGTGACGTTTGAGGTGCCACGCCGCCAAGTTTGCGCGTTTCTGGGGCCGAATGGTGCCGGCAAATCCACCACCATGAAAATTTTGACGGGCTATTTGGCGCCGACCTCGGGCCGCGTGCGGATTGCTGGTTTCGATATGGAGACGCAACGATTGCTTGGAAGCGAGCGGATCGGCTACCTGCCCGAAAACGGCCCGCTGTACAGCGAAATGACTCCCGAATCGGCGGTGAACTATATCGCGAAAGCTCGCGGCTTGAACGCCACTCGTCGGCGTGACCGTATCAGTTACGTCGTTGACAAATGCGACTTGGGCGAGGTGTGGCACAAGCCAATCTACAAGCTTTCGCGCGGGTTTCGGCAGCGGGTCGGCATGGCTCAGGCTTTGGTCCATGACCCCGATGTACTTATTCTCGATGAACCGACCAGCGGTCTCGACCCCAATCAACTAGTGGGGATCCGCCAGTTGATTCGCGATCTCGGCAAAAACAAAACTGTGTTACTTTCTACGCACATTTTGCAAGAAGTCGAGGCCCTCTGCGATCGAGTGATTTTGATCAATCAAGGCCGCTTGGTGTTTGACGGCCTCATCGGCGAGTTGACAAAGACTGAAGGTTTGGAGGCAACTTTCCATCGCTTGACCGGGTTTCTCGCAACGGCCTGACCCGGATGCCTTTGGGCAACGATTTCTGTTCGCAGAGCGTTGGATCGAGAAATAGAGAATAGAGAGTTGGATTGAGAAATTCAGGAGAGTTCAATCGCAATGTTTCGATTGCATGTGATTTGGGCCATCGCCATGCGGAACCTGGCCCAGTATTTTTCGGGAGTTCTCGGATATTTGTTCATCGGCGCATTTGTGACCATGTGCTCGTTGGCGATGTTCAATCAGCAGTTTTTTGCGGAGAACCTCGCCTCCCTCGACCAGTTATCGAGTTGGTTTCCGTGGCTGCTTCTGTTTTTGATCCCCGCGATCACCATGACCGTCTGGGCGGACGAACGGCGGCAAGGAACCGATGCCCTTTTGTTCACGCTTCCCGCCTCGGACGTCGAAATTTTGTTGGGAAAATTCACGGCGGTCGCGTGTGTTTATGCGATCGCCCTGTTGTTTTCTCTGCCTCAATTGATCGGGCTCTTCAATTTGGGGCAACCTGATATCGGAGTGCTGGTCACGACCTACCTTGGGTATCTACTGGCCGGACTTGCCTTGCTGGCGATTGGCATGTTCGCATCATCTCTGACCGATAGTCCCACCGTGGCTTTCGTGCTGGGCGCCCTGTTGGGTGCGGTTCCCGTCGTGATCGGCAGATATTTTGCGGGAAACCCGCTGCTGGAAAGTTGGGGTTTCGCTTGGCACTTGAGTGATTTCAACAGCGGCTTGATTTCAGCCTCAAGCATCTTGTATTTCGTCGGCTTAGTGATCGTGTTCCTGTATTTGAACTTGATCGTGATCAGCAAACGGCAATGGCGAACGAACAATTCGCTATCGATGTGGAGCCGCTATTTGATTCGTCTCGCCTCGCTGGTTGTGATTCTGCTGTCGCTCGGGTACGTGTTGACGGTGAATTCCTCCAGCCCGCTGACTCGGCTCGACATGACGAAGGAAAAATCATTCTCCCTCGATCAAACGACTTTAGCAGCCCTCAAAAACATTCGCGACGGTGAACAATTGGTGTCGATCCAGGCATTTGTCAGCGACGAAGTTCCCCGCGAGTATGTCGGGGTCAAGAAACAATTCTTGGGGTTGCTGCGGCAACTCGCCTACGCCGGTGGAAAGAATATCGACATCAATGTCGTCACCGTCAGCCCCAATTCGGAGGAGGCCGAGACGGCCGAACGTACCGGGATCACAGCCCAAGAAACCACCAGTGAGGTCGGTGGCAAATTGGTGCAACAGAAAGTTTATCTCGGGGCATTCGTCTCCAGTGTTTACAACGATGCGACGATTGCCAAACTCGAGCCTCAATCCTCGATCGAGTATGAATTGACCCGTGCCCTAACGACAACGTCACGCAAAGATTGGAAAATCAAACTGGGAATCGTCGACACGGACACGCATTTCGGCGGCATCATGTTTCGCGGCGAACGACTGTTGTGGCTCCCCTACACCTCGACCATGCGGCAGCTGCAGGCGAACTACGAACTGGTCCACATCAACCAAGATGAACTACCTGAGTATGTTGAGGGAGCCGAAAACATCCGCGATGCGCCCGATGTACTCCTCGTCCCCGACCCGGCAAGTCTCAGCGATAAAGCGGCAGACGCTTTGGTGAAATACCTCGGAACAGGCAAGCCGGTTCTAATTCTTACCGATCCGCTCCCCTTTTTCTGGACCTCTCGCCAGCCACAGGAGCTCGGCATTATCAATGCCCCGCGACAGCCTCGCGTTTCGTTCCGTTCACCCTACGCGCAGCAATTGACCAGCACGATGGGTCCCAAGGTTGATGGTGGCACTGCTAAAAGGGTCTTCGATGCCATCGGCGTGCGTTGGAACAACGGCGACGTGGCCTGGCACCTGAACAATCCCCACCCCAACTTTAACGGTTACTGGCCGACCTATCTCGGGCCGACATGGCCGATGTATTATGGACGATACGAAACGTCCTTCGTATTCGTGACGCGTGGTGAAACCGGGAAAAATCAAGGCTTTAATACCGAGAATCAGATTTCGAAATATCTGCGCGAGTTACTCTTCATCTACCCGGGTCACCTTTCGTCGCTGGACACGGAAGACTTGGAATTCATCCCCCTCATCCAGCTCAATGAGCGGTCTGGGGTGATCCCCTGGGAAAAAGTCACCATGACCCCCACCGAGCGAGTGCAAACGATGGATCCAGCAACTCGCCGCATTCGCGTTCGCGAGGAACCGATCCGCAATCAAATCACGGACGACGATCTGTATCTGCCCCACCCCAACCCACCGGCAATTATCGATCCGGAAACCAAAACCGTTGCGGCACACGTGCGGGGCAAAAATGGTGACCTCTCCAAAATGAACGTCGTCGTGATCGCCGATTTGGATTTCGTCTCCGAAATGTATCACGAGCAGCAGGAAGCCCTGAAGAGTCCGTCCTTGGACAATTATCGCTTGCTGGAAAACGCGATCGAGGTATTAGCTGGCAAGGCTGATTTTGTCGCGCTGCGAAATCGCCGCTCCGCCCCCCGCACGTTGACGGCGTTCGAGAAAATGATTGCTGTCTACCGGCAACAACGGGTCGATGCCGAAGCAGAAAATCGGCGCCAGTTGGACGCAAAACTGCAAGCGGCGCAAGAAAAACTCGACATGAGTCTCCAATCAATCGACAAGGACGAAACGACAAGCTTTATCGAAAAGATTCAATTGTCCTCCCAGGAAGCGATGGGTGCCCAAGAACGATTTGATCGTGAGCGAGAACGCCTCGAGAAAGAACTGGCCGCGAAAAACCAGGGGCTCAAAGCCCAGGAAGCCCGGCAAGTCCGCTCGCTCGAAAATTGGATTCGTATGATTACGGTCGGCCTCGCTCCGGTTCCGGCCTTGTTGATGGGGTTGTTCGTTTTGACCAACCGAGCCCTGCGCGAACGGCGCGAAGTTCGCCCGGAACGGTTGGTTCATAACTGATCGATCGTACACGTTGTTGAATATTCATAGGTTGACGCCATGTTATCGGAATCGCTCAAAACCGTGCTGTTTGTCGTCCTGGCGGGAATCTCCAGCGCGTTGGCAGGTTGGTCCTACTACGCCAACCGTCCACCCCAATCGAAGGAATTTGAATTGGTTGGCAAAGCGTTCTTCGAGAACTTTGAAGACGCCAAATCTGCCGCGTTTCTCGAAATTTCAGCGTTGAACGACGACGGCGAACTCCAATCGTTCGTGCTGCACAAGGTCAAAGGAATCTGGCGTATTCCTACGCACAGCGATTATCCGGCAGAAGCGGCTGAACGCTTGGCTAAGGTCGCTACAGCGTTGATCGGTTTAAAACGTGAGGCCATCGTCGGCAGAGTCGCTGCTGAGCATAGCCGTTTCGGAGTACGAGATCCCAAGTCCACCGACGCCACGGAGGCGAGTCAGGCCGGCAAACGTTTGATCCTGCGCGACGAATCCGGAAAAACGCTTGCTGATTTGATCATCGGCCAGGAAGTCGAGCAGGGGAACAAGTCCGTTGCTGACCTGAATCTGAATCGGCCGCCGCGAAATGAAGTTTATGTCCGTAGAGCCGATGAAAATCAAGTTTTCAAGACCAACTTGGAGCTAAACCTGTCCACAAAATTCTCCGACTGGATCGACACCCGCTTGATTGCTCTCGAGGATCCCCAAGTTGTCGCGCTCAGCATCGACAATTATCAACTGATCAATAACCCGCGCGACCCGCTGGGCAATAGCCGTATCAAACAAAAGGGAGATCAAATTCTGCTCACCCAGGCGGACGGCAATCGCTGGACGATTCCCGGAATCGACGAAACAAAGGAACGGGTGAATACCCGACAGGTCGACCAATTGATCGACATCATTACTAACTTGCAGATCGTGGGTGTTCGCGAAAAATTCCGCTATCAAGGCAAATCCTTGATCGGCCCCGACATGAAATTGGTCGAGGATCCTGAACTGATGCAAGACCGTGAGCAGTTCGGCAAACTCCTGCAAACTGTGGCACTCGACTTATCACGCCGAGGGTTTTACCTGCAAGCCCCAGAACAAGGGGACGACTTGAACTCGCTCCAAATGGTCTCCGAATTCGGGCAACTGGCATTCACGACCAGGGACGGGTTCGTCTTTAACCTTGACTTGGGAAAAACGATCGAAGGCGATCCGAAAGCGATCGAAATCGGCACCGCCGATGCGGAACTCGACGCTGCGGCGGCTGACGGTGCAGAATCAAAAAATGCCGCCGAAACATCTGGGGAATCCCAAGAAAAAGTCAAGGAGCCATCCCGCAAGAATCGCTTTGTCTTGATTCGTGTCGGTCTCGACGAGAGTCGTGTCGGCGGCGGTCCGCCGGTCAAGCCCAATCCGCCCGAAGAGCCGCAGAAACCCGAAGGCTATACGCTACCACCTGAAGCCAAGGCGAAGACCGAGGAAAAATCGGAAGATGCCGAGAAACAACAACAGCAAGGTGACGACGCGGCTCCCCCCCCGGTCGAGAACGTGCCGCCACGAGATCCCGCTTTCGAAAAATACGATCAGGATTTGGCCAAGTACGAAGCGGCAAAGATCGAATACGAGATCAGCCTGAGCCGATATGAAAAGGCCTTAGAAAAGTACCAGAGCGATTTGCAGGCGGCGCGGAAAAAACTTGGCGAAATGAACGAGCGCTACGGTGCCTGGTACTACGTCGTCTCTGCAGCGAATCTCGAATCGCTACGCACCGATCGAGCGTCGCTGATCGAGCCAGTACCACCATCGACTCAAGATGAGCCAGAGTCAAATCGCGATGACTCTGGCACGCCGCTCGAATCGTCAGGTACCGTGATGGGTGACAAAGCGACCGCCGAAAACGTGGCAGAGAATGCAGCTTCAGAATCCGATCCGTCCAAGTCTCGAGCAGACGGCGGTGAGAATCAGGAAAAGGATCAAACGGCAGGAGATGGCGATGACAGCTCTGCCGATGGCTGCCCCGCGCCTTGATCCGCTTCGCGGACGATTGTAACGGTTAAGCCGATGAGGCGACGCAGATTTTGCCCAAAAATCGGGCGATCGGCGGTAATCTTAAGCTAATCTATTCACAAACCTGCTGCAGTGCCACTCGGCGAGTTGCTTCGCGGCAAATATCCTCTAGGTTTATCGGGACATCCCTGGCCAGTACGTTACCAAAGCACCGCGCTGACTTCGGGATGAATTTAAGGTCGGGTGTCGGTTCGGCTCCTCGGGCTGGCCAGGCGAATGCGTGGAACGGATTGGTCGAGCGGCTCCAGGGCACTCAAACGATGCATTCAAGACCATGCCATTCATTTATATCCGATCCAATCTTTGCAATACCAATGAACTGTAGTGAACTGACTCAAGTGATCGAGCGGCGCATGCCCGGTGCATCGCCACGTGAAGTAGCGCGAATCTTGACCGTTATGCTGTCGGCGGAACCCTTGCGGGATGACGCGCCATCCGCCGTAATTGGCGATCAATGTTGGGAGCGTGCGAATCTGACCTTGCGATCAGCCATGGAGCAGCATGAGGCGATCACTCGCGAACTCGAGGAGTTAGCTCACTCAGATCCAAAACAATTCACTCCCGATCAAGTCTGGACGTTGATTCGCGCGATCAAAGTTCAAAATCAACTGCTGCGATTATGTTGGCACCCAATGGGTTAACCGTCCACAAAAAAACATAAAGATTCAGGCTTTAAGCCAAACTCTGTCAGCCGCAGGGTACTAGCCTGCAGTTCTTGCGAAAACCGGACACTATTGCGTTGCGGCTAAAAGCTTAGGGACGATGCCTAAGATTACAGCGATCTCGGACTCGGCCCTTCAACCTAGTCGGCTGCTTTGCAGAAGCGACCTGCCGTATGGGGAGCCAAACACCGACTGGAAGAATTTCAAGGAATTCTAGTCGGGACCTACTGTTAAGGCCGGGAAAGAGTCGGGTGCAGACCAACCTGTCGCGGGACGATTGCTCGCCAACGAACCGAGAAAAATGGAGCAGTCGTCGCCACTCAAATACCGAACCTTGGGCAGACGTTACTTTTTGCGATGGCGAATCTTCGCACGGTTTCGCCGTTTCTTGCTGCCAAGTTTGCGTCGTCCCTTGCCGGTTTTCTTTGTCCCCACGAGAAAAACTCCCTCAATCCAATCGAATTACATACGAATTAAGCTGCAATACGCACCGATTGCTCGGAAAAGATCGACAGACAGCGTAGCATTCCCGACCTCGCCATCATCGCAAAGCGAGGTCTAAGTCCCACCCAACGCGGCAACACTCATGCCGATCAGCACGTATGTTTGCACGGAACGAATTCGCGATCACTGGATCCGTTACCGTAGGAAACCTCAACCGTCCAGGTTTCGAACTCAACCAAGTGGAATATTGCACAGACGCCTACTTTCGTTCCGATTGACGAATCGAAAATGCGTAGTCTTTTTCATAAATGGCCCTCAAGTTTAGCCGCAAAACGAATTTTTGACAACCGGCGTTGATTACGAGGCTACGCACCCGAGGGTTAAAGCTCCCAAGCGAAAGCATTATCGAACGATCTAACGATTTGCAGGGGGGCGGGAATCTTGTTGACTACTTCGTCGATTGCCATGCAGTGGGGCGATGGGGCGAGAATTCGCGATGGTTCGACTAGACGGCGTCTGCCCGTCCCTTGCGAAGCTCGGCGGGACTTCTCAGAAAAATACCTGCGTTGGTGCATGCTGCTTCTGAGGGAAGCAATTTTCCTGCGTCGTTTCCAACTGATCTTCCGCGGGGCGAATGGGCTAGGGCGCGATGAGCTTTGACGTTCGAACTGGCATAATCAGCAAACTCACCGAATCCGTGATCTTGGGGAGAGATTTGGAATTTACTGGTTAAACATGCTGATCCGTTGCCAGCTCGGTCAGAACTCACACCGAGGAAGAATGCGTGAAACGAGGAAGGCGAGAAATTCCGATCAACGAATTGAGGAATTGTTTCTCCGATCACGATTCACGGCAAATTACCGTATGAAGTCCATTGTCCAAGCTGCCGTGGCCCTGGGTTCGTTGCCACCCGACTACGCGTCGCGGGTAATGGCTCGGCTAGAACCGGGGGATCTGCAGCGGCTTTTGTCGTTTTTCCCAGAGCAGCAATCCGTTTCCGATCACGATCGTGCCGCCGCGGTCGAACTTCTGGCCAGAGAAATTGCGACTAGTCGGATTCACGACGAAATGGCTAGTCGAGTTGTTAGATCAGGGCGGGTAACGGATCGCGATAACCAATGGGATCACGAGACCAAAGTTGAACGATCGACCAATCGGTCGAATCATCGCTGCGCCGAAGCGGGTAAATCTAACTGCATCGCCGTGACTGACTGGCGCAATCTGGATACGGCCGAGATAGTCGAACTGCTTGATGGCGAGCATCCGCACTTGATTGCCCAAGCGTTGGCGTTACTGGCCCCACATCAAATTGCAAACGCTTTGAAACGATTTGAACCAAGCTTGCGTTTGTCGATCGTCAAGCGCCTTTGCGAGCTGGATCGAATTAGTGATACAAGCCGCGAGTACCTTGATAATTTGATTCGGGAAAAGCGTTTGGCCAAATCGGCAGGACGTCTCACGACTTCCGGAGCATCAAGCTCGACCGCTCCTCCAAGCTCGCGCACGATGGATGGTCAGCAGGGCGTATCGCCTGCTGAAACTTCAGAGCTCGTAATCCCACCAGCACGCAGGGTTCTCACCTTTGCCGACTTAACAAAATTCTCCAAGTCGGATATGCAGAGACTGCTCAAGACAGCTGACACTTCTCTGTGGGCGCCCGCTCTGTTTCGCACGGATTTATCCGTGATCAACAACGTCATCCTCAGCATGGCACCGCGGCCAGCCGCCTTGCTATTGAAAGAAATCCATGAGCAAGCGTGGGTATCTCCCGCAATGCAAGAACAGGCGAGAGCTCGGCTGTTGGACTTGTGCCAAACGCTCGGCTTACCGACGCCGACCTAGGCGTTGTCCCCAAACGATTAGCCGGAACGCGCTAGCGTCCGGTTTTCGAGAGAACCGCGGTCTAGTGCCCCTTGGGCTGATGAGTTTTGGCACAAAGCCTAGTTCGGTACCCATCGCAACCAATCAACCGTATCGTGCGGTCGGTCGAGCGAACTGCAATCGCGAACTCAATGAAAATTCAGGGTTCGGCGCGGAGAGAAACAGCCAATCGACAAGATCTTGGTTAGTTCCGCCCCAGACGAAACGTCGGTTACAACGGGTGATGAGTGCTTGCCAACCGCTCGGCGGCAGATCGGCGAACCATTCTAAAGCGCGCGGATTATCTCAGCAAACTACTAGCTTTGCGCGTCCAGTTCTCAGGCCCGCCCGCTTCGTAACCGAGTTTACCGAGCAGATTTCCCTCGGCGTCCGTCAACAAAACCGTAGGGAATCCGCGAATAGCATATTTTTGTTGCAGGACCGAATTCTGTTCGATGACGTCCTTGGCTTGTGGTTTGGATTGAGGATAATCGAGTTTCAAAAGGACCACATTGTCAGCCGCCCACTTTTTGAACTCCTCTTTTTCAAAGACTTCCTGATCCAGGCGAATGCACCACACGCACCAATCGCTTCCGGTGAAGTCCATCAAGATTGGTTTGCCCTTGGCTTTTGACTCGGCAGCGGCATCGGCATAGCTTTGGTGCCAACCATCCTCGGTCTTGCCGACATTCGCCCGGGGAATCGCGACATTGGCAACCTTAGCTTTTCCGCTTCCGGCCGCCGGGTCGGCCGAGTCGCACCCCGCCAATATGAATGGAAGCAAGCCCAAGGCGAATCCACCAGCAATCAGTTTCCAGTTCATTGATTTACACATGTTTAATTCCTTGCTACCCCATAACCATTTGAAAACTTGTTGCCCGGGAGTAGCGAACTCAACGCAAGTCGTGGCAGACGAGTCATTCCTGTCAACAATAGAGGAACACCAAATATTCAAGATCCGATGCACGAGAGGAAACGCCATGCATGAGCGACGGATCAGCAAGTACCCTCTGCTCAAGCCCAGAGTTACCTTCGACCGATGCGCTAAACTACGCACCAGGTCGCCCATCGCCATTGAGGCGACCCTGACGCTCTGTCGATTGTCAACCTCCTCGATGATCTTGTCAATCGCGTCGATAAACTACCGACCACAACTGCTCACGGTCCGCACGTGGACTTTACGGCCAAAGGAATTCCTAAGTCAGGCGAATGACTTGTTGGACGGCCTCCCCGCGCTTCATCGATCAATGCTCGCGATTTGTCCATTCACCGGAACGGAAACACTCGCCGCAGCTAATCGGCTAAATTTTCGTTTGCGACGCCGAGGATTTTCCGGGCGGTAGCCTGCGAGAGATTGCCGATTTTCGGCCCACGCCTGGGCAAGATTGGTCAATTCATTCAACGATTTCGAAATTCTTTCAACTTCGTGAGCTAAATGGTCGCGATCTTCGATATTGGGAATCCACATCCGCTCGCCGAAAATTACTCGTGCCCGTCCCAGTGGATAGGGAATGACCAATCGATCCCAAGTCTTGAGCCGTTTCGCACCCCACACGCCGACGCCAACGGGAACGATGGGCAAATTCAACTTGCTGGCTGTATATAGCGCTCCGGGAGCCATCACTCGCCGCGGTCCCTTCGGTCCGTCGGGAGTGAAGACCAAGGATGATTTCGCTTCGTCGGTTTGTATGCGTTTAAGCGCTGCAGCACCCCCACGAGTTGAACTCCCGCGAATCATTCGATAGCCAAGGCGATTGGCGATTTGGCTCAACCATTCCGCATCGCGATGCTGGCTGATCAACAAGGTCAAGTCCGACCAGCCCCAATAAGGAAGCAAGGTCAGGATGAATTCATGCCAGAAGACGTAGACCGCTGGCTCGTGACAGTCGAGTCGAGCCGGATCGTTTTTCGGATCAGCCGACCAGACGCGGCAACGAACCGCAGTGGCATACCAGGGAAGTCCGACTGCCGCGCACCGCGCAATCAGCCCCTTGATCAATTGAGAATTCTTCGACATCAATTTCTGCTACTTGCCAATAAAATCGGACGTGGTGCGAAGGACTTGAATTCCAAATCTCCGCCGGGGCCAGCTAGGGAGCATCGGAAACACGAGTCAAGACACGTCGTGCATTGCGAGCCCCTTGCGTTGGGCAGGAGTTTCAGTTTCACAGTGCGGCGTCCTGGACGTGATTATGCCGCTGCTGTGACGACGTACGTGCAGATCGTAACGCAGGGCCGATGAGCCAACTGCTGGAATTGCAACCTTTGCTTCACTGAATTTAGCCGAAGACAAGCTTTTGCGAAACGTTGATTTCGATTGCTGCTTGCGATCAATTCGGATTTGGCGACTAGGACGAATTTCGGGGCGAAATCCGCGGAAATCTTGCTTTTCCGCCAGCATACGGACACGCGAAGTATCACGGCCAAATTCCCGAGAAAACTTCGACCGCCGGTCCGGTTTTGAAGACGTGGTTGGTCGCTTCGTCCCAGTCAAGCTCGACATCGCCGCCGAGTAAATGAATCGTGACCTTGCGGGGCGATTTACCGTTCAAGACCCCTGCGACACAAACGGCAGCCGCACCGGTTCCGCAGGCCAACGTCTCCCCAGAGCCCCGTTCCCATGTCCTTTGCTCGAACTCGTCCGTAGAAATTTGACGAACGAACTCTACATTGACACGCGCCGGAAAGTAAGCCGACCGCTCGATCTGGGGCCCCAAGCCTAACACAAGTTCGTCATGCAGTGGCCCATCAACAAACACCACACAATGCGGATTGCCCATCGACACGCAAGTCACGCTCAATAGACGCTCCCCGATTTCGATTGGCTGACCAATCACTGGGGATTGAGTGAAGGTTGTCGGGATTCGCTGCGCGTCGAGTATCGGCTCTCCCAAATCGACTCGCACCTTCGAAACATGCCCAGCATCAACAATTAAATCTAGGGTCAATACCCCGGCACCGGTCGCCACCTTGACTTGCTGCTTCGTCACCAAGCCATGATCGAACAGATATTTGGCAACGCAGCGAATACCGTTGCCACACATTTCAGCCTCGCTGCCATCTGCATTAAACATGCGCATTGTGGCATCGGCATCGTTGCCTTCAGTCGGCGGACTAATCAAAATCAGTCCGTCGCCCCCTACCCCGCGATGTCGATCCGACATCCGCCGGCTCAATTTGTTAAGGTCCTCGGGAATGGGATGGCGGAATCCATCTAAATAAATGTAATCGTTTCCGGCTCCGTGCATCTTCGTAAATGGAATCATCTCACTCGACTTCGTATCGGCTGGAAAAAATTTTGATGACAACCTGTGCGACCTATAACGTTGCGCCCCCTGAAGCGGTGGATTATCGCCGTTCAGTAGCAATCGTCGCGAGCGGTAAGCGGACGACGTGCGGCTGGTTCCTCAGATCCGACTCATTGATTGCCTGACGACTCGATGCGGACCGTCGCTTTGTAGGAGCCTGTCCACTGGTATCCCCGCTGGTTCGCGAAGTTATCTTGCATGGCGACGCCAAGGAACAATTCGCCGCTGGATTTCGCCACAAAAGAGGCTTTTCTACCGACGCCGTAATAGTCGTTTCCTTTGCCGATTCGCGCCACAACCATACCGCAATTAAAGCTATTCCACATACCGTGCGAAGCGATCCCGTCCGGGTCCGACACAATGTTTCCCCAGGACGCCCAATTGACCGATCCTTCGGCCTTGATCGTGATCCGATCGCCGGCGTTCACTCGAATGCGTGTGGAAACGGGGGATCGTTGAAAGAACGCGTCGGCAGCGATTTCGACTTTTTTCTCGATCGTTTCACCGGTTGAGCCCCAAGTTCTGTCCGCCGCTTGAATGTCCTCGAGGCGAACGTTCAGAATTCCGTAGCGGGTCGTCAGTTCATACTGCTTTTCTTCGACTTGGCCGACGATGGTAAAGCTCGCTGTGGTGATGGTGTCCTCCATTCCCAAGACGGGAACGGCACTCGTCGCGTCGGCATCCTGATCGCCTTGTTGCTCTGCAATCACCTCGATGACTGCCTGCAGGTTTTTTTTGCGTTCGGCGCTATTGCCATCGGATGCGGCCTGCAGCTGCTTGAGAATTTGCGGGCCCATGCCGAGCAATTCCAATTTGGCCTTTTCTCGCACCTTGAATTCTTTGTCGCCGAGTTTTTCGATGAGTTCGGTGACCTTCCGGTTGATGCCCGGAAGGCTATTCAGGCCGGGGCGAAAGGTCACGATATTTTCGACGGGGATTTCGAGCCGGCCGAATTTCGTTTGGACATGCAGCGTACTGAAGCCTAGATTTCCTCGAACCACTGAGCCATCCCACAGGGTAAGCCGAATCTCGCGTGGGCCAAGTTCGACCTTTTCCCCCGGCGTCAATTCGATGAGCGGTTCCTCGTCCTGCGGGTTTCCCTCGGCGCCTTTTTTGTCGCCCTCCTGTTTTGGCTTTTCTTGCTGCTCTCGTTTTTGTTTGACCTGTTCCTCTTCATCATCTTGCCACGCCGCCGCGTGGGTGACGCAAGGACAACGGGCCGAGACAGCGAGCAGCAGAATGACTCCGCTCAGAACTCCCACAAGAAATCGCATCGCCATAGTAACCTCGATCAGAAAGTATGAAAATGTATGAATTGGAGCTAAACTGGTGCCACGAAGGGAATTCGTTTCCATGTATTGCATCGCTCAGGATTCTTGACGTTTCCCTTCCTCGTTTGGATGTCAGCCTACCGAAGTTCACCGCACCTGCAAGGTGGGCAATCGCAGGCAACCGGTTAAAAAAAGCATTGTCTTTGGCCACTAGTCATCAAAACGTGCAACGTTGGTCCTGGTGGTGCCTTGGCTCTGCCGTTCGTTGGTGAACCACTGATCGGCGGAGTGCCTGGCTCGGTGATCCCGTGTTACCTTTGGTAGCCCAGGCAATTTATGCCGATAAGTCGGGCGAGTCTTGCCGTAAGTTCCGGGAAAACAAAGAGCTGACATTTATGCTCAATTGTAACAGCGGAAAACTTAAGTAGCATATTGTGACGAGGCGGATTGTTGTTTTTCGCTTCGAAACTGAAACACATTTGCTGTGGGACTCCCCCGCATTCTGGCAAGGAGCATTCATGATTGATTTGGCGACGATTCAACAGACGATCAAACAATTCGGGTTGGACGGTTGGCTGTTGTATGACTTTCGCGGGATCAACGTCCTTGCCTTGCGGGTCTTGGGAATCCCGTCGAATCATGCGGGCTCGCGGAGATTCTTCTATTTTATTCCCGCCAGCGGCACACCCCAGAAGTTGGTCCATCGCATCGAGTCTGGAGCCCTTGATCATCTCCCCGGTGACAAAACGGTTTACCTGACTTGGCAATCGCTGGAGGAGGGGGTTCAAAAAATTCTCGGAACGGCCCGCAAGGTGGCCATGGAGTACTCGCCAAGGAACGGCAACCCGTACATTTCGCGCGTCGATGCCGGCACTGTTGAACTTGTGCGCGGTTTCAATGTTGAGGTCGCTTCCTCAGGAAACTTGATCTCCGCTTTCGAGTCGCGCTGGACCCCCGCGCAGTGGGAACTGCACCTGGAGGCTGATCGATTAAACCAAGCCGCGTTTGACATGGCCTGGCGGATGATTGCCGAACACTGCCGGCAGGGAAAGACGTTGCGCGAGACCGAGGTCCAAGACCGAATCATGGCTTATTATCGCGAACACGGGATGACGACGTACTCGCCGCCCATTGTGGGAGTTGGCCCCCATTCGGGTGATCCGCATTATTCCCCTCAGAAAGGCGCCGATGCGGAAATCAAGAACGGTGATTTCGTCCTCCTCGATATGTGGGCCAAGATGGATCGCCCGCAAGGAGTCTACAGCGACCTGACCAAGGTCGGCTTTGTCGGTGAACAGACCCCCGAGACATTCGAGAAAATCTTCCAGATCGTGGCTCGCGCGCGCGACGCGTCGATTGCGACGGCTCGAGAGGCCTTCGCGAAAAACCGTCCGATCACCGGTGGCGAAGTCGACGACGCGGCGCGGCGTGTGATCGAACAAGCGGGTTACGGCGAGTATTTCGTCCACCGCACCGGCCACAATATCGGCGAAGAAACGCACGGTAACGGCACGCATATCGACAACCTGGAGACACGCGACGAGCGATTCCTACTCCCCAATACCTGCTTTTCGATCGAACCAGGAATTTACCTTCCGGAATTCGGGGTTCGCAGCGAGGTGAATGTCTACATTCACAGCGATGGGACGCTACAAGTCACCGGAGGACTACAAACGTCCGTACTGCCGATTCTAAAGTTATATTAGCCGTCGCAAGCGCCGAGGGTCCAAGTTGAGGCACCCTTGGCGATGTTCCCCGTAGGCCGCAGTCGCTGGCAAAGTTGGATCAATCGTGAAGACGACCCTTTTCAAAAACGGTACGGTGGTGACTCCGTCCGGTCCCGAACGAATTTCTGTTTTGATCGAGGGGCCGAAAATCGTAGCCCTCGATCCGGCAATTCATTCAAAAGCCGATGACATCGTCGACGCGCGGGGGTTGTACCTTCTACCGGGCGTTGTCGATGATCAAGTTCATTTTCGCGAGCCAGGACTTACCCACAAGGAAGACCTCGCGCATGCGACCCGCGCTTGTGCCAAGGGAGGCATCACGAGCTTTCTCGAAATGCCCAACACTGATCCGACCACCACGACGGTTCAGCGGTTGCACGAAAAATTGGCGATCGCCGCCGGAAAATGTCTCGTTAACTACGGCTTTTACATCGGCGCGACGCCGACCAACGTGGCCGAGCTCGCAACTGCCAAGCGCACTCCCGGCATCAAGATTTTCATCGGCTCCAGCACCGGGGATTTACTGGTCGATGACCAAGACGCGTTGGAACGCATTTTCGCCGAAACGAATTTGCCGATTTGCGCTCACTGTGAAGACGAGACGACGGTTCGCAGCAACCAAGCCCGTTTGGCGGGAGCGGCCGACGTGGCGACTCACTCCAAGGTCCGCGATCATCAAGCGGCCGTCATCGCGACGCGCCGGGCGATTGATTTGGCGACGCGGCACCGCCATCAGTTTCATATCTTGCATGTATCGACAGCCGATGAAATTCCCTTGATCCGATCGGCCCCCCACTGGGTGACTGCGGAGGTTTGTCCGCATTACCTGTTATTTTCGGTGGACGATTACGGCCGCTTGGGGTCGCTGATCAAAATGAACCCGAGCATCAAGACGCGAGTGGACAACGCCGCCCTTTGGCAGGCCTTGCTCGATGGCATCGTTCGCGTGATTGCAACTGACCACGCACCGCATACCCTGCAGGAAAAGGCGTTACCGTATCCGCAGTGCCCCTCCGGTTTACCTGCCGTCGAAAATTCGCTCGCCTTGATGCTAAATCAAGTCAACTCCGGCCGCTGTACCCTCCCGCAGGTTGTGTCCTGGATGTGCCAAGCCCCCGCCGAAATATGGCATTTGCAAGGCAAAGGGAAAATCGAAGTCGGCTACGATGCCGACTTGGTCTTGGTCGACATGAATCTGGCGCTGACCATTCGCAACGAAGAACAGCAGACCAAGTCCCGTTGGAGCCCGTGGCACGGCGAAACCTTGACAGGTTGGCCGGTCCGTACCTGGGTGATGGGGCAGGAGGTCTTCAGACGCGAGGGTGAGCGCCTGTGGTTTGGAGCCGCAAATGCCGGTCAAGAAATCCGTTTCCATCCCGATCGCGCGAACCGGACACGGGCTTGAATCCCGACCTGCCCCCGACTATCAGATTCATGCTACCGAGATACGATGCGCCTTTTTGCCAAGGGTTGACATAGCGAGAACGCTTGGACGATAACTATGAAAAATTGCCTTCCTCGACGCCTCGAGTCAGCCGCTGGAGTTTATCGACCCCATGCTCAAAATTTTCCCCTTTGCGGCCATCATGCCTCGGCCTGATCTTGCCGCCAAAATTGCTTGCGAACCGTACGATGTCATCAGTACGAAGGAAGCCCGCGAACGGGCCGCCGGAAATCCGTTCAGTTTCTTGCACGTGGTTCGTTCTGAAATCGATCTCCCGCCAGACACCAACCCCTACGATGCCGAGGTGTACGAAACGGCTCGCCGTAATCTCGATGGCATGATTAGCGCTGGGCACTTGATTGAAAATCCGACCCGCGACATGTACCTCTATCGCCAGGTGTGGAACGGCCGCGAGCAGTATGGAGTGGTTTGCACGTGCGATGCCGAGCAGTATCGGCAAGACATCATCAAGAAGCATGAAAAAACTCGACCTGACAAGGAAGACGATCGAACGCGGCACATGACGGTCTGCAGTGCACATGCTGAACCGGTTTTTCTGACGGTGCGGGATCAAGCCGAGTTGGATTCGCTGATCCGCTCAGACGTTAGCGGCCAACCGTTGATCGACTTTATCGCGGGTGACGGCGTGCAGCATACGATTTGGCCGGTTCGAGATTGGCAGGCCTATGCGAATACCTTCGCGAGAATTCCCGCCATGTACATCGCCGATGGACACCACCGGACAGCCGGCGGCGAGCGAGCAGCCGCCCAGCGGCAACGAGCTAATCCGCATCACACGGGGAATGAGGAATACAACCGGATTCTGGCGGTGATTTTTCCGGCGAGTCATCTGCGGATTCTCCCTTACAATCGTGTCGTCAAGGACTTGAGAGGTCTGTCACCTGACGATTTTCGCGAGCGGCTGGCCAGCGTCGGCAAGCTGGAAGAAACGACGGACCCAATCCCAACGCAGGCCGGCACGATCTGCGTCTTCTTAGCGGGGAGATGGTATCGCTTTACATTTCCACCGCACAGCATTGATCAAAATAATCCGATCGAATCGCTCGACGTTTCCTTACTGCAAAGCCGAATCCTGGAGCCGATTCTCGGCATCGGTGATCCACGGACCGATCAGCGGATTCAATTTGTTGGGGGGATCCGTGGTACTCGAGAACTGGAGCAATTGGTCGACGCTGGGGAGATGGCTGTCGCCTTTTCCATGTACCCCACCAGCATTGAGCAATTGTTAGCAGTGAGTGACGCGGGAATGATTATGCCTCCCAAGTCGACTTGGTTCGAGCCGAAGTTGAGAAGCGGACTGTTTGTGCATCGCTTCGAACAGGCCGCCGACAGGCAGCGTGTCTAACACTCGCACGGCGTCAATTCGTACCTCTCCCATCACTTGTGATTCGCTAACCCGTAAGAACATCACCTATGAACGTCCTGATCGCTGATAAATTTCAACAAAGTGGAGTCGCCATCCTCAAAGAACTGGGTTGCCAAGTCATTTCGATTCCCGATTGCACGGCTGCCGAACTTCCGCAGTTGATCGCCGAGCGCCGACCGGATGTCTTGATCGTTCGCAGCACAAAGGTAACGGCCGCTGCCATTCAAGTTGGCAAAAATTTGCGGCTGATCGTAAGGGCAGGAGCCGGCGTGGATTCGATCGATGTCGCAGAGGCCAGTCGCCAGGGCATCTACGTGGCGAACTGCCCTGGCAAGAATGCCGTGGCTGTCGCGGAACTGGCATGGGGGCTGATTCTCGCTTGCGATCGTCGCATCGCCGATCAGACCCACGATCTCCGCGCTGGCAACTGGAAAAAAGGAGAATATTCCAAAGCGCGGGGGCTGAAAGGCCGCCGCTTGGGAATTGTTGGGACGGGCCAAATCGGCCTTGAAATCGCTGCACGCGGCAAGGCGTTTGAAATGGAGGTGAATGCCTGGAGCCGTAGTCTGACACCGGAAAAGGCCGAAGCGTTAGGACTAGGCTTTTGTCCTTCACTGGTCGATCTGGTGCGGACCAGCGATGTTATCAGCATCAATGTCGCCTCCACTCCCGAAACCGATCACCTGATCAACGAGGAAGTGATCACCGCGATTCGTCCCGGCACAATCTTCATCAATACCAGTCGCGGATCGGTGGTCGATCAATCGGCTTTAGTCGCAGCCATGAAACAAATGGGCATTCGGGTCGGCTTGGACGTCTACGAAAACGAACCAGGGGGTAGCTCCGCGACATTCCAGGCCGAAATTTGTCAAGTGCCAGGATTCGTCGGGACCCATCATGTCGGGGCGTCAACCGACCAAGCTCAGGATGCCATTGCTGATGAAACGGTGAAAATCGTCCGTCATTTTTTGAACAACGGGGAGGTTTTGAATTGCGTTAACCTGGCGGTAAAAACTCCCGCCACGTCGTTGGTCACTGTCCGTCATAAAAATCGGCCCGGGGTCTTGGCTCATATCTTCGAAATCGTGGGGGCCGCCAGCATTAACGTCGAAGAAATGGAAAACATCATCTACGAAGGGGCCGAAGCCGCCTGCGCGAGGATTCAGCTCGATTCCCCACTCGCCGCACAACATATCGAGCAAATCAAATCGAATAAAAACGTACTGTCTGTCGAGCAAACGCTACTCAACGCTCGAACTTAATACGCCCATCATTGGTCCGAGGCGAGCCACCTGAAACCGGTGAAAGCCCGGGCTAATGGCTCAAGTTTTGTAGATCTTTTTGCTATTCGATTCAAAGAAACCGGGACGCCTCGTCTTGTTTTCGTTGCGGATACCTTGATGGTTTCTCTATCAGCGCTGACAATAGGATCCGCATTGCAACCTTCGCCACGAGCGTTTTTTTGCATTCCACCCAAACGGGCCTAGGACCACAACCTCCAACAATTACTGCTGCGGCGAAGCCCGTGGCTTTGGGCAAGTCGATCGGCTCGACTTCGATAACGTTTCAGTAATTCCAAGACGACCGCTTTGCTGCCGAGAGACGGTCGCATTACGTGACAGTCCCCTGATACTTTCTCGTTTAATTAGAGGTAAAAACCAATGAACGCTAACGCAGTTGCCACCGATCGCATCTACAATTTTTCCGCGGGTCCAGCCGTCTTACCGGAATCAGTCATCGAGCAAGCTCAGAAAGACTTGTGGAACATTCGCGACTCCGGGATCGGCATCCTCGAGCACAGTCACCGTGGCAAGGTGTTCGATCGCGTGATCGAAGAGGCCGAAGCCGACTGCCGCAAAGTCGGCAATATCTCCGACGACTACGCCGTACTTTTTCTGCAGGGCGGGGCGTCCACGCAGTTCGGTCAAATTCCAATGAATTTCCTTGGCCCCGATCGGATCGCCGATTATCCAAATACCGGAGAATGGACCACCAAAGCGATTAAGGATGCCAAAAAGTTCGGGAAGGTCAATGTGCCTTTCGACGGCGCGGCCGAAAATTTCATTCGTGTGCCGACCGACGCCGATCTGGAGGGAAAGTTATCGCCGAATGCTCGCTACTTCCACTATTGCAGCAACAATACCATTTTCGGCACTCGGTATCCGACACCACCGCGGACCGACGCGCCGCTGATCTGTGACGCCAGCAGCGAAATGTTCTCTCGTCCAATCGACACCGATCGACATGTCCTCATCTACGCGGGTGCACAGAAGAATCTCGGACCTTCAGGGGTCACGCTCGTGATCATCCGCCGCGACTTCGCCGAAACCGCGAACTCGAATTTGATGGAAATGATGGACTACCGCAACCACATCAAGAACGGATCTCGTTACAACACCCCTCCCACCTTTGGTATTTACATCATGGGGCTTGTGTTCAAGTGGATCTTGGAGCAGGGTGGACTCGAGTCGATGGAACGCCGCAACGCCGCCAAGGCGCAGTTGATCTACGACGCGATTGATGAAAGCGATGGCTTTTACGTCGGGCACAGCCAAAGTTGGTGCCGTTCGCACATGAATGTTACTTTCCGCCTTAAAAACCCCGATCTCGAAGGCGCGTTCCTCAAAGCGGCCGCTGAACAACGCATGGACGGCTTGAAGGGCCACCGCAGCACCGGCGGCATCCGCGCGTCGATCTACAATGCGTTCCCCCGTGCCGGTTGCGAAACCTTGGCGCAACTCATGCGTGATTTCGCGAATCGCCATGGTTGACGACGCATTCATCGCAAATCGAAGCCCAACACCGCTGTCCCGGCCTCAGAAGTTGATTTGAGCTCTTCGCTTGGATACGAAACGAGATGACGCGTGTGCCGAACTATTTTGAAGTTGCCGTTCGGCTTCGCTCACCCGAAACTTCGCTACTTGCGCTATCAGCAAGTGAGAAGTTGAGACGATTGTCCGAATTGGAGCCAACGCTCGCGTTGCAGATCACCAAGCGGTAGTGCGTCAGAACGCTCGCCGAGTCGTTCAGAGCCTATCCCAAAAACAGTTCTCGCTTACGCTTCGGGCTGGGAGTGCTGACGGTTTCGGGATGGGCTCTTCGTTAAAATTCGATCAAAATTCCTGGCAAATGTTAATGTTAGGCGATAAAATGATGATCGCCTTGATTGCCTAAGGCCAAGCTTAGTCGGATTTGCCCCCGTGCGGGCAACCAGTCCCTATCTGCCCATGGCGTTGTTGATATGCCAGAGTTTTCTGTTGCCGATTTTGAACAAACCCTGAGAACTTCGGGGGTGCTGGGCGAAGCGGAAATAGCCGATATCGATTTCGGCAGGTTCGCTGATGCACGACAACTCGCCAAACAACTGGTTGAACAAGACCGCATCACCGAATGGCAAGCAAAACTATTGTTGTCCGGCCGCAAGCAGATGCATGTCGGCGGCTATCTTTTACTGCAACGCCTCGAACGAAATGAGTTGGGAGATTGCTACCTCGCTCGGCATCGCTCGCTCGACCGACAAGTAGAATTGCAATTTTTACCCAAACAATTCGGGAAAAACTCACCGCAGTTTCTGCCTTTCATCGAGACCGTACAAACGCTGATCAAAGTGGATCATCCGAATTTGGCGCACGTCTTCGATGTTGGCGAGGAAGTCGGGCGTTACTTCGTCGTCCAGGAACGGATCGACGGACAATCCCTGAACCATGTCGATTGGCAACAAGTAACGCGGGCAGAGGCCTTGCGCTGGGTTCGTGAACTGGCATCGGCGGTCCATTATTTGCATGGCCGTTCGATCTTGCACGGCTCGATCGACCAACAAGAAATCATGGTGAACGAAGCGCGGCAGATCCAAATCCGCGGATTGATCAAACGAGTCTTGGAGGAACGCGTATTGGGGCGAAATCAGCAGCCCGACCGAGCTCCTTTAGACCAATTTGGTCTGCTCGACCGTGTCGCCTTGCAAAGCTTGATCGGCGACATATTGACTCGCACGTGGGGACCGCAAGCCAACGCCGAATTACTAGCGGCGGTAGTTCGTTTAGGGCAAAGGTCGGCGTCGCTCGGCGAAATCGAGTCGATCGCAGCAAGGTTAATTGCTCAACCCGCACCGCCCACGGAATCCGATCCAACGAAATCTGGAGAAACGAAGTCACTCCAACACAACCAACGATCGCAGGCTCCGGTCTCGCCAAGGACGCAATCGAGCTTGGCGCGGCCAGCAGAAAATCTGCCGGGGAGTGTCGCTGCGCAACGGCAAGTACCGCGGCAGCGGCTAATCGTGGCGGGGTTGATTCTCGGTACGATACTTGCGATTGGCAGCATCGCCACTTGGGCCTGGTCGCAATTTGTACGGCCATTCCGAGACGATGATCAGTCGTTGGCAGTAACCGCTCCTGCGCGTCGGCCCGTCGACGATTCGCAGGTTACAGCGTTACCGCGGCAAACGACCAAGAAAACGTCCAGCCGAACAAACGCCTCGAGCAAGTCGAAAGGCGCTGCTGAACAAGCGGACATTCAACTGCCAGCAGCCGATGACGAGTCGCCGCCGAATTTTCTGCCAGTTCATCAAACCGGGCAAACAGCCTCTCCGCTGCCACAGGACACTACACCGCTATCCAAAGAACGCTCTGCTGAAAATCAGCAAGAGAAAATCGTCGATCCAACGCAGCCCGTCAAGGGCGTGAGCTCCAAGGAGTTGACTGATGCCCTCTTGGGTAGTTCCGCACCGGCCGATGCGTCGTCGACTCCTCCTCTCGCGGAACCCCAAAAAAGCAACTCATGGTCGCGGAAGAAGACCGCGAAACCTGACGATGGTGGAGCAACCCCTTCCGAGAACGACACGGCAACAGGGCCCGCTACAGCCGCATCGGTCAACCCTGAAATTCTCGATGCATTCGAGCTTCCGTTGCCCGACGGCTCGGGGGAGTTTGCCACCTTGTCGCCGCTCATCTTGGCTGCCGAGGCCACCGTTGAATTAGACTTGATTTTCGATCCTGAAAAATGCGGGCGTGGTAAAAATTATTTTTCGATCGCGAGAGAACCCGACCAACGGCAATGGATTGTCAAGCATTCCAATCGCACCGAGGATCCCTCGGCAAAAATTGTGGCCCGCTTCAAAGTCGAAGAAGATCAGCTGAAATTCGCCTGGGATCCAACAATCGATGCGAAATCGAACGCGGTCTATCTATGCAACACTTGCTTGGAAATCAACAGCTCCAAAATCAAAATTGTCCCGCTGCGCAAGCCCATCTCGATGGACAGCCTGATGCTGACGGAAAAGAGCTTTTCAAATCGAGTCACGTTGGATGTTCCAAATCTGCCGGCAGATGGCATCAAGATCGAAATTGGAAAACTCGATCCCAAACTGTTCGGCGACGGCCGAGTGAACAATCTCCAATTGGTAAATCGGGCTCCGGCGACGATCGCCTTCAAGAATGATCTCAAGGATCAGATTTTTGTGTTGGCGATCTTTGCCGTTTTCAAGCCGAAGGTTGAATTGCGACTTGAGGCTCACGCGCGCAATGACGGCGGAGTTGGGATCTCCGTCACACCGAAGGGGCTGAATGACGTGTTGACCCAAATCGATGCGATCAGCGAGCAACTGTTCGTAAAAACGAATATCGCGAAGACATTGGCAGACCAAGCACCATACGGCGAAAAAACCAAACGTCGCGAAGAAGCCAAGGCCGCCTCGAATGCGCTCGAGGAACATCAGGCCAAACGTCAAATCGCCTACGAACAGGCTGACCTAATCCGCAATCTGGTCAACGTGCCGATCCCCTTGCGCGTTGTCTATGAATTTCAAAATCAAAAGATCGTACTTGCCCAATCGCCGACGTTCGCTGCGAACTAGTCCATCAAAATGGGCTCTGTTGTCAGGTCCACCCTAATGCAAGCGATCATTAAATACCGAGACGACTTGCCCCTCTATCGGAAGCATAGGCGCGGGCAATACTCGAGTCTGCAGCGCATCGATTAAGATGTGTTCAGATTTGCGGCTTAT
Source organism: uncultured Pirellulaceae bacterium (assembly GCA_937941455.1). Lineage (GTDB taxonomy): Bacteria > Planctomycetota > Planctomycetia > Pirellulales > Pirellulaceae > BJ22. The sequence continues at coordinate 15,545 of CALDHM010000011.1, read as the reverse complement.
GTCCCCCGATTCAAACGAGCCAGTTTGACGAACAATTCCTCGAGTCGGCGGTAATAATCTTCCTCTGGCCAATTCCGCTTGTGCCGAATCAGTCGCTCGATTTCCAATTCCAACTGTCGACGCTGTGATGCTGTCTCGACAGTTTCCAGTTGGCCTATCTGCGGCGGAATGAGAAACATCTGGTGGGCCAAGGGTCCATCCGGCTCTTTTCCGTCTGGCGAGCGGCCGACGACACGAATCCCCTGAAACCAACTCGCCGAGGTACCGTGGCCGTCTCCATTGTCTTCGAGCAGAGGATGCTCCGTCGCTAGTCGCGAATCGGCATCATAGAACTCCTGCGTTTGGCGGGCAGCCAATAAAAACGCCTCGAGTAAGGAAATTTGTTGGTCCTTATCAAGGTCAGCTGCCCTTGCCATCACCGCCCGAGCCATGTAGTCGCCGAACCGAGTCAGATTCGTTTCCGCGCCGCTCTTGGTCGAGGTGATGACGATCCGATTTTTCCCCGTCAAATCGCGAATCATTCCTCCGCTGGCCGGCGCCGTGTTGACAATCACGATCGGCAAGTTCGTCGGCAGATGGCCGAGCCACTCGCCGAGTTCAGCTCCAGAAAAATCGGGACCGGCTAGATTGAATTTCGCTTCGCGCCCGTCGAAGGTACCGTGGCCGATAAGAATGATCCACAATTCGGCCGATTGCCCTTCTGCAATTTTTCGGAGGCTTTCGATCAACCGCTCGCGATCGGAAACGGAAGGAGACGGTTCCGACACTTGCTCCTGGTGATCTTGCCCAGTTCCGTGGCCTATCATCAGCACTTGAAAACCGGCTTTGTTGCCACTCTGCTGCCATGTCGCTGCTTGTGCAGCAAAAGCCGCGGCATATTCCGGCTTGCCCGATGCACCGACGATCACGAGCATGAGTCGACAATCGGCGCTCGAATATTCACCGAGTGAACATTCGGCAATCGACGTTGCGATTTGCTCGCCGCGATGGGATGCGCTGTCTGCCCCCTGGGCCCAGCAACGGGAACTTCCCAAATCATTGACCCCTAGGCCCAGCATGGCGGCACCAAACGCGACTGAGGCCTGCCAAGCGAAAATCTTTCGCCGAATGTCGCATCGCGGATTCATCAGAGCGCCCCCCATAAAATCATGGTAAGCCCCTCCAGCGGCGAAGCCCCCAAGCCGTAATCAGGCAGCCGAGAGCTGTCATGAACACCACAGGCTGATGCCACCAAGGCGCGAACTTGACTTCGGTGGCCAGCGCCGAGTTAACCGGAACTGAGCGAGCGAACGAATCGAGCTCATTCGCTTGCAAGATCCTGCCGCCACTCCGCGTGGCCAACTCGTCCAACACTGCCTGATTCGCGTTGATCTCTCGTAACTCACGGAGATTCGGTTGACAGACCCACCCCGAAGTCCGTTTTCCAATTTCCGTTCCATCGCAAGCAGTTGCCGTCCACGTAATGCGATAGGGACCGGCCTGCCGCGGCGTGTATTTCAGCAGGTAAATTCCGGCCTCTCGTTCGGAAGGCGTTGCCTCAAGGATCAAGATATTCGTATGATCGCTCCCACGAGTGGTTTCGGGAGTCCCTCCGGAGTCCGCAGCAAGATGAGCGATCTCTGCCGTGACGCGAGCGTTATCCAGTCGCATGAACCTTTCGTCGCGGACATCGATTCGCGCTTCGATCGTCGAAAAGTCATTTTGATTGATCTCGACTTCCAACCGTTGCGGAACATCGGCGACGAGCCAGCGATTGAGTTGGCGCCAAAACTTCGATAAATCGTCGTGATCGGGCCGTTTCATTTGCCATCGCCAGAAATCGCCGACTAGCAAGGCCGCCGTATTACCCTTGCCAAATTTCTGCGTCACTAAACCGGGAAGTGCCATGCCATCTTCACCGCGAACTTGGGCCAATACGGTTGCTCCCGGTTTGACTAGCCTCGCGCGGCTGTATACTTCGAAAGCCGGCATGCTGCGCAAACGCTCCGTTTCCTGCGATTCGGTGCTCCGCAGTCTCATCCATGACTGCAACCAACCTTCTCGGGTCAAGTCCCATCGGAAACTTCCGTTTGCAGCGGTCGATTCCCCGCGATTGAGATAGATGGGCAGCATCTGCCCGATGGGCGTACGTTCATATTGGCCATGCTCGAAAGAACCAATTCCCCCCAACATCAACAAGGTTCCACCCCGCTCGGCGACGAATTGCTGCAATAAGGCCTGTTGATCCGGCGTAAAAAAATCGGCCTCGATATCATCCAAAATAACTGCACTGAATGGGTAGAGTTGTTCGGCCGATACCGGAAATTTTCGCTCCAATTTAGCCAGCACTGGGTGACCAACCGGCAAAGCGATCAACACAGGTTCGTCGTAAGCGGCCGCTTCCGCATCATCAACATTGTTGAATCCGCGAAACAGCGGATTACTCGATTCGCCGGCCCGGCTACGGAATGAAAACTTCGGCTCTCGTTTGGCGACTCGCAGCAGTTTCAGCAGCTCAATTTCTTCATCCTCAGCAAGGGCACGGTCTAAAAATTTGAGCTCCCAATTCGGGCGACCCGCGACGTATAAAATGCGGTAATAACCACAATTACGATCGATCGCGATGGTGCGGGTGTTGTTGGCATAGGTGGCCTCATCCCCCCCCTCGCGGCCTACCAACTCATTCTCTTGCCGATCGCGTACTCGGACAGTGTAGAAATGCGGACCTGGGCCAACGGGCCGGTCTTCGAAACGAATAGCAAATCGTTTATTATCGACAACGCCAGCGACCAACTCGCTACGCACCACCTCGCCAGCTTGATTGAGTAACTCCGCGACTACCGTACTTCCTGCAAATCCTTGGGCTTCAGCCTCGATGGTTACCATAACCGGTGCCGCTTCGAAATTCGATTCGCTGACATGCACCTGTTTGATGGACAAATCGCGCACCGCCTTCCCGGCGATCTGCACAGGGTAGATCGGCACGCCGGTAATTTGCGGGAGTGGCCCCTCGTCGGTGCGATTGCCGTCTGTAAACAAGAGAATGCCAGCACAGGCCTTGCTCTGCAAACGCCGGGCTAGCGCCTCGAGCGACGCTCCCAAGGCGCTCCCCGATTCCGATGCCTGATATTCAGAAAAGTCATTCACTGCCGTCAATTGGCGATCGAAATAAAATCGCCGCAAATCGAACGAATCGGCGAGTGCCGCTTGCCACCGATCGTCCTCGACGAGCAACCGCCGCAGACGATCGGCGCGCGTCGCATGCCCACTTCCCTGGTCACGAATATCTAAGCTGCGACTGCGGTCAACCAAAATGGCGAAAGAATTCGCTTGGGGGATCGGCAACTCCCTGCGCATCGCTGGCTCCAGGAGACAGAGGGCCAGTAAGGCGAATCCAGCGATCTGCAAAAATGCCACGGCGAATCGCTGTGGCCATGAGATGGGAGCAGAAAAAGCAGACCACCAGGCGGCTAATGCGGCCGCGCCGAAGCAGGCGATAGCCCAGCCCAGCCATTCCGGTGCCAAACAAGTATCGGCCCAGGTCATTTTCCGGCTCCCAATTCTTGGAAATATCGTTGCACCGCGTCTTGGTACTCAGCGGGAACAGGATCTCGATCTAGGGGCACGTTGATCTTTTCCCCGGCTTTTTTCAACAGTTCCTCGCGAATGCGATCTTGCAGTTGACGCAACGGCTGCATGATGCGGATGCGTGCTAAATCCCAGGCGGGAGGGGGCGAGTTCGGGTTTTGCGACTCCCGCCGAAACTCGCGAACTGCATGGCGAATCCGGGCTACATCTTGTCGTAACGCTTCATCGGCAACCATTTCCTCGACATCGCGGAGGCGGTCAAGCCACTGTCGGAATTCTTCTCCCGACAGCGGATTGATCTCACGCATGTTGCGTCCCATCCGCCGATTCGGATCGCCCGACCAATCGGTGTCCGGCTGATCGCGAAGTCCCTCATCCCAGAGCGAGCGGCCATTGGCTTCGACAGTTCGCAACTCGCGCGATGGACTTTCGGGAGCGCGCGCTGTTGAGCGACTTGACGCCTCCGATTCACCACTGCGTGGGGAATCATCGCCAAGCGGATCAGTCTCCACACCTTCTTGCCGCCGATTGCCTGCTGCATCGGCCAGCGTTTCCCGCCGCCCGTCAGCCGCCGAACGAGTTTCGTCCTCTCGCGTTTCCGGATCGCGGCGTTGAATTTCCGAGGAGAGTTCCTGGCCGAGCCGTTCGAGTTCTGCGGCCGCGCGACGCAAACGTTGCGTCTCATCACCGAGGATCCGTTCCCCGGCGATTTCAATGCCATCGCGCAGAGCTTCGAGTGACTGCCGCGCCCGCTCGGCCTGCTCGATAGCCTCCCGTTGCCAACCTCGCTCCCAAGCCCTGGCTGCAGCCTGCAATGCCTCATCGGGCTCCTGTTGCGCGACTTGGCGGTAGCTGTCGTAAAGCTGATCCACCAACAAGGGCTCCGCTTGCTCCGCGCGCTCGACGGTTTCCCGGATCGATTGTTGCAACTGCTCCAAGCGCTGCCGCTGTTCTCGCAATTGAGTCGGCAAATCATCGGGGTTTTCAGCTTCGCGCAACGTTCCCTTGGACTGTTCGTTCGGCCGCTGTTCTCCGCGCAGCATTTGCCGATTCAGTTCGATTTGACGTTGAGCCAGATCGCGGGCATTCCGTTGCATTTGCTGCAATTCGTCTTGAAATTGACTGGTGGAACGGCGTTGGAATTCCTCGCGCAGTTCCTCGAGTTGCCGTTGCGCCCGTTCTCCCTCCGCGGCTGCTCGTGATAATTGAGCATCTTGCAAGGCTTCGGAGCTGCGCTGGATATTTTCGCGAGCTTGCTCCAATTGGCGCGACTCGTTGGCCATTTGTTCTTGGTTGACTTGGTTCTGCATCCGGTCGCGAAGTTCATCGCTGTCACGAAGGATATGTTCTTGCTCCTCCTGCAATCGCTTGAGTCGCCGCTCGATTTCGGCCTTCCCGTCCTCCGTGGCTCGATTCATTTCTGACTGCAACTGCTGAATTTGCTCGTTCAAATCCATTTGGCGTTGCGCGAGTTCTCGGAGACGATTGAGCACTTGGCGATTCTCGCGAGCCTGTGGCGATTCAGGTGCGTAGGGAGTGGTCGCCTCTTCGTATGGGTTGCGTTGATCGTCCATTTCCAGTTGCTGCATTTGTGGGGAGCTGTTGGCCTGGCCCGCTTGGGCGCTCTGCATTTGCAGGCGGCTCATCCGCACGACATCGAGCTCACGGGATCGCAATCGCAAAAGGGTTTGATAGGTGATTTGCTCGGGCTTGAGAGCATCTCGCAGCAAGCTCGGTTCCACTTCTCGCGCGGCACGTTGCAGCAACGTGGTGGCTTGGTCCATTTGTTGCAGAACTTGTTCCACGAGCCCCCGCGACTCGGCGGCCTGAACTTGGCCCGCCAATGCTGCGGCCTGTTGGCGAGCTTCCGCTTGCGATTGTGCCACCAAGTCTGCATCGCTCGCGAACTGGTCACTGACGGTAGTACCACTCTCGCGGCGGATGAGATTCCAGGTTGCGGCGATGATTTGTTTCTGGGTTTCCGCAAGATTTGCCGCCGCCTGAGCCCCTTGGCTATTTTGCTCGCCGTTACCCCGATTCTGCATTTGCTGAGCACTCGGAGTCTCGCCCGCGCGATAGATCATTTCGAACGGCCGAATTTCGATAAAGTAGATCTCGCTGGTGGAGCGCCTCGTCAGATCTTGCGCATCTAAATCGTCGGCCCAGAAGTGATACGCCACGAGGTCATCTTCGCCAACAACGAGATCTTCCAAAAACAGCGTGAAGGCCTGCAGGGTCGTCGTCCGAGCCGGCAGGTCGGACGCCAAAGTCACGTCCTGCGCGGGACCGCCGTTGATCGACCAGCTCAGCCCAACGCGCTGGATGCCGAAATCATCCCAAGTTTCGCAAGCCAGAAGAACCTCCTCCAACGCCGAGGCATTGATGTCGCGCCCCGGAGTTTTGACCGCAATCTTGGGAAGCTGATTCGACGTAACCGTGATGACCAGCCGCGGCGGGAATCGATTGCTGCGATTCTGGTCGTCGTAAACCTTGACCTCGTACTGCCTCGATTCGGTCAACGGCAATGTGAGCGCGTACAAATTTTGGACTGGATCCAAGCTTTCGATCGGGATTGACTCTGCTGCTGAGCTAACAAATTCCCCGCGAGCAATCGGCCGCTTTGTCAAAATCCGAAAACATGCTTCGGAACCTTCAACCGCCGTGAGACGCCGAACGTCTTTGATCGTGGTGATTGCCGATGGCAGGTAGTCGGGCAACCGCAACTCCACATCAATCCGTTGTATCTCCGGTAATTCATAGACATCGACTTGATAGCTGGCGGTGCGTTGAGACTCGAATTCGACACTGTATTCGAACGGCTCGTCGATTTCCGGAACCCGAACGGCAAAGATCGGATCGTTGAGGCTGCGAATCATCCCCAGACGCTGTTCCGCCCCGGAAGATTTTTTGATGTTCAAAAATGCGGTAGGAGGAATGGCTGCTTCAAACCGCGCCTCGATGGCAAGGCTAGATCCCTTTTCGATGGAAACATTTCCCGGCTCAACCAGGCAACCGTAGCCTTCATCGACAATCCGCGCATCGCTAAAGGCCAACTGCTGAGTTTGGGAGTTCGTGCCATCACCCCGGAAAAATGCAAATCCCAGCATGGCGACGAGCATAAGCCCGACAAGGGCCGCCGAGATCGCTCCGACGAGATGCCACCGCGGCACCATCGCATTCCACGGCTTACTGATCCCGTGGTAGATCGCCTCGCGGATCAACTCTTGCTGCAGATAACTCAAACGGCCACTAGACGCCTCGGGGATCTGTTCGAGCGCCGTGGCCAAACGCATCTCTAAATCGGGGGAAGCTCGCTCGATCAAATTTGCTGCGCGACGAAAATCGTCGCGGTAGCGGCGACGATGCCAGGCAAGTCCGGCAACTGCCCCAAAGGCAAAAAAACCGACTCCCAATCCGAGAACGAGCCACCCGCGCAGCTGCGGCCCAACTTGTGGTTTCAACATCCAACAAACGGCCATCACGATCAGGGCCGCAACAGCGACCGCAGCGACAACCAGCCAAAATCTCCGCAAGCGAATGCGGGCTACCAGCGGTTCCAGATACTCTTGAACGATGCGGTTGATCATGAGTGGGCTCCGGATGTGGACTCAAGACGGCGCCGGCGCTGCTGCCACGCCGCAAGCCAAGACTCGATCGTCAATACGATCAATGCGGCAACAATCAACCATTTCCAAATCCTTTGCCGAGATTCGACCGCTTGATCGTTCAAAAATTGCTGGGTGCGGATCTCCTGCGCGATGCTCGAGCCTGCTTCCATCGGAACACCCCATGATTTTAGTTGATCGAGGGGAACTGGTTCTAGTTTTGATTCACTAGCGGCTGGGTTTACCGCGAATCGCTCGCTGTCATCACCCGCTTGAACTCGATAGATGCCGGGCAACTCAGTCTTGCGATACTCCGTGACTTCCGCGGAACATTCTTCCAGGGTGCCATCTGGTCGCGTGATCACGATTTTTTTTCCAGCGAATTTCGTGGGAATTGGCCAAGACTCCCCGACAACGAGGTCGTTGACGACCGGTCGGCGTTCAGGATTCAACTCCACCAGGCGTTTCATCAACGGCACGAATTTCGAGCTGAGTCCTAGTTGGCTATCATCGGGATGCCAAGAACTGGCCAAGCCGATGACGCGTCCCGTACCAATCGGGTTTTCCCACATGGCCGGTCGCTCGTCGTCGAATCTAGCGATAACTCGTAGGTCGTGCTCATTACCCCTCACAGGGCAAGTGCGCCAGAATCGAATCTTGGTGAAATTGCTGAACTGCGGGGACGCAAAAGGAGCCAGCCAGGGGTGGGTCATGTCAACATCGATCAGCAATCGATATTTCGAATGGAAGCCAACATCAGTAGTTTTGGTGTCGGCGTCTTGGTTGTTGCTTTCAGGCACTGCGCCGGTCAACGACGCGAGACTCGCAGCGACGTCCGGGCGGTTCACGCACACCAAGACGATACCTCCCGACGCCGCGTAATCGGCTAGAACACGTCGTTGTTCATCGGGAAGCGGCTTGGCGACGACGACCAAAGCTGGACGACTTACTACCGGCCCATTCGAGAAAGTCGCTCCCTCCTCCCCTACGGCGGAGGTGGGCTGGGAATGAAGAGGGAGTGGGATAGGCTCTAAGCCAAAGCCTGCCTCCCAGTTCGCTACATTTGATACTTGCATTACTTGAAAATGTGCGGACGAAATCGCTCGCTTCAAGAAATATCCCAAAGCAGCCGGATCATCCAAGCCTTCATCGCCAACAAACAACACGATCTGTTTGCCAATCGTCGGCCGAGCCAAGTAGACGATATTATCGAAATCGACTTCATCGCCAGAGAGAGCTAATTGAAAACACTGGCCTGATGCGGGCAACTCCTTTTCGATCGTCCTCATCGATCCTGCCGGCACATCGATCGCGAATCGTTCGGCGGCTTGCTCTGAGGCCTGCTCTTGCCATACCAAGGAAAACGTTTCTGCTCCCGCACCATCGGAACGGGCAATGCGAATTCGAGGCCGCGCTCCGATCCCTCCCGGTTCCACCATAATCTTGGGAACGGCATTGATTCGTTGTTTTTTGACGACGCAACGTACATCCACGCGGACAGCAGCGGGCCATTCGATACCTGCAAGTGCTTCGAAACTTGCTCCACTCTGCAAATCCGAAATCAACACGATGTACCCATCAACCTGCTCGGGCCCGGCACTTCGCTGAGATTCCAAAAGTTCTACGGCTTGACTGAATGCGTTACCCACGTCGGTCTCGAACCAAGTCGGGGCAAGCTCATCCAACGCGGCCTTGGCCAAATCCCGCTTCTCCATCGGTGGCGACCTACCGGTTGGTTCATCGAAGGGAATGATCACGCGAGTCGTCGAATCGAAAGCGACAACGGCGAAATCGTCGCGCGGACGCAGTCCCGCCAGTTGTTCTCGGAACGCGGCTTGAGCATTCGCCCAAGCCTCCGGCTGTCTCATGCTCGCACTCGTATCAATCAAGATCACCACGCGCCGACCAGCCAAGTCGTCTTCGGTCACGAGCGCCGCATCGCGGATGAGCGGCCTCATGAACGCGAGAGTCACGAGCACGATCGCCGTCCCCCGCAAAAGCAGCAGCAACCAGTCTTCGATCCGATTTCGCCGGGTCAAACGGGGTGGTGATGGTTGCAGAAATCGCAACGAACTGAAATCGATCCGTCGCTGCGGAGAACGGCGAATCAGATGAAAGATGATCGGCAAACCAACCGCCAGACTACCCAGTCCAAAAGCAATCGCGAGAAAACTCATGGGCCGGCTGCCTCCGCGAATTCAGATGCCATCGACAAATCATGGGTGTTATCAGCAATCGAGCGAATCCATCTCCTTCTCGATATGAAGCGATGCAGGGAACGTTCCAACGGTTCATCGGTGAAAACTTCATGCCAGTCGATCCCCAGTTCCTGACAGAGAATCTGCAGCCCAGCAGCATGTTGGGCGAAGCGTTTGCGATAATCTCGCTGTCCGGCCACTGGATCGACATATAAATCTCGCCGTGATTCCAGATCGACGAATATCGCAGGTTCCTCAAGTTCGAGTGTCTTTTCGGTGCGGTCTAACACTCGGATGAGAGCCACCTCGTGCCCGAGTGCACGGAGGGTTGCCAACGGACGCCGCAAATCCTCGGGACTTAACAGAAAGTCGGAAACCAACACCACCATTCCACGTTTGCGAAAGGTCAAGGCCAACCGCTCCAGCGGTGCGCGGATATTCGTGCCCGTTCCAGCCGGGTTACGCTCCAATGCCACCAACAAGCGACGGAGGTGACCAGGCCGAAACCGCGGCGGAATCAAATCGCGAATCTGCTCATCGAAGGTTACCAGCCCCACAGCGTCCCGTTGCCGCGCGAGAAAAAATGCCAGGGTAGCCAACAAGATCCTCGCATAATCGATTTTGGCGATCTGGCGCGGCCCCGCATAGAGCATCGAGCGACTCAAGTCCAGAGCGAGATAGCAGCGGAGGTTTGTTTCATCCTCGAACCGTTTGATATACCGCCGATCCATGCGGGCCAGTAATCGCCAATCCAAATACCGCAGATCATCCCCAACGCTGTACGGCCGATAATCGGAGAACTCGACGGAATAGCCGTGAAACGGGCTACGATGCAAGCCTAAGCTCATTCCTTCGACAATCGCCCTCGCCCGCAACTCGAGCGACTTGAGCTTCATCAAGGTCGCCGGATCGAAAGACAACCGCGGCGCGCTTGGCTCGCCAGCCGTTTTCGTCTTGTCCTGCATCGTGTTGGTCATACGGGGTCCCTCGCAGGGCCGATCATTGCGGGACCTTGACATGTTCGAGGATACGAGCCAGCAAGGCAGTGACGGTCAAGCCTTCCGCCTCGGCCCGATAGCTTAAGATCACGCGATGTCGGAACGTGGGCTCCACGAGAACGCGCAGATCCTCAACCGTCACATGATTACGTCCCAGCAACAGGGCTCTCGCTTTTGCACCCAGCACAAGATTTTGTGCCGCCCGCAGGCCTGCCCCCCACGTCACGAATTCGTTGACGAACTCAGCCGTACTACTGCGATGCGGACGTGTCGCATCGGCCAACCGAACGGCATACCGAACCAACGACTCCGCGACAGGCACCGTGCGAACCAACTGGTGAAAACGAATCACGTCGTCCCCGGTAAACAACGGCTCGATCGGCTGCGCTACCCGCGACGTCGTCTGTTGAACGACCGCCACCTCGTCGTCCTCGGGCAAATAGTCAATATGCACATTGAACATGAAGCGATCGAGCTGCGCCTCAGGCAGCGGGTAGGTTCCCTCCATTTCGATCGGATTTTGCGTAGCCAATACAAAAAAAGGTTCCTCGAGTGAATACCTTCGCCCCCCGGCCGTCACCTGGTGTTCTTGCATCGCTTCGAGCAATGCTGCCTGGGTTTTTGGCGGCGTACGATTGATCTCATCGGCCAAGATGACATTGGCGAAAATCGGCCCCTTGACAAAATGCATCCGCCGACCTTCGGGGGTGTCGTCCAGAATCTCCATCCCGGTAATGTCCGCGGGCATCAGGTCTGGAGTGAATTGGATCCGCTGAAACTTCAAATGGAAAATTTGGGCGATACTCCGGACAAGAAGAGTTTTTGCCAGCCCAGGTGCGCCGGTTATCAGGCAGTGCCCTCCCGCGAACAAGCTAATCAACAGCTGCTCGATCACGCTCCTTTGCCCGACGATAACCTTGTTCAATTGCTCGAAGATGCGTTGCCGACTATCGCGAATTTGCAGCGCGGTCACTTGTTCTTGTTCCGGTGTTAGCGTGGACAATGTCGGCCTTCCTTTTTTTTCTATTCCATGAATGCAAGCGATAGTGTTTCCGAGCCTATTCTTCAATGAGTCATGGCGTAGACGATGATGTTGATTCCCAAGGGATAAGCGTACGCCTCGGAGTACTTGCGAAAATAACCTTCGTCCACACCTTCACGTTCCCAGCCATCCCCTAGGTCCGTGTTGTGCAAAATGACCATCATGAGGCGGCCGTTGTCGTCGAACATTCCTTGCACATGCGGTTCGCGAGCGTCTGCCCTTTCGGTCCAGGCACCCCGCAAATAACTGTGGATGCTGGGGACGATCATTTTTTCCTTCAAGTCGTAGACAATGTGGAAAATTTCATGGTCGATCGGTAATTCGCGAGGACTGCGATCGGGAAAAACTCGCTTCAAGTTCAGCAAAAGCGTCTCGTATTCCCATTCTCCCCAGAAATCATCGATCAGTAAAAAACCGCCTCGCAACAAATACTTGCGCATTCCCTCGACCTCGACATCCGTCAGCTTCATGTGCCCAGCCTCAACAAGATAGACAAACGGATAATTGTAAATCTCCTCGCTATCGAAGGTCACCACCACCGGTTCGGGGTTCACTTGAAAGGACGTCAGTTCCGCGAGGCGAAAGGAAAAGTTGTTATCCGCCTCGGGAAAATCCGTCGACCAGTCATAGAATCGGCGGAACCGCCGCCCGCCAAATCCCAGTTCGTCGTCTCGCAAGCCCGATGTATAACGGACACGAGCAAACGTGAAATGATCGCGGCGATGTATCGGATCTATCGGCCAGGTAGGAAAGCCCTGGGCGTTCAAGCCATATCCGCCGACCTGCTCCTCAAGCGTTTTCCCACGCCGCGGCAGCTGAATAGGGTCCTGCATAGCGTTCATCGCTGCGTGTCCGTTGCCTGGCAGAGCACTCGACAATGCCTCGCTGCCCCCCCCATTCGGACGTATCGCAAGCCAATCACGCCCACCTCCAGCGAGCGCGACAACGCCCAACAGCAGCAACGCAGACCAACCGACCAGCACGCGGATCGTCACGGCGATTTCCTCCCAGTTGATAACTCATCTTGATTATCCACGATCTGCAAAAGTAACTCCTGAGCCTCTCGGTAACGTGGCGCGTATTCTAGGGCCCGCAGCGCCTCCCGTTTGGCCCGTTCGATATTGCCGGTCCGCAGGCAAGCCTGCGCCAACCGCAAATGCACGTCGGCCGGATCGCCCGGCCCCAGTTCGATTTCGGCCGCTAGGGCCTCGATCAGGTCCTCGTCCAGCCCCAGTTTTTCCGCAACTGCGGCTCGGAAACGATGTCCAGCAGGCAGCAGCGGATTGACCGCCAGCGCCGCGCGAGCAGCCTCCAACGCTTCGTCCCAGCGTTCGCAGCCAATCGCCAACTCGGCCCAACGCAACGCCCCATCGTAGGCATCGGCATCCCGCCGCACCCACTCGCGCAGCGCCGCCATTTCCGCCTCAGTATCCCCCAGACCTCGATAGGCCGCCGCTGCGACCGCATAGGGTGTTTCGCGACCTTGCAACTCGGGAACAGTCTCCAGCATCTTGTGGGCCATGGCGAGGGCCGCATCCCATTGCTTTTCCTTCAAATAATGCTGCGCCAATTCCCGTTGTACGAAATAATTGGGCGAATTCTGTTCGGCAAATCGGCGCAATGCTTCGACAGAGGTCATCGCCTCGGCAGCCGGTTTCTGCAAATACTCATCGCTGCCCAAAGTCATTGCGCGACGCCGCACGAACTCGATGAATTCGGCATCTAGCTGCTTGAGGGGCCCCGCATACTGCGCCAAGGCCCGGTCCGCCGCAACGCCCAAGCCGAGCTCGACAAGCAACCGGTTGAGCATCTTTTGTCCGAATTTTTCCAACAAAAACTCCACGGCAAGCGACGACTCATAATACGCAAATAACAAGTGTTCCGGACTTCGCGGGTTGAGAAACGCCTCGCTCAAGCGGCTGATCGGCAACACTTCGTCCGACAACGTCAATTCCCGGAACCGGGGCGTCATGCTCTGCCCCCATGAAGGATCGCGCTGGCGTTCTTCGTAAACCGAAATCCCCTCGCTCAACCAGCGCGGCATTTTGTTGGCCGTCTTTTGCAAGGTGATGACATGGCAAAATTCGTGCCACAGGACGGCTTGCCAATTCGATGCCCGATTACCTTGGGAGGCTGGACTGTTCATTGTCACGACGTTCCCAAAACAGACGCCTAAATAGCCACGAACTCCAGGCATCCCGAACGTCCGCACTGCAAAGTCTTGCTGGGTCGCATAGATTTCCACAAAAATCGGCGGCTTGATTCGCACGTCGTATTTGGTTTCCAACTGACGTTTCGCCTCGCGCAGCAAGGCCATGACCTGGTCACCGTAGAGCCGGGCCTCACGCCCTGCCATCCTGATCACAAATTCATCGTTGGACAACGTCGCATACTCGGCCAAACGATCGCGGAGCGACACCAGGTTGTGTGCCAGAATCTGATAAGGATCCGCTTGATACACCTCATCAGCCAATTTCCAACCTCCGGCAGCGTCTCCCAAACGCAAGCGATCGAGAGCCAGTTGGATTTTGGCCGGCTGATACTTTGGATCGTAGACCAAAGCCCGCTCCTGGTAACGAGCGCCTTCTGCGAATCGATATTTCTGTGACAACTTTTTGCCCACGAGATGATCGAATTCGGGATTCGCATTCCATGTACTCAAGGCGCGTTGCCGCAGCTCCCCTTCGCTGGAAAAATCATTCTGGAGGTGGGCGATCACCGCCTTCAACGCCAGCGCTGCGACCTGCTGCGGATTGATCGCCAATACGGCTTCGAGGAGTCGATCGGCTAGCTCGTAATTCTCCCCGTCGATGGCACCCTCGGCCCGCCGAAGCAGCGCGGGCACGAAGTTTGGATTTCGCTCAAGAGCGGCCGTTAAGTATTGGTTGGCCTTCTCTGGGTCGGAGGACTCATAAGCCCGCGCCAGCCCGTACAGCGGCTCGGGATCATCAGGTTCTAACTCCGCAGCCGCACGGAAATTTTCGGCGGCCAAGGCGTCATCGGATTTCGACAACGCCAAATTGCCGATCGCCATGCGAGCAGGATAGCTCGCATTCCCCAACGGCCGCAGGATCGTCGTCAGCACCTCTCGTGCATCGCGACCGCGTTGGAGATAGTAATCAGCAAGTAATGCCTGATCCTCGTCACGGCGATAACGCCACTTGCTAAGCTCATACAACAAACCGATTTCTTCAAGGAGTTCGACTGCGCGATTCTGGTTTCCGCAGTACAATTCCGCCGTGGCCGCGAGCCGGCGCAGGTGGATGCTGTTGCGATGCAAGCCCATGCCCTGGCCGGCCGCAGCCGCCGCCTCCGCATATTCTCCGCGAACCAACGCGACTTCGGCTGCCAACCGATACCAACTTTCGTCCGCCTGCCGCCCCTCGATCGCCGTCTGCGTCAGCGACCAGGTCTTTGAATAATCTCCTCGTCGAAACGCGGCACGAGCATCCTCGAGATTCTGCGCGAGAGTTGCCAGTGGAGCGGAAGCCAGACCGACCCAGCAAATCACTGACAAAGATAGTTCAAGTAACGGGCGTTGTCTACGACGCATGCCAACGATCGTTCATCCGGTTAGCCCACTCTCGTCCTCGTATTGGTTCGACATCGATGGGTCCAATTTGAAAAAATGTCGGCCGTAAAAAAATCAACTGGCAGCCGACGGCGGCCCGCATGGGAAACGCTCGAATCCCGAACAGGTTCGATGTGAACGCTGACTTAAAAACACCTATAGTGTACCGCAGTTCCGCTCGCCAATTAATACGCCAGCGTTAAGACCTTTGACGGCGAACTTGCCAAGACGGCGTGGAATGCCCCAGTTTTCTGCACCGGTGGTTATGAAAAATTTAGTTGGGTAACGGGTAACGGTTTAGGGGGTCGCTGTGCTGATTCCGTGGAGTGAACGCAGCGAACGTAACGCAATCAGCACAGCGTCGCGCGAACTCCGATGGGGTTAGGTAGCCCAGCGAGCTGTGTGGACGTCGATTATTGAAATCGTCCAACCAGCCTGGGGCATCTTCCTCGCTCAAAAAGCTCGATCTGATGACGATATTCATCGCGAAGCTTGCCGTTAACGCTCTCGCACAGGCCGTTTTGCCATGGCGAGCCAGGCTCGATGTACAGCACGTTGACTCCT
>CALDHM010000010.1 GCA_937941455.1 uncultured Pirellulaceae bacterium | reverse complement strand
AGCCAATTCGGCCAAGGGAGCCAGCATGCCTCGGACATCGCTGTTCTTGTGCGAGTCGATCTTGCCGCAGTAGGCTGAGATGGGATCGATGACGATCAGACGGGCGTCGCTAACTCGCTGCAGCGATTGCTCAAGCAGTGGCAGATCGAGTTCCAATGAGAACATCCGCCGTTGATCGCCAGTTCGCACTCCCTCCAACAAATAGACATTGGCTCCATCGGCCCCCGCCTTGTCGAGCCTAGGAGCGATGGTGTCGGCTGAGTCATCTTCGCAGTTCATGATGATCGCTTTGCCGGGTCGCTGCTTGAACAGCGGCAGGTCGGGCCACGGTTCACCGCGGGAAACGCGAGCCGCCAAATCCAACGTGACGAATGATTTTCCTAGACCCGGATCGCCCGCCAGCAGCGTGAGCTTGCCCAGCGGAATGCGACCGGGCCAGAGCCATTCGAGTTGCTCGCGGGTAATCTCGTTCAATTGGTTGAGGATGGCCTCGGGGTGTTTGGGATCGCTGGCGGCGATCACGCGCATGGCTTGTTGGAGCATTCGTCGCTGCCTTTGGCTTAAATCTTCGTCTGGCAGTCGCGGCGTATCGAAGCGATCTGGTGTGATTTCGGTGGCGACCCACTCAGCGACTGACGCCAGCCAGGGACGAATGATCTGGGGTGCGATCACGTGTTCATCGACACCACCATCGAGCAAGGCCTCCCAGCATTGCCGAACGAACTCGAATCCATGCACGCGACCTCGTGTGCGTGAGGCGTCGATGAGATGATCACGGCGATAGACGACTTGGTCGCTGTCGAGTTCCGGATCGTCGAATAGACTGGCCGAAGGAAACAGCACCTCAGCTTGCTGGCGAACGCGACGACGTTCCTCCCACGCGCGGTCGATGGCGTCTTTATCGATGCTCTTCCAATGAGCAGCCTCGCGGGCCGATAGGAGGAACGAGTCGCGATACGCTCGTTCAGCGGCTTGCTGCTCGGGCGTCTGCGGCCAATCGGGTCCGTCGTCGTAGAATGGGACAAGATTGTCAGGGATGTTCGGCATGGCATGGTCTCACGAATTGAATGGCAACCAACCGAACTTGGGATCGTTCCTGAGCAGTCGGATGTTCTCGGCGCGTCGCAGAATGTGTTTGATGACGGGCTCGCTGAGCTTGTAGTGCTGTGCAATCGCCGTAGCGGTGACCGTGACTCCGGCTCGATGCATGGCATCCACCTGCATCGCTACCATCGCCGTCGTCGGTGTTGGGAACTTCAGTTCGGCGTCGGATTGGATGCGCTCTCGCATTGCTGCTCCTCCGTGTTCGAGTTGGAATCGGCCTCTTGGCTTGTTGATGGCTGCGTTTGCTTTTCGTTGAGGTCGAGCAGCACATTGGCCCAGGCTGCCGCGAATTCCTCGGGCACCTCGCCTTCGTCTATGTTCTCGCTGTTGGTTGGTTGCATCCTGATTTCTCCTGTCGATGTGGCCCGCTGCTGGGAAACGTTGCGTCCCCGTAGGTATCTATGCCGTGAGCAGATGCACCTGCGCGCTCCGACGAGTTCTCTTAATCGCGGCAGCAGTGCGTGAGCCATCTATTTGTTGACCTACCCGGTGGTTGGCCAAGTTGACGAAAGAATTTGCGATGGCGTTCGTAGCGGGTGTGGCAGAGCGGCCTGCGAACGACGGGTAAGAAAGGCGACCAGAAATCGCCACCCATCGCCTAAAAAGCGTTGTTGCCAAAAACACCGCCTCTCGGATTCCCTTCTTCGAAGGTGCCAGCCACTCGTTCAAAGCAACATCGAAGGTGCCAGCCACTCGTTCAAGGTCAGCCACTCGTTCAAGGTCTTGCAACTTCGAGCAACATCGAAGGTGCCAGCCACTCGTTCACGGGCGCCCTTTCCGGCCCTAGCAGGCCGACTCTCCCAGTGGGGAGCAAGGGATTACCATCCACGATCGCGACGCAGTCGAGGGAACGGCGTCGAGTAACTATCAAGGCATTACGGCAAGAATTCGCTGACGCCTTGGTCCCCGCTTCTCACCGCTTACCGGTCGTCATACAGCTCAGGGAAGATTTCATGCGAAAGATTCTGTCGCTTCAGCAAGGCCCGCGTGCGGGAAATGAAATCGAACTTGAAGTTCGCGACTTGTTGTTCGGTGATGCCGAGGATGGCCGCGACTCGTTTGTTTGGCAGTTGGCGAACGATCAGAAGCTCGATGCATTTGAGTTTGGTCCAGTCTCCTCGTTCTTGCCATTTGTCGACTTGGTCGCGTAGGGCTTCAGCTAGGGCTTGCTGTTCGATCGAACGCCGTTCGACACTGCGGGCGATGCTGCTGGCCACTCGCGCGTTCCCGGCGACTTGCCATTCGCCACTGGTGCTGTCAGAGGCCGCTAGTGGGATCGTGGGTCGGCGGCCTTCGCGGCGGAGGTAGTCTGTCAACTTGTAGGCGCAGATCGAAAACAAGTAGCTTTCGAGGGAACGTTTGCCGTCGTAATTGGGCAGGCTGTTGACGAAGCCGAGAAACGTTTCTTGAACTATATCCTCGGCCACCGAGCGATTCGCCAAACGGCTGTTGGCGTAAGCGAGCAACCGCCCCTCGAATTGGGCCACTAATTCTTCCCAAGCCCCGACATCGCCCTGGCGAATCCGTACGACCAGGGGATCATCGCTCTCGGGTTCAGATTGCGTCATGAATCGCTCGAAATGTCATTTGACTTTTTTCAGGAACGATTCCAGCGACTGGGAATCGACCTCATTGGACTTTGCCGGTTCGCTAGTAACGTGCAGAAACACTGCGGGATCGATAAACGATGCGGGAGTGTCTGCCATGTCGCCGGCAGGGGTGACGTTAATACGACTGATTTCAGGCGTATCTGATTTTGGTAGAAAATCTAATCCACTGACCGAGATCGATCGTTCGACATCAGCTAGACGTGGGAGTTCGGAAAAATCGATTTCGCCGTCGGAGGGTTTGGCAGCGGCTATCGGTTCCAGTTTCTCGACCGGCTTCGGTTGCGACCGCACCACCTTTTGCGATTCCCTCGAATCGTTTGATTGAGGAGCCGTTCGTTTTTCGCCGTCGTCTGATGGAGATTCTGTCGCCGCACGAGGAGTTGCGGGAATGGGGGCAGGCGTCGTTTTTTGGATTTCCGGAGCCCGCGCCGGTAGGTCGACTCGAACCGTGGCGTTCAAAGCGCCGGTGGCCGTTCCCGGCGTCAGACTCATCTCGCCCCCGATGTCGCCAGCCTCGCCATAAATAGCGCGAAAGGTAACATTGCCCAAGGTCAAGAGTTCTCCTGGGTAGAGCGGTTGTTCTCCCTGGATGCGATAATTGTTGATGTAAGTCCCGTTGAGGGAATTCAGGTCTCTGACGATCAGCAATCCTTCACGCTCGAAGATTTCGCAGTGCCGACGACTCACCAACGCGTGAGGAACGATCAGCCCGGATTCTTTGCCGCGGCCGATCACGGTGGGGAGTTTCAGATTGACTTCTTGCGATTCAGCATCCCCGCCAACAACCACCAATTTAGCTTTCATCTGGTTGGTCTCCTCTGTGGGAATCAACTCATCGAAATTCGTCAGCCTACCTAGATATGGACGACCTTTTAGGTTTCGAGCCAAAGGATTATTCATGCACAGTCTGCCGTTCGACCTCTATCGCGGCGAAGCGTCACACCTTGCGGTGGGAATGCCTTCAGTCTATCCGATAAAGTTCCGAAATCAACGAACCGATGACTAAATTTCTGGGTCTTTTTCCTGCCGGCGACTTGCCAAGCCGGTCGTGATTTGTATAATCCGGAAAGTTTGCCGAGGATTCGGCGTTTCCGCTGCCGCGGGTGTAGCTCAGTTGGTAGAGCATCACGTTGCCAACGTGATTGTCGACGGTTCGAGTCCGTTCACCCGCTCTCGCTCGATGCTGTAATTTTGTTGCTGAAAGCCTGTTGTTCGCCAATTTGGTCGGTGACGACAGGTTTTTTTGTTTGGGTGCATTGTCGGTACCCCTTCGCAGCGGCTGACTGTTGGCCGCGTCTCATTTCAAGCCGACGTCTTTTTTCTTTTTAGCGTTCGTTTGTAGCTCCCCACGCTGATTATTGGGATTAGTGACAAAATTGCCCGGATTTTGTGCAGCTACGAAAGTTTTGCGGGAAACGCTACGGTGCTCACCGGTTGCGCGAATCCAGGGCTTCGTCGCAAAACTAATCGTTGGAGTACGTTAGGGTTTTGGTCGTGCCGAGAACCACGGTCAGGTGCACGGTGGCTCGAAATTTGGGAATAGAAGCCTCGGCTTTGCGCCAAATCCGGAAACCGCAGAGGTGCTCGATCGCGGCTCGGGAAAACTGGACGCCAGCGCGTTCCGGCTAATCGTGTTCAAACAAAGCCTACTCCGAGACGCCAGCACGAGAGTGGTGAGGGTTCTAGGCAACAAGCCCTGCCTTTGGGTACACTTGGCCCTGTAGGAAACGCGAGAAACCTCAGTGCCTTTCCCAAGATCAGACGTTGCTTACGCTTCGGGATACGGGGGCTGTCAGTTTTGGGATAGGCTCTAAGTGCCACGCCATTCCGAAAACGTGGGGTTGGCGAAATTAGCCGTTGGGAAAAATCCCAGGTTGTTTTCGAACTAAGCCGTGTCTAGCGTTACTCGACGAAACCAACTTCAGGGTTCGAAGGAGCACTAGAATCAACGTATTTAAGTCGAAGGCGACAACCTGGTGTCGTCCTTTTTTTCTTTGTTCACGGCAGTGGTTCGTTGTGATGTCGTCTGCCGGGTCGGTTTGCAAGCTATCGGGGAAATAACAACGTGAATACTGATACCCAAGTCGAAGATTCGCTTGAGTTGCAAAAATTGAATCTGACGGTGGAAGTCAAAAGCACGGGGGCCTGCCAACGGCACGTCCGCGTTTCGGTTGCTCGCGAGGACATCGATCGCTATTTTCAAAAGCATTTCGATGAGATCGCTCCTAAGGCTGAATTGCCTGGCTTCCGCCCCGGCAGGGCTCCCCGGAAATTGCTGGAAAGCAAATTCCGCAAGCAGGTCGAGGCTCAGGTCAAAGGTGCGCTGCTGATGGATAGCCTCGCCCAAGTGAATTCGGAGCGGCATTTTTCGGCCATCAGCGAACCCGATTTAAATTACGAAAAGGTCGAGATTCCCGAGTCAGGCCCGATGACCTACGAGTTTGACATCGAGGTGCGTCCGGAGTTCGAGTTGCCGCAATGGGAGGGGCTTACGATCGATCGCCCCGAGCATGAATTCACCGACGAAGAAGTCATCGCCTATGCCCGGAAACTTGCCGTAAAGCAAGCAGACTTGGTCCCAGTGGATGGCCCAATCGCCACGGACGATGAAGTGACCTTCCGCATCACAGGAACACTCGACGGAGCCCCCGTCGTCGCGATCGACGAAACATCGTTCGCCGTTCGTTCCAATATCGTTTTCTCTGACGGGCGACTCGAGAACTTTGACAAATTAGCGGTTGGCAAGAAAGCGGGGGACCGCTTCTCGACCCCCTACACGGTGATCTCCCAAGGATCTCGCGAAGAATTACGAGGCAAGACGTTGCAACTCGAATTCGAGGTGCTCGACGTGCGACGCCCTGAAGAAATCGATTTGGAACATTTGGCGACATCGTTAGGTTTTAATGAACCGGAAGCGTTCAAAAAGGCGATCCGGGAATGCCTCGAGCAACAACTGGCCTACGAGCAACGGCGGCGGGTCCGCGAACAAATCAGCAAATCCTTGACCGAATCCGCCAATTGGGCCTTGCCCCCGGACCTCCTCAAGCGGCAATTCCGTCGCGAGCTTGCTCGATTCGTCATGGAACTGCGTTCGTCTGGCTTCTCGGACGATCAAATTCGGCAGCAAGAAAACCTAGCTCGTCACGAATTGATGTCTCGGACCGAGGTGCTGCTCAAGGAACACTTCATCCTGGAACGGATTGCTGAGGAAAAACAAATTGAGGACGAGCCACGGGACTATGATCTCCACATTGCACGGCTAGCCGCGTCGACGAATGAATCGCCGCGACGATTGCGGGCACGGCTGGAAAAGAACGGGCAAATCGATGCGCTCCGCAACATGATTATCGAAGGCAAGGTCATCGAGATGATCATTCAATCGGCGAAAGTCAAGCCGGTTCCGTACGATAAGGCGAATGTGTCCGATTCGATCGAGGCGGTGGACTTGGCCATCGCTGGCGAAGACGAATCCGAAATCCCCGAAGCGAAATTCGACGAACAGCCCGAAGCCCCAATCCCGGGAGTCAGCAACAAAAAGGGATAACACCCAGCGCCCGCGGCATCATGTTTGCCTCACGGCCGAGGCAGCGGCAGGCTCACCGCGGTTGTCACATCGTCAGGGCGTTCGGTTCCTAGGGCACGAAAGAACGCTCGCGCCGAGGCCAACTCTGCATCGATTCCATTGAAAGGAAGTATTATGAATTCGCATGGTACATCGTTCCCGTTCGAACAAGACCCGCTGCTGGCGATTCGCAATTCCTACGCGACCCAGCAGTACCAGCGGCAGCGCCAAATGACCCTCGGCGATTTGCTGCTGGAAAACCGGATCGTGTTTCTGCAGGGGGAGATCTATACGGGCAACGCCAATGAACTGGTGATGAAGCTGCTGTACCTGCAGAGTGAGAACAAGAAAAAGGATATCCATTTCTACATCAACTCGCCGGGCGGTGACGTCATCGCGACGCTGGCGATTTACGACGTCATGCAGATCTTGTCCTGTCCCGTCGCCACCTACTGCGTCGGACAGGCCGCCAGCGGGGCGGCAGTACTGCTCGCCGGTGGCACCAAGGGGAAGCGCTTCGCCCTCCCCCATTCCCGGGTGATGATCCATCAGCCTTACGGAGGTGTCTCCGGCCAAGTCAGCGACATTGAAATCCAAGCGGACGAAATTCTCCGCAATCGGGAGGTGATCAATGAGATCCTGGCCAAACACACTGGAAAAACGCCGGAAACCATTGCCCGCGATATGGACCGGGACCTGTTCCTCACCGCCGAAAAAGCCAAAGCTTATGGGTTGGTCGACGAAATCACTGTTCGCCAAGATCGGGCCAAAGACGACGACGAATAACGGGTGTCCCGAGTTGGTTTCGACCTCGCATTGTTCCACATTGATTCGCCTCATTCATGGAGTTGTATTCCAATGCCCTACGTTCCTTACGTGGTTGACAATACTGGCCGCGAAGAGCGCGTCTACGACATCTACAGTCGACTTTTGCGCGACCGCATCATCTTCTTAGGGAGCCAAGTCACGGCGGAACTGGCTAATTCGCTCGTGGCCCAAATGTTGTTCTTGCAATCGGAGGATCCCAAGAAGGACATCCATCTGTACATCAATTCACCCGGTGGCAGTGTCACGGCCGGCATGGCGATTTATGACACGATGCAGTTCCTTACCTGTGATGTCTGCACGTATTGCATGGGGCAAGCCGCATCGATGGGGGCATTGCTTTTGACCGCTGGGGCTCCCGGCAAACGATTCGCGCTTCCGAATGCGTCGATCATGATCCACCAACCGCTGGCGGGTATGCAAGGTACGGCGGAAGAGATCATGATCCATGCCAAGGAGCTCAAACGGATCAAGCGCCGACTCAACGAGATCATGTTGCATCACACGGGTCACACGCTCGACAAGATCGAAAAGGACACGGACCGCGACAACTTCATGACCGCCGAGGAAGCCAAGGATTATAACTTGATTGACCGCGTGGTCTCGAGTTTGCGAGAAACCCAGGCGGTGAGTTGATTGTTGGGGTTCGTCGCCCGGTGCCGCGCCGAAGTGACCTCGTGTTTTGTTGCGCCGAAAACTTCCGGTCGATTAAATCGGCCGTGGAGTCGCAGCTGCGTTTTTCAGGAACAAGTGCTATTTGGTTGAGCGCGAATTCGAGGACTAAAATTTCAGGAGGCTTTGTTCTAAAACTACGAGGCTTCGTTCCAATAACTACGAGCCGGAAGGCGCGATCGTCCGCTGGTCGCGAAAACCGCGGGCTAGAATCCTGAAGTTGACGAGTCTTGCGACAACGCTTGGTTCCGTAGTCGGGCAAAACGGCACTTGTTTCGAAGCAAAACGGCGACAGCGAGTCCCTAGAGGGGCCGGAAAGCCGCAACGCTTGATCGTTTTTTTCCATCCGATCCACGAAAGGTTTTCATGAATTTTCCCCATCATTATCGTGTCGCAGGCACTGCGGCCGCCACCGGATTAGTCCAACTCAGCGGCGACAAGCTGCCTACCTTGAATTCGGCCCCCCCTACTCAATTCGGCGGTCCCGGAACCGCATGGTCCCCGGAAGACTTGCTGGTCGCGGCCGTCGCCGACTGCTTCATCTTGTCCTTCCGCGCGATCGCGGCCGCGTCGAAATTCGAGTATCAGTCGATCGCGGTCGATGTGATGGGGACGCTTGATCGCGTCGAAAGAGCCATGTTGTTCACCGACTTCAAAATCCGAGCCAAATTGACGGTTGCCGCCAATGTTGACCAGGCCCGAGCGGAACGGCTGCTGGCCAAAGCGGAAGAAACGTGCTTGATTACCAACTCGCTCAAGGCGCCAGTCCACCTCGAAACCGAAATCGTGACCGTTGAGCCGATAGGTTAGGTTAACGGTGTTTTGACCTTTTGGAGTACGAACATGCCTAATGCTGCATTCACCCAACGGACCGACCAGATCATCGCCGACCTGCGCGATTCGGGACAGCTCAAACCGTTCTACGAAATCGAATCGCCGATGCGAGCGGTCGTGAAAATCAAGGGGAAAGGCGAGGTTCTGGTGCTCTGTGCCAACAACTATCTGGGTTTGGCCGACCACCCCGCTGTCATCGAGGCGGGCATTCAGGGCTTGCGTGATTATGGGGCCGGGACCGCGTCGGTCCGCTTCATCTGCGGTACCCTCGATTGCCATCGTCAGCTCGAGGCGAAAATCGCTGAGTTCGTCGGGACAGAAAGTTCGCTGACCTATGTTAGCTGTTGGAATGCCAACGAGGCTCTCTTCCCTACGCTGGTCGGACCCGAAGATGCGATCCTCTCGGACGAGCTGAATCATGCCTCGATAATCGACGGCATGAAATTGATGGCGAAATCGGTAATGAAAAAAGTTTACAAACATTCCGACCTCGAACAACTCGAATCGCAGCTGCGCGAGACGCGGCAGCATCCCTGCCGCTGGGTGGTTACGGACGGCGTGTTCAGCATGGAGGGGGACGTCGCCCATCTGCCCCAGTTGGTCGAGCTCTGCCAGCGTTACGAAGCGATGCTGGTCGTCGATGACTCGCACGGCATCGGCGTGTTGGGGAAGACGGGTCGCGGGACTCCTGAGCATTTCAATTTGTTTAGAAAGATCGATGTCCTCACTGGGACGCTTGGCAAGGCCTTGGGGGGGGCTGCTGGGGGCTATATCGCCGCTTCGCAGCGGGCGATCGAGGTGCTGGAGCAACGGGCGCGGCCGAGTCTGTTTTCCAACGCGCTGCCAGCCACGGTCGCCTACAGTGCCAAAAAGGCGATCGAAATCCTCGACAGTCACCCCGAAATTGTCGCGAAACTCCACGGGAACGTCGCTAAATTTCGCAGCGGCTTGAAGAAGTTAGGCTTCGATTGCCATGACAGCCCCACGGCGATCATCCCCATCATGATTGGGGATGAAGCTGAAGCCATTCGCAAATCGAAGCGGCTCTTCGAAATGGGCATCATGATCATCGGTTTCGGGTTTCCCGTCGTCCCGCGTGGTCAGGCCAGGTTGCGCCTGCAAGTCTCGGCAGCCCTTGACGATGAACATATCGAGCGGGCTCTCGATGCGTTCGCGAAACTTTGAGCGGAGGCCACGAGGAGTTCCATGATCGATCTGCGCAGCGATACGGTCACACAACCTTGCCCGGCCATGCGGCAGGCGATGGCTAGCGCCGAGGTGGGGGATGATGTGATTGATGTCGATCCGACCACCGCGAAACTTCAAGAGCGGATCGCCGAGCTGCTAGGCAAGGAAGCCGCCATGTTCATGCCCTCGGGGACGATGACGAATCAAGCGGCGGTTCGCTTGCACTGCCGACCGGGTGACGAAATGATCTGCGAGGAGGGGTGTCACATCTTCAATTATGAGCAAGGCGCCTTCGCGCAACTGTCAGGTGTGATCGCTCGGACTGTCCGCGGTGTTCGCAGCACGTTCCAGGTTGCTGACGTCGCCGATCTGATTCGCCCCGACAACGAGCACGCGGCCCGTACACGCTTACTTACCCTCGAAAACACTCATAATCGAGGAGGTGGAGTCATCCTGCCGCTGGAAAACGTGCAAGCACTTTGTCGCTGGGCTCGCGATCAAGGCTTGGCCACGCACCTCGATGGCGCGCGTTTGTTCAATGCCGTGGTGGCGACGGGAATCGCTGCCGATGTCTGGGCCCGCGAGTTCGATACGGTCAGCGTCTGTTTCTCAAAGGGGCTAGGGGCACCGGTTGGCAGCGCCTTGGCTGGCCCGCGCGAGATGTTGGCTCCGCTGCGGCGAATCCGCAAGTTGTTCGGGGGGGGGATGCGGCAGTCCGGAATCCTGGCCGCGGCTGCCTTGTATGCCCTGGATCATAACATTGAGCGACTCGCTCGCGATCACCAGACCGCAGCCATCCTGGCCGACGGTATTCGCCGCTGCGAATTTTTTCGGCTGGAGCCCGAGCAAGTCGACACGAATATCGTGATCTTTCGCATCGACAGCCAGCGGCTCTCGGCCGCTCGGTTCTGTGAGTTAGCCAAAGAGGCCGGGGTCTGGATGCTGCCGTTCAGCCGCTGCCATGTGCGGGCCGTCACGCATCTGCATATCTCGTTACCAGCTGCGCAGCAGGCCGTCGCCGTCATCGAGCGACTGCATCAGCAACTGGTCTGCGGGCGACTGCCAACCGGTTGAGGCGGTGACGATGGAAACCATTGTGCTTTGTTTCCCGGTCACTGCCGAGCAGGTCGAGCAAATCCAGCAGTCAGCCTCCACCGCACGCGTCATTGTCGCAGAACAATCCGAAATCGCCGAAGCGATTTTTGTAGCGAACGTTTTCTGCGGGCACGCCAAGGTGCCGATGCCCTGGGAGCAAGTCGTCGCGCAGGGGCGCTTGCGCTGGATCCAATCGACGGCGGCAGGCCTTGATCACTGTTTGGTCCCGTCGGTGATTCGATCGAACATCGTGGTGTCGGGATCAGCCGGATTGTTCTCGCGACAGGTCGCCGAGCATACGCTCGCCCTGCTCCTGGCCCTGCTGCGCGGGATTCCCACCTTCCTTGCCGCACAGTGTCGCCGGCAGTATGAACGACTGCCGACGGCTGAGGTCCAAGGGGCACGCATAGGTATTCTCGGATTCGGTGGCAATGGGCAGCGCATCGCCGAATACTTGTTGCCGCTGCGCCCGCATTCAATCAGGGCGACCGATTACTTCGCCGACGAGATCGACATGCCGGGCGTCGCTGTGGTGCCGCCGGATCGCACCGATGAAGTTTTTGCGACTGCCGACATTTTGATCTGTACCTTGCCCTTGTTGGAATCGACACGTTTGGGAATTGGCCGCGCTCAGTTTGCGCGGATGCCTGTGGGGTCATGGTTCATCAATGTCGGACGGGGTCAACTCGTGGATGAAGAGGCTTTGGTGGAGGCGTTGCAATCAGGCCAACTGCGCGGGGCGGCGATCGATGTCGCCTTCCATGAACCACCGCACGATGACAGCCCGCTATGGTCGGCACCTAATCTTTTGATCACCCCTCACGTCGGCGCACAATCGCGCTATCGAGTGTCCGATACGGTTCGCCTGTTCTGCGACAATCTGGCTCGCTGGCAACAAGGGTTGCCGTTGTGGAACGAGGTCGACAAAGACCTCGGATTCTCGCGGCCCTCACGGCGAATCCCGCACGATTGGCCGAGACGCTAGTTATTCCGAGGAAATCGCGGTCGAAAAGGTCTAGACCGTTTCCGACTCCCTTTCGTATTATGGAGCTTGGGCCGGGCGACACGATGAATGAGGCCGAATCGCTGCGAGCCGCAAGTTTTCCGAAGTTCGCTCAACGAGCCGTGAGTGCTTGGTGGTTGGGTCTGCGTCTGGTGGTCGTGGAGTACTGCCGTCGAACATGCCGGAGCCGGGTCCATGTCGTCCCTGCGACAGAAAACGCGGGATCGTTTCCTAGAGGTGCATATTCCCTTGTCCGAATCTCGAACCGAGTTACTTCAAACGCGCACGGGCGATCGCCTGCAATTGACTCAAACATCCGGCCAGGAGTTTGAACTGGGGGGCAACATCGAGCTGACCCAGCGTTACTCGGGCATCATCGGCGAGAAGCGGATGAGTTGGACGACCCATTTGCAGTTGATTCGCGAGCTGGGTTCTGGTGGGCAAGGCAAGGTCTTTTTGAGTCAACGCCGAGGCGCCGACAATTTCACTCTGCCGGTCGCCCTGAAAATTTTCTCTCCTGATCGCTATCGGACGCCAGAAGACTACGACGACGACATGATGCGCGTGGGGAAGGTCGCCGCGATGGTCGCAGGCATTCAGCATGACAACTTACTGCAAGTCCAGAACTTTCTCGATCGCAATCGCATTCGCATGATGGTTATGGAATGGGTCGAGGGTTACGATCTGCGGCGGCTGATGACCCCGAAGTTTTACGGCTACATCAAGGAACGATTCTCGGCCAAACAATGGCACCGCATGAATGACGTGCTCGTGACCGCCGGGCCGGATCAACCCCGATTCAAGCCCGGTGTGGCGATCGCCATCATTCAAAGTTGTCTGAGTGCCCTGGCGGCGCTGCACCGGCACGGCATCGTCCATGCCGACATCAAGCCGGCCAACATCATGCTGAAGCGGACAGGCCAAGCTAAAATAATAGATATCGGTTCGGCTTTTGCGATGGAGGATCCGCCTTCGCGACGGGCTTGCACACCGGCCTACGCGGCGATCGAAGTGGTCGAGGGGAAACGTTGCACGCCGCTGTCGGACTTGGCCAGCATCGGCTATGTGACGGTGGAACTGTTGTCGGGGCGTTCGATGTTTTCGAGTGCGTCGGACTTCGCCAGTTTGTTCAGCCTGAAAAAAAATATCATCGAGGAACTCCCCAAAATCATGCCCCGCGAGGTCGCCACCAATAGCCTGCTGATGGGCTTTGTGAAGGGTTTGGTGGCTCCCCAACCCGAGGAACGCTATCAAAGCGCCGATGAGGCACTGCTGGTCGAGGATGGCGCGGCAGCGTTTCTGCGCCAGTTAGTGAAGGGGGATATGGCCAGCGTCTACGAAAACGATCTGCGGATTTGGATCGAAGAGTTGCTCGAAATCGACGCCGGCTTTCAAGATTGATTGGCTGGTGCGACGCGGTGGCGCGGCCGGTCGCGATCCCAGGGATTGACAATGCAGTCGGCAGAGCGATGCAGGTTTTATTTGGTTCTGCCTTGTCATAGATCGCCAAGGCCCCGTGAGACGATCTCCGCTTCCCTTGTTAATCGTAGGCAAACCGATTAGCATTTGGTTATGGGTTCCGGTTATTTTCGGGCAACTTCCAAGCTGCTGAAAGGACAATTCCCAGCAGCAGTTTCTGACGCGAATGGCGTTCAGGCTGAAGTTGTTTGGTTTTTCAGGTTCCATCCATGAGCAATCTGCAACTAGCCATCCAGTTTTTCCTGCAGATCGCCATCATTCTTGCCGCCTGCCGGATCGTCGGAATCGTGGCCCGCTGGATAGGCCAACCCCAAGTCGTTGCCGAAATGATCACCGGTGTTCTGTTGGGGCCATCGGTATTCGGGCTGTGGCTCCCCGAGTTGCAGCAGTTTTGCTTCCCCTGGGACGTCTCCCAAAGCAGTCGCGATACGCAGAGCTACTTGTTCCCGGCGTCGCAGCTGGGTTTGGCACTCTACATGTTTGTCGTGGGGTTGGAGTTTCGTATCGATATCGTGCGGCGGTTTCTTCACAGCTCGATTGCGGTGTCGGTGGCGGGTATGGCGACCCCTTTTGTGCTTGGTGGCACCTTAGCCTACGCCTTGCATCGGTCGACCGATTTGTTTCCTGAAGCGACCTCGCTGCTCGAGGCTTGTTTGTTTTTGGGCGCATCGATGTGCATCACCGCGTTTCCGATGCTCGCGCGAATCATCCACTTCAAGGGCTTGGCTGGTACACGGATGGGCACCGTCGCGCTCGGGGCCGGTGCGATCGATGATGCCGCCGCATGGTGCCTGCTGGCGATCGTCTTGGCCAGCTTCTCGGGTAATTTTCAAAGTGCGATCGGCAGCATCGTCGGAGGTGCGGCGTTTGTTGTGTTTGCTTTTGCCGTCGTGCGGCCATTGCTCAAGCGGTTCTCCCAGCGATTTTTAGGGGAGGACGGCGAGGTGAGCGAAACCGGATTAGTCGCCGCCATAATTTGGATGTCCTTGGCGGCCATGACGACCGATGCACTGCACCTGCATGCTGTTTTCGGCGCGTTCATCGCGGGAGCGACGATGCCCCGTCCGCTGGTCAACCGCCAAGTTATCGAGCGCATCCAACCCCTGACGGTGGCCCTGTTGCTGCCGCTGTTCTTCACCTACTCGGGGCTGAATACTCGACTCAGCTTGCTCAATACCTCGACGTTGTGGTTGGTCGGCCTAGCGGTGTTGGCGGTTGCGATCATTGGCAAGGGAGTCGCTGGTTGGGCGGCGGCTCGCGCGACCGGAATTCCCCACCGAGAAGCTCTCGGCATTGGCACACTGATGAACGCACGGGGCTTGATGGAATTGATCATTATCAACATCGGACTGGAACGGGGGATCATTTCGCCCGAGTTATTCGCGATCTTGGTGGTTATGGCTATCATCACCACCCTGATGGCCTCCCCAATATTCGAGTGGCTCTATCGGACGCAAGGCTTGCCCCAAATCGAGGACGAGATGAGCCTGGCCGTTCATCGCGATTTGCAAACGCGCAACGCCGGAGTTTGAGCGGAAGCCGCGTTTTGGCCGACCCAACACCATTTTCGGGGCCGGCGCAGCATGCGGCGACTGCAAATTCAAGCGAGCATCAGGTCGGACGGCCATGACCTTCCGCGGAGACACACGAACTCGAAAAACGGCCAGAGGCTGCGGGGACCTAAGCCCAATCCAACCCGGTGGTTTTCTTCAGCCGCTCATGAAAATTGCCGAGCAGGCCGCCGATAACGTCCCACTTCAACGGGCGTCGCACCTCGATATCCCCTTGTTGATTGACGCGGACGATCGAATCCGGTTGCACACCAGCCGACTGAAAATCCGCATCGTGGAGTTCGCCATCGTTCAAGACCTTTGCCAAAGTAGCTCCGGTCATCTCAATGAATTTCATATGCCTACACTACTTGCCTGTTTGCTGATCGTGGATTCAAATCCAACCGAAATGATGAGGATGAAGTTATCATCCCACAGTTTAATCCAAGAGCAATCCGAAGTCTTCAGCGATTTTCCTTGGCAGATCTGATTGTGAATCCCTCTGCGGAGTATCCCGGCGAATTGATCGAGTTGACCGTCGGGCCCGATGACCAGCAACTGCGCTTGGATCATTTCTTGACGGCCCGCCTAGAAGGGTTCAGCCGGGCGCGGTTGCAAGCAGTCATTCGCAAGCAACGAGTGACGGTCGACGGGCAGCCGGGCAAACCGTCCCAGCGTCTAACCCTCGGGCAAAAGGTCGTGATTCAAGTGCCCGAGCCCCCTCCCAGCGGTCCCATCCCAGAAAACATTCCATTGGATGTTCTGTACGAAGACGAACACATCGTTGCCATTAATAAACCGCCGGCGATGGTGGTGCATCCCGCCAAGGGGCATTGGGCCGGAACCATGGCGGCCGCGCTGGCGCATCATTTTCAGAACCTGTCGGCACTCGGGGGACCGACTCGCCCGGGGATCGTGCATCGTCTGGATCGGGATACCTCGGGAGTGATCCTCGTGGCCAAACATGACGCGGCACACGCGTGGCTGACCAAGCAATTCGAAAATCGGCGGGTCGAGAAAGAGTACCTGGCCATCGTCAGCCCCGCCCCGGATCGCGATCGCGACGTCATCGATAAACCGATCGGCGTGCACCCTTATCAGCGAGAGAAAATGGCGATCCGCGATGAACATAGCAGCAGCAAACCAGCGGTCACAGCCTACGAGGTCGTCGAGCGAATCGGCGGGTTCGCTTGGCTGCGACTTCTCCCGAAGACAGGGCGCACGCATCAATTGCGTGTCCATTTGGCATCGATTGGTTGCCCGATCTTAGCCGACAAACTCTACAGTGGTCGCTCGCGCTTCCTGCGCGGCGAGTTGTACCGAGACGAAAACGACACGACCGTGTTGCTGCACCGTCAGGCCCTGCATGCGCATCGCTTGCGATTGGTTCATCCGTCAACGCGGCAACCCATCGAATTCATCGCGCCGATTCCCCAGGATCTATTGCAGGCGATGGCCGCGATTCGAGCTCGATTCAGCGATTGAACTCGACGTTTTGCCATCTCGAATATATGCAGGCAAGGGCTGTCACTAGGCGGATGATTTTCCGGATCGGATCGCGAATCGATGGTTGGCGGGAATCCGTTGCGAGACGTTAGCCCCCGCTTGTGGGCTAGAAAATTTCGGATTGCCGGAGGCTTGAATCAGCGCGGGCAAACTTGTTCGTCTAATCGAGCAGTCGAGCGTCTGCTCACGCCCTAGAACAATCCCGAAATGTTCCCCTCGTCGTCGATGTCGATGTGCTCGGCCGACGGAACGTTGGGCAAGCCCGGCATGCGCATCATCTCGCCCGTGATGGGGACCACAAAGCCAGCCCCGGCCGCGATTTCGATTTGTCGCACGGTCACCACGAAGTCGCGCGGCCTGCCCACGAGGTCGGGGTTGTCGGAGAGGGATTTTTGCGTTTTGGCCATGCAGACGGGAACGCCGTCGAGGCCAAGTTTTTTGATGGTTTTGAGGTCGGCAACTGCTCGGGGCAAAAAGTCAACGCCCGCCGCGCCGTAGTAGTCCTGGCAAATTGTTTCGATTTTTTTCTTGATCGGCCAACTCCAATCATAGAGAGGCTTGAATCGGCCGGTGAAACTCCTCGCCTTGTCCGCCACGATCTTGGCCAGCGCCTCGGCACCCCGCCCACCTGAGCCCCACACATCGGCTTCGACGGCGGGGACCCCCAACCGTTCGCAGGCGTCACGGACGATGGCGATTTCATCTGCGGGATCGGTAGCAAACTTGTTGATGGCTACAACCGCAGGGACACCGAAACGAGCGGCGTTTTCCAGATGTTTTTCGAGGTTCCCGAGACCATCTCGCAGGGCCAGGGGGTTCGGTTCGGCGACGACTTTCAAATCCGCCTTGCCGTGATACTTTAGGGCCCTCAAGGTCGCCACAATGACCACCGCCGACGGGCTGAGGTCCGCCGACTGGCATTTGATGTCGAAGAATTTTTCGGCACCCAGGTCGAAACCGAATCCCGCCTCGGTCACGACGAAATCGGACAGCGACATCCCCATCCGCGTGGCGATCACCGAGTTGGTTCCCTGTGCGATATTCGCGAAGGGGCCGCCGTGGATGATTGCCGGGGTTCCCTCGAGCGTTTGCACCAGGTTCGGTTTGATGGCGTCCTTCAGCAAGGCAGCCATGGCACCGGCGGCTTTAAGATCTCGCGCGTAAACCGGTTGCCGATCCCAGGTGAAGCCGATAAAGATGTTGGCCAGCCGCCGTTTCAGGTCCGGCAGATCATTCGACAGGCACAGGATCGCCATGATCTCCGAGGCCGCCGTGATGTCGAAGCCCGTCTCGCGCGGAATCCCGTTGGCGGTCCCCCCCAAACCGACGGTGATTTGCCGCAGAGCGCGGTCGTTCATGTCGAAGACTCGTTTCCACACGACGGTCCGCGGGTCGATATTGAGCGAATTTGCGCGGTTCTGCAAATTGTTGTCGATGAGGGCGGCCAACAGGTTGTGCGCTTTCTCGATTGCCGCGAAGTCCCCTGTAAAATGGAGATTGATGTCCTCCATCGGCAAGACTTGCGACCAGCCTCCTCCGGTCGCTCCCCCTTTGATGCCAAAGACTGGGCCCAACGATGGTTCGCGCAAGACCACCGTGGTCTTGTGGCCGATCCGATTCAAGCCTTGGGCCAGCCCGATCGAGGTGGTCGTCTTTCCCTCCCCTGGCGGAGTCGGCGATATGGCGGAGACCAAAACCAATCGGCATTTTTTCGCTCGCTCCAAATCGATGAGCGAAAGAGGAAGCTTTGCCTTGTATTTTCCGAAGACTTCGAGATGATCGGGCGACAGTCCCAATTGCTCAGCGATGTGGGTGATGGGTTTCAGTGTGATTTGACGAGCGATTTCGATATCGGAAGGCATAGGTCTCCATTTTGCCGCACCGCCGGCAGCAATTTCTAAGAAATCAGTAAAAACCACCATTTAACTCAGCGAATCACGCGCTGAGAAGCATCCATCGGGCAGAATTTTCTGGAATTTTCTTTCCATCTTCGTCATCCCTTCACAATCATGGGGTATCGTTTCGGCCGGTTCAGACGGGATCAGAAGTGACGCCATTTAGACACTTCTCAGGGACAGAGACACGGGTTAAAATCGGCGGGAGAGGAAGTCGGCAGGCGACACGTGATGGATCGCTCTCCCGACATGCCAACTAACTCCCGCATACATTCCCGAGCGTCGAATCATGGGGCTTGTGATTCGAAACGTTCTTTTTTAGGTTTCTTTTTTTCATTTGCTTGTTGATCTGCGGGTCGACAAGGGAGGTGGTAAGTCATGTTGAAGGAAGTTGGGAGCCGACGGCGGGTTGGCTTCACATTGATTGAGTTGTTGGTGGTGATCGCCATCATCGGAATTTTGGTCGGCTTGTTGTTGCCGGCCGTGCAGCAAGTCCGCGAGGCCGCTCGACGAACGAGCTGCATCAATAATCTGAAGCAATTGGCGGTCGCCGTGATGAACCGCGAAGGCTCAATGAAACGATTTCCCTCGGGCTTGACGCAGGTCCGCCTCAATGCGGCGGGGCAACAGTACATCAGTGGTTCGACGGCTGGCTTCCGCTTCCAAGGCCATTCGGTCTATTATTTCATTCTCCCGTTCATGGAACAAAACAACCTCTATGACGGCATGGATTTGCGCATCCCGATCAACAATGTCGTGACCGATCCGGCTCTTGGTCGCGCGGCGGGCGTGGTTCCCTCGTTTCTCTGCCCCTCGGACTTGTTACCTTCAACCGCTCTTCCGTACACTCCGAGCAGTGGACCGACCGAGTATTATGGCCCCACCAGCTACAAAGCAAACGGTGGCTCGCGGCCGGTATTTGCCACCTCGTCCACGAACGACGGCGTGTTCATGGCAACCGGTCCAAACGCACGCAAGGCAGCTACCGCACCCTTGGGCATAGAGGTTTCCATCCGGGATATCACCGATGGTACGAGCAATACGATCATGTTCGGTGAGGGCTATCACCGCGATTTGAAATTCGACACCTTTACCGCAGCGGGCTGGACCGGCGGTAGCACTATCGAGGGTTGGTCGCGTTGGTATCCCGCTGGCGGTGATCCTGGTCTATCGAACATCATGGGCGGTGCGTTTGCCCCGATCAATTACAAGATTCCCTGGAATCATGGCGAGCCCGGTGCTCCGACCACGCAAGCTGCATGGTTCACGTTCCAAGATATGCGGTTGAGTGCTTTCGGCAGTGGTCACCCGGCTGGTGCTAATTTCGTACGGTGTGACGGTTCGGCATCATTTATCTCTGATCAAATTTCCCAAACGGTGCTGCAGGCTTTCTGCACCCGTTCGAACAACGAAATTTTCGTATGGGATAACTAAGGAAACCTGGAATAGAACTTTTGGGCCGAACGGCCTATCGCAACGGAACCCCATCAACAAGGCGTACGGTCCGAGTACCGATGCCTGACGGATTGGGTTCCTTTTTTTTGGCTGCGGTTCATCGGTTCGACGGTTGTCAACTAACCACCTTTTGCCAGCAAAATTGAAACACGTTAAATTGATTGATCGAAATCCTATGTTCAATTTCGAGGTATTGAAAAAAATGATAATAAATCGACGTTTGCTTACCTGGTTGGCCCTTGGTTTACTGATCTCCCTCGCCGCGGGTTGCGGAAAAAAGACTTTTGAGCTGGTCCCCGTTAAGGGGGTCATTACTGTCGAGGGCAAACCGGTGGGTAACTTGTTGATCCAACTCATGCCGGATGGTGAGGACAAAGACGTCCTCCCTGAGGGACCGACCTCCTACGGTGTCACCGACGATAACGGCATGTTCGAGTTGAAGACTGCCGACGGCCTGCTCGGAGCGGTCAAGGGTAAACACCGCGTTACCGTTGTCGATCAATTTGAGGAGCGAACCCCGCAAGGAGAAGAACCCAAGAATCCGCCGCGAATCAATCCAATGTATGCGGCAATTTCCGGAGGCTTGAAAGCCGAGGTTCAACCGGGAGTCGACCTGAAATTCGATCTCAAAAAATAATCGACTTACTGCGGCCCGACGGTCAGCCGATTACGTTTGATTCTTTGTCCCTGCGGGGTCTGAAAAATCGGCGCTAAGGCGAGCGACAATTGAAAATCTTTGGTAGCTACGGTCGCCGACCGGTACTCTTGCTTGGCATCTGCCCTCCGGCGAAGGCGTCTGCGTCTCTGCCGCTCGCCTCAGGCCAAAGCGTTGGAGGCGAAAAATTGATTCAGGCTTGGCGGCCCGTGATTGGCCCAGGCCGTTTGGCCGTCAAGTGGCCCGCACGTGCTCAACCAGTTGGGCCATACCCTGAGTTGCTGGAGCTTGGAAGAATCGCTCGACTCGGCGATGGAAACCACCACCCACCGGGGCGGGATCGATCAGGAACAATCGGCTGCTCAACGGGACGAACTCCACAATCCCCGCTGCTGGATAGACCTGGAGGCTCGTCCCCACGACGGCGAACAGATCTGCCTCCTGGGCAATTTCGATCGCCTCTTCCATTGCCGGTACTGCCTCACCGAACCAGACGATATGCGGACGTAGTTGCGAGCCCAGCGGGCATAGATCGCCAAGGTTTAATTCGCTGCCGTTCAGCTCGACGATGTAATCGGGATCGCGAGTGCTGCGAGCCTTTTTGATCTCACCGTGCAAATGCAGCACTTGCCGCGATCCGGCCCGCTCGTGCAGATCGTCGATGTTTTGTGTGATCACCCACACGTCGAAATCATTTTGCAATTCGGCAATCAGCCGATGAGCGCTATTGGGTTCAGCCGCTAGTACCCCGCGCCGCCGCTCGTTGTAAAACCTCAGGACCAACGCGGGATCGCGGCGGAATGCCTCAGGAGTCGCCACGTCTTCGACACGATGATTCTCCCACAAACCATCTTTGGCTCGGAAGGTGGGAATGCCGCTCTCGGCACTGACACCCGCCCCCGTTAAAAAAACGATTCGCTCAAGGTGGCTCCCCATCATTGATCCCGTTTACCGTTGCCTCCACTGCGGAACACCTTGTGATCATAGATCGAGTAATCGAACTCCGGGATTGTCAGTTCCAACAACCCGGCCTGAATCCGCAGAACTCGCTCGAAGTAGATAAAGGGATAGTCGCTATCGGGCCGCTTGTTGACGACCCACTTGTAACTGGTCTCGATCAAATGTTCAGGGAGTTCGCCATCTTTGACCAAGCGGAGAACATCCTTGACGAACTTTTTCTCCTCATCACGTCGAGTTTTCAAAACGGCGTTGAGCCGCTCTTCATAATCGGCGAACCGCAATTCCCGCTCTTCATCCCCGACGTTCGAAATCGAGGACGATTGTCGAAGATTCCAAATCCGATACCCTGTCGAACTGGATCGCGATTGTGCCACGGCGATATTGCCCCAGAGTAACACGACAAGCAGGCCACAAACAAATAGCCTCGGTCTCATGGTCCATCCTTCAACGATTCCGCATTGTTCTCCGAATAAAACGGCGGGGATCCTAGCAAGGTCCGGCAAATTCGGCAATCGAGAAAACAACCGTTTCAGTCGATTCCTCACTGGACTTTTGGCGAAAGTTGCCGAAAATGATATTGACAAGTGTCCGTTTTCCAGCCCGTGCCAGCGGTCGAATCGCGCCTTGACTTGTTGGCGATCCATCGGGCGGCCCAGTCGCATTGGCGTCCTGCGGGAGATTGAACGTGCGACCGGTTCACAAACCAATATTCCTGGTTCGAGGAGATTTTTAGATGTCGATTGTGTTGACGGAAAAGGCGGCAAATGAGGTCAAAAAATTCATGGCCGACGGTAATTATGGTGAAAACGCAGTATTCCGCGTCGCCTTGGTTGGCGGTGGGTGCAGCGGCTTGAGCTACAGCCTGAACATCGCGACGGATTACGACAGCGAAAAGGATACGAAATCGGACCAACACGGAGTACCCGTGGTGGTCGATCGGAAAAGTGCCCTTTACTTGGACGGTACTTTGCTCGATTACTACGAAGACCTCGACAAGCGAGGGTTCCAGTTCATCAATCCGAACGTAAAACGTAGTTGCGGCTGCGGCAATTCGTTCAGCGTCTGACGCTGGCATCGCGCGGAGTGGTAGATGGAGACGGCCGCCTCAAGTGGTGCGCGGCCGTCGCTTGGCCCAGCATTAAAAAATGATTCACCGGCGAGAGTACCGCCGGTGTTTTTATTGGTGCGGATTCATGAACAATGCAAACCTGCTCTTGCGGCTTGGCAAAAACGCGGATTCCCCGCAGGTGATCCGATTGATCACGGATGTGTATGCCGAATACGGCGAAACCATGTGCCTCGACAAAGGGGATCGCGATTTGCTGGACATCGAGACTGGCTACTTCAAGCGCGGCGGGGCGTTTTGGGTTATTGACGATTTACTGGTTGAAAAGATTGTGGGGTGCCACGCGGCGTATCCCCTGGCCGATCGGACCGGCGTCTGCACCTTTCGCCGGTTGTATCTGCAGGCGGAGCTGCGAGGGCAAGGCTGGGGGTACCGGTTGATGAATCAAGCGATTACCTGGGCACAGAGTCAGCGGTTCCAACGCATCGAGTTTTGGTCAGACACACGATTTCAGACGGCCCACCAGTTTTTCTCCCGACGCGGCTTTCAAAAAACGGGAGCCGTGCGCGAAATGCAAGACAGCATCCAGCCCTATTGGGAGTATTTTTTCTTTATGGATTTAGAGCACAGTTCCAACAATGGCCGAGTACACGAAACTTAGCGGCCGACTAGGCCGTTGTTCCAGAACCGGGAGCGGAACACGGGTTAGTGTCCGGTTCTCGCGAGAGCCGTGGGCTAGAGCCGCGTGGCTGAAGGGGCTTGGCACAAAGATTATGCTGTCCCAACCAAGGTAAACAATCCTACTTCCGGCGGGCAGTTGATCCGAATCGGCCGATCGCCGCTGATCCCGCGACTGACGTGCATCAGGGCCGACCCGACTTGAAACGGGCCGCATGCGTAGCGAACTCCGTAACGGCTGGGGCAGAGGATCGGCCCGATCACGGGGAATCGCACTTGCCCCCCATGCGTGTGCCCGCAGAAGATCAAGTCGAAATTGAACGAGCGGGCCCAATCAATCTGGTCCGGTGAATGGGACAGCAATATTCTCAATCTTTGATCCTCGGCAGGAAGCGGCCTCAACGATTCTGCACCGGGGAACCACGGGAGTTCATTGCCGGCGAGCAGCAAGGTCCCTATCTCACCGGTCTCAACGGCCAACCATGCTCCGCCAACCCGCTGCAACTGCGCCTCCTCCAGTCTAGTTCGCAGTTCCGACTCGGGGCGGATCCGACGATCGTGGTTGCCGAGAATATAGAACTTCCCGTAGTGAGCCTGCAGCGGTTTGAAAATTCGGTCAAGCCAATTCAGGCAATGATGCTGATCGACCAAATCCCCGGTGATGAGCACGAGATCCGGTTCCCATCGATTCACTTGCTCGATAATCAATTTGTAGTAGGCGATATCGATCTGCCCCGTTAGATGCAGGTCGGTGAGTTGGCAGATTTTTAAGGTTGTCCCGGCTGGTAACTTCGGCACGGCGATTCGGTAATGTTCAAGTGCGATCGCAGTGGCTTGGTTTCCCGGCACCCAGCTCAGCAACTTGGCCACGATGCCGTGCGTCAGTCTTTGGTGTAAGATCTCTTCGCCGTTGAAATAGTCGCGTTGAGGATTTTGCCAGTTAGCGGGTTTGGTTCGCGTGAGCAGGCGATACGTCCATGCCGCGAAAAAATACCCGCTGGCGATCAAGCTGAGGGCCAGATATGCGGCCAACCACGGCGAGGCATCCAGTGAATTGCGGAAGGAAAGCGAGCCTTGCTGCCACAGCCACCCAGGCAGCAAGACCAAGGGCAACACAGACCCGAACACGACGAACTTTTCGATCAACTTCCGCCAGACATGGGGCCAGGCGGTCGCATGCGTCCGATTGAACAGAAAGGAGCACAGCCCGATGTGACCGGCAAGGGCGGGAATCCACAACAGGCAATCCATAAGTTTTACGCGTCCGGCAAGAATGGACGTGACCAGCGGCTGAGGAATGGGGAGCTTACCCGAGGGTGTCAGCAGTGTTCGCGCGATGGGCCTTGATCGTTTGCTCGATGGTTTCGATCAATTGGTCCAAGCGAAACGGTTTGTACAGGATCGCATCGGCTCGCAAGCCTGCCTTGCGAGCATTCACGATCGAATGCTTCGGATCGTAGCCGAAACCGGTCATCAGGATCAGCGGCGGTTTTTCCAGCAACTCGCGGAGTTTCATTAGCATCTCGTAGCCTGAGATATCGGGGAGCCGGATATCGGCAATGATGGCATCGTAGCTCAGGTCGGGGTCCAAGTTTTTGATCATCGAAATCGCTTCAAGCCCCAGATGGGCCGTCTCGACAATGCAACCTTGACGCTCAAGCAATTGGTGGGCCGCGGTACGGACCTGGTCATCGGTGTCGATCACGAGGACACGGGCCCCCTTGAGCAAGGCGCTTTGCCGCGACTTGACTGCGCGAGGAATATTTTCGTCCGGAGCCAATTTTTCGCCGACTTTTTGAATCGAGCTTTTGATGTCGCGAGCGTGTTTCAAGACACGCTGCAACCGCTTCGTGACCTCCATGTCATGGCCGATGTAATTCTCGATAACCAGTGCCGTGTCGCTGAGGATCTGATCGATGGGGATCGCTACCGCAGCGTGGATTTGTTCGATACTCTGGTGGGCTGTGTTGGTCCGTTGGGCGTCGAGCAGTTCCAAAGTGTTCAAGGAGGCCGCGACGCCGCGGGCGAAGCTGGCAAGAAACTCCAAATCGCTGTCGGTGAACGCATTGACTTCGGGGCTTTCTACATTGAAGGACCCGATGATCTGCTCGTTGAAAATTAGCGGGACTGTCAAAGAACTGCGGGCCCCGACCAACCCATCGAGGTACAGGGGGTCATTGCGGGTGTCTTCGCACTTGTAAGTGTTTCCCGTGGCCACCACATAGCCCGTGACTCCGTTCCCCTCGGCCCGCGGGTAAAGATCCCGCTTGGAAACTTCCGAATCGATCCCCTCGGACAGGAGCGGGACCAAGCGGCCTGTCTTCGAGTCGAGCAAACGAATTTCGATCACATCGAAATTCAGCAGATCCTTGGTGTACTTGAGTATATTTTGCTTCAGCAATTCGATCCGCGATTCGACATCCATGTCGAAAATTTCTTGTGTCGTCAAGGTATTCAGCGCCAACTCGGCCTCATGCAGCGCCATCATTTTCTTATGCTGTCTCGTTGATTCGGTCACGTCGGCCAGGCATACGATCAGATACTCGACCTGTCCGGTGTTCTCGAGGATCGGTGCCACTTGCAGGCGATAGTGGCGATCGTTTTTCGCAAGCAACGTGTACGTGATCGACTGCTTGTTGATCGCCGTGATGAGCGGGTGGTCCTCAGGGCCTTCGTTCTCGGGCTTGCCCAAAGCATCGTAGAACGATTGTCCGATCATCTGCGGATTGTCGAACCACTGCGCCATTCGCTGGTTGGCCCACAAGATCTGACTCTTTTTATTCAAGAGCGCGATGCCGTCTGGGGCACGGTCAAGAATCGAGTGAGTCGTGGCGAGATTGACCAATAAGCTCAAATTTGGCGAAGCCGCGGCTTGCGGTAGTTGCAGGTCCACAATCACGCGCTGGTAGTCGCCTGTGGTGAGTCTGTCGAGAAATTTCAGCGGATCGGTGACAACGTCAACAGTTTCCCCGGTGGCCGATTGGTTTGCCTCGGCACGAACTCGATCAGTCGCATAGATGAGGGTCTTCGTCTCGGGAGTCATCAGTTCGGTCCGTCAGAAAGAGAACTGCGGAGATCGGTTTCCCAAAAATCGCGGGGCACGCTCCCCAGCGTTCCTTGGTTCGCGGAGTATTGTTGACCGGCGAGCAGTCCATTGATTTTCGATCAATCGCAGGTGGCCTATTGTTGGTCGTTTTAGAAAACCTTTCAAGTCAAGCTTACACGGTTTTGACGATCCGATACTAGAGTTCGTTTGCGATTTTGTGGACGAAATCTCTGTTTTTCCGGCGGTCGAAATTCACGCGGCCCGCCTGTCCGCGCCGGTGGAAAACATGAACGCCGGAGTCGGATTTTTGTGAACGGATTGGAATGTCTCCATTAAGGGCCGCCCAAGGGCAAAGCTGGCAACTTTGTTGTGCTTGTCAACTCCGATGTTGTCTTGCAGTTCATGGTCAAACATGTCGACGGCACTTCTCCCGCATATATCGAGACAAACTCTTGAGAAAACTAGTGACCGAGCGAATGTGGCGAGACAGATGGAGTGGCGGTTGCTGAGAAGCGCGTCGGTGCTGGATCACCGATCGACGCCACTACCGTGATCGGCAGCGGGTTCCCAGTTGAAAAGTATGCCTTGTAGGTCGGCCCCACTCGCTGCAGATTCTCGAATTCCGATCGGCAGCGAGTTCCCAATTGAAAAGCGTCCTGCTCAACCGATGGGTGGTTGCTCTTCGAGGATCGCCAAGATAATGGCCTCGAGTTGTTCGAGGGAGTAGGCTCCTACCTTCATCATGCGGACCTTGCCACGTCGATCGATGAAGAGCGTGGTCGGATAGCCGCGGAAATTGGGAACCATCTCGCGCGTATGCTCCTGCCCCAAGGCACAGATGTAATTGATTTTGTTCTGCTTGGCGAAGTCCAGCACCGACTTGATTTTTTCCTCGTCCGACACTTGCTTCTCGTATGCCAGTCCGACGATTTCGAGATCGTTCGCGAACTTTTGTTTGAGCGCGACATAAGATGGCACCTCCTTGCGGCAGGGCGGGCACCACGTGCCCCAGAAGTCGACGATAACGATTTTCCCCTGGAGCATATTCAGGGAGATCGGTTGTTCACGCACATCGGATTGGTTGAAGTCGAAGGAAAAACTCTGAAAATTTTTCAGTTCACTCCGCGCCCATCGCAGATTTCTCTCCAGTCGCTCGCGGCGCACCTCGGCGATCCAATCCTGAAACGCCTCGGTTTTCGTTAGGTTCTTGAGCAGGCGGTCCGCTTCCAAACTGTCAAGATCGGCAAACCCGAAGCCCGCGAGATCCCGCAGTGACTGGAGGGCTTGCTCTTGGTCACCGCGACTGGAGAAGGCTTGGGCTTCATTCAAGAGCGCGCCGCGAACTTCGGCGCGGAGGGCTGCGGGGAAGCGCGGATGGGTCAGTAAGCGGCGCGATAATTCGGCAGCCTCAGTCACAAACGGATTAGCCTTCTTCGGGGTCCGTTTCAACTGCTCCTCGCCTTGCTTCTGCAAGACTTGCCAGAGCGCGTATCCAGCTCG
Source organism: uncultured Pirellulaceae bacterium (assembly GCA_937941455.1). Lineage (GTDB taxonomy): Bacteria > Planctomycetota > Planctomycetia > Pirellulales > Pirellulaceae > BJ22. The sequence continues at coordinate 244,781 of CALDHM010000010.1, read as the reverse complement.
CAGGCTCCCCGTCCTCTCGTACAATTCGCGGACCATATCGGTCGCCTTTTTCTTCTTGCCGTCGTTCCAGATTTGATCGATTTTCGCCAATTCCTCGCGAATGGCAGGATCATCATCTTGAGTTTCCGCTGCGCTACCGTCGCCGCGATCATCCTGGGCCATTAACCTGCCAGTCGACGCGACAGTACCGGTGATCACCAACGCGGCAGCAACCCACCACCAAAAAATTTTCGAGCGATGGCTGAACATAACGGACCTCACAGAGATAAAGGGCTCGGCCGACCAATCGAATTTAGAAGGGCACATCCGCATCGTCATCGCTGGCTTGCTCTTGCAAGGCCCGATTCGGATCGGCTGCTGGTGGCGATTTCTTTCCACCGCCGACTTTGTGGAAACGCAGCGCCTCGGCACTCAAGAAGAATTTGACCTCGCTCCCCGGATCCTTCTGCCATTTACGGCCGCTCAAGCGATACGTCACTTCGATCTCGTCGCCCACCTTGATTTGATCGACCGCATCACAACCTTCTTGAATGAACTCGAGCGGAATGTAATTGACGAATCGGCCCGTGTCCTGCTCCAAGACAACGAGCCGCTTGCGAAATCCTTTCGCACCAAATGTCTTGGTTTCCTCGATCACATGGACGACGCCGCTGACGGTTGATTCACTCATGAACAGGTCTCTGGGTGGTCCCTCGGTATAATAAACGGAAGAGTCCGATTATAGCCCAGCACTGGCAAACATTCTATAGTCGCGGCCTCGCACACCGGGGAGCTAATTATCATTTGAAAGGCAAATTCCATGGCCCGATCTACTATTTTCAGTACTCGCCTGGCGATCGTCGCGCGTCCGGCAAATTTCTGCTGTTTGGTTCTTGTGTTCATCATGGTGTCCGGCGGTTGTTCCGCCGCAGCTTACATGATGATCAACGATCGGCCAGCCGCGATCAATGACGATGTAAAGCAAGCGGCTGTGTCCAGCAATCGCTTCGGCAACCAGCTCGCCAGAAACTTATTCGATAATGGGCGGAATCTGTTCTTTTCGCCCGCCAGCATTAACACAGCGTTGTCGATGGCCTGGCGAGGAGCGGAGGCGGAAACCGCCGATGAAATCAAATCGTCATTACAAATCGAATTGCCGGAGGGCCAGCACCATGCGGCGATTGGCGAAATGATTCGGGTGTTGAATGCACAAGGCAAAGGCTTCGAATTGCGACTAGCCAACCGCTTGTGGGGGCAGACTGGATTCAATTTTCGACAGGATTTTTTGGAGGCTTTGCAGCAAGACTATCGCGCACCCCTGGCACTGGCCGATTTTCGCGGCGAAACCGAAAAGAGCCGTCAACAAATCAATCAATGGGTCGCTCTGCAAACCAACCAACGAATCAAGGACCTCTTCAAACCTGGAATCTTGGACCCCGACACGCGGTTGGTTTTGGTCAACGCGATCTACTTCAAGGCCAAGTGGAAATCGGCTTTCAAAAAAGAGTTGACGCAAAACCAATCGTTCCGTATCGACGCGTCGCAATCGGTCCAAGTGCCGATGATGCAGCATACGGGCCGGTTGATGTACGGAGAAACCGACCACGGCCGCCTGGTGAGGATCCCCTATGAGAATCCCGAACTGACGATGACGGTTGTTTTGTCGAAAACCTTTGGTCAGCTCAAACAACTTGAGAGCGACTGGCTCGACCCTGACTCGCAAATCATGAATGTGATGTCGTCATCCCGCGAGGTCACGTTGCAGTTGCCGCGATTCAAAATCGAATCGGAATTTCGCCTTGACGATGCCTTGCGCTCGTTGGGAATCCAGCGTGCATTTCAGTCGTCAGCCCAATTTGGGCGGATTTCAAGCGAGGAACCGCTGCAGATCAGCGCTGTCGTGCACAAGGCGTTTATCGACGTCAACGAAGAGGGGACCGAAGCCGCTGCGGCTACGGGAATCGCCATCAGAGCCACGGCCGCACCGATCGATGACAGTCCGGTCGAGTTTATCGTCGACCAACCCTTTTTGTTCTTCATCCGCCACGAGCCTAGCGGCGCCGTCTTGTTCGCGGGGCGTGTCGTGAATCCGCAAGCTAAATAAGAAGATATTGCGGCAGAAATCAACTTCCGGGGGTCTCCGTCTGGAGGCTCCGCCAACTACTGCCGATCGTCGAGCGCAGCGAATGGGAAGTTCGGATTGGGAAGTCGCGTCCCCAAGAAGAATCGCTCCAGCCGCTGCACGATTTCCGGGTGGGCTTCGGCTAAATTGTGAGTTTCCGCCGGATCGACACTCAAGTCGTACAGTTCCCACCCCTCCGGCTTAGCGGTCCGCAATTGCCGCCGTATCAATTTCCAGCGGCCCTCACGGAGTGCTAGGATGCCGCCGTATTCGGGAAACTCCCACACCAGCGGATCACGGCGGTCGACAGCTTTCGCTCCGCGTAGCACAGGCATCAGATCGACACCATCTCGTTGCTCGCCCGCTTTAGCGTGGCCGATTCTCGCGATAGTCGGTAGCCAATCGGGAAAATAGGAGACGAAATCCGACGTCGAATCGGCCGCAACGACACCCGGCCATTTGACGATGCACGGGACGCGAATTCCCCCCTCGTAGCAGCTGCCTTTGTAGCCTCTGAGTCCGGCGGTGGAATCGAAGAAGTCGCAACCCGCCCCACCGACATGCCAGCGGGGATCACGTCCCCGATGAGTCGGCCCATTGTCCGATGTAAAGATCACCACCGTGTTGCGATCGATGCCATGTTTCTCAAGCCGCTCTAAAATTTTCCCGACATGCTCATCGAGGTGCGATATCATGGCTGCATAGGCGGCTCGGGGACGCGGATGCGGCAAGTATCCGTTTTCGCCACGATAGGGACCGTGCTCGTCATCCCAAGACTCCGGGTAGTGATCGATCCACCGCTGCGGTGGCTGCATCGCGACATGCGGCTCGAGGAAGGGCAAATACAAAAAGAATGGATGTTGGTGATGTTCGTCGATGAACTTCAGCGCTTCATCGACAATCAGTTCGGACGCGTGTTGCTCGCCGCGATAATGATCGGCATGGACGTCGCCGGTAACTTGCTGCTGATGAGCGGGAACCGGACGCGGGTTGATAGTTCGTCGGCCTGCATCGTCATCGAGGTACGGAGGATAATAGCTGTGTGCGTTTCGCTGGCAGTTGTAACCGAAAAAGCGATCGAATCCTTGTCGCAAGGGAGACCCGGTCGAATTGGTCGGCCCCAAGCCCCATTTGCCGAACCCGCCTGTGCGGTAGCCGGCTCGTTTCAGAATTTTGGCGATCGTATCGATCTCCGCCGACAGCGGCCATTGCCCGGGAAATTCGCCGCCATTACCCGAGTCGCGATTGCCGCGGATTTCCGCATGCGCCGCATGGCGCCCGGTGAGCAGCACGCAGCGGGACGGTGCGCAGACCGGTGCACCACTGTAGTGCTGCGTGAATCTCATTCCTCGGCGAGCCAGTTCATCCAGGTGGGGAGTGAGGATTTTCTGCTGTCCGTAGCAGCCAAGCTCGCCGTAACCTAAATCGTCTGCCAGAATCAGCACGATGTTCGGATGCTGAGCCATGACACTCGGCAGCGCGCCGAGTAGGCAAAGCAGCAAGAACATCCCATGAACAACCCGATTCATGATTTGATCAATCCGTTTTGATCGGCGATTTCAAACCGCGGCGAATCAGTAGGCTATCAACCTTCGGTTGGCCGCCAGTGAAGTCGACGTACATCTGCTCCGGTTCTTGACTATTTCCCTTCGAGAGCACGGTACGGCGGAAGCGGTCGCCGTTTTCTGCAGTCAAGCCGCCCCGCTGGCGCACGTAGTCAAAACTGTCGGCCGCCAACACTTCGCTCCACATGTAGGCGTAATAGCTGGCTGCATAACCGCCGGGCCAGATATGAGCAAAAAATGGGGTCTTGTACCGAGGTGGCACGGCAGTGAGGTTGACCCCAAGGTCGGCCAGCGTATGGGCCTCGAACGCTTCCACGTCACTGGGAACTTCGTGAGGTTTCAACGCATGCCAGCGCAAATCCAGCAAGGCCGATGCCAAATATTCGAGGGTGTCGTAGCCTTGATTGAAGGTCTTGGCCGCCACGATCTGATCGAGCAGAGCCTTGGACATCACCTCGCCGGTTTGGTAATGCCGTGCGTAGTTGTTGAGGACCTCCGGGTGGATGGCCCAATCCTCTTGGAATGTAGACGGAAACTCGACGAAGTCGCGCGGCACAGCGGTGCCCGCCAGCGAGGGATAGTTTACATCCGAAAACAGGCCATGCACGCCGTGTCCCATTTCGTGAAACATCGTGACGGCGTGGTCGAAGCTAATCAGGGCTGGAGCCCCCTCGACCGGTTTCGGAATATTCATCACGTTGACCACGACCGGCTTTTTCCCGAGCAGCCGCGATTGGCCCACGAAGCTGCTCATCCAGGCCCCTCCCCGTTTGCTGGGTCGAGCGAAATAGTCGGCGTAGAACAAGCCGATCTGGCTGCCGTCACCATCGAGCACATCGAAAACCCGTACGTCAGGATGGTAAACCGGCAAATCGTGACGCTCGACAAAACTCACGCCGAACAAGCGATTCATCGTATAAAACACGCCATTTTTCAGCACGGAATCCAGTTCCAGGTATTGTTTGACCTCGGACTCATCGATCCCAAACCGTTCTTGGCGGACTTTCTCGGCATAGTACTCCCAATCCCACGGACGCACCTCGTCGTCGATCCCATCGGCTTTCATTTTGGCCTGAATATCGGCCGCCTCGCGCCGCGCCTTGGCGACGACGTCCGGAACAAGATTCGACAACATGCTGATTGCCGCATCGGGTTGCTTGGCCATTTGCGGCTCGAGTGCATAGGCCGCGTGACTGTCGTAGCCGAGAATCTGCGCCTTCTCGGCCCGCAGTTTTGCCATCTCGAGGACGAGTGGTCGATTATCGATGCCGCCATCCCTTCCCAGACCACGATAGGCCGACGCCTCCCAAATGCGTTGACGCAAGGCTCGATTGCGCAGTTGAACGAGTACGGGTTGCCGCGTCGTGTTGGTAATGTTCAGCAAGTATTTGCCGGCATGCCCCTGGTCGGTGGCCGCCTTGGCTGCCGCTGCGATGTCGATCTCGCTCAGCCCCTCCAACTCGTTGACATCCTCGGCCAGCACCGCCCGTTCCTGCGTGATTGCCAACAAGTTGTTTTGAAATTCGGTCGATAGGGACGACAGACGTTCATTGATTTCCCGAATCCGGCGCTGTTGCTCGACGTTCAGCTTGGCTCCCGCACGCACAAAACTCTTGTACGTCTCCCGCAATAGTTGCTGCTGTTCCGCATCGAGGTAGAGGGAGTCGATGCGTTGGTGAAGGTTTTCGATTCGCTGAAATAATTTGGGATTCAGGTAGATGTCATCGCTATGCGCGGCAAGTTTGGGAGATAGGATGACTTGAATTCTTTGGATTTCAGGATTGGTGTGGGCCGAGCTCAAATTGAAAAAAATGCGTTGAACACGGGTCAACAATTCCCCCGTCCGCTCCATTGCTTCCATCGTATTTTCGAAGGTCGGTACGGCCGGGTTGTTGGCAATGGCCTCGATTTCTTTCTTCTGTTCGGCCATCCCCGCTTCGAACGCGGGCAGAAAATGCTCATCCTTGATCGCCGAAAAGTCCGGGGCCTCTAGCGGCAACGTACTCGGCCGCATCAGTGGATTTTCGTCGGCTTGATTCGTCGGTTGAGCGATGGCGAGGGTGAGGTAACTGGAAACCATGAAAAAGATGACTCCATTCGAAGTGGCAAAGACCAGCGTCGCCAATCCCGTCACAATGCGGGTACGAATTCGTCCGCTCGATTTTAGCGAGTATCTCATCAGTTTGCTCCTCGAACTATTTCGAAATTAGGTCGGCTTACAAAGGAAATTCGGTTTCAAAAATTGTCGAAATATTCGCGTCCTCATTATAGCGAGCGGGCGAGCTGTGAGATTTTCGGCTCGGAGTTCAAGAGCATGCCATGTTGGTTGGTCGCAAGTGGAGGGCAATGGAGCCGACCAGCGAAAAAAACACCGGCTAGAAAGCCTAACCGGTGCAATTGATCGTCCAATTTTTGGAACTGATCTTTGCCAATTCGCGACTGGATCAGCCGACGGCAGTACCATGATCCAATCATAGCCAAGGCGAGAACGCCGAGTCCAGGGGGTTCGGGAATTGCGACGAAGAAATTGTCAAAGTAGCCAATACCAGTAGGTTTGCCGGTGATCCGGACGGTTCCCAAATTTACGCAGGAGTTGGTACTAGTTCCGTTGGTATTCACCAAGCTGACGATGCCGAAGCTGATGCCCAAAATCAAGTTATTGGCCGCGTCGTAGACGTTCGTCGCACCGCCGGTCATCGTGTAAGGTTTTCGAGGAATATGAACAACGATCGGATGCGGTGCAACGTCTCGTTTTCGGGAACGTCGACCGTCATCCCCCCGTCGCCTCAAGTGGTTGCTAACGTGCCGTTTGATCGACAACGCCACTGGTGACTGGTTTGAGATCGACCGTATCTTCGGCGAAGGGGCTATTTTGGACGAATTGTCCGGCCTTGTCGCGCGAGATGGCATCGAGTCGTTCATCCCAGCCGCCCTCATCCAGGCAAATGTTGTACCGTTTTAATAAGGCCCCTTGAGTGAAGGCGAAATTCAAGAGAGCTTGGTTGTAGTCGATCACCGACCGGTAGAAGGCACTCTCCGCGTTAGCGGTACGCAACTGCGCGTCGAGCAAAAAGAAGACCTGGTCCTTGCCTTCCTCCACGCGCAAGCGTTTGGGTTCCAATTCTTCGTTGGCAGCGACCAGCGAGTTGTAAGAAATTCGAATGTTCGCCAGCGCTCGATCAACCTCGACGAAGGCGCTGCCGAGATCGTGGAGGATTTGCCGTTGCTGTTCGCGCAGGACGGCTTTCTCACGCACCAGTTGCAACTCCGCATTGCGGACGGCAAGGTGGCCTTGTCGCATGCCCAGAGGGCCTTGGAGTTCGAAACCAACCGCCCAATCATCCAGATCGCCGCGGAACAAGTCGGCCACGGCACTTCCCTCGGGCCGGTCGCGGCTACCGAACAGATTGTCGCCGAAGCCGCGAAAGCCGTACTGCCCGACCATATCGAGCCGCCAGATATTGAGTTGTCGTGCGGCGAGCAACTCGAGCTCGCGCTGTTTGACGATCCACTTCTGGCGGCGGAGTTCGACGCGATGCTCGATAGCTTGTTGTTGAGCATAGTTCCAATCGAAGGCCACCGGCGCCACGGTCGGCTCGGAGGTGGGGCGGATCAAGCGTCCGTCGTTCACAGGCAAACCGAGCAACCGCCGCAAATTCCGTTCCGAACCCAACACGCCACCTTGGCCAAGGCCGTTGGCCAGCCCCGTTAGCGCGTTTTGAACTTGGGCTTCGAAGGAGTAGAACTGTTGCCGTGCCTGAGCCTCTTCGTCGGGGCGGCCTAGACCTTGCTCGAAGCGAATTTGCCGATTCTCCCAGGTTTCGCGGGCTGCGTCGCGAGCGGCGATTTTGGCGTCCAAATCTCGGTAGGCAAAGAGCAGTTCCCAATAATTTCGTTCGACGTCGCGGACCAGATTGATCACCGCGGCCTCGAAATCGGCGATCGAGACATCCCCGCGGATGCGGGCGATCAGCACGCCGTTGTATTGTCCGGGAAAGGCGTTCGGACCAGCGATACGATTGACCGACGACCCCGCTCCTCGCAACAGCGGCTGACGCACCTCGAATTGGTTGACGGTGTTGTACAGCGAATTGAAGCGAAACGGCGTGAAGGGCAAGATTGCCGGATCGATGTGGTTGTTTTGGTAATCGGTGATGTTGCGAACCGCGAGGCGGGTACCGACAGCGGTTTGCTTCGAAAGTTCGAAATTGAAATTGGCGGTGTCGGTGCGATTGGTGGCGAACAGGGCTTGGAAGTTGTTGTTGAATTTGCGTTCGGCATGATTGAAGAACAGGCTGCTGGCGACTTGGGCATCGAACGCGCTGAGCGCGGCCTCCACACCGAGCTGCGGATTCGTTTCAAATAAGGCCGGGTCGTAGGTCGTTTGTACGGCTTGCGGCGCGTTGACGACCGTGCCGCCAAGCCGCTGGAGGACTTTGCTGTTGGCCAGAGCTAATTGCACCGCTTCCTCGAGGGACAGCTCCCATTGCTGCATCGACAAATAATTGTTCAGCGACATGGGGGCGGAGGACATTAAATCCAAGTTTTCACCGTACAGGTCGGTATCGGTGTCCGGATAGTAGATTTTCTGCAGCGTCTCCGAACATCGCGATGCGCCGGAATCGACGGGTGGCTTATGCCGCACGCGACATCCTATGAAAAACAAGGCGCTGAGGGCGACAAGGCCGACGACGGTAGCTTGTCGAAGTTTTCGAGAAGTTTTCGAGCGCATGTGCCGCGGGTTCCCCGTTGACAATGGAGATGAACAGCGTATTCATCGACCCGGCACAATTGGGATTTGCAACAAATCGAATACGTTCGTTGCAATCGTCAGAGCCGATAAACTTTCACTAAACGCCTCCGACTCCCTCCAAGCTCGTGCGGTGTGTTCTGGGCAACAGCAGAAGAAGCAAAGCGTGGCAGATTTAACTGCGGATAGCCTTTGCCTGCGATCAAGTTGTCTCGGCGAATAGACGAAACGTACGCTTTGGTGAGGCTTCGCCATGGCTACTGGCCCGTCTCGGCAGGATCGAGATGGACAAACAAAGCTGCCGTCCGACGAACGCTATGAAGGAATCCGCCAGCCCCACCCACTCAAGCGGTGCCGCAATCGATCAGCACCATGCTTACGTTCACCGTGGAGTCGATCACCACCGCTGACTTGCTGATGAGTCTCCAAGTTGCGAGGCCGAGCGAGGACGCTGCTTAGTCTAGAATCACCGACGCAAATATTTTTGATAGGTCGGAGGCACGCAATCGCCTGGGCGACAGTAGCCCAAGGGCGTATCGCAATCGTAGTAAGGATCGAGCCGCATGTTGAGCGGCAACGCCAACAGGGTGCCTCCCCAGTGAACAGTCACTCGGAAACCTTGGCGCAACAGCCCTGGCGGGACCTGGCCGTAGCGTTCGACCGCGACGTCCTCGAAATAGAGCTTGCGATAGTAAATATTAGGGGAGTCCCACTCGTAGACTCTGGGAGCGAAGACGATCGAATCCCACGGAACGGAGTCCGGTGCAATATCCGAAACAGAGCGGTCGCGGGGCAGCCGCTTGTCGGCCGTCGCGATGTCGATGCCGATGTCAGAGATCGGCCGTTTGATGGAACGACGCCCCATCGTCAGCGGGGGGCGATTTTGGCCTTGCGGTGTTTTGCTGGGGGCAGTCTCACTCTGAACTTTATCTTGATCTTGCGCGGTCGCTTGTTTCCTTGACCAGTCGCTTTGGGGTGCGTTATCCAAGGGTAGATCTAAGTCAAGGTCTTGGTCGGCAAACGAAACTTGAGGCGGCATGCGCGGCGTTCGCGGCACCGGACGGAACGCAGACGCGATCCCCTCATTCTCCAATGGCTCGAACGCTGGGCGCGGTGCGAGGAACGTGTCGGAAAGACTCGAAAGCTCGCGGCGCTCGACCGGCGCAGATATTTTCAGCTTCTCCGCACGAGCCCCTGACTTTTCCGCACGTGCCACGGGTGCAGCGCGTCGCGTTGCCTCGGAGCTCGGTCTGGCGACGGTACGGATTTCCTGTGCTGACAACTCGATAGCACTCACGGCAAACACCGTCAGAGCCAAAGAACTGATCGCGACAACGAACGTGGATGAATGAAACATAACGGCAATGGTGGGAATGATGTCAAGCTTCGATCGTATCAACGCCTTCCGAAATATCGACAATTCGCACAATTCCGGCAAAGTCCGCGGTCGCGAGACGATCAAAATTCTGCAATCGCTACAGTTTGCGATAAGATCAAGAGGAGGACACTCGCTTTCATCCCCCAGGGCAATCCGTTACGAGGTTTAGATCCGGAAAAGCCAATCTCGTCTACCGATTTTCCAAACTCGATAGCACAATAGACCCTTCAAAATTTTCCACCGAGTCTGCACGACATGAACAACGAATTGCTTAAGCCCCTGAATTGGCTTACCGGCCGCGACGACGAAATGTTGAATCTCCTGGTCCGCTGGTGCGATCAAAATTCTGGCACTTACAACCTCGCGGGGCTCGAGCAGATGGCGGCCCAAGTCTGCGCGGCGTTCGCGCCCCTCGATGCCGAATCGCGGCCAGTCGAAATCGAGGCTCAAATAACGGTTGATGATTACGGGCGAATCGTCAGCACGCCACTAGGCCCGGCCATCCATCTCGTGAAACGTCCTGCAGCGCCACGGCAAGTGATCCTTTGCATTCACCTGGATACGGTGTACGGCAGCGAGCATTCCTTTCAACGGTGTCGACGTCTCGACAATGATCGCCTCAATGGGCCGGGGGTGATCGACGCGAAAGGGGGCTTGGCGGTCATGCTCTACGCTCTCCGCTGCTTCGAGGCTTCGCCGCTCGCCGATCGGTTGGGCTGGCAAGTCTTCATCAATCCCGACGAAGAAATCGGTTCACCGGGTTCCGGTGCTTACATACGACAGTTGGCGCAGACGGCGGGACTTGCGCTGCTCTTCGAACCCGCACTCCCCAGCGGCGAGCTTGTCTCATGGCGGCGCGGCACCGGCAATTTTACCTTTGTCGTGCATGGCCGCGCGGCGCATTCCGGTCGAGAGTTTACCAAAGGCCGCAACGCCGTGACGGCGATGAGTCGCCTGATGGTAGCCATCGACGAGCTCAATGGCGATCCAGAGGTCACCTACAACGTAGGGCGGGTTTCCGGCGGTGGCGCCCTGAATATTGTGCCCGATCTAGCCATCGGCCGGGTCAATGTTCGCGTGCGCACACTCGAGCAACAAGCGATTGTCGAACAGCGTCTCGCGCAACTGGTCGAAGAGTTCCAGGCTCGCTGGGAAGGCATACGTATCAAGATGCATGGCCAATTCACATCGCCGCCGAAAGTCGTTGACGAGCGAACTCAACAATTGATGCACCGCATCGAGACGTGTGGAAGTTGGCTCGGCGAGACGATACGTTGGCAAGGCTCTGGCGGCGCGAGTGATGGCAACAAATTCGCAGCCGCGGGGCTTCCGAATATCGATTCGCTTGGTCCCGAAGGTGGCGAAATTCACAGCGCGGCGGAATTCCTGTACATTCCCAGCCTGATCCGCAAGGCCCGCTTGACGGCCCTGGTACTCCTCAGTCTCGCCGCCGAAGGTTGACTGGCTCGGGCCGAACTCGCTTCCCAGAAGGCATCGCTCAACGATGCGAGGTGTTCTCATCTCCGCGCTGGCCAAGATCGCCAGACGCGAATGTTCGGTGAAAACATCCGTTCGCAAGCGCAAAAATAATTGCCAAACCGATCGCGCGCAGATAGTCTAAAGAGGGGGTCCGAGGGGAGACCCTGCCCCTGGGGATCGCGGACGGGGCAGGGAGATTTTTTTGAATTGATTCATGCTGAGGTGCCCCAATGTTGCGACGAGTATGCGCTCTCGATCCGGTTCGATGGTTGGTGATATTGGCTGTGGCGAGCGTGCCAAGTTGGTCGGTCTGGGGATTTCAATCGACAGATGATCGAGTCGTGACGCCGAACTTTCGCCAAGCGGAACAGTACAGTTCGGCGTATCTCCGGCAGTTCGTTTACAGCACGGCAGTTGCCCCTAACTGGATCGGCAAATCGGACGAATTTTGGTACGCCTTTCGCACGTCGGAGGGGACACGCTACTGGCGCGTCAATCCTGAAAAGGAAACTCGGCTGCCGCTCTTCGATCATCTCAAACTCGCCGGACAACTGTCGGTGTTGACTCGCAAGCCGGTCGAACCGGTCAACCTGCAATTGACTCGTGTCGAATTGGATAACGAAAAGGATTTGCTCAAATTCGTCGTCGATGAAGCATTGTTCGAATACTCGCTCAAAACGGAAACGTTGACAAAGGTCGGCCCAGCGCCCCGGCCCTCCCGTCCGCAGGGTCCGCCAACCCGCGGCGAGCAACGTGAGGAGCAGCAAGAACGCCGCGACGACCAGCAAGACCAACAGCGGCAAGATCAACAGCAACAGCAGCAAGACCAAGACCAACAACAGCAACGCGATAATCGCCAATTCCAACGCCGCGATGGCCTTGATGGCGACACCGAGAACAGCATCCAAGCCAACACCGATCGCAGCGGTTATCGGGTCTTCTCGCCGGACCGTAAACATTACGTGTTTGCCAAGGGGCACAATTTGTACTTGGTGACCATTCCTCCCAAACCTGCCGAGAATGCCCCGCTCCCCGGTGATCAACCCGCCAGCGGCGACAACCAAGCCGCTCAAGAGCAGTCGCAGCAGACCGATCAACGGGATGGCAAGCAAGATGAGCAAGTGCACCAACAACAGGAAACCAAGTCCGATTCATCAAACCAAGGTCATCAGCACGACCAACATCAGCACGACCAACATCAGCAACAGCAGGACCATCAAGGGGACCACGACAAACAAACGGACCTGCAGGAAAACCTGAGCGGCCAGCACGACCAGCAACAACAGCAGCAACAGCAGCAACAGCAGCAACAAACTGGCGGACAAAACCAGCAGGAAGGCCAGCAACAAGGGGGGCAGGGAGGCCAAGAGTCTCAAAAAACCGAGTCGACACAAACGCAAACCCAGCAGACTGGTGAGATTTCGAAAACCGAACAAACCACTCAAAACACCGAGCAAACCACACAGCAAACGGGTGATTCAGCTACCCAGCAAAACAACGATGCCGCAGCCAAGCCCGCGGACATTACCCCCGGCTCGATTCCGGAAATCGACCCTGCCTGGGACGATCTGGCTGTTCAATTGTCCATCGATGGCCAACCAGATTACAGCTTTGCCGGTCGCGTCATCCGACCTCGCGGAGAAACGCAGCAAACGAACCAAACTCGGGCGGGAACGGCAACTGGCATGAGTGACATCAAGGACGACACCAAGACTCGTCCGAGTGTGGTATGGGCCGATGATTCAAAATCCTTCCATATCGTCCGCCGCGATTCACGCGGCGTGAAAGAACTGTGGGTGATCAACTCCTTGGCCACTCCCCGCCCCACCCTCGAATCCTATCCCTACCCGATGCCGGGCGAAGAGAACATTCGCAAATCGGAGTTGTACTGGTTTTCGTTTGAAACCAACAAGCTGCAAATGCTCCAAAAGAAATGGAAAGACGAGTCTTACTCCAACATCCGCTATACCAAAGACCAAACGCGGTTGCAATTCCTCCGCCGCGATCGGTTGCTGCGCAACATCGAACTCTGTTCGCTCGATTTGGCCAGCGGCGACGTCGCTTGCTTGTTCGAGGAAGGATTCGAGCAGGCCAGCATTTCTCCGCAGCCGCCACGCTATCTCAAGGACAGCGAGGAATTCATCTGGTGGTCGGAACGGGACGGTTGGGGACATTTCTACTTGTTCGGCAACGACGGCAAGCTGAAAAATCAGATCACCTCGGGACCATTCGTTGCGGCTCGCATCGTGGATGTCGATGAGACGAATCGCATACTCTACTTTTACGGCAACGGTCGCGAGCCGGGTGAAAACTTGAACTATCAACACCTTTATTCAATCCGCCTTGACGGCGGCGACATGAAATTGCTTGATCCGGGGAATGCCAACCACACCTCGATTTTGTCTCCGTCGAAAAAGTTCCTGATCGACAACTATTCGCGAGTCGATTTAGCACCGGAATCGGTTTTGCGTCGGGCCGATGGCACTGAAGTGATGCCTTTGGAAAAAACGGATTTGAGTCGGCTGTATCAAACTGGGTGGAAAATGCCCGAGACCTTCGTCGTCAAGGCGGCCGATGGCGTGACCGACCTCTTCGGCAACATGTACAAGCCGTTCGATTTCGATCCGTCCCGCCGTTATCCGGTCATCACTTATGTTTACCCGGGACCGCAGCAGGAAGGAACGCGGCATACCTTCGCCGCGACCACAGGGGAACAACAACTCGCTCAAATTGGATTCATCGTGATCCAGGTCGGCCATCGCGGCGGCACGCCGCGTCGGTCCAAGGCCTACGCGAGCTACGGCTATTTCAACCTCCGCGACTATGGCCTGGCCGACAAAAAAACAGCAATCGAGCAATTGGCCCAACGCTATCCCTTCATCGATGTCGAACGCGTCGGTATCTATGGGCATTCCGGTGGTGGATTCATGACAGCCGCCGCTTTGATGGTGCCGCCGTACAATGAATTTTTCAAGGCCGGTTTTTCAACCGCCGGCAACCACGACAACAACATCTACAACAATGTCTGGTCGGAGCGTTGGCATGGCATGAAAGAAGTCGCTGTCGACTCGCGTCAGCAACGTCAGAATCAAGTCGGACCTGGTGACAATGCGGAATCTCGCGGCGGCTCTGATCCGGCGAATTCATTGAAACTCCAGGTTGACCCGGAAGATTTCTTCTACGACTACGAGGTCCTCAACGACGAAGACCCGTGGGAATTCGACAGCCGACTCCGCGAGCAAGACTTGGGCATCCCCTTCGAGGAAAACGGTCCCACGCAAGAATCTCAACAGCTGCAACAAACTCAGGAACAACAGGGGGATCAACAGACGCAAGGCGAAAACGGTGAAAACCGCGGCAGCCGCGCGGGACGCCGCGGGCGCGGACTCCGCGACTCCACTCAGAACAATCAAGATCAGCAAGAAGGCCAGCAAACCGACGAGAATCGCCAACGAGAAAACGGGCAAACCGACCAGCAAAGGCAGGAGGGCCAGCAACAAGACCAAACTCAAGGGCAAACCGGCCAGGGCAACACGCAACAAACCGAACAGCAAACCCGCTTCGAAATCCGCGTCCCCACCAACGCCGAGTTGGCCGCGAATCTCAAACATCATCTGTTTCTGGTTCACGGCGAACTGGATAACAACGTGCATCCGGCCAATACCTTGCGTTTGGTCGATGCGCTGATCAAGGCGAATAAGCGGTTTGAAATGCTGTATCTACCGGGAACGCGGCACGGATTCGGCAACTACCAGCCCTACGTCACGCAACGGATGTTCGAATTCTTCGCCCAGCGACTGCTGAGCGATTATCAGTCCGGGGCCGACATGAAGTACAATCGCTGATCTCGCTGGGGTCAGACTTGGTCCGGCAACGATGGGAACGTGGCATGCCGCGATAGTGCCGCTGGCAGTTGCCACCCGCGACATCGAATTCTTTGAAAGGTAACGAATCATGAGCTTGCATCATGCGATTATGAAAAAATGGGGGCTGGCCGTTTTGGGCTGGTGCCTGATCGGTTTTCTGGGGATCCCCGGCCTGGTCCAGCCCGTTTGGGGACAATCAGCGGCGCCGCTGGCTACCGATTCCGAAGAAACGGTTCGCCGTTTGGAAACGTTTCGAGCCCATCAAGCTCTCCGAGCGGAAACCCCGTTTACTCAAAATTGGCAATTCATCGGTCCGGTCCGCATGACCGGCCGCATCACCGATATTGCGGTCCATCCCAACGAACCGCTGGTTTGGTATGTCGCCGGGGCTTCGGGAGGCGTGTTCAAGTCGACCGACAAGGGGGCGACTTGGCAAGGCATCTTCGAGGACTACCCCACCGCATCCATCGGCGATATCGAAATCGATCCGCAGAATCCGCAAACGATTTGGGTCGGTACCGGCGAGGCGAACATTCTGCGCAGCACCATGGCTGGGATCGGAATTTTCAAATCCACCGACGGCGGTCAGACCTTTGAATACATGGGACTGGGGGACACGCATCACATCGCCCGCATCATCATCCACCCGCAAAATTCGGACATCATTTGGGTGGCGGCTCCGGGGCACGAGTATACGCATAATCGCGAGCGCGGAGTTTTCAAAAGCGTCGATGGCGGCAAAACATGGCGACATGTCTTTTATAAAAATCGCTCGACGGGAAGCATCGATTTAGCCATCGACCCCAGCGATCCCAACATCCTCTACATGGCGACCTGCGAACGCCTGCGCTATCGCTGGAACGACCCGAAGCCCGGCCCGCAAACGGCGTTGTGGAAATCGACCGATGGCGGCGAAACTTGGTTCCTCATCGGCAATGGCTTGCCGGAAATGGCCGACTGCGAGCGGATCGGTTTGGATGTTTGTCGCTCGCAGCCGAATGTCGTCTACGCCTTGATCAATGACTTGTCCCCCAACCCGGAAGGTCGCGGTGTCGTCGGTGCGAATCTTTTTCGATCCGACGATCGCGGCATGACGTGGCGGCGTTGCGAGGGCTCGCCATCGATCGGGCGGATTTATGCCTCTTACGGGTGGTTCTTCGGGCAGGTGCGGGTTGATCCCAACGACCCCGAAACGGTTTACGTTCAAGGAGTCAGCTTCATGCGGAGCCAGGACGGCGGCAAGACCTTTGCAAACATCCGGGGCAACCATGCTGATTACCATGCCATGTGGATCAATCCGAACAACTCCCAGCAGATGCTGGTCGGTAACGACGGCGGGTTGATGTATACCGAAGATGGATTGAAAACCTACGATTCGCCACGGACCTTACCGATCGTGCAAATGTATAACATCGCGATCAGCCAAACTCCCGGTCAATTCCATGCCTACACGTGCATCCAAGACAACATGGGGTGGCGTGGCCTGATTGATGTCAGTGAGGGTCCGCACAAAGCCAAATGGAGCCCCTGGGAGCCTGGGTACGGCGACGAGTCGGGGCGTCATGCCGTTGATCAAGAAAACCCCAACGTGGTGTATGCGGTCAATCGCTACGGCTCGGGACCATTTCGTTACGATCTGACGGCCACCGAAGCGCGGGCGAAACGCAAGGAAATCTCCCCGGACTTCGGCAAGGAAACCCGCCGCGCCCAATGGGTCTCGCCGTTGATCATTTCACCCCATGACCCGAAACGCCTGCTGTACGGCGCTCAGTACGTGTTCTTGAGCAATGACGGCGGAGAATCGTGGCAGCGTATCAGCGATGACCTCACGAACTATGATCCGCAAAAACAAGGGAACATCGCCTACGCGACGCTGTTTTCACTTGCGGAATCGCCATTGAAGAAAGGGTTGATCTACGCCGGCTCCGACGATGGCCTTGTCCATGTTACTGAGGACGAACAGACTTGGACGCGTGTCGACAAGGGATTGCCACGCGATACCTTCATCGCCTCGCTCGAGGCATGTCGCCAAGATGTCAATACGGTTTACTTGGTCGCCAACGGCAAATCACTCAACGATTTCAACACGTACGTCTACCGCTCGACCGATCGCGGACAGACTTGGGAATCGATCGCGAGCGGCCTACCGGGCGGCATCGCCAATGTCATCAAACAAGACCCCGTCGTTCCCAACATCCTCTATGTGGGGACCGACTGTGGTGTCTACGTGAGCTTGGATTCCGGAGCTACCTGGAAAGTCCTCGGGCTCGGACTACCCATGGTATACGTTCACGACATCGCCTTCCACAACACCGAACCGATCGCCGTGATCGCGACGCATGGCCGCGGAGGCTGGTTGATCGATCTGCGGAACGTACGCTTGTCGATCCTCAGTCAGTAGAGGAAGGTACGACGGCGTCGTCGTCGGTCTTGCCTGACGGCGCAGCCGTCGGAATCGACCTGGACAGGGGACGGGTAGCTGCCGAGTCGCTATTGGCCGTCGATAAGTAAGCACACACCCGCCACGCATGGTGGCTGACTCGATCGAGCCAGCGGTAGGCATCGATCGCGTTCAAGGTCTCGACCGGACCGCGCGAGCCCACGGCTGCTTCTTCGATAAGTGCGGGGCGTTTTTCCTGGCGGATCGTCGCCAGCTTTTGTGAAACGTCGAGCATCTTCGCTTCCCATCCCGGAACCGCCTGTTGTTCGAGTACTTTCTGGCCGAGTTCGAGTGACTCCCGGCACAAATCGGCCAGGTCGGCAAGGGGGCGACTGCTCAGCACCACACGCACCCGAGCCGGCGGAATGAGTCGACTACTCAGCCGCCGTAAATGATCGATCGCGTGCAATTGGTCGAGCCGGGAATGTGTCAACGTCGGGTCGTGGGCGGTAACAGGCAGCGATTCGAGATAGGCTTGGATCTGCGCCACCGCCTGATCGATTTCGCCACGTTCAGCGTCCCAGTGATTGAAACGCAATCCCCGCGCGAGTCCCCGCAACGTTTCGATGGCCGTGTCCCTCAGGGCCAATCGCGTTGCCACGAGCGCGAACGCTGGAGTTTCGAGCAAATGACGATTCAGGTGCCGGGTCAATCGCGGACCATGATCCGGAATCATCCTTTCAATGATTCGCGAGAATCGGCCGACGAACGGGAGAAAAATCATCGCCCCCAAACCGACAAAAACCGTATGAAAGGCGGCCAGGGCCGCCGCATTGCCAAAGTGCCAATGATCTTCCGTCCAAAGCATGAAGCGGATGAACCAAGGCAATAGTACCAACGCGATCGCGCCGGTCGCTACATTGAAGGTGACCTGCGACAACGCCGTTCGCTTTGCCGAACTACTTGCGCCCAGTGCCGCGAGCGCGCCGGTGATCGTTGTCCCGACCGAGGCGCCGATCACGATCGCGGCGGCCTGATGGAGGTTGATCGCCTGAGCATCGAGGGCGGTCAATGTCGTCGCCACCGCCGCACTGGAGCTTTGTAGAATCACCGTCATCACCAGGCCGAGGATCAACGCCACCAGCACGCCCAACACGCCTCGATTGGGCAACGCAGCCAGGTCGATGAACGCCGCTAAGTCTTGCATGCCCATCTGCAGAGTGTTGATGCCCAGGAAGATCAAGCCGAATCCCGCCAGACTCGTTCCCGTGGCTGGCCAACGGCCACGCCCCAACAGTCGGATCAATGCACCAATCCCAACAAACGGCAGAGCATACAGGCCGACCCGGATCTTTAGTCCGATCCAGGCCACGATCCAACTGGTTCCCGTTGTTCCCAAACTCGCGCCGAAGACCAACCCCAGAGCCTGCGGGAAAGTCAGTAAACCCGCGCTGACGAAGCCGATCACGGCGATCGTCGTCGCACTGGACGACTGCACGAGCATCGTCACCAAGGCCCCTGACAGGAATGCTTTGAGGGGCGTCCGCGTCGCTTGTAACAGACGTCGGCGCAGCGAGTCACCGGCGACTTCCTTCAGGCCGTCGGTTAGGAGACTCATGCCCAGTAGGAACAAGCCGATTCCGCCAATGATTTTGATGCTCGTGTCCAAGTCCGTTTCCTATCGACTGCCGTTACCAACGAGCCCCTGGCGGCTTGGCTCCCGGCCGCTTCGCGCGGATCGAGTACAGCGAAGTTCTGGCCGTGATGAAGAGCGTTCGCCCGTCCTCGCCACCAAACGCAACGTTCGCAGGATTTTCCGGGATCGTGAGCTCGTCGATCCGCTGGCCGTCCGAGTTGTAAACCGCGACTTTGTCCCCTGTCGTTGTGTACAGATTCCCATCGACGTCGACTGCCATCCCGTCGCTGCCGTGTGGAATCGTGAATAGTCGTGCGCCAAGCTCTCCGGCCGACGTCACCTCGTAGCAATGGATTCCCGGCGGTGTTCGGTGGTAAGCCGGATCCGGATGCCGCGAACTCCCTCCCGTATCGGCCACATACAGGCGGCGTTCGTCCGGCGAGAAGTTGATACCGTTGGGCATGGCTAGATCGCGAATCACCGCCTGCACGTCCCCGGTCGCTGGATCAAAACGAAAGACCCAATGTCCGGGGAGTTCATGGGGCCCTTGCAGTCCCCACGGCGGATCCGTAAACCAAAGCGTCCCGTCCGAGCGTACTGCCACATCGTTCGGCGAATTGAAACGCTTCCCCTCAAACCGATCGACCAGTACGACCGCCTCCCCCTGGTCATTCCAACGCACGAGATTCCTCGCTCCATGCTGGCAAGAGATCAAGGCCCCGTCCAGATCGAGTAGATTTCCATTCGCTTGCTCCACCTTGCGAAACTCGGAGACACCTTCGCGCGGCGACCACTGCATCAGCTTGCTGTTGGGGATGTCGGAAAACACGAGAATTTCTCGGCTAGGTATCCAGACCGGGCCTTCAGTAAACCCCATGCCCGTGCCGAGTTTCTGCAGGCTGGCCGACGGTTCAAACACCGCTTGCCCCCAAGCGGCCCCAGTATTGAGACCAACAGCCAGCACCAACGCCAACCACCATCCACGAATTGCAATCATCGCCAGAACCCCGTTTCGCCGAATTTGAAAGGCCTTGATCACCAACGACGTATGTTAACAAATAGTTGAAGGCCGACAGGGACGGTACGCTGGTCGGACTGGGGAATCCGTCAGAGCATTGGTACACGCAATCGATGCGGCAGGTCTTCCAATCCTACTCGTCCTCGACTAGAGCGTTTACTCGCAGAATCAATTCTCAACTACGAGTGACCGAACATTCAGTGCCACTCGATCAAGAACGCACAGTTCTCACACACGAATGCAGGATTAACGGCGTAAAAGATGATCGGCGAACAGACGTAGCTTTATAACAACTTGACGAACGTCGATTCGAAATCTTTGGGGAGCGTGCTGAGAACTTCGCAGCCGTCCTTGGTGACGAGTACGTCGTCCTCAATCCGCACGCCGCCGAGTTCGGGGAGATAGATTCCTGGCTCGACGGTTACGACCATACCGGCGGCTAATGTTCCCTGGCGAGAAGGTGAAAATCCGGGCGCTTCGTGGACTTGGCGGCCGATACCGTGTCCCAAGCCGTGACCAAAAAACTTACCGTAGCCTGCAGCTTCGATATGCCCCCGTGCGGCGCGGTCGACGACTTGGCAGTCTGCCCCGTGGCGAATTTCGCGGATCGCCTTGAGTTGAGCCGCCAGCACCACCGCATAAATTTTGGCATATTTCGCCGGCACCTTGCCGGTCGTGATGATCCGAGTCATATCGCTGACATAATTGCCGAATCGCGTGCCCCAGTCGACGAGCATCAGAGGGCTGGCGTCCACCGGTTGGCGTGAAATTCCGGCGTGGGGCAAGGCCGAGCGGGTGCCGACGCCGACGATCGCTGGAAACGCGCAACCCTCGGCTCCCAAATTCCGCATCGCTTGCTCCAGTTGATGGCCCAGATCCCGTTCGGTTTGTTCGCCGTGCAATTGGCTGCGCATGGCCAGAAAGACGCGCTCGTTGATTTCGATTGCCTGCCGAATTTCGGCTAGTTCGCCGTCATCTTTGATCATCCGTAATTCCTCGACCGCTCGCTGCACGTCGGTCAGCGGGACCGTCAGCAAGGCCGACAATTGATCGAAGGTCGCCTTGGTCATGACATGCGATTCGATGGCCAGCCCAGGCAAGTGGAGTCCGTTGACATAGTCTGCCAGGGCCTGCCACGTCGTGCCACTATCCCCCTTGATGATCTGCTCGAATCCGGGGCATTCCAGTTCGAGCTGTGTCGCGAAGCGTGAGTCGCTGACCAGCGTCGCCACCTTCGGAGTCACCACCAGATAAGTCGAATCGCCGGAGAAACCAGTGAGGTAGCCTACGTTGACTGGGCAGGTGATCAGGGCCGCGGGCAATTTTCGTTTCTTGAGAACTGCGCGGAGTCGTTCGACGCGTTGGGTGTTTTTCATGGTTGGCAACAAGATTAATGAAACAATGTTTGTAGCGCCGACGCCGACAAGCACAAGCGCTAAAATTTTGACCGCCGACGACTCGATCAAAGAGCGTCGTCGGTCGCGCGCCGGCACCGCCAGGGACGAGGTTCGCAACTTTCGTGATGGGCACTTACACCAAAGAGTTGTAGCGTCCGATGCGATCGAGTTCTTCCAGCAGGGCCTCGGGGGTTTGGAATCGCTCTGCAGGATTCTTCGCGAGCAGTCGCATCACGATCAGGTCTTGGAACCACTCGTTGACGGCCAGCTGGAATTCGCGGGGAGGCCGGGGGATGTCACGGCGAATCCTTTGCAAGATTTCGGTCAAGTTTTTCCCCTCGGCGGGTGAATGTCCGGTGAGCAGGGCATAACAAGTGGCGCCCAAGCCGTACAGGTCGGAACGAATGTCGATGACCCCTTCGGCCATCGTCCGTTCTGGTGCCAGGTATTCGATCTCGCCGATCAACTGCCCGGGTTGCGTGATTTGCACGGCGAGCTCACCCTCCAGAGCCTTGGCGAGCATCAAATCGCCCAGCAAACATTTCTGATCGGCGGACCGTCGCAAGATATTCGTCGGGGTGACATTTCGGTGGACGATGTTGTGCTGGTGAGCCGTATGGAGTGCGTTGCCGATGTCCTTGGCAACCTTCCAAACCTTACGCCAATCCAGCATCCCTTCGATGCCGATTCTCTGGATCAGCTGCGCCAAATTTTCGCCCTCGATATACTCCATAGCGGTCCAGAGATAGGGGCCGGTGATTCCCGCATTGAAGATTCTAACGATGTTCTCGCAGCGGATGGGGATCATCGTCTTCATGGCTCGAACGAAGCGTTCTCGCTGCTGGGGGAGCCGAGAATGCTGCGGCGTGAGGACTTTCATGGCGGCCACTCGTTGTTTTTCCTCATCGAAGGCCCGGAAGACGACGCCGCTGGCGCCGCGCCCAATGACCTCATCCAGCCGGTAATGGGCGATCCGCGAGCCGACAAGGTCATCGAGTGTTTTTTCGCCGGCCATGCTGCCGACGAATTTGGTGGACTCGCTGTCGCCTTGAGCCACCAGCGTCAGAATCGTGTCGCCCACCTGAATCTTGCCACCGATCGGAACTTGGGCGACGTGGACGGGTGCGCCATCGATCTGCGTGCCGCTCGAGCTGCCGAGATCGCGGAGGGTAACAGCAGCGTCCTGGCAGCTGAGTTCGAAGTGAACACGCGATGTGGCCGGATCGGACAGGCGAAAATCGCTTTTTTCCCCGCGGCCGACGATCAAGCAATCCCCTTCCTTGATTTGGCATTCCTTGTTTTTGTCGGGGCCTTGTAGAACCTTCAGCGTAAGCAGCATGATGCGCGATTCCTCACGATTTCTCGGATGGCGGTTTTCCACTAAGATAACAGCTGCGGGGGATTTTTCTACTTGACTCGATTTAGAATCGATAAATCGGCTGAGCCAGCGAAAACACTCGCGGGGCGTTGCCGACGGTGCTAGGGTACTTCATCGTGTCGCAGCGAGTGAACGACGTTTTGCAATTCAAATGTTCCCAGTGCGGAATTCTGGCGGAATCGCCGGGAGCGAATCCGGGGCTGTGCCGCCACTGCGGCGAACCCTTGGGGTTGCCCGGGCCACCGAACCGACCGGACCGCAGCGAGGTGGACGCCGATACGACGATTCCTCCGCGCGGCATTGCCTATGTGGCCGATACCGAATTGCCGACGATCACCGGTTACGACATCATTCGTGAAATCGGCAGTGGCGGAATGGGCCGGGTGTTCGAGGCCCGCGACCAACAATTGGGCCGGATGGTCGCCCTCAAGATTCTGTCCGATCCGCTTTCGCATCGAGAGCCTGAGGCGTTGCAGCGGTTCCTGCAAGAAGGCCGCTTGGCAGCTCGCATCTCGCACCCCCGTTCGACGTTCGTCTACGAGGCCGGATTCGACCGGCAACGCCCTTACATCGTGATGGAGCTCATGCCCGGCCGAACGCTGAAGGATGAGTTGAACGAAGCGGGCAAGCTGACGATCCAGCGTGCGGTGGATGTGACGCTGGATATCATCGATGGCTTGGCTGCGGCTCATGAACTGGGCGTGGTGCATCGGGACGTGAAACCTGCGAATTGCTTTGTCGAGCCTGGTGGGCGGGTCAAGATCGGTGATTTCGGTCTATCTAAAAGTCTGCTGGGAGATGTCGAAACGACGCAAATGGGTTCGTTCATGGGCACGCCGTGCTTCGCCTCCCCCGAGCAGATTCGCGGGGAGCGAGTCGATGAGCGAACCGACATTTATTCACTGGGGGCGACGTTGTACACGTTGTTGGCTGGACGGCCGCCGTTTACGGGTGATTCGATTGCCGTCGCTGCACAAATCGTGTCTGATCCTCCGCCGCCGTTGCGCAAGTTGTCGCCCAACGTCCCCAAGCAACTCGAGGAAATCGTGTTGCGAGCGATGGAGAAGCGTCCCGAGGACCGCTACCCAAGCATGGATACGATGCGGATGGCCTTGCTGCCGTTTGCATCGCGGGGCACCTCATTAGCCGAAATCGGCCGTCGCGTGGCGGCGTTCATGATCGATTTCGGTGCAGTGCAGGTCGTCGTACAGACCCTCGTGTTGCTGATCGCCCTGCTGTGGGTGACCTTGGGGAATATGCAGGGAAGCTCGGAGAAGGGCGATCAGCTCATGCGACACTTGGCGATCTTGACCATGTGGCAGAATCTGGTGGGTTGGCTAGCCTCGCTGGGATTGTTTGCTGTCGGGGACGGGCTTTGGGGTCGCACGCCGGGAAAATGGCTGATGTCGCTCCGCGTGGTCAATTTGCAAGGAGAACATCCCGGCCTGTGGCGCGGGTTGCTGCGAGCCATTGTGATTCCCGGCGCCTTCGGTTTGCCCCTGGTGTCGATGCTGTCGAGCCATTTCTGGACCGTGCCGCAGGAGTTCCACATCGATGACTACGAATTTCAAGTGTGGATCTTCAATATCTTGCCGCTGGCCCTGGTGGGTCTGATCGGCATGCTGACGATGCGGGAGTCGAACAAGCTGCGTGGAATCCATGAGTGGTTGAGCGACACGCAAACGATCGCTTTGCCGATCGCCCGCAAACAATATCATCCCGCGATCAAGGGGCTGCCTTTTGAGACGCTGGCCGAGCCGTATTTCCTCGGGCGATTCAAGATCATCGGCCGGTTGCCGACCAATCGCGATGGCACGGGAATTTTCTTGGGGCATGATGAAGTACTCGACCGCCGGGCGCTGGTGTTTTGCAGTCGCGAACACTCGGCGTCCAATATCGTCGGCTTTCAAGTCAATCGCCCGACGCGCAGCCGCTGGTTGCAAGGTGGGAATGATGGTGACATGCGGTGGGACGCTTTCGAGAGTTTTGGCGGCGTCCCGTTTTCCTACCTGACCAATCGTGTGACCAATTTGAGTTGGGGGATGATCAAGTCGGCGATCTTCGATTTGGTTCGTGAGATCTTGGCAACGCTGCAGGATAAAACGCTGCCCAAGCAACTGACGTTCGACAATTTCATGGTGACCCGCGAAGGGCGCGGGCGATTGATCGACTTGCCAGTCAACGTTTTCGATCCGACTCGGTTCATCACGGTATCCAAACAGCCTGATCAAGACGACCTGACCCGCAGCATGAAATTCCTGCGCGATGTACTGGACTGGGCCTATGTCCACCTGTTGATGCCCAATACGGCGAACGAAATGGTGAACGAGTTTCGCGTCCGCGATAACAGCATGGAAACACTGAAATGGTTGCGCGACCGGCTCGACCAGGAAAATCGCCGCGTATCGGAAATGACTTGGGACTCGCGTTTGGGAGCCTTGGCCTTCTCCACGGCGATCGAGTGGACGGTGATCGCGGGGTTGACCTCGCTGTTGAGTTGGTTTGTTTTGTCTTACATCGGGTATTTTCCGTTATGGAAGCCGATGTGGTGCTGGTTGGTTGCCCTTCTAGGTATTTACATCATCGGCGGAGTAACCCGCGGTGGGCCCGCATTTAAGCTGATGGGGGTTGAAATCCGCGGAAACAAGGGGGAACTGGCCTCCGCATCGCAATGCGGGCTACGCAACGTCTTGAGTTGGATGGGAATTTGTACCACGGCCGTCGCCTCGACCTTCTTCTTCGAGCTCGGTAACGATCGGTTGCAGGGGCCACAACGGCAGAGTGTGGCCATGTCAGCAGCTGCTGATTCCATGACGCCAGCGGCAAGTGAAACAGCGGCTTCCGGGGATAGCGCCGACGTCAACGGGCTTTCGGACAAGGAAACGACTCAAGTTCTGGTGATGATTGCCGTCGTGATCGTCGGTACTTTCGTTACCTTGGTCGGAGCAGCCTTCGCGATCTACTCGCCGCGGCGGGGAATTCCCGATTGGATTCTCGGCACGCAATTAGTTCCTCGCTGAGAACCTCTGGTCATTAGCGCAATTTTGGAAACGTACCGTCATGCTCGAACTCGTTTTGCGGCAGCCTTTGCAGTCGTCCGTGGACGTTAGCGAACTCGTCCGATCGTGGACGCCAGCTACGACAAGCGATGAGGTCGGCAGACAGATGGTGACTGTCGGTTCAGAGCGACATGACGTCGCCGATTTGTTTCACATTCGCGGCGACTACCGCGACTTGCGCTCCGCTTGGCAGGGAGATTTGCGGCTGTTGACCGGGCTGGGGACAGGACTGAAGGACGGCGTCATCCACGTCTGCGGGAATGTGGGTCACCGGGCAGGTTATCAGCTGACGGGGGGAACCATGATCATCGACGGATCAGCGGCCGATGATCTGGGCTGTGAAATGACGGGGGGGACGATCATGGTCTCTCAGTCGGTCGGCGTTCGGGCTGGCGGTTGTGGCTCTGGCGGAGTTCGCGGCATGGCAGGGGGCCTGATCTTTGTGGGGGGGGCTGCCGGGGAGGGGTTAGGGTTGCGGCAGCGGCGGGGGACGATCATCGTGCGTGGTGAAGCCGGCGATTATGCCGGGTTCCAAATGATTGCTGGCACGATCTTGGTGGCCGGGCGAGCCGGAGCTGGAGTCGCTTACGAGATGAAGCGGGGAACGGTTTTCGTTGGACAGCTCGATCCTGCAGCGGTTGCACCACCGCGTTTCCATTTCGTGCGGCAAGTCGGCGGAGGGTATTTGAACGTGTTGGCGCGTCTGCTGCGGATGGATCTGCAGCAGCGGCTGCCGGAGCTGTCGCAAGATCACGATCTCGATTTTTTGAGTCGATTGGAGCGTCGTT
The DNA here is from genome assembly GCA_937941455.1 of uncultured Pirellulaceae bacterium. GTDB lineage: Bacteria > Planctomycetota > Planctomycetia > Pirellulales > Pirellulaceae > BJ22. The sequence continues at coordinate 217,986 of CALDHM010000010.1, read as the reverse complement.
GGAACTATTACTCCGGCGATCATCTGCAATTGGGGCTGGGGGAGTTACTCGTCGCCGACGGCTGTCCGTAAGATCGCACGCGGAAAAGTGGCTACAGAGAGCAGCTCTGCAGGCAAAAAAAAATATGCTTCTTGGCAGGCTTATCCTCTCATCGCCCCTGCTTCGGTAGGTTTCAGCAAGGGCCTTGGCAATCGATGCTGACTGCCAAGGCTGTTAGGTCGGTCAGGCCGCTTGTAACGGGCGCGTGTGATGTGCCCACTCGATCCAATCGGTAACCTCGTCGAGGTCTGGCTTTTTTCCCGAACGGATGATTTTGAGCCCTTCCTTGGTATCCGCAAACGGCCCCACGAGGCTGAACAGTTTGCGGGGATTCATTTGAGCGAGTTGCTCGGCCTCCTTCACGCCGCAGGCGACCAGCAACTGGGCGTCGTGCCCTCGCAAATTGGGCACGCAACAGACAAGTCTCGCTTGGGCCTGCCATGCTCGGATCACGTCGGCCGAGATCCGCTTGAAGTCGATCCGTTCGGCCATGAACTCCGCGGTCGTGGCGAGAAAATCATGAATCGTATGCACGCCAATCGCGATGAATCGTTCAGCCGTTTTCGGCCCAATCGAAGGAGCTGCCTCGACGGGATCGGAGAGATTGAGGTAGAACTTGTGATTCGCGAGGGTTTCACTAGATGATTCTGGCCGTTTTCGCAGGTCGGCGGTTGCCTCGGATGAATTTCTGGCGAGCGGGCCGCGCGGCGCGGCATTGATGCTGGGCCGCGATCGGGCGAATGCTGAAGAGTTCGAGATCGGCTGGCTGTCATTGGCGGGTTGCGGCAGCAAAGCCGAGACGATGTCGTCGGTATCGTCTTGGTCTTCTAATTCCTCGTCGACGGTCCGTTCGACATAGGCCCGCGGGAAACTCGAAAAGTGATGACCCGGCTGGTATTTTCGCTGGGCCACGCGCTCAAAATGGCGGCCCGGCGTGTACGAATTCCTGGCTGGTCGTTCGTCAACATTTCGCCGCGGGTTGGCTTGGACGGTACTCGCACGGCGTCCCAGTCGTCGGCTGTAACCTCCCTCGCGGCGCCACCGTGATCGCGTCGAGCGAAGGCCGTCGTACCAGCTTTGAATCCGATTGCGGTCGAAGCGTTCGGCGCCGTAGGACATCCGCTGGCCATCGGGGCTAATCAAGTAGCGATTGATACGAGCCAGTAGCTGGTCGGCTTGGGTCGCATCGAGTTGTTCCGGTTCAACAATACCGCAGGCGACTAGCAGACGCGATTCGCTGGACACGAGTCCGGGGACGCAGAGGAGGAGCCAGGCTTGAGCCTGCCAACGATCGATTTGAGCCGGCGTGAATCCCTTGCTCAGCAACAAGTCTGGCAAGGATTCGGGGTCGAGTTCGAGGAGTTGACCGAAATTGTGGATACCGCAGAGGGCGAGATTCCGCAAGTGAACGTGATCCAGCAAATCGACATCGCCGAGCGAGGTCGATTCAGAAATGGCTGCTGCCGGCTCGTGTGCAACCGTCGCGCGAGGTAACGAAGGCACTTCGATCCCGCGGTCAACGTAGACATGCGGTGTTTCGGGAGCCGTGAAGGCTGTTTGCAGATTGTAGTGAGTCCAATCGGGCAGCCGAGGCTCCGGATCCATGCTCGTGGGAACCGTCGGTCGCATGATGCTGATCGGTGGTGCAACAACCGGGACAGAAACTGGCTCGCGTGGTGAGGTCACGATACGGCGAGTCGTCGAGACGGTGGCGATTTGGAACTCGCCGAATTTTCCCGAGCCGAAGTTCTGCAGCCAGGAGTGGGTGCGCCCGTCGCCTTCCCACAGGAGGAGCGATTGCAGCCCCGATTGTCCGAGTTCCTCGAGCAGTTTGACCATCCGTTGGACTTGGCCTTCATCCAAATACTCAGCCCAGTGTTCCAAGACGATCGGCCACTCGTATCCCTGCGGGTTTTGAAAGGAAAGCAGGGCGAGCTGCAACGCCAGAGCAACTAGACGTTGTTCGTTGGCCGATAACAAGTTCGCCGGTCGCGATTCTTGATGATTGAACGCGACGCTGAGTGCGTCGAGGGCTGCGATCGTCGACGGTTCGCCACGCCAGAGGGTTAAGTGGCTCGGTGTTCCCGTCAGTTGGGTTAGGTAGCGACTAGCGGCCTGCTCGATCGGGTTCGGGACGAATGCGGGTTGTTGCCGATCCACTTCGATTTGCCGCAGTAAGCTGGCCTCTTCGTCCAGCAAACGGCTGAGCAAGCCAGCGATCTGCTCCAGGCGCAGCCGCTGCGGAGCAGGATTAACACCGGCAAGCAGACGCCGCTGCGCGATCCATTTTTCGCGTTCCTCGTTCAGCGAGGCGATCAGGGCGACAGCTCGCTCCAATTCGTCAACGCAGGTGTCCCGCTGCCCGGTGACCTGCACCAAACGTAGCCGCGTTTGGTCGGCGAGCGAAGTGTCTTGCGGAACGGTGTCGGTCGCGAAGATCACCGGTTCTGGGCCATGGAATTGGCGCCGCGCTTGGAGGAAGCCGACTTGTCGTGCCGTCGCGAGGAATTCAGGGAGCCGGCCCTCAATGGCTTGAGCCCCGACCTCGTCGTAAATTCGCAAGGCTTGAATCGCAGCCTGTAGCAATTGTTGCAAACGCTGCAGGTGGTCGCCGATTCGATGGTAATAGCCGCGCAGCAGTTTCAATTCGTTCACGGCCACGCGGTGCCGCAACTCCTTGAATTGAGCTCCCAACTCAACGGAGAGTTGATTGAGTTGGTTGTGGATATGGTCGCAATGGCCACTGACCTTGCGGGCCGCCTGACGGGCTTCGACGCTCGCGTCCTCGACATGTTGCAACGCTGTCCGATCGGCTTCGTCGACGGTCGCATTGATGTTCGAGATGATGGCTTGCGCTCGATGGTAGGGATGTTCAGGATCCTTGACGGTCAATTCATTCCAGCGGACCATCTCGTCGCGCAAACGAATTCGTTCCCCATGAACATCCTCCAGCAATTCGGTCCAGCGGACGACTTGCTCCTCCAGGTCATCGATCCGGGCGTACAGCGTCGCGAGCAGATCGCGCGACCATTCCGTCTTGACAGCCGGTCGGGGCGGCAGCGGCCGCGATTCGCGTTGAAGACGCAAGATTTCTGCCTCGAGTTCGGCCAAGGTCTGACGGCGCTGCTGAACCTCTCTGTCGGCAGCTGCGATCGCCGCATCCAAGCGTGCGATTTCCTGATCGCAACGCTCGCGTTGCCTCGCGTCGTCGCGTGTCAACGCGTCGATCTCGGCAAGGAGCCTGCTTCGCTCGGCCTCGAGAGCCGATCGTTCGCCGCGCAGGGCCTCGAGGCGTTGCAGGCGGCCGTCAGCGGCTAACTTCCAATCCCGGTATTCTCGTTCGGACCGAAAACGCTGTTGGCGAGAATAGTCCAACCAAGTGGGAGCGGCCGCTTGAATCGCCTCGAGCAGACTGTTGGTTGGATGCATACCACTCCAGCGGATCCGCCCGCCATTGCTTGGCAGCAGTGCGTTGATGTGCACATCCGTCGCGCCGCCGCCGCCGAGCGATCCCGGAAGACGTTGAACGTCCAATCTCCGCACCGTGTCGACCGAGCGTTGCAACCGAAAACTCCCTTGGCCGCTCGTGGCCTGTAACCAACCCAGGTCCGTCGACCAGTAACGTCCTGTCGCGGTAGCCGCCAGCGTATGTTCGATCAGATTTCCCAACGACTCGAGAATCTCACGCCGATCCGCGAAAATAAGGTTCAGTCCGGAGTGCAAGTGATTGAGCGAAACTCCCATCTCCTGCGCGGTGGCATTAAGGTTCAAGTCGGTTAGCTTCATGGCTTACTCCGTTGTCCATTGGACGCGACAATCATTGCGGTCATTCAAAATTTAACTTGATCGAGCCAAATTACCTAGATCACTCAGGGGCCGTGACGTTGCTAGCACGGGTGAGCGTTTGCGGGGGGAGATTCAACTGCATTAGCGAACCAAACCAGCTGCCGGATCGTTTACAGGCACGACAGATTATTGCCCTGAGAACTGTCATCAGTGAAACCGCAATTGTCGCGGCCCATCGAGTAGGCCCGACGCTGGTTCGCAGGGGATGGATTCACTGTAGGCAGCCATGTTCCTGGAGAGGGAGATCCAGTTGTCCGTGAGGGCTGCAGGGTGAGGAATACCCGAGCCGCCTGAAGGGGCCAGACTCGGTACGCGGCAAACGCTTCGCTGCCTACCGAAATTGGGCCCACTTGTCTTCGAGGAGCATGACGATGAATTTGCTACATACCCGTTTGGGACGTATTGATTTGGAAACGAATCTAGTTCACGGACCGATGCGCGTCCGCTTGGAATCATTTTTGAAATTCAGCTACCTGGTCAGCGAGGAGCTTGAGGATCTAGTGGCCCAGTACCGGCATGATTCCGTTCGCCTGCCGCCTCCAGGCGCGATCGTCAGGGACATGGCCGAGAGCACCATGGCCTACGCCTGATTCGGCATCGTTCGGCCGTGTGATGAAACCGGTTGGGGCGCAGTGGAGGATTGTCGCCAGCACAAGCTGGCGGCAAGACGCTGTGCCATCCCCCCTGGCCGAGGAGCACTAGTCCGCAGCTCGCGCGAATACCGGGCGCTAACGCGTTCCGGCTAAAAGTTTTGCGACATAACTAGTTGCGAAGTGACACGGTTGCGAAGTGGTATGACGGTCGCCATCAGACTTGTGTCATGATCGGTTGCTGCAAATCGCTCACGACTTCCGACTTGCCGATGACCACGACCCCCGACGCGGTGACCGTGAATCCCCGTTGCCGATCGAGTTCCAGATCGTAACCAACCTCGCAGTGTTCGGGAATCACGACATTTTTGTCGATGATCGCCCGGCGGATTTTGGCATGTCGACCGATGATCACATTGTCGAAGATGATCGATTCTGATATTCGCGAATAGCTGTTGATACGCACGTTGCGACCGACAACGCTCCGCTCGACTCGTCCACCGGAAACGATGGTTCCGCTGCAGACCATGCTGTCGACGGCGCAACCCACGCGCTCGTAGTCCCCCTTCGTGCGATCGTCGAAGACGAATTTCGGCGGAGGCAGATTCCGCTGGTAGGTGCGAATCGGCCATTGATCGTCGTACATGTTCAACAAGGGATCGACGCTGATGAGGTCCATATTGGCTTCATAGTACGAATCGAGGGTCCCCACGTCGCGCCAGTAAGCCTGCGATTTGCGATTTTCGTCGCGGAAGGGAAATGCAAAGACCCGGTTGCCGCGGATTACCTTCGGGATGATATTCTTGCCGAAGTCGTGTTGGCTGGCCGGATCATTGGCGTCGGCGAGCAACTGCTCGTAGAGAAACCGCGAGGAAAACACGTAGATGCCCATGCTGGCGAGGCACTGGTCAGGTTGGCCGGGAATCGGTCGCGGCTGAGCCGGTTTTTCCTCGAAGCCGATGATGCGGTGGCTCTGATCAATTTGCATCACTCCGAATTGCCGCGCCTCGGCGATGCCGACCCGCAAGGCGCCGATCGTCAAGTCGGCTTTCATCGCCTCGTGGTATTCAACCATCTGGCGGTAATTCATCTTGTAGATGTGGTCGCCGGCCAGGATCACCACGAAGCGATGCCGTTCTTTTTCGAGTGAATAAATGTTTTGATAGACTGCGTCGGCCGTGCCTTGATACCAATTTTCGTCCACCCGCTGTTGCGGCGGGATCAGGTCGACATACTCGCCCAATTCGCGGCAGAAAAACGATTGCCAACCCAAATTCAGATGGCGGTCGAGACTGGCGGCTTTGTACTGCGTCAGGACCAGAATCTTGCGGAGCCCACTATTCAGACAGTTGGACATCGCAAAATCGATAATGCGATAGACGCCCCCGAAGGGAACGGCCGGTTTTGCCCGATCTCGGGTCAACGGCTCCAAACGAGAACCGCGACCACCCGCCAAAATGACGGTCAGTACATCATTCATCGTTGCCTCTCAGCGTACGCGAAAGCAAACCCCCGTGGTGATCTCGTCGAGTTGTCGTTGCGGTGCTTCGCTTTGCCAGATAACTCAGGCCACTCGGTTGTGGTTTTGCCGTTAATGGCCCCGCCCTAGAGACGCTTGGCTGCGCTGTTGATGCGAGAATACCAAACGTCGCCCCAGGGGCGTTGAACTTCGCCGCCGATTCTAACATTCGCCGCCGAACAAGGAAAGCAAAATTTTTCGGGGAGACGCCTCTGCCAGTCGATTGCCATTGCAGGCGAGCATGCGCGGAATGTTGCCGGTTGATGTTTACGGTTGGGTCAGGCCGCGCGGGCCACCGCCGACTGATCGCCAGCCAGGCGCTCGACATCGGCTTTGGTCAATACGCGGTAGGCATCCTGCGGATCGTTCCCTTCGCGCAGGAGCAGATGCCCCCGCTCCGTTAGCATGCGACTCAAGAGCGCGACAGATGAGACTGTAGGATCCAGGCGACTGGAAAGGCTCAACACGATCAAGTCATGTTGACCAAGCTGATTCGCCAGCCCCGGATGGATCGAGCCGAGTTCACCAGGAATCAGCCGACTGACGCTGCTGCATTTGCGGACTTGGCAATGCGTATCCTTGAGGCGGAGTCGATTTCCTGCCGGGCGAGCCTCGAACAAATCGATCCCGCAATAGCGAATTTCCTCGGACTTCGCCGCCCGCTGAGCGAGCCGCAACAGATTGCACGTTCGCTCCAGGCTGGCCAGTCCTATTTCCAAAATCGACCGCGGCGCGTGCGTCGAGATGAATCGATAGAGGGCGCGGTCCGCGACCGGTTTCGAGAAATGGACCAGCAGCCAATAACGCCAAAGTGAAATTTTGTTCACCGCCAAACTCGCTCAAATCACTCGGTGGGACAAAGGTTACCACCTTGCTGTTAATCGGCGATCTAGTCAGAGAAATTCAAAAATAACGGTCTTGCCGATAGTAGGGACGGAGCCCGCAGCCCCACCAAGCTTTTTCAGTCGGCGACTGCGCGGAATCGAGCCCGCAAATTTTGCCTATTCGTCCTGTTTTTCAAAAAAACTGAGGCGATGCGGCGCGGAATCGATCTATTTTCTCTCCTGCGACGTACTGTTGGGCGGTCCGTGTGACCTCTGCCTGTTCTTCTGATTACGCGACACGGGACGGTCGCGTTGAGTTGCCATCGATGGCGTAAGTGATTCGCTCGCGCCAATCCATGACAAGCCAACATCGTCCCGATCCGCATCTTCGCCATTGTTCGTTCGAGAATTTTGAACCGCGCGTCGTCTTGGCTGGCCACCCCTTGGGGATGGTAGCCGAAGCTGCCGGGGAGATCAGTGTCCACGCCGGGCAGACCATGCAAGTGGCATCCACGCAGGCCGGCGACCAATTCGGCCTGGCCTCGTTGAGGGAGCAATATGGTCTCGAGGGGCGCGGCCAAACCGTGGCCATCATCGATTCGGGAATCGCTTGGGATCACTTGGCATTCGGCAAAGGGTTCGGAGCCGGCTATCAGGTGGTGGGCGGTTGGGACTTCGCCCAAGGCGATGCCTTGCCCTACGACAGCGGTCCTGCCGGATATCACGGGACGCATGTGGCGGGTATCGTCGGCTCGCGAGCTGCGCAGAATCTGGGTGTGGCTCCTGGGGTCGACCTGGTCGCCCTGCGCGTCTTCGACGATTCCGGGTTCGGCCGTCTCGAATGGGTCGAACAAGCCTTGCGGTGGATCCACGAAAACCGCTTCGCATTCGCCAATCCGATCACCACCGTCAACCTTTCGCTGGGCGGCGACTGGAATAGTAGCCAACTGCCCAACTGGGCGAACCTGGAAAACGAGTTCCGCAAACTTAACGAGGCTGGAATATTCATCAGCGTGTCGGCCGGCAATTCGTTTCAAAAGTATCAGACGCCGGGGCTAAGTTATCCCGCAGCCAGCCCCTGGATCGTGCCGGTGGCTAGTTCCAACGGCGCGGGCAAACTGAGCGATTTCAGCCAGCGACACGATCGGGCCATTGCGGCTCCCGGTGAGGACATTCGCAGTGCCGTGCCGAATCATCTGTTCCGCGGGACAGCCACCGACCGTTTTCTTACAGCGAGCGGTACCAGCATGGCAGCTCCCTATGTTGCCGGAGCCAGCACCTTGATCCGCGAGGCCCTCGATTTCATGGGGATGAAGGAAATCAATCAAGCCACCATTTTGCAGCGGATGCTGGATAATGCCGATCGCGTTTTCGACCAAATCACCGGCGGTTGGTACAGCCACTTGAACCTGCCCCGCGCGCTGGCGTCGATCCTTGTCGATGACTATGGCAGCGATTGGAATTCGGCCTTCGACATCGGGCGGCTCTCGTCCAGCGCGAGCATCCGGGGCACCATGACGTCCCTTGGCGACCAGGACGTCTTTTCCTTCCAAGCCGACAAATCGGGAATCGTTACCCTCCGCCTGACGTCGTCCACAGGAATGCTCGCCACCGGGCAGACCAAAGACGGCGCCGCTCGTTGGAACGGGCAAGAATTGACCTTCCAGGTGCAGGCCGGTCAAACCTATAAATTCTCGATCGCGGCCGCCAACGGTGCACGGCACCACTACCAAGTCGAGGTTCAGCTCAAGGCGATTGCCGCCGAAGACCTGGGAACGATTCTGCATTCAGAACGATGGCAACAAGCAATCAACGGCGAGCGGTATTTCCGCTTCCGCAACGCCAGCGACGGCCTCCTGACGATCTTGAACCAGTGCGGCCAAGGCCAAACGTCGATCGAAGTCTTCGATGCGGCGACTGGACAACGACTGGCCCAAGGAGTTCAACGCTTGGACATCAGCACCCAAGGCGGACGGGAATTTTTGCTCGTCGTGCGCGGTCAGGGCGTCACCGACTTGTGCATCAGCAATCTCGTCTCCCTGCACGAGGGTAAGTTAACCATACAGGGGACTGCGGGTGACGATCTGGTCGACCTCAGCGGCTCCGATCGCTGGTCGATACGCGTCAATGGTGTCCGCTATGACTACGCTTTGTCACAAGTGCAACAGATCGTCCTGAACGGACGCGGTGGCAACGATAGTCTGCAACTCACGCTCTCAGAAGCTGACGACCGCATCGTGGTCCGCCCCGACCATTTCGCAATTACCTCCAATTCGTACACGATTCACGGCGGCTCCTTCGAGTCGCTTCAAGTTCGCGGTGGGGGGGGAACTGATTCTGGGTTCATGTTCGGCAGCGCTGGCAACGATGCTTTCGAGATCAGTCCGGGCCACTTGACAGCAACGCTGGGCCAGCGGCAAGTCAACTTAGTTCAAGTCGCTCGCCTGCATGCGGAAGGGGGGGGAGGCCAAGACCGCTTGACCGTGCTCGATTCGCTCGGCGACGACCGCTTGAGCAAGTCCGGCGATCGACTCCGCTTAGCCGGGCCAGCATTCTTGACCACCGCTCAAGGCTTCTTTCGAGTCGAGGTCGTTTCGCGGGGCGGCACCGACTTGGCAATCCTCACCGATTCCGCCCACGACGACCAAATCACGATGAACGCCGCGCAAACGCGGATCGTGAATCAAGCGGAAAGGGTCTTCGTTCAAGGCTTCGACCGGGTCCAACTGCACCGCCAATTCGGTGGTCAAGACCGAGTGCTGATGATGGGAAGCCAACGGGCTGATCGTCTGCAGGTACACCATGCCACCACCACGATGACGCTGGCCAGTGGCGCCATCAACCGTGCGGTCGGCTTCTCTGATATCGTGGTCGATGCCGGAGGCGGCGAAGATTCGGCGAGCATCGTCGCTCGCGGCAACGGTAAAACACTGTTCGCCAATCGCCAAGAAGTCCGCATCAGCCAAGCCGATCGGTCGATCCGCCTGCAAGACTTCGAACAAGTCCAGTATCAAGGTCAGGATGCCATCGGACAGATCGTGTTCGCCGATTTTTCAGAGGAAGACGATTTGGTGCTGCGTCCGGAATCGGTGGCCGCCAAGGTCGGAAACACCGCGATCGAAGCGCAGGGATTCGACTTTTTGTCGGCCGCCGCGCGTCTCGGTAACATCGCTCAATATGAGGCGACCACTGTCGACTATTTGTTTATGCTCGACGGTCGCTGGCAACGCCGCAGCTAGGAAACTTGGGAGCGATCGAGCACTGGTGGATGGCTTAAAGCCTATTCCGGAACCGACAGCATCCCTAACCCGAAGCGTAAGCGCGGACAGGTTTGGGATAGGCTGTTAGCGGCACAATGCAGGACATCCTTGACACTCGAAATCACCGCGACCATAGCGTGATGGTCAATTTCGCAAGAAAGAGATCGGTGGCCGCAACGGCGATCTTGCAGTGCCAGACGACTTGGCCAGCCCCGCTTCTCTTCATCAACGATCGTCTATCAAGTAAGCATTGATTCCTAGGTTGCCGAAGGGGAATGATCACGCTGTGGGCCATGGGCGAAAGGCAACACTCAGCGTCACCAATCACGCCTCGCTGATCCGCTTCAGGTAATTACCCATGAGGTGGGACGGCATCCCGTTGCGCAGCTCATTCCACAAAGTCGTGGAAACCGCAGCGTCGATCGCCCCGTCAACACTCTGCGCTGCCGCGCTGGTAAGGACCTGCACAGCCGATTTGACGTTTTGGTCGGCCACGGGAATTTCTTGCTCGCAATGCTGATAGCTATTGCTGAATAGGCTGACTGTTGGCAACTTAGGGACGATGTCGCCATCGTCCACGTAGCGGAAGATGCGCCCTTTGAAGGCCTTATTGAAGGACGCCGCCGCGGCATCGTTTCCGATCATCGGCGCGCCGAAGGTGCAAATCCGCGTCACGGGAATGAAGTGACGCTCCAAACGCCAGCCCGCCAGTAAGGCCAACGCGCCTCCCAAACTGTGCCCCGTAATCCAGACCGGCCGCTCTCGCTGGGAATACAAACCGTCGACACGCTCAAAAAACGGGTTCCAAATGTCGGCAATCGCCCCCATGAATCCGCTGTGAAACCGCGCCCCAACTCCGGCAGCCGAATAGTCCGTCCCAATCCGGCCTTCGGGGATCACCAAAAAGTTGCGGGCATTCGTCAGCAACCAATCCTTGAATCCGTCCAGCGTCGCGAAAGATTCCGATCCGCGAAAAGCTATCAAAATGCTGTGATCGTCGTGCGCGACGTAAACCTGCGTGTTGTTCACGCTGATCAGTTCCGCATCGAGGCGAAGTTGCAGCCGGAACTCCTCATGCCCTTGATTGGCGGGCAAATAAGCGAGCTCACAAGCCCGGCCAAGCAATGCCGCCTCTTTGGAGTTGTGCGCGGCCTGACCATCTAAAAGTGGTCGCGTTTGGGTATCGCTGTTCATTGTTTCGCAACAAATTTAAGATCTCAAATATTTGATCGTCACCCCATTCGAGCTCGGCGACGTGTCCAGTAACCTGCCTAATCCCTCACTGCCTTCTCCGATGCGGTCGTTCGACGCCTCATCCGGCATCAAACCCATTCGTTGGCGGCGAGTCGCCAATCAAGGTCAACGCTGCGAATCGTATTCGACAGCGCCTGCCGAACAATTGCCGCCTAACGAATCACACGACGCCCCGATTTTCGCGACTTCCAGTCAGCGATCAAATCGCTGGATACTTCAGTTTGACTCAGTTCCAATCGCTGCAGTCCGGCGTGTTCCAGCAGATGCTCACGAAACCCGGCATCGGTGATTTTGGTTCCCCGCAACCGCAGGATTTCTAAGGTTGGCAGCTTCGAGAGTTCACTCAATCCCCGATCGGTTACTTGCGTATCGTTCAGGTCGAGTTCCCGCAGTTTAGTCATGCCGTTCAACAACTTGAGCGTCTCGTCCGTGACATCGGGGTTGGCCATTTGCAGGACCACGGTTTGCGGACGATGGGAAAGAACCATGTAGTTGTGCTGGTCCCAACCAGTCAACGTCAGATGCAACTCTCCATCGACGTATTTTTCGCGTGGCCCCAGATCGATGTTTTCGACGATGCGGGTATACGCGGCGGGAAAAGCGACGGCCGCTATGCCGAGCAACCCTACCAGCACGGGCGACCATTGGTTGCGCCACTGGCGTCGCCAACCGTTCGCAATCAACCAGAGAGCGGCGATGGCCAGCAGGCAACAGCCGCCGATGAAGAAATATTCGAGAATCGTGTACACCGCTTTTCCTCAGCCCGATCCAGGAACGTTGAGTAATGGTGAATCAACGCTCGCGGAACACGATTCGGCCCTTGGTCAAGTCGTACGGCGACAACTCGACTCGTACCTTGTCGCCCGGAACGATTCGAATAAAGTTCTTTCGCATTTTACCAGCAACGTGAGCCATGACCTCGCCACCCGTGTCCAGCTCGACGCGGAATCGGGTGTTCGCCAAGGCCTGAGTCACCGTACCACTTACTTCGTACGACTCGTCTTTCGGCATGAAATCTCCATGAGCATTTTGATCAACAAAAGCCTTAACGGAACCGTCCGACACGGCCGCAACTTCGGCAGAAGTTGGCGAGGTGCAAGAAAAAACACCCTAGTCGCTAGGCTTTCCAACATCTCCAATATGATAGCGGGTGATGGGGATTGCCGTCCAGTGTTTCCAATCCCATTCCTGGCCGCGACGCCTAAAGCAGCCGCAGTTTAGGGGACGCCACATTTTTTGATGTCGCGCTATTGCGGCTGTCGCACCGCAAATCGTAAACCAAAGCGTCAGCGAGGGTAGGCAGACGACTTCCAACAGGGAGAAAAAAGAAGATGTGAGCGAGAGCGGCGGCCGACGGCAGCATGTTGGCAGTGGTCCCTTTGCTCGGACGCAAAAAGCGGCTTGCTTTTTTGTTTTTGATTTGTTTTTGCTTTCCTCGGCCTCGGTTGGCTGGTTCCGCACTTCTTGGGCAAAATCGCGTTGTTTCTGGTCGCGTTACCTGTTTTTTTCATCACCCCTTCCCGGCCCTCCCCCGAGAGGGGGTGGGAGCCGGAAATGATTTTGTGCTTCGCTGCGTGTCTCCTCCATGCCGTCGATGCTGCAGCCAATTAAGCTCGTTTGCGAAAGACTTGTTAAATGGCTGGCACCTTGTCATGTTTTTTAAATGGCTGGCACCTTGTCGTGTTTTTGTCGTGTTTTTTAAATGGCTGGCACCTTGTCGTAATTTTCTTTCTCGATCGATACTCCATCTGGCTCCCTCCCCCTCGCGGGGAGGCATGGGGAGAGGAGGGATAGAAAGAAAGGCAAACTGAATTCGCTGGCACCATGTGGTGTTCTGATGACGGGGTTGAAGTCGTCGATGTCGCGGATCGACCCGAGGTGATTCGCCAGGGGCCAGAGGGTGTTACCGCCAGCAGCGGGGGTGGTGAGCTGCTCGTCGGCAAATAGCTGGTCGACGACGGGATCCAACAGACAGCGCCGATCGAATCCAGGCCGGCTTCTGTTTCTTAGCCTCTTTCTTTAACCACTGCTCCCCTCGTGTCCTTCATGATCTTCGTGGTAATCAGACAAATCAGCCTCAAGTCGACGTGTTGCCCCTGGGGATGGGAATAACCGCGAAGGACACGAAGAGCACGAAGGAGGAAAAGGATCCAGAAATGCAGTTTCCATTTGCCTTCTCTGCCTTCTCGCATCCCTTTTGTTTTCTTTTGCTGTGCGTTGTCTTTAATAGTGCGGCATGGGATAGTGGTCTGCTCAATGTTGCTTCGTTATATTCAGTGCTGGATCAAGGCAGCTGGGAGACGGGAGAAATGAAATGACGCCACTTTTCAAGAAACTAAACTTTGGCAATTTCGATTTGCTGCTGGTCTTGAACGCCCCTGAATCGTTCGATCATGAACTTCTTCAACTGACGGGCGTCACCGTGTTGAGAACAATCAGGATTGGAGTCAAACCGCGATTCGCGATTGGTTTTGCTGTGACTAAGGCTGACCGGGATAGCATCTCGTCGGCACTGGTATCAGCGACCGAGGGGGATGCGATCGTCTGGCTCGCTTATCCGAAGAAATCGTCAAAAAAATACCGCTGTGAATTCAATCGCGACACCGATTGGTCGGTGCTGGGGGACGCTGGCTTCGAGCCTGTTCGACAGGTGGCAATCGACGACGATTGGTCTGCATTGCGATTCCGCCGCGCAGAATATGTTAAATCCTTGACGCGTAACCAAGCGATGGCCATCTCGCGAGAAGGAAAGCGCCGTACAAAATGCGGTGACTGACACGCGGGCAACTAGGACCGATTGAGGCGAGGCCTTTGCAAGGTCAGGGTGGCTTGACGGAGAACAGCTTATCGTCATGGGCTATCAATTAAACAGCGACAAAAGATACTGCAATGCCTGAGTTTGGGAAGGACTATCGGTCTTGGGCATGTTCCTGCATTTCTCTTTGCTGGCTGGTTACTTGATCCCTTTGGGTGGCTTGCTCGTTCCGGTCATCAAATGGCAGTAGAAGAAATCCGAATTTCCCGAAATTGATCAGCATTGGGAAAATCGTCGTGAACTGGATGATCTCTGCGGCGATTTACGGCTTTCTGTCGTTCTTGATGACGTTTGTCATGTTTGGCATTCCACTTCTGATCGCGCTGGGGATTCTCGGGATCGTCCTCCCCCTCATTGGCGGGATCAAGGCCAACGCGGGAGGAGTTTGGAAGAATCCGCTGTCCATCACTTTTTTGTCTTGAAAGAGTGATCCGCAACACGACACGTTGCGCGGTCGATACTCGGTGAGATTGGTCCAATCGCGCATTGGCTTAGACAAGCTCGCTGGGGGCGGGATTGGGCGAATCGGGCTGCGGCGCAACTCGAATCGGTGACGCCGAGTAACGAGAGATTCGCCAGATTAGCCGCGGCGTATTTCTGAGCCCTTGAACTTGATCTGGATGCGGAAGATGTACTTCGTTTGCCGCTCCACGATGCCGGTCTCGAGATCGATTCGTTCGACATAGTCGTAGCGGTTTTTGTCGACGACTGCTTGAAAACCGCGTTCGGCAAAAACGTCGATCAGCATCGCCAGGGCTGTCGAGCGTTCGAAAATCGGATGCTCGGTGTTGACAATCGCATGGCCCGTCAACGCGTGCCGTTTGATGATCGGCAAAAAACGTTCCTGAATGATGTCGAGGACTTGCTGGAACATTTCTTGGTGCTCGACAGCGTAGCGATCCAGTCGTTTTACCAGTTCGATCCGAGCGTTTTCAGCGATCTCGGTTGCCAGAGGAATCGCACGGATCATATCGTAAGTCCGCGGTTCCAGCTCGAGCGAGCTTTGGTATTGCAATTCACGCAAGATATTTGCCTCGACCTCGGCGATCGAGCCTTGCGCGTTGACGAGATGATAGTGGTAGATTTCTCGGAGGGATTGCAGGGCGTCCCAGGTCTGCTCCTTAAAGACCTGGTAACGCTTGCGAGCCGCCTCAGGGTCCAGATCCGTGACACGCAGTTCCAGCTTCTCGCCGATCCCAGTTTGCTCGACTTCCTGGTTGTGCCGTTCGATTTCACGCCCGCGTTTTAGTTGGCGTTCGATGCTTTCTTTTTCCTCGACGTACAAAACCATGACATGGATGACAGGGCGGCGAAATTCGAGAGCCAATGGGGTGTTTTGAAATTCCTCGTGGAGATCATTGATCCGATCGACCAGCAATTTCAGGAATTCGACTTGGACACGCGTCCGGGGAAATCCATCCAGCAGCACACCGTCGCGGTATTTGGGATCGATCAATTTCCGCATCAGCAGTTTGATAACCTCGCGATCACCGACCATCAGCCCTTGGTCTTTGATTTTTTTCATTTCAGGGGAATCGAGGAGCGAGCTGATGACGATGGGTTCACCGGCGAAGCCCTGGGCTTGCATGATGAATTTGGTTTGAGTCCCTTTGCCCGCGCCGGGAGCTCCGCCAAGGAGAATGATCGATTTGGGAAAGCGTAAGTTTTGTCGACCGAATTCCGCCTCGAGTTCGGCCCAAATCGAGTCGAATATGACGTGGGCCTCCTTGGCTGCCAAATCATCAGCTCCCGATACGTCTTTCGTCTTGCCGGATTTTTCGATCATGATGTTGTCCTAACGAGGAACGAACTGAGACGTCTGCTGTCCGCTGGTTGTATCCTGCGGGTCGGTGAGCCGCTGCCGCACCGGGGCCAGTAGCTCGCGCCAGTCGGCTGTGTGCTCGTAGGTCCTGACCATGGTGGCGACAGACATGCTCCGAGCTTGTTGTTCATGCCGTGGCAAGCTCCGAACGCAGAAATACGAATGTTTTAAGGCAAGGCCATTTAAGTGTAAAGCCTGCGCCCAAAATGGCGTATACGGGACGCTATTCGGCCGCAGGTCGTGCGATTCGATAAATCTGGCCTATCGATTGGTCAGGTATTGGTTGCGAAGTTCCCGAGCGCGGGCCACGACTTGCGACCAAGGCTGATGGTACGACAAGGGGTCGACGCGACCGACCGCGTCAAAGGCGAGTATTCGTTCCAAATCCGACCCCGTCAAGCCGCTTGATTGACCGTGCTCGTCCGGCGCGTAGCTGGTCACTGTGTTTCGAAAAATTTCGTCAAAATCCAAGTCCAGTTTCGCGCATGATGCCAGCGCATCGCGTAGGATCGCCGCCTTGTCGCAGTTGAGGTAGGGCAAAAAGGCCTCGACCCGCTCGCTACCCCAATTGCCAACCGCAAACGCTCCGAGCAGCCGCTCGAAAAACTCAGGTCGGCAATCCGGGTATATTGCGTGGTCACCGCTGTGGACGCCCAATCCGAAGCGAACGGTCTGCCGAGATTGCTCGGCCAGCGAAAGGGCCCAAGCATAGGCGACGGCCGCAAAAATGGCGTTGCGGTTCGGCACCACCGTCGACCGCATGTTCGGCTCTTCATAATGACCCTCGGGAACAGGGGGGCCCCCTTCGATCAAGGACGAGGCCAAGAGGGGACCTACATCCGAAAGATCGACAGTCCGCCAAACGATCTCAAATCCGCGGGCGCGCAGCTGGGTCACGTTGCGGCCAAGAAACTCCAATTCCAAAGCGTGCTTTTGTCCGTAGCGAAAGCTCAGGAGATGGGGACGAGCGCCCTCGGCCAACAAACGCAACAACAAACTGGTGGAGTCGAGCCCTCCGCTTGCCGACAATACGGCGATTTGGCCGGGATTCACTGACGGTAACCTGCCGATAGAAAACGGGATACAATCGAAAGCGTCCGCAGTTCGCCTCGCAGCCGAGTGTTTCGCCTCGGCCCCCGCTCCCTGCGGTTAGCTTTGATCGTAAGCTACTCTGGTACCTTCGCCAATGGTTTACCCCAGCAATCGTCAGCCGTGTTTCACGAAAACGCTGATCTATTTTATCGGTTTGGGAGTGTGTACTATCGTCTGCACCGTGGGCTGCCGCGAAACGTCCCAAGTCAAATCCTTACCATTTGAACAGCGGAACCAACCGACGATTCACGAGCAAGGCCCCACCGTCGCGAGCTCTGGCGAGGCCGCGGCCGAGGGTTTTTTACACAAGGACTTTTTCTTTGCCGTCTCGGTCGACGTTCGCAAACTGCTTGGATCGAATGTGCTGGAGGGGATGGATTTGTCGGAGGTTCAACGGGCGCTGGCAAACTGGGTCGGCGATCGCGCCGCGAACCTGGCGAATTACCGGCGGCTCTGGGTCTTGGTCGATCAGTCGCTGACCTCTGCTTTGGGGGGCGGCACTGATGCATCCGCGAATCCGCTGGCCATTGTTCTGGAATGGAATGAGCCGCTTGAGTCTTGGCAGGCCTTGTTCCCCCAGTCCGGTGGCGGGGGAGATGTCTCCGAATTAGTGGACCTGAAACGTGACAGTCTGTTCGCTGCGCGAATCGATAGCCGTCACCTCGCCATCGCCTCGCGCGAAATGGCGTTGCGGCTGACCCGGCCGCGGGAAACGGGAAACCTGCAACGCTTGGCGGAGAGTACCAAGTCGTCGCACGTGCTGCAGGCCTATTTCGACCCGCAACCGATTGCCGGATTTTTTAGCACGATCGCTCAAATGGCGCGGTCCTTCGGTGGCGGCAATGATGAGGCCTTCCAGATCTACACGGCCGTCAAGCATGCGACGCTGGCGATCGACCCGGAGCAATCGGAAATGGTACAACTTTCCATCAGCTTGCAAGACCCAAGGGCCGCCGACCAAATCGCCCAAAGCCTCAACGAAGCTTTTGCCAACGATAATCGGCAACCTTCTCAAAATTCGCTGGCTGGCATGGGAAATGGCCTGGCACCTCGCCGAAATAGCGCGACGATGTACGAGCCGCAAGTGCTCACGCAAGCGACGGCCTTGTTCGACGATATCGTCCAGCGCGATCTAGCCGAGGTTTCCAAAACGGCAGACCAAGTCGAATTGCGGATTCGCCGGTCCGAGGCAGTCAAACCTTTCCTCCAAACCGCCGTCAGCGACCTCCAGCAAATCGCAACACTCAGCCGCAGGATCGAGGCCGGGCGGCAGCTCGCCAGCGCGGTCGCTCGCTTCCACGCGGAGCGGGGGCGGTTGCCGACGGACGGGCCACCCGACCCAAACGGAAAAGGCCCTCCGTTCAGCTGGCGAGTCGCCATCTTGCCGCAACTCGGTCGACAGGATTTGTACGACCGGATCGATTTTCTGCAGCCCTGGGATAGTCCGACCAACCAAGAAGTGGCCGAGGACGTCCCCGAGGTGTTCGCCGCTCTCGATCCAGCAGGCAAGACGGCATGGCGTTTGTCGCGCGGGCCGGGGAGACTGTACAACGCTGACAGCGACCAGCCGCCCTCACTCGATCGGATTACCGATCCTAAAAATCGGACAGCCATCATCGTCGAAACGTCTCGCGAGTTGGCCGTTCCCTGGATGGCTCCTGATTCCGATTTGCCTGACGAGATAGTCGAAAAGGATTATGGCCAGCGTGCAGATGCCGGATGGCTGTTTATCGATGCGGAATTTCGCTTGCGAGGCATCAAAAAAACAGCGAGCAACATCGAGGCGGTACTCACCGTGGCCGGGCGGGAACGCATCAATCGCGCCGATCTGATCGTTCTCCCCGAGCCGGATCCCGCGAAACCCCAAGCGCCTCCTCAACTGGATTAGTTGAAACAAAGTTAAGCGATTGGCTCGCGATCGCGGAGCGACTTGATTTTGCCCACACGCTGCGCTTGGCCGTTGAGTCTCAGCCCGCGTCTTCACCAACGCCCGGCGACAGTAAGCCGCTGGAACGAGTCGATAGCATCAAGAGTTTTTTCCGAAACGGCGGCCCGTGACCAAATACTTTTTTAAGGAAGAAACTTTTGGTGTTGTTGTCGGCCAGCAGACGTCTAAAATATTGCGGACTCGGAACACTGTTTCATTGGTTCACAGAGTAGAGGGCCCTATCGCACCTGCCCAGTCCTTTCCCTCCCTTGGCCGCTAAGGGATCGGGGAGATGGTCCGGTGTAGGTCTAAAATCAAGAGAGGACGCAATCACTTGAACCGCACGCATGAAAACACCCATTCAGAACGACCGCCGCGCAAGGGCATCTGGCCTCGCCTGTTTGTCGGCTTTCTGCTGCTCGCGGGGTTGCTCATGGCTGTGTACGTTTGGTCGGATTCGACCGAGCAACAAGTCGACCCGGACCTGATCGATCCAGTTGAGATCACCAAAGGGGACGACCGGCGAGAGCCCGAAGAAAATAGCGATACGGCAACCGGCGAAATGAACGAGCCGCTGCCCGGTATCCTCGCAGGAATTTCGGAGGAAGCAGTTCGTTCGGCGGCTCATCCGCTCGATCCGCTCCTCAATGTTGCTCGACTCGCCCGCGAGAAACTGCTGACCGAGGTGCGCGACTATTCGGCTGTACTGATGAATGAGATTCGTACTCCAGCCGGACAACTGCGGGCTCCACAATTCCTGAAAATCAAAATCCGTCATCCTCGGGAAGAGGGTGGCGTGCAAATACCGTTCAGCGTCTACTCGAAATTTCTCGAACCCAAAGAATTGGCTGGGCAGGAGGTTATTTGGGTCGAAGGAAAAAATGATGGTCAATTGATTGCGCATCCCCCGAAATTCAACGTCAAACGTTTTTATCTGGATCCGACCGGCCCGCTGGCCATGGGCGACAATCGGCATCCGATCTACGAGATGGGTTTGGAGCGGTTGCTGGCTCAGATCATTGCCAAGGGGGAACGGGACCGCGAGGTGGGAACTTGTGACGTGACGCTCGATGCCGATGTCGCGGTCAACGACGTGCGCTGCCTGAAAATTACGGTCAGCCACTCGCGGCCGCAACCGCCGCTGGATTTTCACCAAGCGAAAATCTATGTCGACATCGAACGGCAGATTCCGATCGGTTATGAAGGCTTCGACTGGCCCGATCAGGAGGGGGGGGAGCCAAAGCTGATCGAGCGTTATTTCTACTCGAAAATCGAGTTCAACAACGGCTTTACGGACAAGGATTGGGATCCGAACAACCGCGAGTACAAATTTCCGCGTTTTTGACAGACGTTCATTCTCGTTGCCTCGCCAATCGTTGTTTCCGGCATAAACGGATCAGCATGGAATGATTTTTGCTGCGACGGTACTCCTGCGCGCTGGCAATCGCAACGGTCATTCCGAAAATTTCTGCACTGCGAAAACTTTTCGGATTAGGAAAACCTTGCGTCGATAATGTGTAGATGTCCAGCGTGACGAAGGAGCGTTAATCCCCTTGCAATGGAATGTGGGGTTCTGGGCGTTTTTCCTAAGTTGATAGCCAAACGGAGAACGCTTGATATGTCAGCCAAAATCATTAGGGTCGTTTCGCGAGAATCGGACGGGTCATTGCGAATTCGAGAATTTGAGTGTACCGCGGAACTTTGTCGGCAGTACGAACAAATCGGAATTGACGATTGCAACACCGAATTGAGCTTGCGGGGGTTCCCGTTGTTTCGGGGGTTGATCGGGCCGATGGCCGATGGCCGTAACATCGCGCGTTACGAGACACCTGGAGTCTTCGAGGTATTAACCAAAGAGTGGGCAATGGCCAAATCGCGTCGACGACGCGCCAAAGCCATCATCCCGCCTGCGCACTTTCCCAACATGCCGCTGGCTATCAACGCGGACTTCGCATCGGGTTAAAGACCGCTGCTTGGGGCTCGGCATTCCAACCTGCGACCGCTCCCCGGCGATCGAGAGTTTCGGAAGCTCGCCTGGCATCAGCCGCAAGCCGCCAAGCGGGACAAAACGGAAACGGTGGCTCCCGGCTGCGCCTGTTGAAGGCGGTAGCCATGCTGCCGTAAACTCGCGGATTACCACGACAGGAGCCACACCGTCTGCGAATCGCCGATGGCGAAATTAGGGAGTTTCAGGGCAACTTGATACGGGGTGTCCAGCGAGTTTTGTTCCACTGGGAGTAGTCGCGTATTGCCGGAAAAATTTTCCGAACCTTTCGCCGACGGCGATCGTAACGCTTGAGCCGGGACGCACCTCGCACCGCCCAATGGCGTCACATTTTTCGCCATCACTACAACAAGGATTCGCGTGTAGGCTCACAAGGGTTGTGAGGACTACGCAGTCAAAAAATGATTCTGTTTTTTTGACTGTGGGAAAAACGTGATTTATGGTTTGACGCCTGCAATTGTTGTCTCTCAGCGTTCAAGGCATCGCGCGTTCACTCAAGAGAGACAGCCCTGACTCGACCGAGCAGTCTTTGGCGACTTCGCTCCAACGAATTTTGGTCGCCCGCGACCCTGCCGGTCGTCCTTACGGATGGTAGAAGATGCGATTTCTCAACAGGAAGAGAACAGACTCTTTGCGCCCTGATTGGTCCACATGTTGGCAGAGCCTTTTGCTGCTCGTTTGGTTCTGCGGTTGCGTCACTCCGTGGTTGCCAGCCCAGGTCGCCAGTACGGTAGTCACGGGCGAATTGAGCCCCGAACAAGTTCTCGCCCAATGTGAACAACTCGAACGGGATCGGCAATGGTCGGATGCCCTGGCGCTATACCAACAGGCGCTGCGCAAGATCCCCAACGATGCTCGGCTGACCCAGCGGCGCTCGCTGGCTCGCATCCACTTGGATCTGGAGCGGCGCTATGCGGACAGCAACTTTTTGCATCAACTCACACGCACGCCCCCGAAGATCGCGGAGGGAACCTATGCGGAGATCTTACTGAAAATTCAGTCGTATTATGTAGAAGAGCCGAACTGGAACGACATTGCCCGATACGGTTTGACGGCACTGAAGTTTGCGCTCGAATCCCCGGAATTCCGTGACGTTCACCTGCAGGGCGTCGCCTTGGACCGGATCAAGGATGGATTCAACGCCCTGACCGAAGTCTTGAAAAAGGTCTCGGTGCAGAAACGGGTCGATGCCACGTGGGTCGCCAACCAATCGGCCAAAATGCTACGAGACTCGATCGGGCTGGCCGAACAAGCGACCTACATGGAATTTATCTGCGGAGCGATTGCGGTGCTCGATCCGTACTCAGCATACCTGTCGGAAAGTCAGTACTCTGAGACGATGTCGCAGATCGACGGCAATTTTGTGGGCCTAGGGGTCGAGCTAAAAGCGGAAAAAGATCACCTGACGATCGTCAGTGTGATTCGCGGCGGCCCGGCCGAACAAGGCGGCCTGCAAGTCGGCGATCAAATCACCCATGTGGATTTCAAATCAGTGGTTCAGTACGGCGGCGAACGGTGCGCCGACATGCTGCGCGGCGAAGAAGGTAGCGAAGTGATCGTGACCTTCGTCCGCCATAACGAAGCGGCTCAAACCCTCAAACTGCGACGTCGCCGGGTGGAAATCCCAAGTATCGAAGCCGCGGAAATCGTCGATCAGCAAAGTGGCATCGGCTACATCCGCGTCGCCAATTTCCAGAAAACCACCGTCCGTGATTTCGACGGGGCCTTGTGGACGTTGCAAAAACAAGGAATGCGATCGTTGATCGTCGATATGCGCGGAAACCCTGGAGGCCTGCTGTCGGCCGCTGTCGATTTGGCCGACCGGTTTCTCGGTAGCGGAGTAATTGTCTCCACGAAAGGGCGAAATCCGCTGGAGGACTTTACCCATCGCGCCGAGGCCGCCGGTACCTGGCGGATGCCGCTCTACGTGCTGATCGATGAAAACTCGGCGAGTGCCAGCGAAATTTTTGCGGCGGCGATAAGCGAGCAAGGACGCGGCACGATCATCGGCACCCAAAGCTACGGGAAGGGGAGCGTTCAGGGAATTTTCTCGTTGAACGTTTCAGGGGGCGGAATCCGCCTGACAACCGCCAAATTCTACGGCCCGAGAGGCGAGTCGATCAACCAAATCGGCGTTAAGCCGGATGTCGAGGTGCGTTCCGCAGCGAGAATCGACTACGACAGTCCATGGCTGGGGACCGAGCAGGATCATGCCCTCAAGACGGCCATCAGGTTCGCGCAAAACAACTCAGGATTGCTGCGAGAAGCGGTGGTTGGAAAATAGAGGCACGGCTCGAGCGTGAATTTGAACTGGCGCCTCAAAAGCAAAGCAAAGGCTCAAAAAGACAAAAAGCACACAAACACACAAAAAAGAAACAGACAAAAACAGACACAGACAAGACACAGACAAAAAGCACAGACAAAAAGCACAGGCTCAAACAGCCCGCGGACAGGACGGGCTTCGCCGAAATTGTTCTTTGGATCCCCCCCAGCTCCACCCTGCTTTCCCTCTTCCTGCCTGACGGAACTAGGCCACTAACTACGGCGAGTCTCGAATTATGCCTGTTCTTTTGGTCCTATTTGGTCCTAGGCCCGTTTGGGCCTCTCCCTGGGCCTCCTGTGCCTGTCCTGTTGGGCCCCTGTTGGGCCTCTTGCGAGCCTAGGGGGCTCGGGCCTGCTGTTGGCCCCCGTCCATTTTTTTCGGGTCCCTTTTCGTTTTCCTTTCGGTAACGGCACTCCCCGATTTGGGGGTGGTGCGCGGTGGAACATCGCGTTTCTGCATCTTATAGCAGATGTCGAGTTTTTTTTTTTTGTAAAAAATTTCCTGTTTTTCACTTTTTCCCTAGTTGAACTCTTTTTAACTTTAAATAAATTTAATTTTTCACAAAGTCTGTTTGCGAAAAACTGTTCGTGAATCAGCGATTTTTCCTCGTTTTTCGTTTCGTTTCGTTGTTTAATTTGTCAGGAAACAATTTATGAAGAATCTCTTTTCAATGGCCCTCGCCGGCTTGGCGATGTTTGCTCTGTCGGGTGTTGCCAGTGCCCAATTCGTGGCCTCCAATGCTGGCCCGATCAACTCATTCGGTCCCGTTGGCGATCCGAACAACGGTTTCTTTTTCGCCAACAATATTGGTCCGACCAACATTCTCACGCGACTCAATTTCAATGGAGAACTCACCAGCGGTGGTGTTGGTTCATTCCGCAGCGAAGCCCGCTGGAACATTCAAAACACGACGCGGTCAACGCCTAACACCAACTTCCAGTTTGCTACCGGCGGTGTCTGGAGCGGTACCGTCAGCGTCACCGCCAGCGTCGGCTTGTTCATGTTTACTGATTCGGGGGATCAGTTCCGTTTTGAAGCTTTCGAAAGTTTCAACGATCCGGGGTTGGATGCGATTTGGACGAACGTTAACTTCGATTTCAATACGCCGGCCACACCGACGTTCTTGGGCGTATTCGGTCCCAGCTTCACCTTCGACTTCGACACAGGTGGCTCGACATTCGACACCGAATTGGGGCTCTACGCGGCGGATGGCACCCTGATCGCAACCAACGACGATGCCCCCGGGTTTGGTCTGCAAAGCCGAATCAACGCCGGCACCTTGCCGATCGGTACGTATTACCTGATTCAGAGCGGTTTCAACAGTCAATACGTCAATTCATTGGCAATTGCCGGTCTTGCGTCTGGGAATTTGAGCGTTCAGCTGAACGGCAGCAACGTGTTCTCTGGATTCCACAACGCGAACGAATTTACCTCGTTCTCGTTCCAAGTTGTCCCTGAGCCGAGCTCGTTCGTAGCGTTGGCTGGCGTCTCAGTCCTTGGTTTGACATTCCGTCGACGCCGAACTGCTTAGTTTTTTGGCGATATTTGTAAACAGTTCGCTGCCCGTCGCCTTGATGGCGACGGTTTTTTTTTTGACAGACCAGTGCTCCATCAGCACATCTCCTTGTTGGCTTTTGACTCCGGGAAGTGAGATCGCTAGATTTTAACGGTTTGCCACAAGGGAATCGGTACTACGAAGAGGCGACAAGTTGTGACGCGATTTCCGCTACGAATCGAGAGTAGAAATGGGGTCGATCGAGCTGTTCCTATTGGCCAACTTTGGGAATCGGCCGATTACTTGCGCTCGGTGCGAGCTTGGTTGATTCACGCGGACGGGGCAGCCGTTTTTGACGGACTTCACGGTGGCTTCGAGATTGGTTACAACGCAACGGCCCTACTGGGCGTACTGCAGCATGCGTCGGTGTGGAGCGGGGATGAGGACGACCGGGAATTTGTAAGTCTGGTCAAAGCACGTGACGCGTTGTTTGAGCGACGGCCGCGGCTCACAAGATTAATCGCCGACGCGTCTTTCCAGCAAACTTGGGACCGCTCCAGCAACGTACGATGTCGGCGGGTCGTTCAGGGGTACATCGCTGCCAATGTCATCGACCAACTTGACGAGCGTTATCGCGGGCTGGGAGAGCAAGTTCGACAAGGTTTGCAACAGGTGGTCGGCGGCCTACACGATTTGCTTTCGGCGGTAACCGCCCATGAAAATCGGCTGAAGATCGACTTTGGCTCGCGCGCTGACGATGCGGCTGGGCGGTTGATGCAGGTCGGCATTCTTGCCGCAGGGAGCGGACCGCGGGCTGAGATCAAAATTCCTGTTTCGGTCACCAGGAAGGATATCGAGGTGCTGTGCGAAATGATCTTGGCCGCGTGGAATGCCACAGTGCCGACAGTGGCGTTCATCGACTTGCGTGACGCCACGGCGCAGTATCAATTTGCAGAAAGACTGCTTCAAGCTAAGTGGCAGGCGAACGGCCACAGTTCAATGGACGGGTTGGAAACGCTGGAATTCATTCGTCAACAGCTACCTGCCGATGTTCTAGGGAATGCGCGGCTGTATTCGGTGTCGCCGGCCAATTGGTCGCGGTTCAGGGATTCCATCGCCAAACTGCAACGGGAAGTTTATGAGCCAGTTCGCCAAACACCGATCGAAAAATTTGACAAGTTGATCCGCGATCCTGGTGGTCTCGGGCTTGTGCTCGAAATCGACCGCACGATCGTTGGCATCGCCTTTGCCGGACCGCTCGAGCTGTTTCCCGATGAGCGGGGGACGTTGGAGGACCCATTCCGCGGCGAACCCGGAATTTTGTATGTTTTGGATGTAACGGTGTCGCCAGAGTATCGCGGCGAGCTCGGGAGAGTCCTCAAGCAGGGATTGACGTTGCTGGCTGTTGAGCGTGGGGCGACGGCGATCCATGGCAGGAATCGCGATCGGCTGGCGGGAGCGATGTGGGCCATCAATTTGGGATTGGGGAGTTACGAGTTGCGTCATCTGCCCAACGATTACCCCGATAATGAAGCCTTTCGCGACTGCATCTACTATCGGTGCCCGTTGAGCCTCGGAGTCGATCGGCTTAAGATTCCAGAGCTAGACACAATCGATCTGAAGCATTTGGCCCGTTTGGTCAATTCCTGATGGGCAAATGTCTGGTGCCAGCCAGAGAAAATTTGTCATCTTTCGATCAATCATCCCCTGTACCTGCATCTTGCTGATAGCCAGTATGACCGATTTGGGCTTCCCGATCATCGAATACCGAGCGGACCACTTGCCAAGGGAGCGTGGGCGGCAACATGGCGAAGAATTTCGCGATGGGATCGTCGAATTGATCGCGATTCGGACCCAACTGATGCGCGAAAAGAATCCTGGTCTGACGAACTCGTTGATTCAGAGCTTGGCCCAAGTCCAATGGCGTATCACGGCGGACTACGATCCTGACCTCACGGAGGAACTGTTGGGGATCGCCGAGGGGGCCTGCATCAAGCGGGAGGAGTTAGTCGTACTCAACAATTACACGGACTTTCGCGATATCGAAGTTCCCGATCAGGGGTGCAGTGCGATCTTAGTCCAGCGCGGCGGCCAGCAAATTGCGGGGCAAACCTGGGATATGCACCGAAGTGCGAAACGCTACCTTTGCTGCTTGAAAATCCCGCCGAGTGATACCGTTGCTGAGCAGGTCGTTTTCAGCTTGGTGGGCTGCCTGGGGATGACCGGCTACGCTGCCAACGGCACCATGGTGGGCGTGAACAACTTGAATACGTCGGGTGCCCGCCCCGGTGTTTTGTGGCCGGCTGTCGTGCGCAAGTTGCTCATGGCTGGGAGCTTGGCACGGCAACGCGAGGTCCTCGCCGCGGCACCATTGACGTCCGGGAGATCTTTCTTGTTGGCCGATCGCGCGGCTGGGGCTGATTTTTGGGAAGCCATGCCCGACCTGCGGGAGCGCGTCGCAAATTTGCCCGTCGGCGAGGAAGGGCATCTATTCCATACGAACCATTGTCTGGGGGAGCGGATGAAGGAGCGCGAACATCGGCTAGCGATGAGTTCGACGACGCACACGCGCTATGAGTTGATCAAAAAAAAAATTGAGTCGGTGCGCGATCTGGAGTCGGGGTGGGCACTGCTGAACGATCACGAGGGCTATCCACGTTCGATTTGCTCGAACTTTCAAACCAATGCTCAAGACCCCTCCGTGACCTGTGGCGGTGCGATTGGCGATTTGCAGTCCGGCCGCGTGCGGATGTGGCGTGGGGATTATTTGCATGATGCTAATTTTGTGCAACATGAATTTTTGTTGAGTGGAGCAGCGGATAAACGATGACATCCTATTTCTATTCGTGGACGAAGCAGCGGGGCTTTCTCCCGCTCGATGTGGAACGGGCCGAACAGGACGAATTCGTGCAGCCCGGCGGTTCACGCGTCTACGATTTCATTTCGACCAGTTTTCAGGCCTCATTCGGCCATTCGAATCAGTTCATCCGCGATGCCATCCTGCGGCAGTTGCAGGTGATGCCGATTGCCTCGCCCAAGGCCGCCTTCAAGCTTAAGACCGAAGTATCGAAAAGACTGATCGATTTGCTGGATCTGGGGGGTGGCAAAGTTTTTTACACGGTCAGCGGAGCCGAGTCGGTTGAAAATGCGTTGAAGATGGCTCGTCGCATCACAGGAAAACCGGTGATCCTCGCGCGGAAGCGTAGCTATCACGGCGCGTCGCTGGGAGCTATGTCCGTATCGGGGGACTGGCGGAGCGATGAACATCTGACCTTTCGCGAGGGGACCGTGCGCATTCCAGAGCCTGAGGCCGACCCCGATGCGAGTGGATTTCGCGACATCGTCCGGCAGACCGGTGTCGAGCGGATTGCAGCCGTAATTGTCGAAACCATCTCGGGTACCAACGGTGTCGTGATCCCGCCGCGAGCGTGGTTTTCGGGGCTTCGCCGTGTCTGCGATGAATACGGTATCCTGCTGATTTGCGACGAAGTCCTGTGCGGATTTCATCGTTGCGGGTCAGCCATGGCGTTTCAAAACTTTGGCGTCAAGCCCGACATGGTGTGTCTGAGCAAGGCGATTTCCGGCGGTTATATTCCATTCGGGGCGGTCTGGCTCAAAGACGAGTTAGCCAGTTTTTATGATGAACAAGTCTTGGTGGGGGGCCTCACGAGCCTCGCCCATCCGTTGGGCTTGGCCGCGCTGCAAGGTGTCCTCAATCAAATTGCAGCCCCTGGATTTATGGAGCAGCTGCGCGAGCTTGAGCGGCTGTTTGCCGAGTGGATGGCAAGACTCGGACAACGATTCAGCGCAACCGCGTTGCGGGTCAAAGGGATGTTGGCGGCGATCGAATTCGAGCCGCGCATCCTGCCGCCTTGGCGCCACTTTACCGATGCGGGACTCTATGTGTACACCAAAGGCCCGATGCTGATTTTGGCCCCGCCACTGGTGACAACGCCCGGCCGACTGACGAGGGCCTTTGAAACCCTTGAGGAAGTCCTCGATCATTCCTTCGAGTAAGCGAACATGAAAAACAAAGTTTACCCCGGCCCTAGTGAGGCACTCTTCGACCTGACCGATGGCATCACGCTGATGAGTGGCGGCTTCGGTCTGTGCGGAATTCCCGAAAATAGCATCGACGAAATCGCCAAGCGCGGAATCCGTAACATTCATGCGATCTCGAACAACATTGGCAATTCGGGGCGGGGCCTGGCCATACTTTTGAAAAATCGACAAATCACACGGGCCACTTGCTCCTACGTTGGAGGCAATCCCGATCTGGAGCAACAAATGCTGGCAGGAGAGGTCGACGTCGCCTTGGTCCCTCAAGGAACGTTTTCCGAACGGATTCGAGCTGCGGGAATGGGGATTCGCGGTTTTTACACGCCGACCGGTTACGGAACTCTCGTGGCCGAAGGGAAAGAAGTCAAAGAATTCGACCGACCCTGTATCTTGGAAATGCCGCTGCATGCTGATTTCGCGATCATCAAGGCGGAGCGCGGCGATACCTTCGGCAACTTGTGGTTCAAAGAAACGGCGCGGAATTTTTCGCCGCTGATGGCGATGGCCGCTAAAATTACGATCGCGGAAGTCGAGGAATTGGTGCCGCTTGGTGGGATTCGACCGGAAGACGTCCATCTCCCCGGGATTTTCGTGCAGCGGATTTACCAAGGCTCGAACTACCGCAACGATATCGAGATCCCCGTCTACGCGGATTGACACTCGGAATCGGCAGTTACATGCGGGAAAAAGTCAATAGTTAAGTTCATCGATTGATCGTCAGCCGAAGTATTCGGGAGACTCGGCTATGTTCCCTGCCCGAGCGGCGGCGGATGACTGCTGCCAAGTGCCTCCGATCCCCTCGCGTTGTCGGTGTCGCGCTGGGAGGAACGATCGACTTAGCGGCTCCGGCGAGCGGCAAGTGAAAACACGCCGTCGCTACAGTTGCCTGACGGTAGTCTTGCTTGGTATCTACCATCCGGCAAAGGTAGCTACATATCTGCCGCTCACCTAATCAGGCTGAGTGTCCAGAGTTCGCGAAATGAGCCGATGGCCGCTTGCGTCGGTTCGACGTGGCTCGCGTCAGCCGTGGGACCCGAAATTCAAAATCTGCCGCGGCAAAATCGCGTTTTGCGAATTCTCGCAGTTCTCAAATTCCCGCGTCGCCGTTGTCGCAGGGGCAATACTCGTGTTGAGAAATTCCTCGTAAATATGCGATAATAAAGTTTTATGTATTATCGCCACTAATTTTTGGGAGCTCCCCATGTTAGATCGAGCACGCGACCTTGGCGAACTGGATCATCGTACCTTCCGCAATGATGAATTCTGGCGGGAGATTCCAGGTTGGCGGGACGTCACCCCGCAAGAGTTCGGAAATCATTTGTGGCAGTCTAAACATTCGATTCGCAAGTTGGATCAAGTGCAAAGCGTCCTCGGCTCGCGGATTTGTCCGACATTCATCGACGACATTGCTGCCGGGCTAAAAATCGCTCCGATGAACATTCGGATTACACCTTATGTGTTTTCGCTTATCGACTGGGACAATCCCGCGGACGATCCGCTGCGGAAACAGTTTTTGCCGATCGCCTCTCAAATGTTGCCGGACCATCCGTATTACATGGCCGACTCACTGTATGAGGACGTGGACTCGCCCGTACCGATGCTGACGCACCGCTATCCGGACAAGGTGCTGTTCTTGCCGCTGACGACCTGTCCGGTGTACTGCTCGTATTGCACCCGCAGTCGGATTATCGGCGGCTCGACCGAAACGGTCGACAAGGACACCTATGGCCCGAACCCAGCCAACTGGGAACCGGCGTTCGAGTATTTGCGGAATCATCCGCAAGTCGAAGACGTCGTAATTTCGGGGGGGGATGCGTTCAACCTGACACCTCGCTACATTCGCTTGATCGGCGAAGCATTGTTGGAAATTCCGCATATTCGTCGCCTGCGGTACGCGACCAAAGGGGTGGCGATTCTGCCCATGAAGATCCTGACCGACAACGAATGGATGGACGCTTTTTTGGACATTCACCGACGCGGTCGGAAAATGGGGAAGCAAGTCGTGATCCATACGCACTTTTCTTCGCCGCGAGAAATCACCCAGTACAGCATGGATGCTGCCAGACGATTTTTCGATGAAGGGGTCGTTGTGCGAAATCAAGCCGTTTTGCAGGAGGGAGTCAATAATTCGATCGAAGACATGGTGTTGTTGACCCGGCAACTGGCGTACATGAACATCCGCCCCTACTATGTTTACGTCCACGACATGGTCCCCGGCTGCGAGCATCTGCGGACCACGTTGTGGGAGGCCGTCCAGTTGGAAAAGAGTGTTCGCGGCACGACCGCGGGCTTCAATACGCCGACCTTTGTCTGCGATGCCCCGGGCGGCGGCGGGAAGCGGCATGTGGCGAGCTATGAATACTACGATCGCGAGAATGGGATCTCGGTCTGGAGCAGTCCCAACGTCAAGCCGGGAGAACTGTTCTTGTATTTCGATCCGGTGCATCGACTCAGCCGCGACGCCCAGGAGCGATGGGGAAACGGCGACAGTCGCCTGGCGATGGTCCACGAGGCTATTCGCCGTAGCAATTATGAAATTTCCGACATGGCACGCACGAAAATTGCGGAACGCCTAGAGGGAGGAGCGGCCCGCAGTGGCGAAAAACGATGAGTGAACCCGGAGGACGTCCCATCGGCTGGACCCGCGAACAAATGGCCGATGAAATCATCGCGTTGATTCCTGATGGCGCCAGCCTCAACCTAGGGATCGGCATGCCGACGTTGATCGCCGAACGGATGGACCCGGCCAAGGCCGTCGTGATTCACAGCGAGAATGGTGTACTGGGGGTCAAGGGGCGGCCCAAGCGCGGCGAGGCCTCGCCAACACTGATCAATGCCGGAAAAGAAACCATTTCGGTGCAAGCGGGTGCGAGCTTTTTCGATAGTGCCTTGAGCTTCGGGATGATTCGAGGCGGGCATATCGATTTTTGTGTTTTGGGTGGGATGGAAGTCGACGTCCAAGGGAATCTTGCTAATTGGATGATCCCAGGGAAAAAAGTAACCGGCATGGGAGGCGCGATGGACCTGGTCAATGGTGCCCGCCAAATCATCATCATGCAAAGCCACTTTTCTCGTAGCGGTGAATGCAAATTGCTGGCACAGTGCAAATTGCCGCTGACGGGCAAGGCGGTTGTCGATCGCGTGATCACCGAATTGGGTATGTTCGTCCCGACGGGCAAGACGTTCCGCATTGAAAAGCTGGCTCCCGGGGTCAGCCGTGACGATTTGGGCATTCCTCTTGAGTTGCTCGAGTAGGCTATTTCCGAGGTGCACCGCCGATGAGCCGTTCTGCTTATTTTTTAGCCGGATTGCGAACACCGTTTGCTCGGAGTGGCAAAGGGGCCTACGCCGAGACCCGCCCCGACGATTTGCTGGTGGAATTGATCAACGGTCACCGCGGACGATTCGGCGATTTGTGGGAGAGACCTCCCGATGAATTGATCGTGGGTTGCGCTTACCCGGAGGGGGAGCAAGGCTACAACGTGGCGCGGATGGTGGCGCTTGGCAGCGGCTTGCAGATCCCCGCCATGACCGTTAATCGCCTCTGCGCTAGTTCGCTCGAGGCGGCTGGTCTTGCCGCCGCGAAAATCCACGCTGGATATTGCCAGCGCGTGCTCGTTGGCGGCGTGGAATCCATGACCCGGATACCGCGGCGCGGCGCGAATTTTTCAGAGTCGGAGCGAATCAAGGCTGCGTGCCCGAGGGCCTACACCCCCAATGGCGAGACTGCAGAAAATGTGGCTCGCGCGTATCCGGCGTTGACGCGGGAGCGGCAGGAAGAGTTAGCGGCTCGCAGCCACGAATTGGCCGCGGCCGCTTATGAGGCCGGCAAATATCGCCGCTCGATTTTTCCGTTTCTCATCGAACGGGATGAATTCATTCGTGTCCCTGTGGACCGAGCGAAGATGGCAAGCCTTCCGCCAGCCTTTGTGGAGCATGGCACGGTCACGGCGGCCACCAGTTCGCCATTGACCGACGGAGCGACTCTCGGTTGGGTCGTGGATAAAACCGCCTGGCTGGCTAGTCAAGAACCGTTCGCCTTGGAGATCTGCGACATGGTTGCGGCTCATGTGCCCCCGGAGGTGATGGGATTGGGGCCGGTGCCTGCGACCCGACAGTTGTTGGCACGCAACGGACTGGCGGCCCATCGAATCGCCGCTTGGGAGATCAACGAAGCTTTTGCGATTCAGGTTTTAGCCTCAATCGAGGAATTATCGATCGACTTGGACCGCGTCAATCGCTGGGGGGGGGCCATGGCGCTGGGCCATCCCCTGGGGGCCAGCGGCTTGCGACTGCTAATTACCCTCCTGCACCGCTTGATCGAGGAGCATCAGCCTGGTGACCTGGGCGTTGCGACCCTATGCGTCGGTGGCGGACAAGGCGTGTCGGTCCTCGGTCGACTTGTGAGCATGAATTAGAACCTGGTGACACGATCATGAATTTTCTGAACAGCATCGAGATCGGCGCTCAGAATCAGCGCACGCTTCCCGCCGCAGCCTATTGCAGTCCGGAAATTTTTGAACAGGAACGACAGCTGATTTTTTCCAAGCGTTGGGTTTGCGCCGGTCTTAGTTGCGAGTTGCCCACAACCGGATCGTACATCGTGCGCCGTGTTGGCGGTGAGTCGCTGCTGCTGGTCCGCGACGAATCGGGCCAGCCGCGGGCTCATGTCAATCATTGCCGCCATCGTGGTACGGAATTGTGCGCCCAAACCGCAGGCCAATTGCGAAAAACGATTCAATGTCCCTATCACGCATGGACTTATGCACTGGATGGACGCCTGGTCGGCGTACCCGATGAGGACCAGATGGCAGAGTTTTGCCGAGACGATTACGGTCTGCATGCGGTGGCGTGCCAAGAATGGGAGGGCATGCTCTGGGTGAATCTTGATCGAGCCGCCGAAGATTTTTTCGAATATATTGTCGCGATTCGTAATAAATTCAATCCCTGGAATCTGCCGAGATTAGTCCGCTTGGGCCAGCAATCCTACGATGTCGCGGCGAATTGGAAACTGATCGTCCAGAATTACAGCGAATGTTATCACTGCGCCGTTATTCATCCGGGTTTGGTGCGCCTTTCTCCCCCGCGTTCTGGCGGCAACGATTTGGTCGAAGGCCCGTTTCTGGGAGGCTATATGGATGTGACGGCGGTCGGGGGCTCGCTAACGTGTAGCGGCAGGTCTTGCGGCCCTACAGTGGGCTCGTTGGATCCGCTTGACCGGCAACGGGTCTACTATTACGTCCTCTTTCCGAATGTTTTGTTGTCCCTCCACCACGATTACGTCATGATCCATATTCTTTGGCCGGTTTCTCCGGCAAGGACGATGATCGACTGCTACTGGCTGTTCCACCCCAGTACGCCTGATCGCGCGGATGCGAATCCCGGTGATGCCGTGGCTTTTTGGGATCAAACGAACCGCGAAGATTGGGATATTTGCGAGCGTACCCAACGCGGCGTGGCAAGCCCGCGTTACGAGCCCGGGCCATATTCTGACCGTGAGGCGATGGCCGCAGCGTTCGATCGCTACTATCAGAAGATGATGGACAACTGATGGGTTCGCCGGGACAATCGTACTCGTACTCGAAAGGATCGTGATGATAGAACTGGCCTTCGACCGTGAGCCACTGGACGTTGATCGTCTCGCGAACGAGTACGTTGCGTTCTCGTATCGCATTGCCAATTCTCTTTGTGGTGTCAATCGACCAGCTCGCGATTAACAGCTGCGTGCGGCGCAATCGATCTCGCCGAACATTGCCGAAGGCAATGGCAAGCAATTCCTCAAGGACAAAAATCGATCCCTTGAAATCGCTCGCGGTTCGGCCTTGGAGTGTGCTTCGATTCACGACTTCTTGCGTGTTTGCGATGCGATTGACGATGAATCGAATCGTCGTGGAACAGCAGACTTGAAACGGATTGTGTCGATGCTAACTTGGTTGATCCAACGGACGGAAACCGTGGCGGAAGATCGAATCGAGCACGAGCACCGCGAAGCTGAGTACGAGTACGAGGAAAAAAAACCGCCAAATCCTGATAAACAAACCGAGCTACCGAGGTGGGCGATGGTGCAGCTGTTGGCAGTGGATCATCGACGTTGCTCGCTCGGTGATCTTGGTCGTTATCCCGGAGGCAACTTGACGATCCGATCGTAACGAGTCGGATCGCATCGGAGAGTTTTACCGTCGGACGCCACGGGCTACGACGGATGGCTCAGAGGGAGGCAGGAGCTTTCAGCGGCAGACCTTTTTATTGAGCACTCACTTGCTGGTGAAGCAACCTCACTAGTTATCGGATCGTGACTGTACTGCCTGGCGAAAGAATCTCGTTGATGTCTTTGGCATCCTGCTGCCGCAGCGTGATCGCTTGTGGTACTGGCCGTTGCCCCTGATCGGCGAATAAGGCGATTCCCGAATCCAGCCACACGACGAATTCGCCCAGGATCGCGTCCCGCCGCGATTTCTTGGAGACTAAAAACGTTCCAGGTTCGAGACTCGAATCCAGATTCAGAATGTCGAAGCGGCAGGCGTACATGTCGTCGACAAACAAGGTAATCGTTCGTGTTGATCGGTCGATCTCGGCTTGGAACGGGCCGGCGATTTGCTTCAGTTCGGTGCCTGGGGTCAGTACGAGCGGATTTTGAATTTTGTCCTGGTTGACATTGAAAATCAAATTGGTGGGAACCCGCCACTGGGCGGACAGGGTGTCCAATGAGTCGCCTGGCTGAACGACGTAAGGGCTGCTGACGAAATGGTGCTCATCGGAAAAGATCACTTTCGCCGCAAGTCCATCCAGCCACTCCATCAGCAGTTGACGCTCATCGGATGGCAAATCGGCCATCCGGTAATAAGGTGTCAAAATCTCGAGTGCGTCCCGAAAATAGCCTTCACGGCATAGCTGCTCTGCTCGTGGGAATACATTCAAAAGCGGCTCGGTGGGTTGCGCGGGCATGGCCGCACTTTGAGCCAACGGTGACGAGGCGTTAGAGTTTGCCGGGAAACTGAAGGGGCTAGTTACCGATTCTGCGGCATCCGGTGGAGCTTCTCCCATCGGTGGCGTGATGGGCCGCATTTCAGAAGTCAAGGGCGCGGGTGTGCTGGTCATAAATTGTCGGCCCGATGATGCCGTGTCGGCAGGGCGTGCCGTGACCGTTTCGAAGGACTGTGAGTTAGGCCAAGATTCGGTAGCTTGGTTCAGCGGTTGGGGGGGGCTGAAGGCTTGGCGGTCACTGCTGACGTCCAGAGTGATTTCGTCTTTTTGCGGGGGCTGAGCGGTGGGAATTGATTTCACGAAGCTGTTGGAACTGGGCAAAGGAGGAGCCTTTGCGGCAACTTCCTTTGGCTCGCCAACTTCAGACTCACTAGGGGACCCGGGCGACGGCCCCTCTGAGATCGCGATCGTCAACTCGGAGCGCGGGACGACGTCTTCTTTCGGTGCAGTGATCACCTGGTAGACGCCGTAGGACACACCCAACAACAAAATTGCGACAACCAAGTTTTTCGATCCGTTCATCGTTTCACGCCACGCGGATGTCAATGTTTCGTTTCAAACTAGTCCACTCCTGTCTCCATCCCGTAGAGCCTATCCTCAAAACTGCCCTCGCTTTCGCTTGGTGTTACGGCGCTTGACCGTTGTTTTGGGAAAGGCTCTTAATTCGAGGAAACAACTCAGGTTGGCCGTTTAACTCCTGATGAAGTCGCATAAGCTGCCGCCAAGGTGAATCGCTCGGTATTAGCAGCATCAGGGAGGAGTTGAATGGCTACCTCGTATTTCCCTGGGTAACGCAGGACAGGGTTTCCTTAAATTTGCTGGAATTTAGTGAAACGCTTGGTCTGCAACTAGACCAATCTGGCACAGAAGCTAGCAACCGTTTGCGACGACGGAATCGTTGGACACAACTCAATCGCGATCTGGAACCTACCATTCCAAACAACAACTTAAGCCATTTGGAAAGCACCAGACGCCTCGCGGTTGCGTCGGGGCCTGCGAGACGCGTGCGCTTGCATCGGTTAAGGCTGTGGGTCATAGAATCCTGGCCCTCAGCTATTTTGTTGGATTTCTAAAAGTACGGTAGCAACGGCAGCAACAGCTTGCCGGATGCCGACCGTTTGGAAGTTTACGCAGGCGGTGTTCTGGTGGACGAAATTGCGGCCGACACGGGGGGCTTTTTTGTAAATTCTGGCGGCGCTGCGCGCGATCGGCCTGTCGTCCCTACTTGACAACACCGTCTGCGATATCGAATTTCGCGATGTGGACGAAGATACGGGTGCTTGGGAATGGTATGCTCAAGTCGACAATGTCGTGGTGGAAGGCATCTTGCTGTTTCCTGAACCGAGCACTTTGGGCATCTTCGGACTGCTTGCTGGTTGCTTGCGGATGTGCTGTCGCAAATAGCGCAGCGGTGCTTCCAGCACCAATCAACGTTGACGGTCTGTCCTGTTTAGGACGGGCCTTTTTTATTTGCCCCGCAAGCGATCGCGGATCGCTTTCAGTCGAGCAGCCAAGTCGGCCTCGAAACCTCGCGGTACCGGCTGATAATAATCGCGTTCAACGCCCAAGTAGTCCTGTTGAGCGATTCCGTCCGGTTCCTGGTAGGAGTAGCGGTAGCCTTGTCCGCGGCCCAAGCGATCGGCACCCGCATAATGCCCATCCTGCAAGTGTCGTAGCACGGGCAATACCGCTTGGTTTTGAACATCCTGGCGAGCCAAGCCGATAGCCACGGTGGCGGCGTTGCTTTTGGGGGCCAAGGCCAAATACAACGCCGTTTGGGCCAGCGCAAATTGGCATTCCGGCAAACCAATTTGCTCGCACGCATGGAAACAACTGACCGCCAGCGGCAATGCCGATGGGTCAGCGTTGCCGATATCCTCGCTTGCCAAAATAACCAAGCGCCGGCATAGAAAGCGAATATCCTCGCCCCCCTCCAGCATCCGAGCCAACCAGTAGATCGCTGCATCGGCGTCACTTCCCCGGATGCTTTTGATCAGCGCACTCGCACAGTCGTAATGCTCATCTCCGGTCACGTCATAGCGTTGCGCTCGGAACAGATCGGCCGCAGCGAGTATCTCCTTCGTCAATCGAATTGGCTCAGATTGGCTGAGCACGGCCGTCTCGAGAATAGTCAAGGCGCGCCGCGCGTCGCCATCGCATGTTTCAATGACGTCGTCCAGGGCATCCTCAGTCACCTGGATCGCGAGTCGACCAAAACCGCGCACCGGATCGGCAACGGCGCGCAACAATAACGTGCGGAGAGATTCGGGAGCGAGTGGACGAAACTCGAGAAGTTGACTGCGGCTGACCAGCGCTGGATTCACGGCAAAAAATGGGTTGCTGGTTGTCGCGCCGACGAAGTGGATCACCCCCTGTTCGACATCGGCGAGCAATGCATCCTGCTGAGCGCGATTGAAACGATGAATTTCGTCGACAAACAACAAAGTCCCACGCCCGTCGGCGGCCAAGCGATCGCGGGCCGCGATCAGGATGTCCCTTAATTCTTTGACGCCGTGGAGCACGGCGTTGAGCTCCGCAAAATGACGTTTTGTTTCTTGAGCCAGCAACCTGGCGAAAGTTGTTTTTCCCGTGCCAGGTGGCCCGAACAGGAGGAGCGAGCCCAACCGATCATGCGCGATCAATTTCGCTAGGATGCTTTCCTCTCCCAGCAAATGGTCTTGGCCGATAAACTCGCTGAGTGTGCGAGGTCGCATGCGTGCTGCCAGCGGTTTCGCCCGTTCGGTATTCTGGCGTTCTTGGGCTTCGAAAAGGCTCATGGCAATTTTTTGGGAAAATGCTGAAATCGGGGCTGAACACCGCCGCTGGAGATTGTAGCAAACGTAGAACCAAAACGACGACTTTCGCGCACGCCTTGTAGCCGATGATTGTTATCTTCGTTCTTTTGCGATCGTCCCGGCGCGGGAAATCGCGCCAGCCTAGCAACCGCCTTCCAGGAAATTCCGATGAATTTATGGTATCGATTGGAAAGTCGCTTCAGGCGCTATGTCCCGCGGTCGCTCCTCACCGGGTGTTGGCAGATCTTGTATGTCTGGAACGAAATGCCTGCCCTGCAAGCTGACGACCTGGCAGTCGCCGTCGGGCTGGCCCAGGACGGGGATTGGGACCTGGTTCTGCGCATTGAGTCTCGCGACATCGTACGCCGTCGCCGCGATTTAGGCGGCCAATGTTGGACTGCGAAAAGGGATGGGGAATTGGCCGGGATCGTCTGGACACAAAGCGATGTCTACCACGATCTCGACACCGGCGTGGAATTCCTACTGGGATCCCAGCAAGCCTGGTGGTACGGCGGTTGGGTGCGGCGGGACTTGCGGTCTCGTGGCATCTTTCGCCAACTCGTCCGCCGGTCGTGGCAAGAACTGACTCGAACGAGGGGAATTTCCGGTGGGTTTGTGGCCGTCGACCGCGCGAACCGGGTTTCGCAACGAGTGCAGACCCAGTTGGGGGCCAAACCGATTGGCTGGATCCGCGGGGGAGCGGTCTGGGGATTCGGCCGGTATACCGCGAGCATCGGCGGAAACCTACTAAGACTTGATCCCCGAAAGAAAATGTCGATCGATTTGACCGGCACCAAAGGCTGAGCTTTTCAGCGTTGCGAGCACGGTTGTAAAAAAATCTATTGACCGAACGTCTGATCCGTGTCTAGAGTTGAAACAGCCAGTGTCATTCTAGGTACAGACCGATAGAGGTGCGTATGTCCGCTAAACCGGAACAAACGGTCCACCGCTATTTTGCTGGGTTGGCCGAAAATACGTTCAGCTCCGAGCTGGGGGTTGTCGATCCCCCGCTGATCGACTACGTCAGTGATCTGCTCGTTCGTTTCATTAGATCCGATGTTGTTCATCGGATTCGGGGTGTGACTGGCCGCCCGTTAATGAGCATTACTGAAATGCTGTCAGAGGCCAAGGAGCGGATCGGCGACGCTCGCCGCGAGCTTTATCGGCATGTCGGCGACTTCACATTGTTTTGGGCTGGCGTCTATCCTGAGGCCCTGCGAAGCAACTCGCCGTGTCACGATCAGTTCAGCGAATATTGCGCTCATGGCAAGCTATCCTATCAAATCGCCAGCCAAATCGATGTGGAGAACCCCGATCGTCTAGACGAAGCCCTGCTGTTCGAACGGTTGAGTAATCAATTTGAGCTTTGCTGCTACGGATTGAGGGAGGTCCGGCGACACTGGGAGGAAGATCAAGACGGCCCCAACCACGTCATTCTAATCGGATGAAGGCCGATGCCGGGCGATGTTTGTCGGCTTTTTGGTTTGAGGCCACTACTGGATATGGCATGGTGGATATGGCATGTGGATATGGCATGGCCAACGCCTTGATTGACGGTTTCGAACGCGATGCGGTATTCCAACCCTTGCGCAAATACCGCATCGCTCAGCCCTCATCAACGTCGACAATGGAGCGCCGTGGCTTTGATGTTGTGTGCTGCAGAAAAGGTGCCAATCGGATGGTCAAGCCGCTCCCTTTTGTGCGGCACCTGCGCTGGCGAAAATCTGCCTGAGCGCGCCGACGACACTGAGCATCTCGCGTTGAGTCAGCCCTGGGAAAATCGGCAGGCTCAGTACCTCAGTGGCCAACCGCTCGGTGACTGGTAAGCTACCTACCTCGTAACCCAAATCGGCAAAACAGGCTTGCCGATGCAGGGGCACGGGGTAATAAACTTCCGTCCCGATTTTCGCATCGGCCAATTTCTGCCGAACCCAGTCCCGCTGGCCCCCGGGAATCCGCACCGTGAATTGATTCCAAACGTGTCCAGAGTCATCCGCGACATGCGGGAGAATCAACGAGCCGTCCAGCGACTCCTGCCGGAAAAATTCGCAATAGGTCCTGGCGTTCTCCTGCCGCTGGGCGGTCCATTCCGCTAGATAAGGTAATTTTACATTCAGCAAGGCGGCTTGCAGCGTGTCAAGTCGGCTATTGATGCCGATCGCTTGATGATAGTAGCGAGGTCGCATGCCATGGGTCGCCAGCAATCGAATTCGATCGGCCAAACCGGCATCGTTGGTGGTGATCATTCCACCATCGCCGAATCCTCCCAGATTTTTGGTTGGGTAGAAACTGAAGCAACCGATCGATCCCATACTCCCCGCGGGTTGCCCTTGATAGGTCGCGCCGATCGATTGAGCGCAGTCCTCGATGACGTGCAGATTGTAGCGTTGGGCCAGGTCCAGTAACGGTGCCATGTCGGCACATTGGCCGAACAGGTGGACTGGAATCATCGCCTTTGTGTTTGGCGTGATCGCCTCTTCGACCGCGAGACAATCCAGGTTGTACGTTTCCAGCGAGACATCGACAAAAACCGGCTTTGCGCCGAGCCGAGACACGCAACTCGCTGTCGCAAAGAACGTGAAACTCGGTACGATCACTTCGTCCCCTGGGCCAATCTCGATAGCCATCAAGGCCAACAGCAGCGCGTCGCTTCCTGAGGCACAACCGATTGCGAATTCAGTGCCGCAGAGTTGCGCGACGGAGTGTTCCAATCGTTGACAATCAGAGCCCCCAATGAATTGTCCCGAGTCCACGATGCGGGCGACAGCCTCGAGTAACTGATCCCGCAGAGGGCGATTGTCGCGGGTTACATCAAGCAAAGGAACGGGAATAGACGGCGCCTGAAACATGCGAATTGCCTCCTTGCAATACGGAGTTTGGGATGTGGTTTTAACACAAGTTCGCGGTGCGGCCGACGGTGCAAATCGGACGAACGGCTCGGGAAAAACCTCGTGTTTTTCCTAAATCGGCCTGGCCAATCGTTGGAGAAAGCCGATTTTTGCCCGTGAAATTAGCAATCTAGGGCAATTCCGTCAATAGAAAAATCTTGGGAATATTTGGCGGTCCGAGCACAACCCGCGATGTCCCAGGGATTATACTATCACCCGTTTTGGTAACTGAATGCTTTCGGCAGTCGCGTTTTTCGGGCGTACTGATGCTCGCTGGCCACCGTGCCCAAGGATGTGATTTCTGGACCCATTAATGTTCCCTCCCCGTTTCCCTGCCTTTTTTAGGAGCTCGTTGATGAAGTCCCTTATTCCCTGTTTGATGTTGTCGATGCTGTTTTGTTGTGCTGATACGCTTTGTGGCCAGTGGTGTGGACGAATTTGCGGTTCGCGAATTCAGCGATCTTGTTGCCCTCCACCGATGTGTGTCAACCGTTGCGGTCCCAGCGGTCATTACTGCCCGCCAGTCACGCGCTATCAGGTCGTGCCGAATTGCGGTTGGTCCGGTTATGCGCCTGGTGTTGTCCAAGGCCAATCGAGGGTTCCTCTATTCGGTCAACACGACCCGTTCTCTGCTACCGTTTCCACGGAGTATCGCCAGTGCGTCATTACTTGTCTGTCGCACTGTGATTCGAACAATGACAACCTGCTACACCAATGTATTGGTCAATGTTACTGCCGTTATGTACTCAAGTATCCTAATTGCGCACCGAGCCCGTGTTCATCGCCGAACAACGGCATATGGGGAGCAAGTCGCGGTTCCTGTCGCTAGTTCCTGGAACTGCTCATAGCGAACCGTCAGATCCCTGCTTGAGAAAGCGATTGGTCATCAACTGCCTCGATACGGGGCAGTCTTTTTATTCACTCATGCAGAGGCGAAACCTCGCGTTATTTATCGCGTTATCCTTAAAACCAACAAAGGTGTAACTGACGGAAAAAACGTTGGGCCCGCCGGCAGTATAGCCACCTTTTAGAACCATCAACTCTCTAAATTTACTGTTGGTGTACTCTTGCACGCCGTCGGCCACATGAAACAATCCCCAAGCATTCGGTGGGGCGTTGAATGATGAGTTTTGGACGGCTGATAAGTTAGTCAAACAAAAGATCGGCAACAACTCAACATCCTGACCAAAATGATATTGAGTGTTTGCGCCGGCCCGCGCCGCATATTCAAACTCATCAGCGGTTGGCATGCGAAAACTTGGTAATTTTTTTGCGGATTCTTCCTCGCTTTGAGCCGCATCACTTTCGGTAGTCTGGTAGTAGGCCTTTCGGTCAAGTTTTGCATTCAGCCAATCGCACACGCCTGCGCAATCCTCCCAAGACATCAAATCTAAGATGTTT
This sequence comes from uncultured Pirellulaceae bacterium, assembly GCA_937941455.1. Lineage (GTDB taxonomy): Bacteria > Planctomycetota > Planctomycetia > Pirellulales > Pirellulaceae > BJ22. The sequence continues at coordinate 175,048 of CALDHM010000010.1, read as the reverse complement.
TTTCTGGGGCTTTGGATCAACGCAGAGGCCGCGTATTTACTGACCAAGATAGGTGGAACTTCGATGGCACTTATCCAAAACTTTGACTCAATTTTTCCCGATTGCAATGGCATGTCAGAACGGTTGTAAAGGGTATTGAAATCTGAATAGCCAGCACCAGGTTGATACTCCCCAGGCTCGATTTGCACCATAGGAATTTCAATTTCATCACCATCGATGACTAGATACAAATGCTTCCAATTGCACTGTGGATTCCACAGCGTTTTGACCTTCGAGACTTCAAAACCGTGCCTCTCTAGCGCATATCTTGCGGCGAAATGGACACCTGCCCGCGGATGGTTTTTATACAGCTGCCGCAAAAATTCCGCGATTTCCAAGCGTTGCGGATTAGGCAAACCCTTTGGTGGGGTCAGACCGATACTTACTCCGATACCATAAAACAAAGGCTCATTTGTGGATTTCTCCAATTGACTTTCGAGTACGCCAATCCAGGACCATCCGCCATTCCAATACCGCAACTCGGCTATCGTCTGGTAACGACGCGTTGGATCATCCCGCTCGGCCAACAACTCGTTCAGGTTTTTAAAGGAGCCTAAACTCGCGAGCAGGGCTGCTGCACGAATGGATTGCTTAGGAGTCAATGAATCGTGTTTGGCTTCCAATAAGGCTGCGAATTCTGGGACTTTGTCGGATATCGCAAATTGAAAAATTGCGAAGTCTTCCGCTGCAGCGATGTCAAGACTGTCAAGGATCCCTGATTCGCTCAAAGGTCGGTGCCCTTTAGCGATCAAGATCGCTAGAGCCCTATTTTTTTTCCCCAGCTCGTCAGAATTTGTCGCTGTCTGTTCTAGCATCCACATCGCCGACCGAAACCATGGATCTAATTCTTTGGCTGATGCCATAAAACTAGCGGGAGGCGAGTTGAGAAAACTTTCGACGCGTTGGGCCAGTTCTGCATTCCGTTTGGCGTTGTTCAGCATGATGATCCCCACGGAAATCAACAGGATCGCCGCTGTCCAGAAAACCGATCGGACGAGAGTCGCCTGTTGAGCTTTGGTCCAATACGCTTGGTGTGCCGTTTTGACGTTATCTTTGACGAACAACGCAAAGCGGCAAAATTGGAAGAAACTCGGGAGAAACCTCGTTTGCTGATTGATCCGCCAGTATTCGGCGAGTCGTGCAAACTCATTTTCGGCGCGGCCTTGCAACGTGGCATTTTGCTTGGCGTCTGTCCAATCGCGAACTGGATCGACGAGAAAGTCATGGCTTAATGCATATTGGACTTTTGTTTTTTCTTGGGCTTCTAGGGTTTCCGTGGCAGAAATCAGGGCACCATCTCGTTCGAGGTAGTCCATCATGTAGAACAATGCCGGATGATCGGGGGATAGTCCACATAACTCGGCGATCTGTTCGATCGATCGCGAGTGTCCCTTGAGATCAACATCAGCGGATGGCAGCAATTGGCTCAGAATTTTGCAAGCCAGATCCGTATTGCGTCGCACGATTTGCGGGACGGCCGGGTCGATAAATTTAGCAACCACAAACTCAGAAGCAATTCCTCGCCACCCCCCAACCGCTACAAATTGGGCATGCGTCCATGGTCGGTCGCGAAAGGTCTCGGCTAACACGGTCAAATGCACGCAGATGACCTTGTTGCGCTGTGCGATCGCTGCCACAGCTTCCTTCAAAAACTTTCGCTCGGCGGGAGAACGTGCACTGTCCGAGGGGAGCCGATTGTAGGCGTGCCCGATGGCCGCCAGAACCTGAATGGCATGTTCTTCGTCCATTAGTGGCAGTGAAAGCGCATTCACCGATTCCGCAATTCGCTGATCCAATGCTCGAAAGAATTGCGAAGCGGACAACCAGAAATCATCGCGGATCAGAAACAGTGCTTGCACCCTTTCGGCGCTACACTGGCGAATGGCCAAAGTGAATGGGTGATGATTGAGGTCGTCGCAGCGACTGAGCCATTGTTCGAATTGATCGAAAATCAACAGCAACTTATCGCCCCGCCGCAAGTGATGGCCATGTCGAATCTTGCGAATCGTTTCCAGCAATGTCAATTGTGGCGATACTTCATCAATCTCCCGATGGATCGCCTCGACAGTCCTCCTTTCCAATTCGGGATTCGTCGAATCGATGTAGACGGATACGACGTGCTTCGAAAGCTGGGGTATCAAACCCGCGCGCACAAACGAACTCTTGCCGCAACCGGACGGACCATACAAAATTCCGATCGGAATCTGAACTACTTGTTTGTCAACGTCAAGACGTGCAAGCCAAAACCGAATCGACTCCGGAATGCCATACCGATCGACTGGACCTGGAAGAAGTTTCAGGAAGAATTCGTTATCGTTTTGATCAAACGCTCGCAGGCCTTTGGGGACGATTTGCAGCGGACTTTTTTCTGACGCAGGCGCCAACAAATCTTGTTTGGCGGAATTCAAGTGGCTGGCGGGGGTGCCACTGTTGTTCGGCGCTTGGGGAGTTTGGTCGGTTCCATTCGACGGGGCCAGTTGAGGTGTCGCTCGTTCGAGAGCCAGCAGGCGTTCACGGATTTGTTGGGCATGCGGTTCCGCGGCACATTGATCCGCGTTTTTTTCGCGGATACTGGCCAACCACGAGTTCAAATCGTCTATGACATCGATCATCGAGTGGAAGCGATCTTCGATCAATTTCGCCAAGCACTTGATGCAAATCCGCTCCAGCTCGCGAGGAATTCTGTCATCCAGTTGCCGCAGGGGGCGAGGATTTTTATAGCAAATCGCGCGGATCAGTTCCTTGACGGTCGTGCCCCGAAAGGGCAATCGGCCGACCAGTAGCAAGTACATGATGACTCCAAAAGCCCAGATGTCGGTTTGCCCATCGACCAAATGGTTTTCACCACGGATCTGTTCGGGGGCCATGAAACTCGGTGTCCCCGCAATGTTTTCTTCGCCAAGTTCGTTGGGGGTCAGTTGATCGTGCAGAGCAAGTCCAAAATCAACCAAATGAACTCGGCCGTCGGTCCCGAGAATAATGTTTCCCGGCTTAAGGTCGCGGTGTACGAGTCCGCATTTGTGGGCATGCAACAAAGATTCGCCAACTTTCAGTAACAACTCCACCGCTTCGGCGATCGTGAACGACCTCACTTTCAAGGCCTGCGACATCGAGATTCCTTCAATGTATTGCATCACGACGAAGGGAATTCCTTCTGCCGTGACGCCGACGTCATGTACCCGTACAATCCCCGGGTGATCGGCCTTGGCCAACAAGCGGCCTTCGCGCAAAAACCTTTCGACTTCGCCCTCACCCAAGCTCCGATCCCATCGCGGTACCTTGATCGCCACCTTGCGACCAAGCTGAGGATCGACTGCCAAGTAGACCATGCCGAAGCCGCCGCGGCCTAACGACGAGATGATCTCGTATCTGCCAATCCGCTCGGGGAGATTGAGTTCAGATTTCGTTGAAGACGTTCCTCCGCCTTCCGCCGCGCCGCGGGAGATTTTGGTGGCATCCGACGAATTCTCGTCAAAGCGGATCGAATCGGACATAAGCGACCTTGTTGACAGCTTGCTAGATAACGCCAGACCACCGCTCATTATAACGAGTTGCTGCCACAACAGCCCATCAATTTGCCATTTTTTAAGCAGCGAGTTCTCGAAAAAATCATGCAAGTTTTCGAAATTCCTTGTCAGGACGGATCGTCATTTGTTGATGGGCCCGTGACCCATGTTTGCATCCACGAAGCTGGCTAAAGAAGGGTATCAACGCTCATGCCACTGGCGATCAGCGGCAGGAAATAGCGAGAGCAATTTCGAAAATGCCAAAAAAAACGACAGGCCCTTTCCGTTCCGGTGGATCGTTTCGTTCGTCAGGATTCCGCGCTGGGCTGGTACTCGTGCCCGATTCAAACGCCGATGCGGACTCCCTGCATTGGAACAATCGGTGGACCACAGAGGCAATTCGTCTCGCGACCGATTGTCTTCGCCGATTTGATTCGCCGTCACGGGCATCGCCAACACGCAAGACGTCGTAAATCGAGACACCTGACATTGTAAAAAGCGTACGCCATCTCAAAACATCCTTTCCTGTCTTTGAGGCTTTGTTGACCGATGATCTTTGCATCAGTCAGCAGAATCAATTTAGCTGCGCGAAGCCATTAAATCTGAATTGATCGATTTGTGCCATCGAGGGAGTTTGCGATTTGATACGAGCATGCAACCTACTTGGATCGATAGCTGATAAACGTCGCGTCGTGCATGTTCGAAGTAACGTCGCGCCGCACATGTTCGAAGTTCGAACCTGCCATCACGATCCTTTCGAGTTCGCGTTCCATTGCACCGGGTACAAGTATCGCCGACCTGACGAACAAGCGGGTGATGCATCATCACGAGGTCAGAAACGTTGAATCGCGTCGTAATTGGCCCTAAGGGCGCGCCGAACCGCTGCGATTACCCTTGGCAATGAAAATCCGACCTCGATAGCAGGACCCCGGAGTGGTGCCAAGCGTTGGCCGCCAAATTAGGCACATGGCCCACCTTACGGCTGGTCAGATCCTTGCTGGCCGTTGGTAAAAAACTGTCCATAAAACTATTAGTTCATCGGAATAGCTTTTTTTTGGACCCTGTTTTTCGGTAATTCGTCGGCCAATTTATCCGGTACGCGATTTGCACACCGAGTCTTGGTTTTTCGTGCGAATAGTCGATGTCGAGCAATTGAGAAATGAATCAATAATCAATGATTAAACCTGAAAGCGATGTAGCGTTGTCGGAGACTGCCTCCCGAAGGTCTGTTTGGTTGATCGTTCGGCAGCGACTTTTCAATGCGCTGCCAAATGTACTCATCTTGCTAACCCTCGGCGGAGCGTGGCTAACGATTCACCGTCTGCAAACCCACGATCGTCATGATCATGTTGCCGAGCCGAGCGTCTCCGAGCTGCAAGACGCCGACGTGATTGAATTGGCGGAGGGAAAACGGCAGGCGGGGCAATTCCAAAGCAGCCTTGTCGAGCTCAAATCACTGGCTCATGAGCATGTGGTTCCCGGGCGGTTGCGGTATGATCAGGGGAGTCATATCGATGTGAAATCGCCGGTTGAGGGGATCTTGGTCGAACTGCGGGTGGCGCCGGGGGAGCAGGTCGACGCCGGGGCGTTGTTAGCGGTGGTCTACAGTCCCGAGGTTGGGCAGGCGCGCTCAGAAGTCCTCAGGCGGCAAAAGGAATTGCAGATCGCACGCCAGGTACTTGCGCGCGAGCAAGACCTTGTGACCAATCTGGACGAGTTTTTGGCACTGCTCGAACGGAGAGCGCCGGTCGAAAAAATTGAAGAACAACTGCGGAACAAGTCGCTGGGAAATTATCGCCAGGGATTGTTGTCAGCCTATTCGAAGCTATGCCTGGCCGAGCAGCTTGTCGAAAACTTGCCTACGCTTGTCGCCACCGGCGCGGTGGCGGGCCGCGTCGCGTACGAGCGGGAGACCGAGCGACGCGTCGCCGAATCGGAGTATCAGACGGCTCGAGAGGACGCGGCGTACGCCGCGCGGTTGGCGTTGTCGCGGGCCGAGGCGGCCGCGGAGGAAGCCGAGCGGCAACTCAATCTGGCCTGGCAGTCGCTCGACGCCCTTTTGGGCAATCCAGCGCCGCGGCGAGATACACAGGAATTCGCTGCGGAATCGCTGTTGAAGTTGGAGGTTCGCGCTCCGTTCGCCGGGACCATCGAATCCCGCCAGTTCGCAGCCAATGAACGCGTGTCCCGCGGAGATACGCTGTTCGTGCTGGCGAATACTACGCGACTGACGGTCGAGGCGAGCATTCGCGACAACGATTGGGCCGTGATCGGTCTGCAACCGGAGGCGACGATCACCGTGATTGTGCCGGCACTGAATCATCAGTCTTTTCCGGCAAATGTCCGATATTTTGGCCGCGAATTGCAAGTCGAGAACAATTCGATCCCCCTGGTGGCCACGATCGACAATCAGCATGGACAGTTGCGTCCGGGCATGTTCGTCCGCGTCAAAATCCCGGTTAGCGCTTCCCGGGAGGTTGTGACCATTGCGCCGGACGCCGTGATGCAGCATGAAGGTCAGCAATTCGTCTTCGTCGATCTGCAAGACGGAAAATTTAAAAAGGTCGACGTCACTGTGGGAGCGACTGTCGGGGATCTTGTGGAAATTACTCACGGCTTACAACCTGGCCAACTTGTGGTGACCCGCGGCGCGTTTTTGCTGAAGTCGGAATTGTTACAGCGCGCGGAGGAATGATGGCACGACCTCGCGCAAGGCTCACCGCAGGTTCGACGGTTTTCGTTGGTTTAAGGTTGGTTGCCGGGCGGGCAGCGCAGGGCAAACGGCCAGTCATTCACATCGACTTCGGCAGGAGTAGCCCTCGTGAAGCCTTATTGAGGCTGATTGCGCTTTCCCCCAAAGTGGTCTTTGCGCCGGTCGGCTGACCCGCGATCCATTGAATTTAGTTCGACGTTTCAGGTTTATCGCGCCAGGTCAATATTCATGCTCGCAAGGCTTATCGAGACATCCCTGTCGAATCGGCTGCTCGTGATTATTTTCACGCTGCTGATGGCTGGCGCGGGAGTATCTTCTGCCATTCGCCTACCCATCGACGCCGTTCCTGATCTCACGAATATACAGGTCCAGGTGGTGACTGACGCGGGCTCCCTATCGCCTATCGAGGTGGAACGATACGTCACTTATCCGGTCGAGACGGTCATGGGAGGTCTGCCGAATGTCGAAGAGATTCGCAGCGTTTCCAAATTCGGCATCTCGGTGGTCACGATCGTGTTCCACGAGGGAAGTGACCTGTTCCGCGCGCGGCAGCTTGTCGCCGAACGGCTGAACGGTGCTGCCGCGCAGATTCCTCTTGGCTATGGAACACCGACATTGGGTCCGCTGACGACGGCCCTTGGCGAAATTCTGCAGTTTGAAGTGCGCAGCCGGAAGCACACGGCGATGGAACTGCGAACGCTGCTGGAGTGGGAGATTGCCCCACGGCTAAAGCAAGTCAGCGGGGTCACCGACATCAACTCGCACGGAGGTTTTTATAAAACCTTCGAGGTTCAACCTGATCCCGATCGGATGGCCAGTTACGGCATCTCTCTGGAAATGGTCTTTCAGAAGCTGGAAGCCAACAATGGCACTGCGGGCGGCGGCTACATCGTCCACACTGGCGAACAGCGTTTTGTACGTGGCGTGTCGCTGTTGACTAATGTACAAGACATCGAAAACGTCGTTATTCGCCGCGAGCCGGATGGCCAATCGATTCTGCTGCGCGACATCGCCCGCGTCAGCATCGAGCCAATGACGCGCCAAGGTGCTGTGACCCGTGATGGGCGCGGCGAAATCGTCACCGGCATGGTAATGATGCTGATCGGCGAGAACTCCCGTGAAGTCGTCAATGCCGTCAAAGAGCGGCTGCGAGAGGTCGAAGCGACACTGCCGGAGGGAGTCACGCTGGAAATTACCTACGATCGCGCTGATTTGATCAATCGGACTCTGAAAACGGTGCTGAACAATCTGATAGAGGGGGGGCTGCTGGTCATCGCCGTTTTGTTGCTCATGCTGGGCGACCTGCGTGCAGGTTTGATCGTTGCACTGCTGATTCCCCTGTCGATGCTGTTTGCCACCAACATTATGGGTTTTACCGGAATCACGGCGAGCCTGATGAGTTTGGGGGCGATCGACTTTGGGTTAATCGTCGATAGCGGCGTCATCATGATCGAAAATTGCATCCGCAAGATCTCCCATCGCGATGGCCATACGTCGCATGCCAGTATCGTGCGGCAAGCGGCTCTGGAAGTGCTTCGTCCGTCGATCTTCGGCGTGATCATTATCGCGATTGTGTTCTTTCCCGTATTGCTGTTGCAAGGAACGGAAGGGAAGCTGTTTCGGCCGATGGCGCTGACGATTCTGTTCGCTCTAGCCGGATCGATGATTCTTTCGTTGACATTCATCCCTGCGATGGCTGCCCTTTTTTTACCGAAGCGGATGACCGAGCATGAGGTACCGCTGGTACGGCTGACGAAATCGGTTTATCAGCCGCTGGTGGCCGGTGCCATTCGTCATCCGGTGGCGACAGTATTGATCGCCCTCACTATCTTTTTGGTCAGTATCCCCGTGGCTCGCCACTTGGGGGCTGAATTCATGCCGCGATTAGAGGAGGGGGACCTGCTGGTCGAGGCGGTTCGGTTGCCGAGCGCCACCTTGGAAGGGTCGATCGAAATGTCGACCCAAATCGAACAGATATTGCTGAAATATCCCGAGGTGAAATCGGTCTTCTCAAAAACTGGTCGGCCGGAAATCGCTAATGATGTCATGGGGGTCCACCAAACCGACGTGTGGGTCCTGCTGCGGCCAGTCCACGATTGGCCCGTGAAAAAAACGCGTAACGAATTGATCGAACAGATGTCAGCGGAATTGTCTCAGGCCGTTCCGGGCGTCGTGTTCGGCTTTACTCAGCCTATCGAAATGCGCGTCGACGAGCTCGTGGCTGGTGTCAAGGCGGACGTCGCCGTTCTGCTCTACGGCGATCAAATCGAGGTACTTGGAGCCAAGGGCAAGGAAATCGAGGCACTGTTACAGACGCTGCCTGGCGCGGCTGACGTCAAGGCAGATTATCAGGCGAATTTGTCGACGCTGACCATCACCGCCAAACCGGACGCTCTGGCTCAGTACGGCATCGACGCGCAGGCAATTTTGAATGTCGTCGCCAGTTTGGGAGGTCGCTATGTCGGCGTAATTTACGAAGGTCGGGCTCGGTATCCAATCATTGTGCGAGTTCCGCAGCATTGGCGGGAAAGGATCGAATATCTCGAGCAAATTCCAATCCGCGATGGGCAAGGCCGTCCGATTTCCTTGCGAGAACTGGCCGACATTCGTCTCGAGGAGACACCGCCGTCGATTGAACACGAGGGCAATCGCCGTCGCACCTTTATTTCGGCCAACGTGCGTGGTCGCGATGTTGCTTCATTCGTGGCGGAAGCACAACAATTGGTGGCCGAAAAAGTCGAGCTTCCCCCCGGTTACGAAATTCGTTGGGGAGGAGATTTCGAGAATTTGCAATCAGCCAGTTTGCGGCTGGCGATCATCCTGCCGATCGTTCTGCTGTTGATTCTGATCATGCTGCAGATGAGTCTCGGTTCATTGAAACTCGCGTTACTTATTTTCCTGGCGGTTCCCATGGCTGCCTCGGGTGGGATTTTCGCCTTGTACTTACGTGAGATGCCGTTCAGCATTTCGGCAGGCGTCGGCTTCATTGCGCTGTTTGGCGTCGCGGTGCTCAACGGTCTGGTGTGGGTGACTGCCGCGGAAGATGCTCGCAAATCGGACCTGCCGATCGCGGAAGTCAGCTACCATACGGCGCTGACCCGATTGCGACCAGTGCTCATGACGGCCTTGGTGGCGAGCCTCGGATTTTTGCCGATGGCTCTGTCGACCAGCGATGGGGCTGAGATGCAGCGACCACTAGCCACGGTTGTCATCGGCGGCTTGATCACGTCGACGCTGCTTACTTCGCTAGTAGTTCCGGCCATTTATCCTTGGTTTGTCCGCGGCCTACCGTCTGGTCGCACCGAAGGCATGTAGCCGTCGAAGCAGAAGACGCGGACAATGTTTCTCCGCGGGTACGTTGGTGAATCCTCGCCGGCGGTACTGGCCCAGGAATAATTGCGATGAGAAGGCAAAGGATTTGCGACCTCACTATCAGGCTGTCGTAAAAGCAGCCCTTGCTGTAGGGTTACGGCTGGTGACGGTTGGGAAATGGCGCTAATCGCGGGAGCTGAAATCTGCCGCGTCGATTCCCAGTTGCTTTAATTTGCTGCGCAGCGTCACTCGACTGATCCCGAGGATTGTGGCTGCCTTGAGCTGATTACCGGCGGTAAAGGTCAAGACTTGTTTGAAGAGCTGTGCCTCGGCCAGCGCCATTGCTTCCAAGTACAAATTGGTACTACCCTCGGACAATCGCCGAGCGATGAATTCCTTGGAAAGATAATCACCATTCAGGGGCTTGCCGAGATTCGTCAGGCGATCCCCCAGCGGCGGCAGGAAATCGGGGAGCAGCCAATTGCCACGGGCGGTCAATAGCGATTGCTTGATCACGCTTTCCAACTCTCGCACGTTGCCGGGCCAATGATAGTTTTGCAATTGAGCCAGCGTTTCGGGAGCGATACCGCGGAGGTCCTTCTTGAATTCCTTGCTGTATTTCCGCAAAAAGTATTCGGCCAAGACCTGCAGATCTTCGCCCCGTTCCCACAGTGGCGGCAGTTGAATGATCATGTCGCTGAGCCGAAAGTATAGATCGGAGCGAAACATCCCTTCGGAGACTAATTTTTTGAGATCGTGATTGGTGGCGGCAATGATCCGCACATCGACCTTGATGGGCTGATTGCCTCCGACACGTTCGAAGACCTTCTCTTGAACAGCCCGCAGCAACTTGGCTTGGGTCAGCGGCGACATGTCGCCAACCTCGTCGAGGAATAAGGTGCCGCCGTGCGCCTGTTCAAGCTTGCCGATGCGCTGGCGATGGGCGTCGGTAAAAGCGCCTTGTTCATGCCCGAAAATCTCGCTTTCGAGCAGGGCGTCGGGGATCGCCGCGCAGTTGATGGCTTGAAAGGGGCCAAGATGCCGATCGCTGTGGTGATAGATCGCTCGGGCCACCAGCTCTTTTCCTGTTCCGCTTTCGCCCAAGATCATGACGTTCAGGTTTTGCGAAGAGGCCAGGCCGATTGCTTTGTAGACCTCCTTCATAGCGTGACATCGCCCGACAATCGCGTCCTGCCCCAGGGCCGGCTCGGTATCGCTGTCGGCCAGGATTGGTTGGATCCGCAACATGCGGCTCAAATTGAATGCTTTGTCCAGCAGTCGCCGAATCTCATCCAGTTCCAGCGGTTTGAACAGATAGTCGTACGCGCCCAACTTCGTGGCCTCGATCGCCGATTGAACGGTACCGTGACCAGTGATGAAAATACACGGCACGCACGGGTCGATGGTACGGATGCGGCGAAAGAGTTCCAAGCCGTCCATATCCGGCAAGCTCAAATCGATCACAATGACATCCGGCAGGGACGTCTCGTAAATCGCCATCGCCTCGGCCGCGCTGGAGGCAATCAGCACCTCCGTCGAATCGTCGGAGAAGGCCCGGACGAAAGCCTTGCAAATCGAAGGCTCGTCATCGATTACTAAAAGACGTTGCATAGGACTTCGGAGGACGGGCCATGGTCGCTGGCGGAGGAAAAGGCTATGGGCAAACTGACCCGGAACTCGGTGCCGCCTTCCGGATGACTTGCGAACGTGATGTCGCCGCCATGCGCCTCGGCAATCCGGCGGCAAATACTCAGACCCAGTCCCACGCCGTTGGGCTTAGTCGTTGTGAACGGAGTGAATAATTTGTCGATGACTTCGGCGCGGAGCCCAACCCCGGTGTCACGCACCGTTAAGTGAATCTTGTTCGCCGATTTCTGACAACTGATCGTCAGCCTTCCACCGTGGGGCATCGCATCGATACCGTTCAGCGCCAAATTCAACAGCAACTGTTGCAAATGCGCGGCGTCCGCATAAACCAAGCATTGTTGATCGATCCCTTCGAGCAGCAATTCGACCCCTCGCTGCTTGAGTTGCCCGTCCAAAAGTTGAACGGTCTTTTGGATCACTCGCTGCAAGGTTACTGTTTCCCAATGGCCTTGTTCTGGTCTGGCATAGTCGAGCAGATTGCTGACACTCCGTTCCATCCGGCGAATTTCATGCTCGACTAGCTCCAGATCATCGGCCGGCAAGCCCATGCTGGCGAAATTTTGGCGATTAACCTGGATCAGCAGCTTGATCGATGTCAGCGGATTGCGGATTTCATGAGCGACACCGGTCGCCACTTGGGCCAAGGTCGCCATTTGTTGAGCTCTTAGGGCTTCGGACTCGCGAGCCATCTCCAGCCGGTGAGCCTCGGCTCGTTCCGAATCGGTCAAATCGCGGGCAATGGCGATCAACTGCCGTCCGGTCTGGGATGGATATTCACTGATCGAAATCTCGACAGGAAAACGCTCGCCGTTTTGCCGCAAGCCCGTCATCCGCAAGGACTGCGGGGTGCTCGGCAACGTGTCCGGCCAAAATTCGAAAAACTCATGGATGCTTCTGCCGATGATCGCGGTGGCGTCGGTTGCTAACAGTCCGGTCAAAGCGCGATTGCATGTTTGAATTTTGCCGAGTGGGTCGAACGTCACGATCCCCTCGCCAGCGTTCGCCACAATGGTTTCGCTGCGTTGATGCTCCTGGATAGCGATTCGTCGCAACGGTCCGATGATCACCCACCACAAGACGGGGGCACAGACCAAAGTCAACAAGACCGCGTCGATCACGGCTCGGACTGTCTCCCCCCAAACATTCGGAATCAAGTAGGGCAACAAGAGCATGACACACACTTCCACCGAAAATATCAGGAGCAGGACTAGCCCCAAGATACGGACGGGCGAATGAAGTATAGCCGACAGTTTTTCGAAACGATCAAACATCTGCCTGGAACCGAAAACAAAATTTCATATCGACCCGCAGACCGATTATTTTAAGAGTCCACTAGGCATCGACAGGATTGGTGCGGGGCGATCGAAGTTTCCGCATGGTCACCCGGCGACCTTCCTGATCGTAGACGACTTCATCCATGAATTGTCGCATCAACAAGACTCCGCGACCCGAGCAACGCTCCACGTTTTCATCGCAGCGTGGGTCGGGAACTTGGTCCGGATCAAATCCTTCTCCCTCATCCGAGATGATCGCGACCAGATGTTCGAGAAAAATTTGAATGTCAATTTTGACGAGCTTATTCAGGTCGCGGCGATTACCGTGCTTGATGCTGTTCATGATGGCTTCCTCCAGAGCCATATGAACGGCGAACACGGCCGCTTGATCCCATCCCAACTCCTCCGCCGTCGCAACGACATTGCGAATCAGTTCGCAAGCCAGACGCGGGTCGCTGGGAATCTCCTGATGCAATTCCCAGCGGGCGATTTCGGATGAATCGGAGGTCTTCATGACAGCGATTAAAAAGGCTTTACTGATTCTTCTTGAGCTCGCGAATCGCATCGTCTTGCGATTCGTGAATTCGAAAAACCGAGTCGAGGTGGGTGAAACCAAACAGATCGCGAACTTCCGGGCGAAGGTTGCTGAGTCGGGTTTGTCCCCCCTTTTCCTTGACGCGCTTCTCGAGCACGATCAATTTGTTGATCGCGGCGCTTGAAAAAAATTTTACGTCGGAGAAGTCAACAATCAACTTTGGTGGCGTTCGCTCCTCAGTCAATTTATTCAATTCCGCTCCTAATTGCTCGATCCGCGCGGCATCCATGACTTTGTCATCGACAAACTGGACGACTGTGACCCCATCGATCTCTTGAGTGCGGATGCATTGATAATGTTTGTGGCTCATCGCCCGGTCTCAATCCTGCCTGAGTCAACGTAGACAATTGTTAAATTTCGACGAGCAACTCGACCTTTCTATTATAGTCTAGAAATCCCGTGGGAGACACCTGGGCGGAAGCCCTGGTGAGTGCGTGCGACCCCGTTGCGAAAGTCACACTCGGCGACGCCATCGCGCATGCCCCGACGAGTCGCAACGCGGTGTAAACGTTCGGCGTTCGCTACTTCGCCTCACCTTCGGTACGTTTTTTTGACCCATGCCTCGAGCAGCGCGAATTGTTGGCCGAACGACTGTAACGCGGTTCCCTGCGGAGACTTGAAAAAACTTGCCAGCCAGTCCAACTCGCCGACGACTCCGGACTCGGCTGCCAAATCAGCGAAGCGTACCAAATCGAGCACCAACGGTGCTGCCAGAATAGAATCACAACCTTGCCAGATGAACTGCATGATCATCGGCGTTCCGAGGAATCCTTGGAAATGGATATGATCCCAAGCCGTTTTCCAATCCCCGAGACTCTCTATGTATTCGATACTGGTGTGCGTTTGCGGAGTATAGCCCAGGATGTTGCCCAGCAACGAATCTTTGCTCTGAACCTTGGTCGCCTTATTCCGCGGGTCGTCGAGGATCCGGCCATCGAGATTGCCGAAGATATTGTGGCCGACCCAACTCATGACCTGCAAATGGCGGGCGGCAAACGCCGGCGCCAGGACACTTTTCAAGAAGGTTTCGCCTGTCTTGCCATCTCGTCCCGCGTGACACATTTTGCAGTTCGCCGCCAATTCGCGGACCGCGGGCAGGTTGCTGCCGACACTGGGCGTGAAATTTACATAGGGGCAGCCTGATTCGATCGCGGCGATGGCATACAGCGTGCTGACCCTTACTGGAAATTCGGGGTCGTCTAACTGCTCGCGAAATTGTTCCCAATTCAGCTTGTCGAGCTGGGGATCATGCGCTGGTTCGGTCGACGCCACGTTGACCATCACGATCCGCTGCAATGATTCGCCCCGGCTAAAGTCAATCAGATCCTGCTTGATGGCCTCGATGATCTCGGTCGGTTTGGTCCGTCGACGCGCGATATGCGGCTCGGCCAAGGCGTCAATCGCGTCCCCGCAGCGGTGCACAAAGCCGGGGCGGATGTGTTCGCTCCAATTGGCCAATTGATCATGGACTTGCTCGACGAGTTGTGGCTGAATCGCGCGGCTGGTCGAGGCTAACTGACGAGCGCCGGCCAAGAAATCGCTGCTGCGAATCTCATGTCCGCCCAAGGTCCAGTTACTCCAAGGGCAGAAGGGCAACCCTCGAAACGATGGCAATTCAGATACGAGCGCCGTCGGAGGCACCAAGCCACGGGACAGCGCTGCCAGACCGACCGCAACAGTCGAGGCGACCCCGCCACCTGCCCCGATCAACCATATTCCAAGTTTGCGAGTCATTCAGAACTCTCGAATCCTCGATGACGACACGATGGACCGCGCGAATCCCCTATCTTAATTGCGATCGGCATTCTCCCCAAGCCGCCCGCAAGCTGCGGTCGATCTACCGCACGTTAACCAGCGCCGGCAGCGGCGAGAAACGGTACAATGGGAAATTCGTGATGCGACGTTCGACTCGGTTCGGCAATACAGGCTTACATCAACATGTTCGAGGAATTAAAAATTGCTCCCCCTGACCCGGTTTTTGGTTTGGCAGAAATGTTTCGCGCCGATCCGAATCCCGCCAAGATAAATTTGACGGTGGGAGCTTACCAAACCGAGGACGGGACCACCCCGGTGCTCAATTGCGTCAAGCAAGCCGAGAAGCTGATCCACGAGCGGCAAACGACCAAAAATTACTTGCCGATCGATGGAACGGCAACGTTTGCGTCACTCGTCGCGCGATTGGTGCTCGGCGAGCAACACCCAGCCATCGCGGATGGGCGCACCGCGACGGCACATACGCCAGGGGGTACGGGAGCCTTGCGAGTCGCGGCGGATTTGCTGCATCAACAATGTGGCACACGGCGGATTTGGATCGGCAACCCGACCTGGGCTAATCATCCGCAGATCTTCAAGGCGGCTGGCTTGGAAGTCCTTTGGTTCCCCTATTTGACCCCTGATCAACGGGGTCTGGACTTTGAACACTTTCTCGACGCCCTGGAACGCGCCGAATCCGGCGACGCAATCTTGCTCCATACCGTTTGCCACAACCCCACGGGATTCGATTTGAGTCGGGAGCAGTGGATGCAAACGCTCGAATTGGTCAAGTCGAAGGAAATGGTACCGATCTTTGACTTCGCCTACCAAGGATTCGGCGAAGGTTTGGATGAAGATGCAGCCGTGCTCCGGCAGTACTTCGCCGATGGGCACGCCGGCATCGTTTGCAACTCCTTCTCTAAAAATATGGGGTTGTACGGTGAACGCGTCGGCGGCCTGACCCTCGTGACCAGTGAGTCTCGCTCCCAACCCGCCGTGCTCAGCCAAGTCAAGGCGATCATCCGCACCATCTACTCGACGCCGCCCCAACACGGGGGCGCCATCGTCGAAACAGTGCTGAGCGATTCGCAACTACGCAGCGAATGGATCGTCGAACTCGACACGATGCGGCGGCGAATCATCGATCTGCGGGAAATGTTCGCTGAGCGTTTGGCGGAACGGATTCCTGACCACGATTTCAGCTTCATCCGGCGGCAAGTCGGTATGTTCAGTTTCTCGGGACTCAGTCGCGAGCAAGTCATTCGCTTGCGTAGCGAGTTCGCCATTTACGCCGTCGAAAGCGGCCGGATCAACATTGCGGGCATCAACTCGAGAAATCTCGAAACCATTTGCGACGCCATCGCCAAATGCGTGGAACAAACCGCCGAATGTTAGGTAAGCATGATTGGGGATCGATCATTACGCTCGTGCCATGTGCTCACGTTGGCGATCGAGATCGCCCGTGTCGATGGCTAAGTCCTAACCGTGGTTATACCTGTGGTTCGCAACAAACCTTGCTCCCACGATAAACGGTTCGACTGACATCTACGATTTCTGCTCAAACTTCTCGTAGTTTTCTCGTGACGCAAGCATCACTTGAAAACATGCCGTAGCTATCGTCGCCAGACGTTAGGCTCGCTTGCTATCTACCATCCGGCAAAGGTAGCTACGTATCTACCGCTCGCGTTACCACTCTGAGCTCGCAGCCTTAGAACTACAGACCGGTACGCTTCTCGAATCTCACGGAGTTACTTTCGTCGAAGAGCGATTCGGGGCAGTTGGACCTCTCGGTAGACGGACCTTACCAATACCCTAATCGGCGCCGACGTCGCCAACAGCGAGCGTCGACCGTTATCGCAATGCGGAACTACCGGCCGAGCGAGAATTCAAGCTCGACGATCCGCTCAAAAAATTCGAGAAAAATCAGATTCTACTTCAAAGGAATCCAAACAAGATCTCGACCCACGCGACATACCGCCACTTCAATAACCGGCTGCCCGCGAGCAACGTCCAGCATCGGCGGCTGCTTCGTCGTTGCCTCCCGCTCCAGCGACCGGAATGTTTGGCCAACAGCTTCGGCAATCACTTCGCCAGACCTGACGTCGGGGCATGCGTCGCGTCAGTCTTGAGGTTTCCTGGGGGTCCCACGTTCGGGCGGAATCGGCGTACCATGCGGGTCCTCCGTCGCCGAAATCTCTTCCGCCAGCCGGGACCGCAACGGCTGAGCCGTAAAGTGTTCGAGCGATTCCGCCGCTTCATGCAATCGCTCGGCAGGCATTGCTAAATTTTCGGCCAGATAGGTTTCCCATAAGCGGTGGGACCGCACCAACTCCTCGGCGCGCTCGAACCCCGACTCGGTCAATCGCCAACCGTCCTGCGAATGCACCAACAGCCCAAGGCGACGATACCGCCAGATCGCCAGCTGCACCAGGAATGGAGACCGTCCCAGCCGATTGCAAATTTCCTCGAGCTTGGCTGGCGATCGCGCACCCCTTTCGCTGCGGCGATAGAGGCACGCCAGCACGTCTTCGAAGGCGATCTTCAGACGCAGGGACAGCCCGCGATAGCCAGCAGCCAGCAAACCACACCGGGGACTCACCAAGCACACCAGCACGAATAGCCCACCCACAGCGACCGCCATCATGCCTGCCGTCGATGCGCTACGTAATCCGAACCATTTCGGCAGAGAAATCGCCGCCAAATGGCCTGCGATTGCCCCTACTGCCCCCAACAGCATACTTGCGATAAGTAGACTTTTTAACCGGTTAACGAACAGCAAAGCTGTCGCAGGTGGCACGACCAACATGGCGACCACCAAGATCGAACCGACGCTTTCAAACGACGCGACCGCAGTGATGGCCACCAGGACCATTAACCCGCGATGCAGCCACGGCACAGGGATTCCCTGCGATTCCGCATACTCCGGCGCGAACGTGGCGATTTTCAATTCCTTGTGCAACACCAGCACGAACGAAGTGTTCAGCACCAAGACAATCAACTGCACGACAAACGCCCGCGGCATCTCCCAGCCGGCAATGGACAGCCTGTCGAGCGGAGCGAATTCGATTGCTCCGTACAGCACGCAGCCAGGATCCAGATCGACCCGCGCCGCACCATAGTTGATCAAAATCAGACCGATCGCGAACAAGGTCGTGAAAACGACCCCCAATGCGGCTCCTTCATCGACGCGCCCACGCTGCTGCAGCCACTGCGAGGCGAGGGCAGTCAACAGCCCGGCCACGATCGCTCCGGCGAAAACGGGCCAACCGCTGCGACTCGCCGTCCACATGAATGCCAAAGCCAATCCCGGCAAAATGGCGTGGCTGATGCTGTCTCCCAGCAGGCTCAGGCGTCGCAGCACGAGAAAACTGCCGAGCAAGGCGGCACTCGCAGCACACAAAATGCCGATCGCGATGATCCAACCATCGAGCGGCCAATACCAATCGGTGATGATCCGGGTCACGTGCGCCTCCCCGCCGCGTCGCGCCGCCGCGCCAATCGGGCCAAAACTCCCCGCGCTGGACCGCAAATCAGGCTGATCGCGAAAATACCACTGCACGTCATGACCATCATTGGGCCGGAGGGCAAATCCGGCGCCCACGCAGAGGCAATCGCCCCCGCCGCTGCGCTCATGGCTCCGATACCCGCCGAGATCCAACACATGGGTCCCAACGAATTCGTCCAAAACCTGGCCGCCGACGGAGGAATCACGAGTAAGGCGATGATCAGAATCAAGCCGACGGCTTGCAGGCCGATCACGGTGACCACCGTCACAAGGGCCAAGATGAGTGCATTCAACCGAGACACCGGGTAACCTCGCGCCAAGGCGAAGCCTTCATCGAAGCAAAGGAGTTTTAATTCCTTGAAAAATAAACCGACAACGACGGAGACGGCGACCGCCATCGACGCAATCATCATGGTATCCCGCCGCAGCATCGAGGCCGCTTTGCCATAGATAAACGACTCGAGCCCCGCCGCATGTCCCGCTTCTGTTTGCTGAACGATTGTCACCAGTACAATCCCTGCGCCGAAAAAGACGCTCAGAATAATTCCCATCGCTGCGTCTGGCTTGATCCTCGGCAAGCGTTCCAACTGCATCATCATCCACATGCCCAGAATGCCGGAACATGTGGCTCCCAGCAGAAGCCACTCCAAGCGTTTCCCATCGCCGCCGAAGAATTCTGCCAACAAAAATGCAGCCGCGATCCCCGGCAAGGTCGCATGGCTCAGGGCATCCCCCACGAGTGCTTGCCGCCGGAGTAGTGCAAAACACCCCACCAGCCCAGCCGCGAAACCCAAACAGCTCGTCCCGATCAAGACGACTTGCGTGTTGTAGTCAGCCCAAGTTACAGGCCCTTGCGAGTCTGTAGGAGCCGTACCAAAAACTCCCAGCGCAAGCAGCGTCAGACCGTCGAGCAGCCAGTTGCCCCCCCCAATAATCATGGATCCCAGCCACGTGTCACACAGGCCGTTCATATCGTCCTCCGATGCCGCATGGCCTCGGTCGCCTCGTCCAGCAGCGTCAAGCGGCCGCCATAGGTCTTTTGCAGGTTCTCTGCCTGAAAAACCTCGTCGGTTTTGCCAAAGGCCACCACTCGCAGATTGAGCAGGAGCACCGTATCGAAATAGCTCGGAACTGTCTGGAGATCGTGGTGAATCACCAAGGCCGTTTTCCCAGCGTCGCGCAACTCGCGCAAAACCTCGACGATGATCGTCTCGGTAGCCGCGTCGACTGCAGAAAACGGCTCATCGAGCAAATAGAGGTCCGCTTGTTGGACCAAGGCCCGGGCCAGAAACGTTCGCTGCTGCTGCCCACCGGAGAGCTCACTGATCTGGCGATTCGCAAGGTCTGCAATCCCCAGTCGTTCCATAGCCGCCAACGCCCGACGCCGATGTTCGCGGGTCACTCGGCGAAACCAACCGATTTCCGAGTACAAGCCCATCGTGACGACCTCTCCAGCCGTGACCGGGAAATCCCAGTCCACACTTTCGCGTTGCGGTACGTAAGCGACGCGTCGACGTTGCGCCGTGAAGCGATCTCCGAAAACGCGAATCTCGCCCCCTTGGCGGGGAATCAAGTCCATGATCGCCTTGAACAAGGTGCTCTTGCCCGCACCATTAGGGCCGACAACGCCAATCAGACTCCCGGCCGAGGCCACGAAGGTGACATCCCACAGGACTGGCTTGCGAGCGAACGATACCGTCAAGTGTTGAATTTCGAGTGGCGCTGTCACCGCACGCCGATCGAGCGCCTGACGGCCAAAATCCGTTCCATTATTCATGGTCGCTGTCCACCACTCCTAACCAAAGAGTCGACCGAAGGCGACAGGGAACTCGCCGCCTCGGCATCGCTCGATTCTCCTCGCAGGCATCGCGCAATCAGATCAATATTATGTCGCATCATCCCCACGTAGGTTCCCGTGCTCGTTCCCGGTTCGCCCATCGCATCGGCATACAGCGGCCCAGCCACCACGACATTCCCCCCCCGCGCGCGGACCCCCTCGACAATCGCCTCCAGACTGCGCCGCGGTACACTCGACTCGAAAAACACGGCCGGTATCCGCCGATCCACTAGGAGAGCCACCAAGTCATTGATGCGCCGCAATCCAGCCTCGGATTCTGTGGAAAATCCCTGAATTCCAATCACGGTCAACCCATATGCTCGCCCGAAATATCGAAAGGCATCGTGGGAAGTCACGAAGAAACGCTGGGCCTCGGGAATCGAGCGGAGCGTGGCTAAGGCGTATTCGTGCAACTCCTCGACCGGTCCGAGATACTTCCGCAAATTTTCGCGATAGACTTCCGCGTGGTCGGGGTCGAAAGCCGACAGCCAGTCGCTCAGGGCCCGCGCGGCCGTCGCCCACAGAGAAACATCCATCCAGAAATGGGGATCGGCTCCCTCCTGAACATCCCCCAGGCGAATCGCACTGCTGGCAGGCAACCCGTTGGCGATGGCATAAACGGGCTTCGTCTTTGCGACCCGCGCCAGTGTCTCAGCCAATTTCCCCTCCAAATGCAACCCGGCCGAGAAGATGACATCCGCTTGCATCACCATCCGCACATCGTCACGGGTGGGCTTGTAAAGATGAGGGTCCACGCCTGAGCCCATCATTTGCACGACCTCGATTCGCTCGCCGCCGATACCGCGCACCATATCAGCGACCATGCCTACCGTGGCGACAACGCGGATTTTTTCGATCTTCGTCGGTAACCGATCGATGATCAATGCCGCTTGGTCGTCCGCTGGTCGGCATCCCGAGGCGCAAACGAGCCAGCCGAGGAGCAGCCAAATCGCCAGAACCATGATGCGTTCGCAAAAGTGTAGCATAGGCTACATTTTGCAGCGTGTCAGGGGGCAGGTCAAGGCAGGGAGGGATCGACACGAGCGGACTGCATAGCGACGAGACGCCCTGATCGCGGCGATTCACGCGATGGCGGCGGAACCTTGTGGGTGGCCGTATGATCTGAACAGTCAAAACGGCGCTAGACGATCAGACTTTCCAGCAAGAGTCGCATTTTCCGCAGTTCGCCCAGATGATCGACATCGGGGAGGGGACGGAGCTCTACCACGAGCGCTCGCTGGTACTTGACTTGTTCGAGCTGTGAAATCAACCGCCCGAAATCGATCACCCCCTGGCCGACGCGGACTTGCAGCGCCTTGGGGGTGGAGTCGCGGAGATAGACGTTTTGCACGTAAGGCAACAGTTTTTCGTAATTCGCTGGACGATCAGTGCCGAAAATGTACTGCGATGGGTCGAGGGACAGCCCAACCCCTTTGACATGCGAGCAAATCACGGAGACTTGATCGACGTCGCCAGACAAGTGGCCATGCTGGCTCCGCATGCTGACGCAAACGCCGTGATTTTGTGCGATGGCGACCAGTCGCTTGAACCGCTCGACCTCTTCGTTGAATGGTGTTCCATGCTCGCCGCTGTCGACGGTCAGACAGACCACCTTGGTGGCCTTGGCCAGCTGACAACATTTGGCAAACTGGTCGAAAAATGCTTCGCCCGACGTGTCGAAGCGCAGACTGTAACCCGTCACATTCAACCGGCGTACGGAGTTGCAAGTCAAGACTGCATGCTCGAACCGTTCGACCACCTCGGACGGTTTGAGATGATTTTCGTCTTGGTGAATGGCGATTTCGAGACTGGAATATTCCAAGTCGGCAATTTTTTCAACAGCTTCTTCAAACGGCAATTCGAAGAAGCAGGCCGTGGACGCTGCGACAATCACTCAAAAAACTCCTGTGGATCTCCAAATTCCCAAGGCTTTGCACCAAAACGATCAGTTGACGATCAGCCGGAACGCATAAGCATCTGGTTTTCACAACGACCTCGGGCGAGTGCCCTGCGGGTGACCAGTTTCGGGTCAAAGCCAGCGACAATTCACAATATATCCGCTTTCCCTCGGCAGCGGCGCAAGGCCTAGCAGGGACGCCGCAGCACCTCGTCAAGGCATCGTGACCTCACCGCTCCGATGTAAACTGGCCAGAATACGGATCTCGTCACGATTTGACAATCCCAATGATCTGTGCTGCAATTGACGACAGCATTCGAGCGATCGGCAGCGACGAGTTTGTCGCAGTGCGGTATTGTGGTGCAAACCACCGTGGGCCGGTCGTCCGCTGCGAAACGTGGACGGCTGTCAAACACCATATTCTGGTGAAAAATACGATCAACATGAATTTCGAAGATCAAATCAAACAAGCCCTGGAACGCGGAGCCAAAAAACATCAGCTCGCACACGCCGAACAAAGAGCCGCCGAACTTTCCCAGGACGAACTGCGGCGGCGTCACTCGGATTATCGGCTCGGTCTCAGCGAATACATCGAACACAATCTGAAACAAATTCCGCAAGTCATTCCGGGATTCAAGTACGAAACCGTCTACGGCTCGCGCGGGTGGGGCGGCGCGATCTCCCGTGATGACTTGCAACGAGGGGGACCGGCCTACAGTCGTCTCGAGATCACGATCCCACCCCTCAGCGAATTCAATTTGCTCGTCATGGTGGGCCGCGGCACCATCAAGAACCGTGAGTTGTTCAGCTGGAACCACTTCGCGGAACTGGCTAAAGTCGATCTAGAGGCTTTCAAGAAATTGGTCGATTCCTGGATCATCCAATACGTTGAAGCTTTTTCGGCAGCCCGCTGAGCGCTTACTGCCTCTTCGTTATGAGACGCCGCTTGAAACGCGACGCCAACAGCGAACTCAGGCAAATACTTCCTACTCAGTCCAACCCGCTGATGCGAGCAACGGCAATACCTCGTTGGCGAGTAGATTGACGATAGTTCCCTGTTGAGTGAGGCGAACCAACCAACAAACAGCCTCGCAAGAAACATTGGGGGCCAGCGGTGCTTGTCCTACGCTTTGTTTCAAAACGTTCAGCCGGAACGCGGTTGCGTCCGGTTTTCTCGAGAGCCACGGGCTGGCGCCCAAGGGCTTACGGTTTTCACTCCAATCCCAGTTGGTCGATTCTCGCCGCCGCCATCGTAAACGCCAGTTCGAATGAACGTAGGCCACCTCAGCCCGTTGTTTACGAGCCCATCGAGTTTGTAGTGAATCGGTAAAACTTGCCGAGTTGACAAAATTTAACGGTTAAATCGAACCTGCCTTGACAGTCAAACGACCGAATTAATTTCCCCAGGTCCCGTATCTTTCCTATCAGATAACTGGAGTTTCCGCCATGTTGCCAAGGATCAAATCAGCAACCTGCCGACAGTATCGAACTCGCGTTAATTCGGACAGATCGCTCGATTACCAAGCCTTGGAACAAAGAAAGCTACTCGCCGGGGACGTTATGGCTTTCTTGTCGGGTGGGCAACTCGTGATCCAAGGGGACGCGGCAGCCAATCAAGTTACCGTGCGTGGATTAGAGGGGGGCGGCGTGGAAGTTGAAGGAAACAACGGTACGCGAATCAACGGTGGAGCGAAGTTCACCGTGCGCCGCGCCAACATGATGCCAGCGGGACTCACGGCCAATCTTGGTGCGGGCAACGATACATTGTTGGTCGAAAACTTTCGTACCAGCGGATCGATGCTCATTTTCGGTGATCGCGGTGCCAATGCGATCGGCTTGTATCGCGTCCAAGTGCGCCACGATGTGCTGATCGACAGCGGCGCCGGGAATGATTTCGTGTCGGTCGACGAGTCTACGATTTCACGGAACTTGATCGTGATCGCCGGTGGTGGAAATGACACGTTGGGGATCGACAAATCGCGGGTCAATCGAGATACAACGATCATCACGGGGGGCGGTCATGATCGATCTAGCGTCCGCGATTCGCAACACCGCGGTCCTGTATTCATTGCGACTGGCGGCGGGAATGATTTTGTAGCGGTGGAGGGGACGCGGATTTCTGCTAATGCACGACTGCGGACGGGCCTGGGTGATGACGAAGTTTTCACCAGCACCTCGCAATTCATGAAGCGACTTAACGCCCGTGGCGGTGCTGGGAACGATCGGCTCCAAGTAGAATCATCCATGACCTTCGATGTAACGCCAGTCACCAGGAGCTTCGAGGGTACTCAGGTCGGTAACGCCACCACGCGAGTCGGAACGATTTTCGATGACTTGATCACCAGTGGCGCCCGCATCGGAACGATCGTCGAAATCGCGCGGTTGAATCCGGATTTTTCAACGCTTGTCGGTGCGTTGCAAGCCACAGGCCTCGACGCGGCACTCGCGGCACCCGGGCCGTTTACCGTCTTCGCGCCGCTCAACAGCGCGTTTGAAAAGATTTCAGAGATCGTCGGCGGGCTGACGAACGACCAATTAGCCGATGTGCTGAAGTTCCATGTCGCGTCCGGTTCGCTCACCTCAGCCGATGTCGTCTCGCGCACGTCGATTGATACCTTGCTCGGCAAATCATTCAGCGTGTCTGTCTCCGGCGGCAATGTGGTGCTCAACGGCAATGCGACCTTGGCGGCCACCGATATCCGAGCTAAGAACGGAATCATTCATGTCTTGAATGATGTCCTGGTTCCGGCTTAGTAGGTTCCATCGAGTGTGTGGTTCCCAGCTGAAAAAATGGGTTTCATGAACTTAGATTCGGCAGCCAACTGAAGGTTCCTCGGGCGGCAATCGCACCCTCAGTGAGCACCCTCAGTGCCGACCTAGCGAGGACTGCGCAGCGCAATGGTGAGCAGTATCTCAAACCGAGTCCTCCTCAAAGCTGTCTGAGTCAGTAACCCGAAGTGTAAGCAAGGGTACGTTTCCGAGCGGAATTACTCCGGCAGAAACCAGCCAAACTTAGGGCCGCCCGAAGCGTAAGGGAGGGCACTGTATAGCCAGGGC
Organism: uncultured Pirellulaceae bacterium; assembly: GCA_937941455.1. Classification (GTDB taxonomy): domain Bacteria; phylum Planctomycetota; class Planctomycetia; order Pirellulales; family Pirellulaceae; genus BJ22. The sequence goes on along the minus strand of CALDHM010000010.1, from coordinate 149,914 downwards.
ACGTTTTGGGATAGGCCGTCAATCAACACTGCGAGAAATCCATCCCGTGATCAAATCCTCCTGCCCACAGCGCACGTTAAGCGAGCTTCCAGCGCAACCTTCCGGTCAAATACAGCAAGGCCAGGAAGTCATACAACGCATGACAAACCGCAGGAACCAACCAGGTCTCTGAAACAATCATGGCAACTCCCAAATACAAACCCATGGCAGTCGCAAACACTGCATAGGCCGTACTGATGTAGTGGCCAACACCGAAGGCGAGTGCGCCAAAGCCTAGCCCGACAGCGGTGCCTAGGATTCCCCCCAGCATCGATATCAGCCCCCCTTGGAGCACCCAACGAAACAGCATCTCTTCGCCTAGGCCGGCAGCGATGGAGAGCAATCCCAATTGCCAACTGGGCATCACCTGAAACCATGGTGCGATCTGCCATTCTATCTCCGACAAAAAATTCTGGAGCGAACGCCAGTTGATTCGTTTCAAACTCAGAAGCGCTATCGCCAGCGGGATGGTTGCCACGCTACCCCACAGCAGCCCGGCGCTCCACTTCTCCTTCAGCCAGTCCATCGTGAGGGGCTCGCGCCGATCGTAAAACCCAAGCCAGGCCACGACGATGGCCAATCCCATCAGCGATAATTCGGCCAAAAATAACATCATGAAGCGCTTCGTCGGGGTCATCTGTCGCTCAGCTTCACCTCTCAGTCGATGGAATCAGCACCTCCAGTGGTCTAACCCAGACTATCATCATCACTCGCAAGTCGAAACTACGCTTACGCGAAACGCTTGATAACCTGGGGCATTTAAGAGCCTGTTCCAAATCCGTCAGCCACCGTAGCCCGAAGCGAAAGCGCGGACTTGTTTTGGGATAGGCTTAAAAACCCCCGGCTCCCCCAGGCCCCCAGAGCAGTAACGCCCTCGGCACCGCGCGCTTTTATTTAGTTTTCGTGCGAACCGAAGGCCTTGGCCCTGCGAATGGCGAACTTTGCGACGGAGCTTCATACTTTGCGGCGCGACTGAGGGGCGAGTTGTCGTGGAGGAAGTGCCGGGTCGACTGGTCGGGGGCGTATTGGATGCAAATCGGTGATGTGGTTTGCCGACGCTATGTGTAGCGCACGTTGCGGAACTCAGGTTCGAAAAAGGCTGGGAGTAATCCGTCGACCTGAAGGAGGCCTGCGCGGGTGAGTTCGACGCGTGCGCTGTCGAACGTCAGCAGGCCACAATCGCGATATGTGGTGAACTCATCGCGCCACTTTTCAAGAATTTTCGTGGCATATTTCTGCTGGAAATAGGCGACGTCCAAATAACCCCGCTTGAGTTGCAAAATCAACTCGCGGATGAGACGTTGGCGCGGCGTTGGGGTGTAAGCGCGACCGATAGGCAGCTCGTTGCGATCCAGCAAATCGCCGAGGTACGACTCCCATTCGGGTTTGTTTTGATAGTGCACTCCGCTGATGTGGCCGAAGCTGGCGATACCGGTGGCGATCAAGTCGGAACCTTGCCACAGATTATCGCGATAACTGAAATTCACCTGGTGCGGATTTTTTACCAGTGTGTAGGCGCTGCTCACATGATAACCTGCCGCCAATAATTCATCGAACGCATAATTGAGCCAAGCTCGCTTTGTCGGCCAATCGGCGACGGAAATTTCGATGCGGTTTCCGAGTAAATCTTTGGAGTAGACCGTATTGAAGGGCAATTCGAGTTGGTAGATGGTGACGCTATCGGGTGATAATTCGATGGTCTTGGCGATGTTTGCCCGCCAATTATCCCAAGTTTCGCCGACCATACCGGCAATCAAATCGATGTTCACGTTATGGAAGCCGACACGGGAGATCCATTCCCAGGCTCGATAGATTTCCTTCGACAGGTGGGCGCGACCGTTTTCCTCGAGAATGGCGTCGCTGAAATTCTCGACACCCAGACTCAGCCGGGTGACCCCCAAATCCTTGAGTGTCTGCAGTTTTCCTTCTTGCAGCGTGCCCGGCTCGCATTCGAACGTGACCTCCTCGGCGTGGTCCCAGCGAATATTTTCGCGCAGCCGATCCACCAGGCTGACAAGTTGCTTGCTGCTCAAATACGACGGCGTGCCGCCACCAAAGTAGACAAACCGAAAAGGTCGTCCTCCCATCACGGGTTGGTGACTCACCAACTCGATTTCGCGGCAGAGCGCCTGGACATAGCGCTCGATCTCTGCGGCGTTTTTTTCGGTGAAGACCTTGAAGTAGCAAAATTTGCAGCGTTTGCGGCAGAAGGGGATGTGCAGGTACAAACCCAGCGGCACATCAGCCGGCGGCGCGGCCATTGCCGCTCGAGCGTCATCCAAAAATCGTTCGCTCCACTGGCTGTAGGGCGGATAGTTGGAGATGAAATAGCTGCCGACTTCGGTCTTCGTCGCGTCGGTGGACATGTTACATTTTGCCGATCAAGGCACACAGGTCAGCCGTACGGCAACTGTATCCCCACTCGTTGTCGTACCAGGAGACGACCTTGGCCAATTTTCCTTTCTTGCCGAGAACTTGGGTGAAGTCGGCTGCAAAAATACTGCTGTGCGAATCATCGATGATGTCACTGGAGACGATGGGGTCTTCGGTGTAGCACAAGATTCCCTTGAGTGGACCTTCGGCTGCCGCCTTCATCGCGGCGTTGATTTCTTCCTTGGTCGTTTCCTTGCTCAAATTCACGGTCAGGTCCACAACGCTGCCGGTCGGTACTGGGACTCGCATGGCGATGCCCGTCAGTTTGCCGTTGAGTTCGGGGATGACCAAGCCGACGGCTTTGGCCGCTCCCGTCGAGGTCGGAATGATATTCTGGGCGGCGGCGCGGGCTCGGTACGGATCCTTGTGTGGCAGGTCGAGGATATTCTGGTCATTGGTGTAAGCGTGCACCGTCGTCATCAATCCGTTTTCGATCCCGAACGTCTCGTGCAAAACTTTGGCGACAGGTGCGAGGCAGTTGGTTGTGCAACTGGCGTTCGAGATGCATTTCATGGCAGGAGTCAATTGGTGTTCGTTAACTCCGAGGACGACCGTCAAGTCTTCGCCGTCTTTGGCTGGGGCACTCAGCACGACCTTGCGTGCTCCCGCCTCGATATGGGAATCAAAGCCCGGCTTGTCCCCGGCCGCTTTCCCAACAAAGACGCCGGTGCTTTCGACCACGACATCGACCCGCAGGTCTTTCCAAGGCAACTTGCGCGGGTCGCGTTCCTCGAAGACTCGGATCTTTTTGCCATTGACGATCAGGTGTTCGGCATCGTGATCAACAGTCCCAGCAAACCGGCCGTGAATACTGTCGTACTTCAAGAGCGTCGCCAGCATTTTATTGTCCGTCAAGTCGTTGACGGCCACCACCTCAAACTCATTGGCCCGCTCGATGAAATTGCGAAATGTCAAACGTCCAATTCGCCCAAAGCCATTGATCGCCACTCGGATTGCCACGAAGTCGTCTCCTGATTAGAGTCATATGCGAGGATGGGGCCGCTCATTGCGTGCCCCTTGGTTTGGCGATTCGAAGCCGACTCGAATCGCGGTGTTTGGCGAGATGGTCATCATGAGCCGCCGTTTAGCGGCGCCAACACTTACCAAACACGATTGTTATAGTTTACCTTTTTTTGTTCGGCTCTACAGCGACGAACGAAAAACATGGATATCGACAAGTTGTCGCAGTCGGCGATTCCGCCGGGAAATCGGCGTTACTTCCAGGAACCAGCGGTCGCCGATACCTACGATGATTCCTTGCGAGGCAATTCGATCGCGGCCTTCGATGAACGTCTGTGGTGTCAGTTCCTCGATGAACTGGCCAACCAAGGGAAGGACGCGACGGTGATCGATTTTGGCTGCGGCACGGGGCGTTCGCTTGGCCCGGCAGACCTTCGTGGATTCAAGGTCATTGGCGTCGATTTATCGATGCCAATGTTGAAGCGGGCGGAGAGGAAATTGCAGATGCGGGCCGAGGGGGTGGCTGCCACTCAACAACGGTGGTTGCTCGTTCAATCCGACCTGCGCGACTTGGGGTGGCTCGGCGACAACTCGGCAGATTTGGCGGGCTGTTTTTTTAGCACGCTTGGTATGATTCGATTCCGCAAGCATCGAAATTTCTTCCTTCGCGAGGTCGTGCGCGTTTTGAAGAGGGGCGGGAGCTTTTTGGTGCACGCCCACAATCTCTGGCATCAAGCGCGTTTTCCCGGTGGCAAACGGTGGCTGATCCTCAGCGGTCTGCGCAGTCTGATCAGTTCCTCGTTCGAGTACGGGGACCGCTATGCTGATCAGCGCCATGTCGCTGGCTTGTTTCTCCATAGCTTCACCCGATCCGCCCTGCATAGAGAATTGCGCGATGCTGGCTTGACGATTCGAGCAACCTACGACATTCCCGACTCGAATCAGCAGCGAACGCCGATCGGCTGGGTGTGCCACTGTATTAAAACGTGACTCAGTAGTTCGTCGGAATCATTTCCAAGCGGCACAAATCCTCGACCGGTTCGCGGTTCCTAACGAGATAATCGGCTCCTTGTTGCAGCAGGACCTCTGCCGCCATGGTTTTGCTGTTGTAATTCGAACCCATCACGAAGCCGTAAGCCCCAGCGCCGCCGATCACGAGGTAATCGCCGACCCGCGCTGGCGGCAACCGTCGGCGGACGACCGTGCCTCCATCGGTTTGCGTGAAGATATCTCCTGACTCGCATAGCGGCCCGCCCACGACGACCTCGACCGTCTCGCTCTGCTGGCTGAAATCCTTCGTAGCAATCGCCATCGGGTGATAGGCCCCGTACAAAATTGGCCGAGCGAGATTGTTGAATCCGGCATCGACAAGATAGAACAAGTTGTTGCCCATCGTTTTAATTGCGCGAATTTCGGCAATCAAATATCCGGCTTGGGCCACGGGATATCGTCCCGGTTCGATCTCGAGGGTCAAGGAATGCCCCAAGGCTTGTTCCAGCCGCCGACGCGTGGCGTTCCACAATTCGAAATACCGATCGATATCGATCTCGATGTCGTCGGCTCGATAGGGGGTCGGCAACCCGCCCCCGGCACTAATCGTTGTCAGTTGTGGCCCGACTCGCCGAGCCATTCGCTCCATCGCCTCGCACACTTGAGCCAAATGCTCAAAGTCGGTGCCGGAACCGATGTGCATGTGCAGGCCGACGACGGGCAAGCGATACCGCTCAGCAAGGCGGAGGCATTCCTCGAGTTGCTCGTGCCAAATCCCATGCTTCGACGAAGGGCCGCCGGTGTTGGTCTTTTGACTGTGTCCATGCCCGAAGCCCGGATTGATCCTCAGCGTCACCGGGCGACCGGGACAACGCTGCCCGAACTGATCGATCATGTCAGGTGAGCCGAGGTTCGGATGGATCCGATGGCGATCGACCCACTCTAATGCCTCGCGGTCGAAGATATCAGCCGTGTAGACGATCGGCGGCGGCAATCCGGCCGCAGTGGTGAACGGATAGCCCGCGCGATGGGCCCGATACATTTCGCCAACACTCACGGCGTCGACGACGACGCCTTGGCGCCGCATCAAAGCTAAAATGGCGAGATTCGAATTGGCCTTTTGAGCGTAGCGAATGACATCAAAAGCTCTTAGACGATCGAGTTGACGAATGATTTGCGCGGCGTCATAGACGTAGGTGGGGGTGCCATACTTTTTGGCGAGTTCGCTGACGTCGAATCCTGCGATCTCAGGGCAGAATAATGGTTCGGTGGCCACGGTAGTGGATGTCATTGTGAACTCCTCGAAATTTGGCAATCTTGCAATTTATGGGAGGCCTCGCCCTGGTGGCGGCGAGGATTCTTCGCGACGCCGCACACCGCTTGTTCGCCGTCGGTTGGCCGCATGTTTCAGAACTCAATAGCCCGCCGCTTGCCCGTCCTTGCGGGACTCGCTGGCTCCATAGTAGACATCATGAACCGGGTCGTAGCGAATCCCCTGGTAGCCGCCAAAATTGCCGCGGTCGCGACCAATTTTGTGCCCCAGTTCTTTTAGGCGTTCGATTACCGCCGGGGAAAATCCTGATTCCAAGGATACGCTCCCGCCGTCCGTCATCCGCTCGCCCGTGGGCTCGGACGATCCGTTGTGCAGGATCCGCGGCGCGTCGCCGGCTTCTTGAATATTCATCCCGAAGTCAACGATGTTCATGACGATTTGCACATGTCCTTGCGGTTGGGTGGCCCCTCCCATAACCCCGAAGCTCAAAAAAGGTTGATCGTCCTTGGTCACGAATGCCGGAATAATCGTGTGGAACGGACGTTTTCCTGGCGCGTAGGTGTTGAACCGTCCGGGGCTCATGTCGAACATTTCCCCCCGATCCTGCAGGCAGAATCCCAAGTCGGCGGGGCACCAACCCGAGCCGAAGCCGCGATAGTTGCTCTGGATCAGCGAGACCATGTTCCGCTCGCTATCGGCGACCGTAAGGTAGATCGTGTCTCCGTCCTCGATGGCCGGATTGCCCACGTCGTAGCGATCGGCCGCTCGCTGCGGGTCGATCAACATTCGCCGCTGCTGCAGATACTGATCCGAGATCAACTGCAGTGTGGGAATTCGGTTGAAGGCCGGGTCGGCGTAAAAATGAGCGCGGTCCTCGAAGGCAAGTTTTTTCGCTTCGACGAACAGATGGATATGCTCTGCGCTCCCGAAAGGAATTTTCGAAAAGTCGTAATCGCGCAGCATCCCCAACATCTGCAGTGCCGCGATACCTTGACCGTTGGGGGGGAGTTCCCAAACGCGGTAGCCGCGATAGTCGATCGCTACCGGTTCGACCCATTCGCTCCGATGGTCGGCCAGGTCGTCGTAGCGAAGGAAGCCTCCGTGGGCTCGCATGAACTGGTCGATCTCCCTGGCGATGCCTCCGCGATAAAATTCATCGCGCCCGCCCGCGGCGATCCGCTCAAGGGTCTTGGCAAGCCGCGAATTGCGGAAGATTTCCCCTTTGCGCGGGGCACGCCCATCCGGCATAAACGTTTCCTGGAAACCGGGATACTGCCCTAGCCGCCGACTGGCTCCCCAGTAGTAGGCGATCAACTCGGAGACGGGAAAGCCGTCTCGGGCGTAATCTATGGTCGGTTGCAGGATCTGATGCATCGGCAACTTGCCGAATCGCTGATGCAATTCGAACCACCCATCGACGCAACCGGGAACAGAAATCGGCAGCGGACCGAGGGGGGGGATTTTGCTCAGTCGTTGTTCGTCCAAGATTTTCTTCAGGTCGTCGTAATTCAACCCTTTTGGAGACCGCCCGCTGGCGTTCAGACCATACAGTTTTCGCTCGGCTTGGATCCAGACGATGGCAAACAGATCGCCCCCCATCCCGCAGCCCGTCGGCTCCATGAGTCCAAGGGCGGCATTCGCCGCGATCGCGGCGTCGATGGCATTGCCCCCCCCGCGCATGATATCCAGTGCGACTTGGGTTGCCAGTGGCTGGCTGGTGGCTGCCATCGCGCGGCGAGCGATGACTTCGGAGCGCGTCGCGAAGGGTTTACCCGTGATGCGATCTTGAGCCGCGGCCATGCCCGAAAAAACCAACCAAGCACAAAAATAGGTCACAAATCGCCGCGACCAGCCGACTCGCACCTCGTTGAACTTGCCCATCGTAACGCCCCCGCCGTGGTAGACCCTGGAGCCGCACGGGAGCCGAAAGATGTTCAACCCTTGGCAGAAACCGCCGCCCGCGCCGCCGATCTACTGATTGTCGCGATTGGGAGTCGGCATTCAATCGGGAGACGCAGCGGACGACCCAGAAAATAGCCTTGCAGAAAGTCGGCTTGAGACGCTTTCGCCCAACGCCAATCGCTTTCCGTTTCGATGCCCTCGAGCACGATTTTGATATTTAGCGATCGACACAATTCGATCACCCCCTCGACCAAAGAACGACGAAATCGATGAGCATGAGCGCCCCGCACCATCTCGACCTCGAGCTTCACGAAATCGGGCCGCACAGTTTCGAGTATCGCCAAATTGCCTTGATGCTGGCCCCAATCGTCGATGGCCAACAAAAAGCCGCGCCGGCGGCAGTCTCGCGCGAATTCCCGTAGGGACCGCTCGCAATAACTGCCTGAGGTTTCCAATAACTCCAACACGATTCGCGACCGGCAAACTTCCTGCCCGAGGTACGCCATCGTCCGCCGCCAATCGGTGATCCCGCGAAAGAAAATTTCCGGATTGAGATTGACGAATCCCAGCGCTCCATCGGGCAACGAGCTGAGAGCATGGAGACACGCGATCCAGCTGACGCCTTCGAGCGTAAGCCGTTCTTGTTCGTCCAGCACGCGCTGGAACAGATCACCGCCGCTGAGGTCGAGATCGTGATCCTTGAAATTGATCAACAGCTCATAGCCGAAAACTTCGCGGTTTTCGCGGGTCCAGATCGATTGAAACTTGCATCCCAATTTCCCGCGGGTCAATTCATCTCGCAAGCCGCTGACAAAATGGTGCCGCCAAAAGTCGAGAAATGGTATTGAACGGGTAAACGCTTGGTCGGTCGTTTTGTAACGGATGCGAAACTGCGACAGATCTTCGTTGCCGAGGTGGTCACGCCACTCCAAAAGGACTTGCCACAGTTGTGGGGACGGTACCGTTGTTCTCAAGATCGCTGTTTCCGAAATCTGCTCGCCACTTGAGTTGGCGTTGGCAACGCCCCCCGCAGCAGCCTGAAAGGTGTCCCCCGCCACGAGTTCCAACTCGTAAACCGCTCGATGGGGTTGAGGGTGATCGAAGTGCATTGTCTGACGATAACTTAGTCAAGGGGAATCGCTCGGACCTGCTGCGGCCGGCGAACAACTCGGCCTCCCGATTTGCGGCAATGCGGCGCGCAGGAGCGTTCAGGAAGGAGGCGTGTCGCCGGAATCTCAGTGGGGATTATCGACGAGAAGGTTCGCCCGTCTGTTTCTCGCGGCAGTCTTGGCTGGGGTTTTGGCAAAGCGAACAACGGGTTGAACCGTCTGGATTGGTTGTCGCAGCGAGGCCACCACAGGACCCTTGAATGGGACGCCTCGAAAAAATCGCTCCGATCGCCATGCCGAGTACAGCCAATCCAAACAATACGAACGCTGCGATCAATGCCGTCCAAATTGTTGGGCCATCCGCGGCAGCGCTAGAGACATCGAGTTCGTAAAACGGAAAATCCCCGGCGATCGTCTCTGTTCGCTCTCCGCCGTCCAACTCGATCACGAAAACGCTGAACCGCCGTTGTTCGGCAAGGCGTGCTGCCTCGGCAGGCCCAAGCACCATGATTGCTGTGGCCAAAGCGTCGGCGGTCATGCAATCGGCCGCGACGACGGACACGCTGGCGACATGATTTTCGATCGGTTCGCCGGTCCGCGGATCAATCGTATGCGAACGGCGGCGACCGGCGACTTCGACGAAATTTCGATAGTTCCCCGACGTCGCCATGGCGGCATCGCGAATCGCGGCGGTGCGATCGAGTTGACGGACCCCTACGGTCGGCTTTTCGATCGCCACCACCCAGGGGCGTCCATTGGGCTTGGCACCGTGCGCCCGCACCTCGCCGCCGATCTCCACGAAGTGCGCTGGAAATCCGAGTTCTGTCAATTTCGCCGAAACCAAGTCCACTGCGTAACCTTTGGCGATGGCCGAAAGATCGATTTGCAAGTGCGGTTCCGTTTTGCGGATGGCTGGCGGTTCGAGCCGAACTGCTAGTTTGCGGTAGCCAATCCGTTCGAGCAGAGCCCGGGTTTCTTCAGTCGAGGGGGGGGTAAAGTCGCTTTGTTTTCCTGCGCCGAAATTCCATCGCTCGACGATCGGTTTGACGGTAATGTCAAACGCCCCCTGCGTGATTTCGCTGATTTCTAGGGATCGTTTGATAACTACCGCCGTCGCGTTGGTGACCGAGAACCAATCGGTGGACTGGCTGCGATTGAAGCGGCTGATCTCCGAATCCGGTTGATACGTCGACATGCACGAGTTCACCGATTCGAGAACAGCAGTAACCTCAGCTTGTACGGGTTCGACGTCAATCTGTTTCGGGCCGATGATTTTCACGGTGTAGTCGATCGGCCCCATGGTCTTGCCCGACCAGCTGTGCACGACATCTTGGGCACTGGCAACGGTCGCAGCGACCCACATTACCGCCAACAGCATTGCAGCGATCCGCGTTCGTCTCGAGTCGTTCATGAAAATCATGGTCCAGATGGTTTGGCGAATATGAAATCGTCGGTGCGTATCCCAACAAAACGCCTGCGGACGAGTCGGCCGGGCTTTCGCAAAGTATTTTCCATTGGCTGAATGGCAGGCAAACGCACGTCCGATGTGTTGTAGCCCAGCCCTCTCGACCTCGAATTAAGGGTTGTCCACCCTCGATTTTGTCCAACTGGAAGATACGTGGCTTGGTCCGCTGGCTGTCAGCGACAAGGCAATATTCCACAGTTGATACGAAAACCGGACGCTAGAGCGTTTCGGCTAATGGCCTTTCCCGCGACCAGCCCGCGCTTATGCTTCGGGTTTCGGATGCTGGTGGTTGTGGGATAGACTCTCAACGGTTTGAGATGATTAAGCCAAGTGGTTTGCTAGTGTTACTGGGCTTTGTCCTCAAGCAATTAGCGAGAACAGGTTAGCGTCCGGATTTCGCGAGAACCGCAGGCTAGGGCACTGCGGCTTACGGTTTAGACACGAAGCCTAGCCACCGAAATCGTCGAAGGCGATGTTTTCCGGCGGAACGCCCAGATCGTCCAGCATTTTGAAAACTGCTTGATTCATCATAGGTGGTCCGCAAAGGTAATATTCGATGTCCTCGGGGGCCGGATGTTTGCTGAGGTATTCGTCCAGCAAAACCTGATGGATGAACCCCTTGTAGCCCGTCCAGTTGTCTTCGGGGAGCGGTTCGGACAGTGCGATATTGAACTTGAAGTTTGGGAATTCCTTCTCGATTTCACGGAAGTGCTCGACGTAGAACAGTTCACGCAGGCTGCGACCGCCGTACCAGTAGGAAACCTTGCGGTTCGTCCTTCGACGTTTGAATAGCTCGAAGATGTGGCTTCGCAGCGGGGCCATCCCGGCACCACCGCCGATGTAAACCATTTCGGCATTCGTGTCCTTGATGAAAAACTCGCCGAAGGGGCCAGCAATCGTGACCTTGTCCCCCGGTTTGAGGCTGAAAATGTAGGACGACATTTTTCCGGGAGGAGCGTTGGGAATGCGGGGGGGCGGAGTCGCCACACGGACGTTGAGCATGATGATCCCCTTTTCGCCCGGATAGTTAGCCATCGAATAGGCTCGAGTGACGGGTTCGGTGACCTTCGATTCATATTGCCAGACGTTGTATTTATCCCAGTCCGGATGGAACCGTTCCTCGATCACGAAGTCTTTGTAATTCACGTGGTGCGGTGGGCACTCGATTTGAATGTAGCCCCCGGCTTTGAAGTCGACCTCTTCGCCGGGTGGCAGTTCCAGCACCAGTTCCTTGATGAACGTCGCGACGTTGCGGTTGGAGCGAACCGTGCACAGCCATTTTTTGGTTTCGAACGCCTCGTGGGGGACTTCGACCACCATGTTTTGCTTGACGGCCACTTGACAGCTCAAGCGGACACCCTCTCGTTCGGCGCGTTTATTGATATGGGACTTTTCGGTGGGCAGGATATCTCCGCCACCCTCGAGGACCTTGACCTTGCACTGAGCGCAGGTTCCGCCACCACCGCAAGCGGACGAAACGAAAATGCCTTGATCAGCCAGGGCACCCATAAGTTTGCCCCCCATCGGCACCTCGAATTCTTTTTGGCCGTTGACCTTGATTTTGACTTTGCCTTTGGGAACCAAAAAGTTTTTGGCCACCAGAATCAAGGCAACCAGGGCCATCACCACCCCAGTGAACATGACCACGCTGGAGCTGAGAGCTTGGGTGTTGGTTGAAGCCAAGAGGTCCCAGGCGGCTATGGGCAAAAAATTGAGTTGAGGGATTGGTGCCATATAAAGTCTCGTGGAGTTGGTTGGCCGTTGGGCGCGAGCCTTCAAGCCTGAAGCGAAATTCCGGAACGATCAGCGATTCTTAAATGCCTTGGAACGACATGAAGCCGAGAGCCATCAGACCACAAATGACGAACGTGATCCCCAAGCCGCGTAAACCGGCCGGAATATCAGCGTATCGCAATTTTTCGCGAATGGCCGCAAGGAGCATGATCGCGAGCCCCCAGCCGAAGCCAGCCCCCAGGCCGTAAACGACACTTTGCGGGAAATCGTATTTGTTTTCGACCATGAACAGCGAGCCGCCCAGAATCGCGCAGTTGACCGTGATCAGCGGCAAGAAAATCCCCAGCGTGTTGTATAAGGCAGGGAAGTACTTGTCGAGAATCATTTCCATGATCTGCACCATCGCCGCCACCACGCCGATGTAAACGATCAAGCCGAGAAACGACAAATCCAGATCTTTGAAATTCGAGCCGAGCCATGCGAGGGCCCCCGGCTTCAGCATGTAGTTGTAAAGGAGGTTATTGGTCGGGACGGTGATCGTCTGCACCAAAACGACGGCAATCGCCAACCCGATGGCGGTCTTGACGTTCTTTGAAACGGCAATGAAGGTGCACATGCCGAGAAAGAAAGCCAACGCGAGGTTCTCGACGAACACAGCTCGCATGAACAGGCTGAACAGGTCGTACGAATAATTCCACATGGTTTATTCCTTCTCTTGTTGGTCTTTGTAAACCGTCCGCACCGCCCAAATGAAGGCAGCGATCAAGAAAAACGCGCTCGGAGGAGTGAACATCAAGCCGTTCGGGGTATACCAATCGGGGTTCCCGAGTACAGGCAACTTGAATCCCAGCAAGCTTCCCGAGCCGAGCGATTCGCGAACAATCGCCACGCAAATGAGCACCAAGCTGTACCCGAGGCCATTCCCGAGTCCATCGAAAAAGCTGTCCCGCACGTTATTGCTCATCGCGAAGCCTTCGGCGCGGCCCATCACGATGCAGTTGGTGATGATCAGACCGACGAACACGGACAATTCCTTCGACAATGCGTAGAAATACGCCCTGAGGAATTGATCGACCAAGATCACGATCGAAGCGATGATGGTCATTTGGACGATGATCCGAATACTGCTGGGGATATGATTGCGGATCAGCGAGACTGCCATGTTCGACATGCAAACGGTGAAGGTCACCGCCGCACACATGATTAGTGTTTTGTCCAATTTGGTAGTAACCGCAAGGGCGGAACAAATACCCAGCACCAGCAGCGCGATCGGATTGCGCCGCAAGATGGGCGTCCAAAGGATCGACTTGACGTTAGATTCTGCCATGGTTCACCTGTCGTTCAGGATGTTTATCAAATGGTTGAGCGATCTGCTCCGATTACGAAGCTTTTGTCAGGGACGCAATGAAGCGGCCGAAGCCGTTTTCACCGAGCCAAAACTTCACCAGCTTTTCGACCCCCTCCGATGTGATCGTGGCGCCGGAGAGAGAGTCGATTTGATTGTTAGCCCCCTCCACGCGAGCCTTCGTGATTTCGATCACGATTTGCCCCTTGTCGTCGAAGATTTTGGCGCCTTTCCAGGCATTGCGAAAATAGTCGGCCTCGATCTCGGCCCCCAAACCGGGCGTTTCGGCGTGCTCGTAGAAGGTGATGCCGATCGAGTTCTTCATTCCAGCATCCATCGCCAAAAAGCCGCGGAGTGTCGACCACAGCCCTTTGCCGCGGACTGGAAAGACGTAGCCGAGTGGCGTGTTGTCGGTCGCAGAGGTCTTGATCACATAGACCGGCGCTCGCAATTCGCGTTGTTTGATTTGAGCGAGGTCCTGGTCGGCGGGAATGTCCACGCGATGCTCGCGATAGATTAGCAGGGGGGCCGGATCGAATTCGTCGGGCTTGTCGTACTCCTTCGTAACGTCCGCTCCCGTTTCCAGGTCGATGATTCGCGTCTCGATTCGCTCTGCGAAGACTTCGCTTACCTTGCGCGTTGAGGCACCTTCAAGCAATCCGGCCGCCAACAGCACATTTTTCTTTTTGTCCAAGGCTCGGTTCTCGTTCTGGCGATTGCGCAGACCGACCGAAGCGAACGAGACGATCGTGGAGCAAACCAGGCACAGCACGATCGCCGTGATGATGGTGTTGGCAATACTGTCTTTGTTCATTGGCAGATCATCTCCCTCAGGCCGTTCGCAGCAATCGCCGTTTGACGTTCTGCTGCACAACAAAGTAATCGATCAACGGAGCACATGTATTGGCGAACAAGATGGCGAGCATTACCCCTTCGGCGAATCCCACGTTCATGCACCGGACAATCACCGTCACGACGCCGATCAGGATGCCATACAGCCACTTTCCTTTGGTGGTCATCGCCGCCGATACCGGATCGGTGGCCATGAAAACGGCACCGAAGGCGTAGCTGCCAATCACCAAATGCCACCAGGGGGGAATATGGTAGGCGGCCGCATGGAAGGGGAGCAACCAGAAGACCGTGGACAAGCCGAGCAAGCCGACCAACGTGCCCGCCATGATTTGCCATGAGCCGATGCGGGTGGCTATCAGGATCACCGCGCCGATCAAGCAGGCCAAGGCACTGGTTTCTCCCATCGAGCCATGCATATTGCCGATGAAAGCGTCCCACCAACTCGCCGCGCCCGCCGCGATTTTTTCGCCGTTGTATGTACCGCTCAAACTGGCCATCATCGCCGCGGTGGCGGTACCCGGTTCAACGGCATTGATTTGCCCCAGACCGGTCGCGCCGCTGTAGCCGTCGACAGCCGTCCAGACTTTGTCACCGGAAATTTCCTTCGCGTAGGCAAAATACAAAAACGCGCGGCCAGTAAGTGCCGGATTCAAGAAGTTTCGCCCGGTGCCGCCAAAAATTTCCTTGCCGACTACCACGCCGAACGCGATCCCGAGAGCGACCTGCCACAGCGGGATGTTCGGCGGCAAGGTGAGCGGGAACAGCATGCCGGTGACCAAGAAGCCTTCATTAATTTCATGCTTGCGAACGATCGAGAAGATCAATTCGCAGGTACCCCCGACGGCCATCGTCACGATGTAGATCGGCAAGAAAAACAGCGCACCATGGATCAGGCAAGGGAGCAGGCTGCCAAAGCTCAGGAATTCGCCGCGATTCGCTTTGTAGTTGATCCCCAAGGCGTCCATGATCGAGTAACGCCAAGAACCATCCCAGAGCGTTTCGGGCAGCTTAACCTCGCCGGCCGCGTGCAAGATCTTTTGGGCTTGGTAGCCCGTGTTGTAGCAGGCCATGAAAATGCACGGAATCAAGGCGACGATCACCATGCTCATCAACCGCTTGAGGTCCAACGCATCGCGGACATGCGTCGAGCCATGCGTTACCTCGCCGGGCGTGAACAAAAAGGTATCTTGAGCCTCATACAGAGGGTAGAACTTCTCGTACTTCCCCCCGGGCTTGAACAGCGGTTCGATTTTGTCGAGCAGTTTCCGAAGCATATTTTTTAACGATTTGGCTATAAGGAAGGATTCGATATTCCAGACGCACTAGCCGTCTTTTTCGATCATGGTCAGATTTTCTCGCAGCGCCGCACCATAGTCGTGTTTGCCGGGACAAACGAAGGTGCACAGCGCCAGGTCTTCTTCATCCAATTCCAGGCAACCCAAGGCTTGAGCGGTATCGGTGTCCTTCGTCAATAGCGCTCGCAGCAGTTGGGTCGGCAGGATATCCAGCGGCATCACCCGCTCATAAACGCCGATCGGAACCATCGCGCGGTGGCTGCCACCCGTGCTGGTGGTGAAATTCTGCTTCCGCGAAAGCCACGATCCGAGATAGGCCTTCGTCACCGAAAATTTGTCGGCTCCTGGTTTTTGCCAGCCCAGAAACTCGCGGTGGTTCCCCTCCTCGAGCACGGAAACTTGCAGGTGATAGCGCCCCAAGTATTCATGCGGCGGCGCAAATTTCCGTCCACTGAACACAGAGCCAGAGATGATGCGATTGTTGGTCCCTTGGACACGGCCAGCCACCAATTCGCCGACATGGGCACCCAAGCGGGTCCGCAGCAAGATCGGATTCCGCACCCTCGGGCCACCGACGGCTATGGTCCGCTCCGTCATGATCCGCCCAGTGGTGAACAGATGTCCAATCGCGATGACATCTTGATAGTTGATGAACCAGACCGTTTTCTTGGGACCGACGGGATCGAGGAAGTGAATGTGCGTTCCCGGCAAACCAGCAGGATGCGGCCCATCAAACACCTCGAATTGGACGCCCGGCACGTCTTTGCCAGGAATTCGCGAATGATTGCGGGTGCAGACGAACGTCTTGCCGCGAGTCAACTTGCTCACGACATTCAAACCGGCCACGAAATGATCCTTGTGGTACTCGACGATCAATTCAGGATCGGCCGCCAGGGGATTGGTGTCCATTGCCGTCACGAAGACGCTGTGCGGTTCACTCCGTAGCCGAGGAATTTTGTTGTAGGGACGAGTTCGCAGGCTGGTCCACAAACCCGACTCGGCCAGATGGACCACGATTTGATCGCGGCTGAGCGATTGCAGGTCGCGGTGGGCGGCAAATTCACGCTCTTGGTCTCCAGCAATTTCAATGCCGAGCGACTCGAATTTGCGCTTCGCGCCACGGTTGATTTCGATGACCCGGCCACTGGCGGGAGCGGTGAAAAGAACCCCCTCGTTTTTTTTGTCTTCGAACAGTGGTTGGCCCAGTTGCACCTGGTCGCCAACCTGCACGAGCATCTTCGGCACCAACCCGATGTAATCGTCGCCATTCAGCCCGACCCGTGTAATCGGTGGCCCATTTTCGATATCTTGCGATGGCTCTCCGGTAATCGGAAGCTTCAGACCTCGTTGAATTCGCTGCATCTTGACGCTCAAACCTCGAAGTAAATAAAACCGAAATCCGCCCGTGTGAGCCGCTTTCCGATCATCAGTTCGACATCGTGAATTTTTTCACAATGTCGATCCAAAAAAAATTACGCCGTCACCTGTCGGACCGAAAAACATTCCTCAAACTTCACCAATCCATTGCCGAATCGGCCCGCATTCTCACGATGGGATTTCATCACGATTTGCTCGCTCTCGAACGGATAGAATTGCAACCACCGTTTCAGGCACAGACGCTCGCTTCCCAAAGCCGAAGGACCATGATCGGGGCTGCTTTTTGCGGCTATTCGCAACAGCTTACAGTGTCTGCTGTTCCCCGGCGAAGTTGGACCGTGCTCTTCGCTGCTATTCCGCTCAGATTGAACCTATTCTGACACAATTGCTGCGTCTGGCCAATGCCGCTCGGATCAATGCGACAAATTTTTCCGCATTTTAAGGAATTCTGGACAGTTTTGTCACCCGCCCTGGGCGTACCCATTCCGCGACGAAGATGTTCCCCTCCGCGTCGAAACAGGCGTCATGGGGGTGAATGAATTCTCCATCTTTCCACTGATCGGGCTTCCCGCGCAGCTGTTCAATTTGTCCAAGTCGCTGCGTTCCCGTTCCCAGACGGGCGACGATTTGATCTTGTTTATCCAGCAGGGTGACTTGGGCCTTCAACTCGGGCACCAGCAGCAAATTTCCACGCGTCTCGAGATTGGCCGGCAAGCCGAACCCAGCGATCGTCTCGATGTAACGGCCTTGCATGTCGAACCGCTGCAGCGTGCCGTGGGCGCGATCGGTCACCACAATGCTCGGCATTCTGTCCGGGCGTTGGTCGACGCAGAGTCCGTGGGGCGTGTCGAAGGTCCCCTGCCCTTCACCGGCTCCGCCAAAGTGGCTGAGCCACTTTCCGTCTCGATCAAAGCGATGAATGCAATAGCTGCCGTAACCGTCAGCCAGGAGAAATCCTCCATCCTCCAAAAACGCGAAATTCGTCGGCAAAAATCCGCGGCGTGACCAATTCGGTTCGGTCGAGAATTGTTCTCGTTCGTCATAGATACCCGACTCGATCGGGGCTTTTAGATACCACACGATTTCGCCAGCCGTCGTCAACTTCGCTATGGATTTGACCTGTTGGTAGGCCGCCACATATAAAAATTCTTCCCCCCCCTCGCGGCGAATTTCGAGCCCGTGGCCGCCCCCCTGAAACTGAGCGCCGAAGGCACGCACGAATTTTCCTGACGCGTCGAACACGAAGATGGCGGGATGATCCTTGAGTTGTCGTTCCCCCTCATGGATCACATAAAGTTGGTTCTGCGAGTCCACGGCGACGTTGTGCGTTGTCTGCCAACGGAATCGATCGGGAAGTTGGCACCAGGAATGATCGGCGCGGAAGCGATAGTCCCCATCGCCGATGATGACTTCATCGCGCTCGCGGGCCTTGAGCCGTTTTTGCGTGAATAGGGCCGGGGCCGCGAGACAAGCGGCTCCAGCAGCCACGAACGTCCGACGTGTGCAGGTTTTCGTCATCTTGGGTTGCCCCTTTAACTTCAATGAGATTCGGGATCCATTCAGCTTTGTAACTTCGGCGTCGCTGTCCTCGGAAACGAGCCTATCTAACCAGGGGCCCTCGCTAACGCTTCGGTTTACTGCCTTTGATGGTTTTGGCACTGGCTCGGAGCGATCTGCCGCGACGGGTGTCACTTGCTTGCCGACAAGTTCGCCAGCTTGGCCGAACTGCCTAATTTTAGCCCAAGCTAGCGGGCCTGAGAATCACGCTGCGACCTCTGGCAGCTTTCTCCGTGGCAAACGGCGAAATCACTCAGCAACCCGCGCTCGGATTCCGAAATATCGATTAGCAATGGTCCTCGATGGTCACTGTGGGACGTTCCCTACCTCGAGCATGTCGAGCAAGCATGCTCCTGAGTTCAACTGCAAGGTATTTTTTGAATGTCGTCATTTCGAAAACCTGGCGAGTCGGTTCGGCGTAGGACGTTTCGCGAGGGGCTGTTAGGGCTCTGCTTAGTCATCGCGTGGCTGTCAGGAGCGGCCCCAACATGCTCGGCGCAGCAATTGACCGCCGGCACCAGTTCGAAATCAGCGAAGGATGAAGCCATTACAGCGATTCCGCTGCAGAACATGACGCAGGCGGCCCAAGCCAAAATCACGGCGGTGCTCAACGACTACAGCATCTATCGCCGCTTGCCGCTGACGCAAATCGAATGCGACTCGGAGTATTACACCTTCCTGTGCCGCTACCCCGAGGTCATCGTGGAAATCTGGCGACTGATGGGGGTCACCGAAATGAAATGCCAGCGAACGGGCCCCTTCGAATTGCACACCGAGGACGGCGTGGGCGGAATCAACGACGTCGAACTAATCTACGGCAACAATCGCCTGCACGTTTTCTACGGCACCGGCAGCTACGAGGGCCCGGTATTGCGCAAGCCGGTCAACGGGCAGTGCGTTCTGGTCCTCAGAACCTCCGCCAGCGATTCGCCATCGGGGAGCGTCCTGCAAACGAGTTCGTTGGATATCTTCTTAAAAATCGAAAACGCGACGGCCGGGCTTGTCGCCAAGACACTTAACCCGATCGTGGGGCGCACGGCCGATCAGAACTTCGTCGAAACGATGAAGTTCGTGCAACGACTCAATGAGACTACCGAACGGAATGGGCCGGGTGTGCAGGGCATGGCCTATCGCCTGGAGGGGCTTGCCCCGGAGGTCCGCCAAGCCTTCATCGATGTGGCTGGCCGTGTATTCGATCGCGCCCAGGCGGCTGCCCCGCTGTCCGTGCGAGCCGACGCTCCCGCGGCCGCCGACAGCACGCCCATCCGCTACACCGTGACTCCAGGCGGTCGATGATCGTCGAGTTGACCTAGCGGCCGCAGCATCGGATCAGTCTAAAATGGTGAACCCCTCGAGGTGCAACCCGTCAAAATCCATATCGAGTCCAGACGCCGTGATGAGACGGTGGCTTCAAGCCGCGCGGCACCGAACCGCCATCGAGATCGTCGGCGTGGAAAGCGAAACGCATCGGACAGTTTGAAGTTCCCCAATGACTGAAAGAATCGCCGCGAGCTCAGAGGACTGCGGGGACCGATCAAAAACCCGGGGCCTAAGGTCACCTTGTCAACTCGCCGGTTCAAGGGCATAATCGCCCGAGCAAGTCCTGGATAAAAATGTCGTACTCAGGCTTTGTCCTGTAATGGTTCGCCGGATCACGTTGGGACGCGGTCTTCAATGGAGCCGCAGACGCATGTCTCGCGGCTGGCCGCATTAGGGGCAAGGCGGGGTCCTGGGCCAGTGAGCGTCCGTAGCTCAATGGATAGAGCATCGGTCTTCGGAACCGAGGGTTGCAGGTTCGAATCCTGCCGGGCGCGCTTTTCGATTGGTGCTTACAGTGGGGAACCATGTCCGAAACCTCCCGAGTCCCCCAGCCCGCGGCGGCCGTCCCTCAAGATCGCTGGGAACTCGACGTTGCCGAAAAACCCTGGGACCAAGCCCCGTTTGACAACGAGCCGCCGATCGCCGGTTGCGGGTTCGAGGAGCGATTGCGAATTAAAAGGGTGGTGGACCAAGCGATGCTTGACCGCGCGGGGCTTGCCGATCTCGACACGCTGATCGATCACGACACCTTTCCGATTCCCTCTCAAAAGGACCGTGAGGGGTACGCGCCGTTCGCTTGGCGGTATTGGGCGTCCGGACTTGTCGATTTCGCCAAAGTCCTCACGGCAGCCCACCGACATGGAATACAATCCCGGCGTGTCTTCGATTTTGGTTGCGCTTCGGGTCGGGTCCTCCGGCATTTCGTAGTGGAGAATCAATTTCAATCACCGTCTCAGCGACGCGACTTGTGGGGCAGCGATTTGAATTACCGACATATTCGCTGGCTAGAGGCTCATCTGCCCGAAATCAAGGCGGTGTTCAATCCGGCCATTCCCTCATTGCCCCTGGAAGATCGCAGTTTCGATTTGGTGACCGCGTTTTCTGTCTTCACGCATCTGGACACCTTCGAATCGACATGGTTATGTGAATTGCGGCGAGTCTTGAGTCCTGGCGGTTTGGCCTACATTACGGTGCATAACGAGGCGACGTGGGAGGATTTGCGCGCCGAGGCAGGTCAGGGCTCTGGGGCGGTGTCGCGGCACTATCAATCGCTGCTGGCGGCCGATCCGGAAATCGACAAAAAGTTGGCTGGCGAGATGCCGGCACCGCGGTTGATTTTTCGGTTTGCTCGCCAAGGCCCCTATACCAGCCAGGTTTTTCACACGACAGCGTACCTTCGCCAAGTTTGGGGAAGGTTCTTCGAGATTTTGGAGATTCTGCCCCGGTACCATTTTCATCAAACGGTGGTCCTCATGCGAAAACCGACGTGATTCGCCACGCTGTTCGCCGAGTAATTCCCTATTTCAAATTTGTGGAAGAGAACCCGATGTCCGAGACGCTCGCGGTCCAAGACCGCTACGCACCACGATTGATTTGCTACGGTTGCGGTCCTGCCAATCCCGATGGGCTGCGGCTAAAAAGCTTTCTCGAGGGAGACCATTTGGTAGCCCAGTTTCAAGCCGAAAAGAAGCATCAAGCCTTCGAAGGGATGCTGAACGGCGGCGTGATCGGCACCTTGTTGGATTGCCACTGCAATTGGATGGCCTGTTGTCATCTGATGCAACGCCTGGGGCTTTCTGCCCCCCCCACGACGGTGACCGCCGAGTACACCGTCAAGATGGAGCACCCCACGCCGATCGCCAAGCCCGTTCTGTTACGGGCTTGGCCGGTCGAGGCCTCTGACCGCCGCGTGACCGTCGAAGGGACGTTGTCGGCCGACGGCCTGATCACAGCTCGCTGCCGCGGGATCTTTGTCGCAGTACGCGCAGGGCATCCCGCCTACCACCGCTGGTAGCTCGTCAGGAAGCTGACAAATGAAGGGCTAAGTTTTTTGCCGCTGCTCATTCAGAGAGCGTGTTGAACATGCAAACCACCCACCCTCTGGGACGGTCGTGGCCCATTCCTTCACCGCCATAGGCGGTTCTGGTAGCGGGGTGAATCACCCCCCCACCCCTCCCTTCCACTGCGAGGGGCGCGGGGCGAGCCGCGGGGAGGGAATGCCGCGAGATCGCGGGGAGGAAGAGCGGTTCGCCAAGGGCAATCATCGGTTCTTCCTGCTCTGCCGTCTGACACAGTTCTCCCTCTCAGAGGCCCTAGCGGGTCGACTCTCCCAGAGGGAAAGTGGAGAAATTCCAACGACGCTTGCCAACCGTGTCAGCAACCTCCAACTCCACCCGTCTCAACGAAGAGGCAAGCTGTCGAACTAGGGAGACGGAAAAAGCGCTCTGCGGAGAATCTTTTGTGCTAAAGGCGATGGGAATCGGGTTAATCGGGGACCGCAGGGCAATAGTTCTCTGCGTCCAGTCCAATCATGGCCGATTGCTGCCGCGCCACCATCTCGGCGTAGACTCCACCGCTAGCGAGCAATTCCTCGTGGTTGCCGATTTCGACGATGCGCCCACGGTCCATCACTACGATCTTGTCCGCGTGGGCGATGGTTGATAGGCGATGGGCGATCATGAAGGTCGTACGGTTTTTCAGCAATTCAGCCAGCGACGCTTGGATCAATTGTTCACTTTCGGTATCCAGATTGCTCGTCGCTTCGTCGAGAATCAGGATTTTGGGATCGGCAAGGAGCGCGCGGGCGATCGACATCCGTTGCCGCTGTCCGCCGGAGAGTTTCACACCCCGTTCGCCGATGATCGTCTCATAGCCTTGGGGAAGTTTTTCAATGAACTCGTGGGCATTGGCCCGCTTGGCAGCGTCGATAATTTGTTCCTCTGTCGCATGTCGCTGCGCGTAGGCGATGTTGTCGCGAACTGTGCCGTCGAAGAGGAAGACCTCTTGTTGAACAACGCCGAGCAGCTTGCGGTAAGAAGCCAACCTGATCTGTCGCAGATCGATCCCGTTCAGCAGAATTTGGCCTTGGGTCGGGTCATAGAAGCGAGCGATCAAGTCGGTGATGGTCGTTTTTCCCGCTCCGCTTTTGCCGACCAGAGCGATTACCGAGCCGCCGGGGACGGTGAGTTGGAAGTCGCTGATGACTGGTCGGCCAGTCTCGTATTCGAAGCCGACCTGGCGGAACTCGATCTGATCGACTTCTGGCGGGGCCACCACGGCAGTGGGGGCATCGGGTTTATCCTCCGGGGTTTGCAGAACATCGAAAACCCGTTCCATGGCTGCTAGTGATCGTTGCAATTCAGAAAATGAGTTGACGATCTGCCATACGGGGCCCAGCAGCATCATGGTGTAAACCTGGAAGGCCGTGATATCGCCGATGGTCGCACGCCCTTGTAGGTACAAATAGCCACCGACCCAAAAAATCACCAGGCTGATGACCGCCATGATGAAACCCCAACTGCTCCACAGCACCAATTCCCGTTTGCGCGCGAACATTTTCATCCGGGTGATCAAATGGTGCCCCAAAGAAAACTCGTGCTCCTCACGCAATTCGCCTTGGAAGGCTCGCACGGCGCGGATCCCCTCGAAAGCCTCACCGACGCGGCCATCGACGGTGGAGACTTCGTTCCGAACCTGTCGATAAATGGGGCGAATCCGCCGCGCGGCGATGAAGCTGATCAGCGTTATGGGAGGGATGATCGAGACGGCGGTCAGCGCCAATTGCCAGTTCAAAACGAACAGCACGGCGAGCGCGATGATCAAGCGGACGGCGGCTACGCCGGGACTGATCACGGCCATTTCCAGCAGACCGGTCGTCGTGTTGACGTCGTCGGTCAGTCTCGCGATGATGCCGCCCGTTTTCATGTGGTACAACTTTTCGAGAGGCAGCCGCAGCATGCGATCGAATAGCGCTCGGCGGAGAGTCAGGATGACTTTGACATTCAACAAATGCTGATGATAGTTCTTGTAGATTCCCAAAATCTGAGACACGATAACGACGATCAGGGCGAGGCCGCCGACCACGTTGAGGGCCCGCAGTCGTTCCCCCAGCGGCAGGGCCTCCTTCAGCAAGACATCGTCCACGATGTAACGAAAAAACAACGGCTGAGCCAATTCCAAGCTGGCGATTAGCAGCGCGAGTACGGTCAGCAGCAAGACCGCCGGCGCATGGGGATACAATTCCCGCACGTACAAGCGAAGGTATTGCCGCCGACGTTGCTGCTTCGCGGTTTTATCGGCAAATGTATCGGTGGTCGCGCCTGGTGGGGGCTGCTGGCCTAGCGCCTCCTCTTCCTCGTGCGGCTCGTGACCAATTTCATTACGACGAAATTTTTCGAGAAAATCCTGGTAGCGTTTGCGCGACGTGGTCGACTTGGGCATGTTGGGTCAGGGCGAAAGGACGAGGCGACAGCTGACGCTGCGGACCAAGGCGGGGGCAGGCGACGATCAGCGGCAGGAATTGCCCGTCCGTGTCGCTCCTCGACGCTCAATCGCGCGAACGTTCCAAAATTTACGGAGTTATTGTTGGGAAGGAGTCGCGACAAAGCAAGATTTGGAACCGAGATTTTTCTGCGCGAGGGCCTGCGATTCGCGCGGCGGACCGTCGCAGTCGATATTTTCCGGGGCGGTAGGCGTGCCGTTTTGAGCCTGTCTCAGGGCGCTCTTGTTTTCGATGGTACGCGATAGTTGCGAGCATCGGCCCTCCCCTCGGCCTTGTTGCGCTCGGCCTCGACCTTCCGCAGGGGACGGTGGTTGAAGATGTCGTCGGCTGGCACCTTTTTTTGTTGCCCGTGGAGCGCGTGATAGCGGCCTGGGATTCGTGCGAAAACTGGACGCCAGCGCAATCCGGCTGATCGATTTAGTTGGTAATCCGCGGGACGTTTAACGATTTGGAAGAATCAATTTCAGTCCGATCGGCAATTCGTCAGAATGTCGTAAGTTGGCGGGCAAGACATCGCGGTTCAGTTCCATGATCTCGAGATATCGTGACGCTTGTCCGAGTTCGTCGCGCGCGATGGAGAACAGGGAGTCTCCCGCGGCCGTTTGATACGCTGGACTTGCGGAGGGCTCGAGCAGGTCCGCGGGGATCAACTCGGGGAATCGTCGCACGAGTTCCTGTTGCGCGGGAAACCGCAGGGGAGTTCCCGGTCGCAATTTGCTGTTTCCCCGCAAAGCGGTCTCGTTGACCGCGAAGACGGCGCGAAACAGCCGGCCATCGCCATAAACCCGCTCGGTCAGGTCCCACAAGGTGTCGCCTGCAACAACGGTTACGAATCCCTCGTCGGCGGACCGAACTGGCTTAACTGTTTTTTCTTCGGTCTTGGTCGCGGCGGCGGTTGCGGTTGTCGGTTTCAGAGCGTCCGCGGTCGTCGTGCTCAATGTTGGAGGGAGTGTCTCGGCGAATTGGGGGAAAGGGGGAACAAAACGGCTGCCGGTTTCGTTGTCAGAGACGGCGACCGTGGCCGCTTGCTGAGCAGGCTCTGAGCGTTCTGCGGGATGGAACGAGTTGTTCGTGGTCGGCAGCGTGGTGGTCGTCTGCGATCCCGGCAAGGTGAACGTCAGATCGTTTACAGTCGGGGGCCTTAGGGCACCTGCGGAGTCGTTCGAATGCTCAGCAGGGTCAAAATCACCTCGCCAAGTCATCATCGTGGAGGCGTTTGAATTCACGGCGTCGTGTTTGGGCTGTGCGGGATCAAAATCACTCTCGAAATCAGGTTGCGGTGGAGCGGCGGCCCCGGGAGTCGGTCGCATGGGCACGGGACGATTTTCCGGTCCGGCTATTTCAACAGTGTCGTGAACCGAGTCGTTGGTCCGTGGAATCTGCTTTTCTGCAAAGTGGGTATCACGATCATCGATGTAGGAGACCGGCGCGAAGTCAGCCAACTGCCGCTGCACATCGGTGGCCGAAGTCGCCAACGGCTTGTCTGGCCGAAGGGCCGACAAGTCCGTATTCGTTTCAGTCTTTTGTGAGGTTCGAGAGCGTGGCTCTTCGACGGACGCTGGACCGGGAACTGCGGAGGCTTTTGTTTCGTTCGGGGGCGCGAGGGAAAACTCAGGGATGCGGTCGAGCAACTGCGTGAATTTATCTTTTTGGCCCCGTTTGGGGAGCACGTAGTCGGGCTGTCGTACTCGATGGAGATCTTCGGGGGGAATTTCGATGGCCAACGGAATCGCGTCGAAGTCGATCGTGGTCGCCAGGCGAAATCGGGACCAAGTCCGTTCCACCAGCATACAGCTAACACTCCCGAGCAAGGTCAAGATCACGATGGCGGTCACGGCTTCTTTGCGGCGCGATGTTTTGTCGGCAGGTGATCGTTGAAGGGTCATGAATTGGGGACGAGTTGCTGGAAAGGAAATTGGAAATTGACTGAGTGAACTGGAAAGTTGCCGCCGGGCACCTTGTTGGACGTGTGGTGTTGTAGCAGAATTTACCGCTTTCCAAAAGTTCTAATTTCACGGCGGTTGGCGCGGGTCTGGTTTGGACCCGCTGCGCAACCGAGCGCGAAATGGGGCGGTGAACTCATGCGGTCCGCGGGCCGCGGCTTAGGCTTTGTGCCACAACTCGTTAGCCGCAGGGGTACGAACCCGCGGCTCTTGCGAAAACCGGACGCCAGTGCATTGCGGCTAGTCGTTTTTAAACAAAGCCTAGCATTGGAGAGTTTCCGGACTGGTTGGGGAAAATTTTGTTGACCTCAATCAGCTAGATTACCAAGTGCGACGAGGTCGCTAGCATGCAGTCCTTGCCGCTGGTGATGTCTCGGTGGGGTCGAAAAATTCTGAGCGGGGTAGTGTCGCTTGGAACTTTCGGTGATGGCCGTGAGGGCTCTGCCGTGCGAGCGTGGCAACGGACAGGTGATGAGGACTCGGCGTCAGGAGGGCGCCAGTAACGTGATTTGGCCGATGTTTAGAAATTCGATTTGAGCGACGATGGCCGCTTACGCCCTAACGATTTTCTTGAGCGCGTTCCTGCTGTTTCAAGTGCAGCCGATCATCGCGCGCTTTATCCTTCCCTGGTTCGGCGGATCACCAGCCGTTTGGACCACGTGTGTCTGCTTTTTCCAAACGGCTTTGCTCGCCGGTTACTTCTACGCGGACCTGCTGGCTCGCCGACTGCCGCGGCGGGTTCAAATTGTGGTGCATCTGTTGGTGCTTTGGGCAACCCTCGCGAGCTTGCCCATCATTCCGCGGGGCGACCACCAATCGATTGGCGACCAGCATCCAGGATGGCAAATATTCACGCTGTTGCTGCTGACTGTGGGGCCTGTCTACGGAATGCTCGCCACGACCGGCCCACTGCTGCAGTCTTGGTTTGCCGCGCGGTTTCCCGACCGATCGCCGTACCGCTTGTTTGCCTTGTCGAATTTCGCATCGTTGCTGGCCTTGGTCAGTTATCCGTTAATTTTTGAACCGACCACCACGGTGCGGCAGCAGGCCGGCGGCTGGAGTGTGGCCTATCTTGCGTTTATTGTTTTTTGTTCGTGGAGTGGCGTCGTGACATGGCTGGGAACTAAGGCCAACGATAACGACGAAACAATAGCGCCGACCGATGCGTCGAATGTTCGGGGCTCACCGCGACGATTGCGGACAGTCATCGCGGAAATTCTGATGTGGATGCTCTTGGCGCTCGTGCCCTCGGTGCTGTTGCTGGCCGTAACGAACGAGTTGTCTCAAGATGTTGCCGTCGTCCCCATGATGTGGGTGGTTCCCCTCGCGTTATATTTGCTGACATTCATCATTTGTTTTGACCACACCAGCTGGTACCGCCGCGACGTCTGCGGAGCCATGCTGTTGCTCGGATCGCTGGGGACAATTTACTGCTTGGCCTACCCGACGAGTCTCAGCTACCCCACACAATTCGGGATTTTGAACGCGACTTTGTTCGCGGCGGGGATGACCTGCCACGGCGAGTTGGCGCGTATGCAGCCGGAGGCGGGACGATTGACGTTGTTCTATTTGATGTTGTCCATCGGGGGTGCGCTGGGAGGGTTGTTCGTCGTGGTGGTCGCGCCGCTGATTTTTTCTCGGTTTTACGAGTTGCCGTTGGCGCTCGCGGCCGCGGCGGCCTTGACGTTCGGCCGCTGGATTTGGCAGCGGGACGGCGGCAGCCTGATGCGGGTGGTTGCCTGGGTTTCGGTGGCTGCCAGCGGCGGCTTGGTGCTCGGCTTTTACGCGATCCAAGGGCGGTTGGCCGAGTCGCTGGGCTGGCGCGTGATTTTCGTGCTGGCCCTGGTCGGCTTGGCGATCGGCCTGATGGGGTGGCGCTACTGGACTGCATCTCTGCGAGGAGCGGCGGAGAACTCGACGGAGGGAGGGGCATCGCCGCGCGTTGATCGCCTGTGGTGGTTGATCGCGTGGCTTGGCTTGGCGTTGTACGGAAGTTGGTTGCTCGTGTTTCCGCAATCGGTCCATGACTGGGGGGCCTTGGCCACGTTAGGTATGGTCGTCGTCTTGTGGGGGGCTGCGGTGGTGACGCAATTTCGGCCGGTTTTTTCGGCGGGCGTCGCGCAGCACCTGGGTGGTCTGGTGGCCGCGGCTATGGTCTTGGCCGTCGTGGTGGCGGCGATGCTGGGGACACCCCACTACGGCGGGAAACTGCTCGCGCTGAAGCGAAACTTTTTCGGTATCACGGGAGTGGCAGAGTATCAGTCGCCGGTCGACGGGACCTTCCGCGAAATTTTTAACGGGCGTATCGGTCACGGTCGGCAATTTCTGCGGGATGATTTGAAGCTCCAGCCCAATATTTATTACGGGCCGACCAGTGGGGTCGGGCGTGCGTTCGCAGCTCATCCGAGGCGGATCGCCGGCCACTCGCTGCATGTCGGAGTCATTGGTCTGGGGACGGGCACGCTGGTGGTGTGGGGGCAACCAGGAGATTCGTTCGTGTATTACGAAATCAATCCTGCGGTCGTCGAACTGGCCGATGAGTTTTTCACTTACCGGCAAGAGGCTCCGGTGACGACAAGAACCCGTCTCGGTGACGCTCGCGTCATCTTGGAATCGGACCTGCGGGCCGGCGTGAGAGAACAGTTCGATTTGCTGATTGTCGATGCGTTTTCCGGCGATGCGATCCCCCGGCACTTGCTGACCAAAGAAGCGATGGACGTTTACATCGAGCATCTGAAACCGGATGGCGTGCTGGCGTTCCACATCTCGAATCACCACCTTAATTTGGAACCGGTAGTACGAGGAGCGGCGGAAGTCCACGGTTTGAAAACTGCCGCTGTCTACGATGATCCGGAAAACTCTCTCGGTCGCACCTCCCGAATTTTTTCCAGCGACTGGATGCTGGTCAGTCGAAACGATGAATTTTGGTTGAAGCTAGGATTGTCCGAGAATCCCGAGAAAATCAGGGTAAAATCCCTGTTGTGGACGGACGACTTCGGGAGCCTTCTCCCCATCATCAAGCGAAAATCAAATTATTGGTAGGGTCGAGTGGGCGCGCGGCCGGTCGGCAGCTATATTGCATGGATTGTCTGTACGGAAGCGATAGTCACCCGACGCCGCCGCCAAGGGCCGTCGACATTCCCTCGCTGACGGTTTGGGTAACGCTCAAGCGGTTGATGCATTCAACGAACGCTTGATCCTCACGTGATAATTTGAGAACTCCCGCGTTCACGGCTGACCGGTGCCGTTTGCCCTCTAATTTTGTGCCCTAAATCGAGCAACCCGACGATGTCACGCATCCTCCGCCTCCCTGTATTTTTCGTACTGTTGTCGATCGCCGCATTTGGTGAGATCGGCAGCGCTCAACAACCATCCGACCTGTACCATTACGACGTTTTCGGCAATCGGGTGCAGATCCAGCTGACCGGTCAAATGATCGATGGCAGCCCCGAGATCGTGTTTGGCCAACCGGAGGTTGTCAAGTCAGGCGTTGAGCGAGTCGGGCCCGCGCCGGCAGCAATCATCATGACGAACCAGTTCGTCGTCAAGGCGAAACCGGGGAGCGATGTGCATGCTTTGGCTGAACAATGGGGAGCCCGCGTGGTTGGCCAGCATGAATGGGATCCCTCGTACTATATAGTCGAGGCCGCTACGCCGATGGACGCATTGCGGATCGGTAATGCTGCCTTCGAGCGCGGCGAGGTCGCTCAGGTACACGCTCAATTCGCGCAACAGAAAACGACTCGGCAGATTCCCAACGATCCGCAGTTCGGCAATCAATGGCATCTGCGGAACACTGGACAAGGTGGCGGTATGGTCGGCCACGATATCAATGTCGAGCCGCTGTGGAATTTCTCGGGAAACTCGCGTTTGGGCGCGGGGGTGAACGTAGGCATCGTGGACAATCGGGTCGAATCGGGGCACTCCGATCTGTCTCCCAATCTACGAGCCGATCGCTCGTTGTGGTTGACTGGCACCGCCGGCAGTCACGGCACATCCGTGGCTGGTTTGGTGGCCGCGCGTGGGAACAATAGCATCGGCGTTACGGGCGTGGCACCGCGAGCTTCGTTGGCTGGTATCAGTTTGTTGAATCAGTCGATGACCGATTCCGTCGAGGCCCAAGCCTTAACGAATCATTTCAATACGATGGTCGGTGGCCAATTCGACGGCATCCATGTTTACAACAACAGCTGGGGACCGGCAGACAACGGTACTCGTAGTGGACCTGGCCCGCTGGTGCAGGCTGCACTAGCCAACGCGGTTGCCAATGGACGGAACGGCCTGGGCAACATCTACGTTTGGGCTGGCGGAAATGGCGGCAATGTCGATAACGTGAATTACGACGGCTACGCTAACAGCCGCTACACGATCGCCGTCGGCGCGACGACCAATGCGGGAGTTCGCGCGAGTTACAGCGAGCGGGGAGCTGCTCTGCTCGTCAACGCCATGGGCAGCGGGGGAAGCCGTGACATCGTGACGACGGACTCCGGCAACACCTATACGTCTTCGTTCGGCGGGACCAGTGCCGCCTCGCCGATCGTGGCAGGTGTCGTGGCTCTGATGCTCGAAGCGAATCCAAACCTCGGTTGGCGCGATGTCCAGCACATCTTGGTGAGAAGTTCCCGGCAAACCGACCCCACCAATCCAAACTGGATCACCAACGGAGCGGGACTCAGGCACAATGATTTTTATGGCTTTGGGACCGTCGACGCGGTCGCTGCCGTCAACATGGCCACCACATGGACGAATGTTGCTCCGGCGATTTCGACATCGGCGACGGCCAGTGTCAATCAGTTGATCCAAGACGGGTCGGGAAGCCTAAGCAACCCCGTCTTTGGTGCTCCGGTCGTCAGTTCGATCAACATCACAGATCAGTTGGTGATCGAACATGTGGAGGTCGTGTTCAACACTGCGGGGGGATACGGTGGCGACCTTGAGGTTTTGCTCACCAGTCCGATGGGAACGCAGAGTTTGCTGGCCACGTTGCATCCGCATGGCGCGGCCTACAGCAACTGGGTGTTCATGTCGGTCAAACATTGGGGGGAGGTGTCGCAAGGGACCTGGACCCTCCGCGTTCGTGACGGTTGGGCGTCTGATCAATCGACGTGGCTGAACTGGAGCTTGAACATCTACGGCACTAATCCGGTGCCCGAGCCGTCCGCAGTTTTGGCGATCGCTTTGTTCGGCTTGCTTGGCATCTCGCGACGCGGTCGCGGTCGCCTCCGCTAGACCGGGGCTTCTGCCGTCATTTTTTTGCAACCGGGCCTGTTGATGGGGCCCGGTTTTTTTTTTGATCTTGCCGTGAGCAGTATCGCTTGGAATTTATTGGGTGCTTCTCTCGTGGCGAATGATTGGTCGCCCAAACGACGCATGGGCGAGTGATCGACGGCCGTCGCCAGAATCGTTATTTTGATACTGTGTTGAGGGAGCATTGTCTGCCAGTTGCCTGCAAGCGAGGCGACGGCAATTAGCAGCGGCTTGCGCCGCGCCGAACGTCTCGTGAAAACGAGCTTGTCCAATATTTACGAAGCGACGAGATGGAAAAACTGCGAGCAATTATCAGCGTCAGCGATAAAAGGGGGATCGTTGACCTGGCCCGAGCCATTGCGGAATCGGGAGGAGAGATTTACAGCACGGGTGGGACGGCGCGGGCCCTCGTGGCGGCGGGGTTATCCGTGATTGAAATTGCTGATTTCACCGGATTTCCGGAAATCCTTGACGGCCGAGTGAAAACGCTTCATCCACGGATTTTCGGCGGTATTTTGGGGCGGCCCGATCGGGAAGAGGATCGCCAGGCGATGGAGGCTCACGTGATGCTTCCATTCCAAATCGTTTGCGTCAATCTTTATCCGTTTCGCGAAACGATTTCGCGGCCCGACGTGGCCTTGGAGGAGGCGGTCGAAAACATCGACATCGGTGGGCTTAGCCTGATTCGCGCCGCAGCGAAAAATCATGAACATGTCGCCGTGTTGACGAGCCCCGATCAATATCCGGCCGCGATCGACGAGTTGAAACAAACTGGGAAAATCTCGCTCGACATGCGGCGGCGACTGATGGTCGACGCGTTTCGACATACGGCTGCTTACGATGCGGTGATCGCCAGTTTCTTCGCCCGTCAGTGGGATGCCAGTCAGACGCCGGGACTTCCGCAAGAAATGACCATCAACTGGACGCTGGCCCAAACTTTGCGACATGGAGAAAACTCCCATCAGTTGGGGGGCGTTTACTCCGAGGCAGGCCAGTGTGGATTGACGCTTGTATCCGCGAAACAACTAAATGGGAAACAACTGTCGTACAACAATTTTCTGGACATGGACGCCGCGCTGGCGATCGTCCGATTGCAACAGCAACCAGCATGCAGCGTGATCAAGCACAACAACCCGTGCGGCGCTGCGATCGGCTCGACACTACCGGTCGCTTGTCAGAAAGCGTTTGCGGGTGATCCGGTGAGTGCGTTCGGTTCGGTAGTAGCCTTCAATCGCGAGGTCGATGCGGCGACGGCCCAGTGGCTGGCGGAAACGGCGGGCCTGTTCGTGGAAGTGATCGTGGCTCCGGGCTTTGAAGAGGCGGCTCTGGAGTTGCTCAAGACCAAACCGAAATGGAAGGCGAACGTGCGGCTGATGTCCGTCGGGAATTTATTGAGGCCGAGTTCGCGGTGGGAGATTCGTTCGATTGCTGGCGGCGCCTTGATCCAAGAGTCCGACCAACGGCCCGATGATCGTCTGGCTTGGAAGACGGTCACAGAGGCGACCGTGCCCGCGGACTTGATGGATGAACTCGCTTTCGGCTGGGATATCGTGCGTTTCGTCAAATCGAATGCCATCACGTTGTCACGCGATTTATCTCTCGTCGGTGTCGGAGCCGGTCAGATGAGCCGGGTCGATTCGGTTAGAATTGCGATTGAAAAGGCTGGAGAGCGAGCGCGAGGTGCCGTGCTGGCCTCCGATGCCTTTTTTCCTTTCGCCGATTCAATTCCACTGGCCGCGGCCGCGGGAGTTGCCGGCATTATCCAACCCGGTGGCTCCGTCAAGGATGCCGAAGTGATCGCGGCCGCCAACGAATTTCAGATCCCGATGGTGTTTACGGGCAGACGTCAATT
Organism: uncultured Pirellulaceae bacterium; assembly: GCA_937941455.1. GTDB lineage: Bacteria > Planctomycetota > Planctomycetia > Pirellulales > Pirellulaceae > BJ22. The sequence goes on along the minus strand of CALDHM010000010.1, from coordinate 116,720 downwards.
CAAGCATTAATAGTCTGTCCCAAACTGCCAGCGACCGTGCCCCTAAGCGTAAGCGAGGGACAGTTTGGCGAAAAGCTCTACACAGCTGATTCAGCGAGGATTCGTTTCATGCAACTTGATTGCAAGCTCAAAGATTTTCGCATCAAGCCCGGTGCCAAGGTCGATCTCAAGGCGAGTCCGACCGATATCGCTCCACTCTACAAATCGAAAGAACAGTATGAAAAACTGCTGGAAGAGTTTCGGAAGGATATCTCGCATTTGCAGACGTTATTGTACGCTCATGACCGGTACTCGCTGCTGTTGATTTTCCAGGGCATGGACTCGGCGGGAAAAGGGGGAGCGATCAAGCATGTAATGTCGGGGGTCAACCCGCAGGGCTGCCAAGTGTTCAGCTTTGGCCCTCCCAGCACCGAGGAATTGGACCACGATTTCATGTGGCGGTCCTTGTGCCGGCTGCCCGAGAGAGGTCGGATCGGCATCTTCGATCGCTCCTACTACGAGGAAGTCCTCGTGGTGCGCGTCCATCCCGAAATTTTGGCGAAGCAGAAAATCCCGCGCGAGTTTGCCGTTCCGGATTCGCTGTGGCGGAACCGTTTTCAAGATATCGTCAACATCGAATCCTTCCTGCATCGCAATGGGACGCAAATTGTCAAGTTTTTCTTGCATCTGTCCCGCGAGGAGCAACGCAAGCGGCTGATCGCCCGCATCGACGATCCTGATAAAAATTGGAAGTTCAGTCTCGGCGATTTGACCAGCCGCGCGCATTGGAACGATTACCAGCTTGCCTTCGAGGAATGCCTCGAGCATACCAGCACCAAAGAGTCGCCGTGGTATCTGATTCCTGCCGACGACAAGCAGAACGCGCGGCTGATCATCTCGCATATCATCTCCGAGACCTTGCAGTCCTTGCCGTTGGAGTTTCCCCGAGCGACTCCCGAGCATCTTGCCGAATTGGAACAAGCCAAACGATTATTGCAACAAGAAAAAGATAGCTAATCGATCGGAGCCATTGGCCATCATGCTTGGACCGCGTGAAATCGAGAACTTGAACTGGCACGCGCTCGACATCACCCAGGTGCTTGATCGTTTGCAGACCGATCCGCGAGGACTCGCATCGGAAATCGTGCGGCAGCGCCAGCAATCCTTTGGTCCGAACGCCTTGCCCCCCTCCGGCCGAAAGAGTCCGCTTGTTCGCTTGCTGCTGCAATTTCACAACGTGCTGATTTACGTGTTGCTCGCAGCGGCCATCATCAAGATTTTTCTGGCCAAATGGGTTGATGCCGGGGTCATCTTGGCCGTCGTCGTGATCAATGCGTTGATCGGATTCATCCAAGAGGGCCGCGCGGAGCGAGCACTCGAGGCGATCCGCGGAATGATGTCGCTCAAATCGACTGTCCGTCGGCAAGGGAGACGATTGACCGTCGATTCTGCCGAATTGGTACCGGGTGACGTGGTGCTGCTGCAGTCGGGGGACAAAGTGCCAGCGGACTTGCGGTTGCTCGAGGCGCGCGAGCTACGCATCGACGAAGCGATGCTGACGGGCGAATCGATTCCCGCCGAGAAGTCCATCGCGGCGATTGAGGCTGAGGCACCGTTGGCCGACCGCAGTTGCCTTGTTTTTTCCGGAACGCTGGTGACGTCGGGCCGCGGATTGGGGGTGGTCATCGCCATCGGCCCGCAAACGGAATTGGGCAAGATCAACGAGATGGTCACCAGCACGCCAAATATCCAAACACCGCTAATTGCCAAGGTCAATCAGTTCGCGAATCAACTGGCGATCGTGATCGTTATGTTTTCGGCATTGACCGTCGTCATTGGCTATTTCGTTGGTGGCAAGAGCTTGCTCGAATTGTTCTTTGCCGCTATCGCCCTAGCGGTGGCCGCCATCCCCGAGGGTTTGCCCGCAATCATGACGATCATCCTGGCCATTGGTGTGCGACGGATGGCTGAACGCAATGCGATTATCCGCCGGCTGCCAGCGGTCGATACGCTGGGCGCGCTGACCGTTATTTGCTCGGACAAAACGGGTACGCTGACCCGCAATGAAATGACCGTGTCGGCTATGGCTGTGGCGGAACATCGAATCCGTGTGACGGGGGCCGGTTATGAACCGGTCGGAAAACTGATCGAAAACGATCGCGAGATCGACGTGCAGAGCTCGACGCCGCTCTATTTTTTGCTGGTTGCGGGAGCGGTGTGCAATGAGGGGGACTTGTTGCTAGAAGATGGGAAATGGAAAACGATCGGCGATCCGATGGAGTCGGCCTTACTGTCGCTTGCGCAGAAGGCGGGACTCGACAAGGACCAACTCCGACGATCGTGGGGCACCCTGAATTCCATTCCGTTCGAATCGCAGAACCGCTTTATGGCGACTATTCATTCCCTGCCGCCTGGCATGCAGAATCCGTTTGGCGAGGCCCCGCGGGTGATGTTCGCCAAAGGGGCGCCGGAAAAATTGCTGGGGCATTGCCGCTGGATCTTGTCGCCGCAGGGAGTGCAAGCCATCGATCTCGCGCATTGGCGCGAATTTGAAAGCCAACTGGCCGGGGCGGGTCAGCGGGTGCTCGCCTTGGTGGGCAAAGCGATCAGCGCAGAACACGAGTTGACGGTAGACACCGCGCTCGATGATTCCGTTCTCTTGGGCCTGGTCGGGATCATCGATCCACCGCGTTCGGAAGCGATCGCGGCGGTAAGGACCTGTCAACAAGCAGGAATTCGCGTGGTGATGATCACCGGAGACCATGCACTGACGGCCCGCGAAATCGGCCGCCAACTCAATATCGGCGACGGGCAAACGGTTCTGACCGGCCAGGAACTTGATCAGGTGAGCCAGAATGAACTCAACCGGGCCGTGCAGGATTGCCATGTGTTCGCCCGTGTCAGCCCGGAGCATAAATTGCGGTTGGTCGAGGCAATTCACGCCCATCGGCAAGTCGTGGCGATGACGGGGGACGGTGTCAACGACGCGCCGGCCCTCAAGCGCGCCGATGTGGGAATCGCCATGGGACTCAAGGGCACCGAGGTCACCAAGGAGGCCGCCGAGATGGTTTTGGCCGACGACAATTTTGCTTCGATCGCCAAGGCCGTCGAGGAGGGACGAACCGTGTTCGACAACCTGCGCAAGTCTCTCCTTTTCATTCTGCCCACCAACGGCGGCGAAGCGGCGACGATCTTTTTCGCGGTATTGTTGGGGCTGATGTTGCCGATGACTCCGGTGCAAGTACTGTGGGTCAACATGATCACTTCCGTGACACTGGCGCTGGCCCTGGCATTCGAACCTCCCGAAAAAAAAGTCATGGAGCTGCCTCCGCGTGACCCCAACGTCGGCTTGCTGGATGCCTACGGCATTTGGCGAATCGTTTATGTATCGATTTTGATGGCGCTGGGGACCTTTGGCATTTTCGTATGGGCGAGAGGCCAGGGGGAATCGGTCGAGGTCGCCCGTACGCTCGCGGTCAATGCGATCGTCATGATGGAAGCGTTCTATTTGTTTTCAACGCGATTCCTGCGGGCGTCGTCGTTTAATCGGAAAGGGATTTTCGGCAGCAGGCCCGTGCTGATTTCAGTCCTGCTCACGGTGGCCTTCCAGTTGCTGTTTACGTATTGGTCTCCCCTGCAGGCGATTATGGAGTCGCGTGGCTTGGCCATTTGGTATTGGTTGCCGATCTGCGCGTGCGGCTTGCTCCTGCTGTTGGCTGTCGAATGTGAAAAACGATTTACGTTAAGTCGCGAAAGTTAACTTGTGATGAAAAGCCGATCCCCAAACCGACAGCACCCCTAGCCCGAAGCTTGAGCGAGGCAGGTTTGGGGTAAGGCTCTAAGCCTAGTGAAAGGTTTGCCCAAGCGACAGATTTGGTATCGCTCCGTCTAAAAATGCCGCATGGAGCGCGGGAACAACGCCGCTGCGGTCTTGGGATGACCGTGCTAAGATGGGCCAGTAAGGGAACGTGCCTGAGTCGTTAGTCGGGTGTCGGCGGGTGGCGACGTCGCGTCTCCGCCGCAAGTCTTCGATATATGGTGGCCAGCGGCATGAGACCCTCAAGCAACTTGGTTGCAAATGACCAAGCGGTCGCCCGCATCCCGTTTCAGTATCCACAGCAATGAGAATTGACAAGCATTCATGAGTCAGAAATCGCAGACCTATCTAGTCACCGGTTGCGCCGGTTTTATCGCGGCTCGCGTCGCCGCTCTTTTGCTGGAAGCTGGTCACCGAGTGTTCGGGATCGACAACCTTAACGATTACTACGACGTTAGCCTCAAGCAGCATCGCCTCGATCGCTTGAGCGCTTTGGGCGAGCGATTTATGTTCGCACAACTCGACTTGGAAGATCGCAGCGGCATTACACGACTGTTCGCGGACCACCGCTTCGATGCCGTCATCAATCTGGCAGCTCGGGCTGGGGTCCGCTACAGCATGATCGACCCCCATGTGTACATGACGACCAATGCGATGGGGAGCTTGAACCTGCTCGAAGAAATGCGGCGGCACAAAATCAAGAAATATGTGCTGGCCTCGACGTCATCGTTGTATGCTGGGCAGGAGATGCCGTTTGTGGAGACCTTGGCGGTCAATACGCCGATTTCACCTTACGCTGCCTCGAAAAAAGCGGCGGAGGTGATGGCCTATGCTTATCACTACCTTTACGGAATCGATGTGACGGTTGTTCGTTACTTCACAGTCTATGGCCCTGCGGGACGCCCCGACATGTGCATTTTTCGCTTCATCCGCTGGATCGATGCCGGCGAACCGATTGAACTGTTCGGCGATGGTGAGCAGTCGCGCGACTTCACCTACGTCGACGACATCGCTCGCGGCACGATCGCCGCCCTCAAACCGGTGGGCTATGAAGTCGTCAATCTCGGTGGCGGAAAACAGCCGGTAACGCTGAATTTGATTATCGCCAAGCTGGAAAAGCTACTCGGCAAGCAGGCGCGAATCGAGCATCGTGAGTTTCACAAGGCCGACATCAAATCGACTTGGGCCGACATCTCCAAGGCGGATCGACTGCTCGACTGGCGGCCGCGCGTAGGACTCGACGAAGGGCTGAAGGCGTGTGTCGATTGGTACGTTGAGAATCAGCCGTGGTCCCGGCAGATTGTGCTGCCGTAAACAAGGTGCAAACCACGATCGCCCCCCTCTCCGAACCTGACGGGCCGACCCGCCCCCCCCCCTGCGGCTGGAGAGTGGAGTCATCGAGCGCTGATTCGGGCTCCAGCAGCCAGGATTGGCTCATCCATGGCCGAAACAAGCCACTAATTATCGGCAGCCGAAGCCTTGATCGATCATGGGAATCGAACATGCTCGATCTCGCCAGTGGCGACCCACCTGGGTTTCTCAGCCGCGGCATGCTCATCATCCACAAGCCGTGGCCGGCGACGGCCCGAGTTACCCGTCGGCAGCGGCCAGGATCTGCTAGCATCGGCCGCGGACTGGTTGCTCTATGAGATGCTGGTAAGTTGGGATAGACTTTTCAAGATTGATAATCTGGCTGACATCGCTGCGGCGTTCTTCCCCTAGGTCGATTTGACGCCGCCTGCCAGCGGGACAATGGAATCTAGCGAACCATCGCGGGATTCTTGGAAACTCAGGAAGGGTTGTTTATGAACGAAGAACTGAAGTTCATCCATGCCTCGGACTTTCACTTGGATGAGCCAATGTCGGAATTGTCGCATGTCCCCGCGCACTTGAAGGACGCTCTCGTCAATGCACCCTATTTGGCAGCGACCCGGGTATTTGATTTAGCAATTGCCGAACGTGTCGACTTCGTTCTGTTGTCGGGTGACCTGTTTGATCTCGATCAAGCCGGCTGTCGTCCCGCTTCGTTTCTCTTGTCGCAATTCGAACGTTTGGCCGAGAAAAAGATCTCCGTTTACTGGTGCGGCGGCGCTGTGGATCATCCGGAGCGGTGGCCCAGTACCGTAGAATTGCCCGGCAACGTCCGCGTCTTCTCCTCGAATCTGGTCGAAGAAGTTTTCCATCAAAGGGGGGGGCAGCCCATCGCGACGATCTTGGGAAGCGGCTACGACCCACAGCGGCAGAACAGTGCCGACTTTTCGGTCGAAACTGCGGAGATCTTTCCGATCGGCCTCTCCTACGGCGAATTCGACACTAATTCCATTACAGCCCGCAATGTCTGCTACTGGGCGTTGGGAGGCCGGCATCAATACCAAGCCCTCGAGCGAGGGACCAGTCACGTCGTGTTCTCTGGATCGCCGCAGAGTCGTCGACCGAGCGAGGTTGGCAGTCATGGTTGCGTGTTCGTACGTGTCGACAAATCGGGACATGCCCGACCACAGTTCATCGAAACGGACGTCTTTCGTTGGTTGCCGCAGACGATTGAAATCGCGGAGAACGCGACGGCGGAAGAATTCGAGAATTTGCTCAGCGAACGGGCCTTGCGGCTGGTCAGCGAGAATCCGGACCGCATGCTGTTAGTGCCTTGGCACGTTCTGACGGCCGGGACATTCAATCCGAAGTTGCGGATTGAAAAGCAACTCGAGGATCGACTGCAATGGTTGCGGCGCGAATTCGGCACAGCGCAGACGGGTTTGTGGTCGGTGGCCTTGACGATCGATCCCCCCGCGGCCTTGCCCACCGGCTGGTACGAAGAAGACACGATCTTAGGAGATTATCTGCGGGCGCTCAGGCGTTATCGCGAGGATCCGAGCATCCAGATATCGCTGCATCATTACCTGCCAGAGATGATCGAGGACGATGTCCAGCATGCGGTTGCGCGGTTGCAGGGTGCGGACCGGGAGCAAATCTTGGCGGCCGCGTCGTTGGTCGGCATCGATTACTTGGCCGCTCATCGCGATTGGGATGACGCGGTCGCCTCCAGCAACCAATGATCCGGGATGACCTTGACCCGCCGCGTGATCGCGGCCCAATGACAGGAGACCTTTGAGTGAAAATCACCGATCTGCAAGTCGAAGGCTTTGGCGTATGGAAGGGCCTACAAGTCGACAAGATTTCCGATCGAATCTCGGTGTTCTATGGTCAGAACGAGGCTGGCAAGACCACGCTGATGCAGTTTGTCCGCTCGATGCTGTTCGGCTTCTCGGCGGAGCGGCGTGAGAAGTATGTTCCACCGGTGTACGGTGGCCTGGCAGGCGGATCGGCCTTCATCAAGGCGCCCCAAGGAGCTTTCGAAATCCAGCGCCATCTCGACCTGAAGCGCCCGGAGGATCCGCAGGGGGAATTGTCGCTGGTCGATCAGCGCAGTGGCGATCTGCACGGCCGGGCGATGCTCGAAAGTCTGCTTGCCAATGTGGACGAGCCGATCTTCAACAATGTCTTTGCCGTGGGACTGCGTGAAATCCAGGAGTTGGGTGCGCTCAACAACACGCAAGCTGCCGATCACCTCTACCGCTTGACCAGCGGGCTGGATCGAGTTTCGCTCGTCGACGTGATGCGAGACATTGAGCGTCGGCGTAATCTCCTGTGGTCGGGCGATCACCACAAGGAATCTCGGATCGGCAAATTGAAAGCTCGCCGCAGGGAGTTGCTGCTCGAGATCGACGAGCAGCGGTCGCGGTCCAAACGCTGGTCGAAGGTCGCGGCACAGGTCAAGGACGCCTCGCGGCGTTTGGAGGAACTCCAGAGCGAACTCAAACGGGTCGAACGCGAATCACGACTTACCGAATTGGCGATTCAGCTGTCCGATCGTTGGCAGGCTCGCGACGTGGTGCAAAAGCAAATCGATACCTTCGGCGTACTTCCGGATCCGAAAGACATCTCGGTGGCGACCCTCGACCAGCTGAATCAGAAAATCGCCAAACAGCAAGAACGGATCCAACAAATTCGCCGCGAGCGGAAGCAAATCCTCGCGCAGCGCGACCAATTGGGAATCGATCACAATGTCTGGGACCTGCGAGCCAAGGTGGAGGCCCTGCAGGCTCACACGCCATGGATCGAGTCGCTCGAGCGTCAGGCCGATGACTACCGCGCGGAAATCGAGAAGATCGAAGCGGCTATTGCAGGCGAACTTACCGGTCTGGAGGGGCAACTCAAGCTGAAAAATCGCGATCTTACGGATCTCGCTCAGCGCGGGATCAAGACGCTCAAGCCACTGGCGATCAACCTGACCGATCAACAGAAAAAATTGGTACGCCTGAAAGATCTGGCTGATAAGGCTAAATTCGACTTGGCCCAACACGAAAAACAGTTGGGGGTCAGCCTGTCGGAAACCGGCGGATCGATTCCCGAAACGCTTGATGACACGACGCGGCACGTCAATCGCCTGCGGCGGCGACTGGAGCTCGACGAGAAGATCGAGAAACTGCAAAAATCCCGCTCGGAACTCGAACTGGAAATCGACAATGTCGTCGAAGATCAAGTATTGCCGTTCGGCAAATTGGCGGTGATCGGTCTGGTTTTCATCGCCGGGTTCATTTTCTTTGGTTTCGGCGTGCTCAGTTCCGGGGCTTTTCCCAATTGGAACTCCGTGTTCGGCCAGGTCGGCAATGTGTCGTACGACGTCGGGATCGTCATGGTGATCATGGGGCTGTTCTGTGGCTTCGTCGCGCTGGCGATGAAGTACCACTGGGAACGCCTCGCTCGGGACTCGATGGATGACTTCCGCCATCAAATTGAAATGGTCCGCAGCCAACTCAAGCGGGCAAGGGCGGAACGTGAAGAGATCGATCGTTTGCTCCCGCCGGGTTTGCAACAAGTCGAGTTGGAACTCCAGGACGCCGAATCGAAATTGTCTCGCCTCGAGGGCTTGGTGCCGCTGGAGAACAATGCGAAGAACGCGCGGGTTCGCTTCGAGGATCTGCGCCGCCAAATCACGGCCCAAGAACGGGAGGTCGAGGAGTGCGAAAAGCGGTGGCAGTCGAGCCTGCGGGCGCTTGGCCTGCCCGATTCCCTGACGCCGCTGCAAGTTCGCGAGGTGAGCGTCCGCTCGGGTCGCGTCGCCGAATATCAGGCCCGCTTGGAAATTTGCCGACACGAGTTGGGCCTGCGCGAGAAAGAACTCGTGGCCATGGGCGCCCGTGTCGCCGAGTTGCTGGCCATCGCCGGACTGAAACCCAAGGAAGAAATCCGATCGCCATTGCGCGCCGTGCAGAAACTGAACGAACTCATCAACGGCCAACGCCAACTGTTCCAGCGGCAACGCGAGCTCAAAAACGAATACCTGACGCTCCGCGGTACGCTCGAGAAGGCACGCCGGGAACTGGAACGACTGCAGGCGCAGCGGCAAAAATTGCTGGCGGTCGTCGGCGTCGCTACCGAGGAGGAATACCGCCAGTTCGACATGAAGCACGCCGCGCGGGCGAAACTGATCGAGAAACGGAATCAATTGACCGAACAGATTGCCGCCGGATTAGGCACAGGTTGGACAGAAAAGGACGTGCAACCTCTTTACCATGCCTACGCCAAGACGGGGCTCGAAAAACGCTGGGAGCAGATTCTCAACGAATTGGAAAGTCTCAAGGCCGAACAAGCGGCGCAGTTGCAGATCCGCGGCGAGCGGCTGCAAGAACTCAAAATTCTCGGCGAAGACCCCAAGCTGGACGAGGCTCGCTTGGAGCTCAACGCGATCGCGGCCGAAATGCGCGATTCCGTCAACAATTGGCGCCGTTTGGCGACCAGCTCGCTGTTGCTCGATTCGATTCGCGACAGCTATGAGTCGAAACGACAGCCGGAAACTCTCCGCGAGGCCTCCGATTACTTGAAGCAGATGACCGACGGCCATTACGTTCGGATTTGGACACGGCTGGTGGGCGAAGAACTGCTGGTCGACAATCACGAAGGGGAAACGATCACGGTCGACAAACTGAGCCGCGGCACGCGCGAAGCAGTCTACTTGAGTCTGCGTTTGGCTCTGGTAACGGTCTTCGCCCGGCGGGGGGCTGTCATCCCGCTGGTCTTCGATGATATTCTGGTCAATTTCGACGCCCGGCGGATGAGGACGGCCGCAAAGTTGCTGATGGAATTTTCCTCACACGGTTATCAGCTGATGCTATTCACCTGCCACGACCACGTCCGCGATTTGTTCGATTCGCTGGGTGCCGACGTCGTGATTCTGCCGAATCACAAAGACGTGGCCGAGCACGGCGCTAAACCGGTGCGCTACCGCGCAGTGGAGGTTGTCGAGACGCCAGTTCCAGCGCCGCTGCCGGTGGTCAAGCCGGAACGGGATGTGCCGGTATTTGTCGAGCGTCCTGACATCGAACTGGTGCCCGACGATTTCGACGCAGAACTCGAATTCGAAATGGCGGCCGTCGCGCAGGACGCCAACAAGTTCCTACCAGTCGGTCCGCGGCAAGTCGCGCGAGCCAGTTGAGTTCATTGCCGGGCGGGTCGGTTACCGCTGGCCCGCGCTGTCTCCTCGCGCAGGTCACGCATCGCGATTCGACTAAGAAACGCGGCATCGTCTGGCGGCTTAGCAACGGCAACCTCTTCCTGGGTAGCCCACGGCGGATGCACCGTTGTCCTCCACCCTTTTCCCCTGCCCTTTTCGCGGTACCCGTTTTTTTTCTGACAATACCTTGTGGAAATTTACAAAACGAACCGGCACAATAAACCCAGTGGTTGATTTGGTTCGTACCTGCTGTTTGATTTGGGAAAAGTCTGTCATGAAGTTCGTGACCCGTTTCATAAACCGTCTTGTTGCCGCCGACTCGCTGTTACTTGCTTCTGAAGCTGAGGGATCTCCTCTCCGCCGGCCGGGGTGCAGTCGCTTCGGCGGAGCACAGAACCGCGAGTCGTTCGTCTCATGCCTGGGCGTGTTGTGCATCGTCGCCGTATTGGGATGCTGGGTTCCGGAGGACTCCCGCACCGGAGTCAGCGGAGCGTTCCAGCCCGACCCGCAGATGACGGCGGGCGACGGCTACGATTGGCCGCAGTGGCGCGGCAAGGATCGGCGCGATGTCTCGACCGAGACGGGCTTGCTGCAAGAATGGCCTGAGGGGGGACCGAAACAATTGTGGGTCAACAATAACGCGGGGCTTGGCTACGCCGGCTTCGCGATCGCCAAGGGGCGACTTTACACGATGGGCTTGTTCGAGGACAAAGAGTTTGGACTTTGCCTTGACGCCGATACTGGGGAGGAATTATGGCGCGTCGAAATAGGCGACCGATATGTCAACGATTGGGGGGATGGACCGCGCAGCACCCCTACGGTCGATCAAGATCGCGTCTATTTCATGTCGGCTACCGGCCAGTTGTCTTGCTTCCGCATCGAGGATCACGCGAAGCTTTGGTCGGTATCGATGTCGGACTTCGGCGGCAAGGTTCCGACATGGGGCTACGCTGAATCCCCCTTGGTCTACGGCAATCAAGTGGTCTGTACCCCCGGCGGATCGGCCGGCGCGATCGTCGCGCTGGACAAAATGACAGGCAAAAAATTGTGGCAAACGGTCGGCGCCACGGATACAGCCCATTACTCGTCGATGATCGTCATCGAAAAGGAAGGGAAGCCGATCTACGTGCAGCTGCTCAATACCCAAGTCGTCGGGGTCGATCCCGATTCCGGAGACATTCTGTGGCGCGGAGAATTCCCGGGAAAAACGGCGGTGATCCCCACGCCGGTCGAGGTCAATGGCAATGTCTACGTCACTTCCGGCTACGGCTCGGGGTCGGCACTGTTCAAGGTCAGCCGGAACTCCGCCGAGGAAGTCTGGATGTCGCGCTCGATGAGCAATCATCACGGCGGCGTGATCAACGTCGATGGCTTCTTGTACGGCTACGGCGAGTACGAAGGGTTCGGCTGCCAGAATTCCGAAACGGGAAAATATCGCTGGGTCGACAAGAAAGCGTTCAAGAAGGGAGCCCTGACCTACGCTGACGGTCGTTTCTACTACATCAACGAGGACGACGGAGAGATCTTATTGATCCAGGCCAATCCCGAGGGGTGGGATATCAAAGGGCGGTTCGTTCTGTCCCCGCTCACCGAACGGCGCAAGCCACGCGGCAAGATCTGGGTGCATCCGGTGGTCGCCAACGGAAAACTCTACCTGCGCGACCAAGAATTCATCATGTGCTATGACGTCAAACAATAAATCATCGTCGGAGCGGTCCATGCGCATTATTCGGTTCGATTCCTGCCGCGGTGCCCGTGTCATTGAGCTTGCGAGCTTCGCGGTGGTTTGGTTATGGGTGTTATGTCGCTTGAGTTTGGGACAAGAGGTCATGGATCAGGACGCAAAGAAGCCGCTTAAATACGCGATCGCTCTTCACGGCGGAGCGGGGACAGCTCCCAGCATGTATCCGCGCAAGGCGAATGAGCAACGCCGCGCATCGCTGGAAAAGGCTCTGCGATTGGGAGTCGACGTGCTGGCCGACGGGGGCACTGCTCTCGATGCGGTCGAGCGCGTGGTGCGGTTTCTTGAGGACGATCCGCAGTTCAACGCCGGGGTAGGCGCAGTATTCAATGCGGCCGGTGGGCATGAACTGGACGCCGCGATCATGGATGGAAAGACGCTGAATTGTGGCGCGGTGGCGGGAGTCAGCCGGATCAAAAATCCGATCACGCTCGCTCGGCGGGTGATGACCGATTCCCCCCACGTGCTGCTGATCGGGCCGGGGGCTGAGGAATTCGCCCAACTGCATGGTTTTGAATTGGTGCCGCCGGAAACTTTCGATACCCCGCAGGCTCGCAAGGCATGGGAGAGAACCAAACGACGCCAAGGTGAACACCCCGCCTCGAATTGGAAACCCAAGGCCTGCGCCGAGGATATCGGCACCACCATGGGAACAGTGGGCTGCGTGGCACTTGACAGCCACGGCAATCTCGCGGCCGCAACCAGTACCGGGGGGATGTCGAATAAGTCCTTTGGACGTGTCGGCGACAGTCCGATCATCGGCGCCGGAACCTACGCTGCTAACGGCGTCGTCGCCGTGTCGTGCACCGGCACCGGCGAACAGTTCATGCGTCATGTGGTGGCCTATGAAGTGGCTGCCCTCATGAAATATCGTCAACTCTCCGTCGATGATTCGGTGAACCAGATTCTCACTCACGTTCTCGAGCCCGACGATGGCGGCATCATCGCCGTCGCGCAGAATGGGGAAATTTCTGTTCGCTACAACACGCTGGGAATGGGGAGCGGGGCGGCCGACTCGACGGGCCGCTTCGAAATATTTTGGGACCTGTCGCAGAGCAAGCCTGACGAATAGCCGCTCTGCGTTGCGTGACCGCGCGAATCTACAAGCGGCGTTTGACGGCATCAGCAACGCCGCCGCTTTTGCGGAGGGGGGGCGGGGATGATCCGGCAAAAGATCGCGACGGCTATGTACAGCGCGCAGCATAGGGCGAGACTCAAGCCCCCCAAAATCATAAAGGGCATGACCGCGATGACGACCGACTTGGCCAGCGCTAATGGTTCTCGGGTGAAGGTCATCGCGAGGATCGTCACAATCAGTGATAGTTCGGTGATCAGAATCAGACCGCGAAGCGCTCCGACATAGTCGCTCATGCTGGGCGCCATGTGCGCGGCAACGCAGAGGCAAAGGTAGAGAAACAGCCACATGCGAACGGTTTGCAAGTTCTCAATAGTGAACAAACTCGACAAAAACTGAACAAATGCCTCAAATGGAATTTGCGTGATCAACTGCCAACTTTCGCGTTCCGTACTAGCCTGGATTCGGAAGAGCTCGAGGGTTGATTCGGGATAGAACATTAGCGACAAGCTGAGCAGCGCGATGGACCCGCCCAAAAACGGGGCGATCCCGATAAACCCGTTCCCCAATTCTTCGAACCAGTTGCCCTGGCGATAGGAGTGTTTAACGAAACCCAAGCGGCCGCTGGCGGGATCGGGATCGAAAAAGCGGACTTCGTCGATCCGATGTCGAAAGAGGAAGCACATGATCACGTGGCTCAACTCGTGGATGGGCGTCCCCAGCCAGCCGGTGATCATCACGCTGCGCCACCCCCACCGTGACGCCAATTGCAGCTGGATGCTGAATTCGAACAGATGAATCGCAAGCGCGACAAGGCATGCGGGGATGAGCAAAATGGCCAGTAGGCTCAAACTATTGATTAAGATCGCCAGCATGCTTCGACCTGTGCGTCGTCGTCGACATTGTTCTGGATGATGCCACCCTTTCAGCTTGGTCGGCACAACCCACGGTAAAACTCAAACCCGCCCTTTAAAACCCTTTGGTTTTGCCTATAACTTATAGCGGACTGAACGATCGACTTGGGGAATTTCGGGGCGAGCCGCATGCCGATTGGCGTTGCCTGTCGCTTTGGCCGTGGCGATTCGGATGGGCTAATCTGGCCAGCATCGCCAACAACTTAATCAACCGGTTCCCCGCGTCGCTCGGACGCGATTTTGGAATGGCTCAGAGCACCGGTGCGATTGCCGTTGGGCCAGCCGCTTTCTACTCTAGGGAACCACAGCCGCGATGAATAAACCTCCACTGAAAAAAATCCCTAAGGATCAGATTCCCATGGGGGCCTGCCTGTGTGATTATTGTACGGCGAAGTGTTGTCGCTATTTTGCACTGCCGATCGACAAACCGACAACCGCACAAGAGTTCGATTTCATGCGCTGGTTTTTGCTGCACGATCGTGCCTCGGTGTTCGTCGACGAAAAAATTTGGTACATCCTCGTGCACACCACTTGCAAGCATTTGCAGTCTGACAATCGCTGCGGAATTTACGAAACACGTCCGCAAATTTGCCGGGAATATTCCACCGACAATTGCGAGTACGAGGACAGCAATGTCTACGATCGATACTTCGAGACCTCAGAACAAGTCCAGGAGTATTACGAAGCCTTGTACAACTCAGTACCCGACAGCGAAAATTTTCGCTCGGCTCGCCCGCCGATGTTCCCGATTCTTGCATCTTCGTGATAGGCACGCTGCATGACTGCGCCATCAATCCAGCCCCGTACGCTGAAAGGGTTTCGCGATTTTCTGCCGGACATGATGCTGGTGCGGGAGGCCTTGATCGACACCGCGCGGCGGGTCTATCGTTCCTTCGGTTTCGCACCCATCGACACCCCCGCCCTCGAACTATTTGAGGTGCTGACCGGCAAGGGGAGCGAGGAAACCGATCGCCAGATGTACCATTTCCACGATCAGGGGAATCGCCATGTGGGCCTGCGCTTCGACCTGACGGTGCCCCTCGCTCGCTTCGTCGCCCAGCACAGCACGGATTTGGGGATGCCGTTCAAACGATACCACATCGCCACCGTGTGGCGCGGCGAATCCCCGCAAGCTGGCCGCTATCGGGAATTCATGCAATGCGATTTCGATACGATCGGCACGACGGCGCTGACCAGCGATATCGAAACGGGGCTGGTCATTATCGACCTACTTCGCGCTATCGGCTTCGACGCGTTCGAGGTCCGCGTCAACAACCGCAAGGTGCTCAATGGCTTTTTGGACAAATTCGGACTTGCCGATCGCTCGACCGCCGTTTTAAGGGCGATCGACAAGCTGCCCAAACTGGGCGTCGAAACGGTCAGCCGCGAGTTGGCTGAGGTCGCGCGTCTCGAGCCGCAACAAATCACCGCTGTCCTAGACATGGCTCAGCTCGCCGGCGATGCAAATCACATTTTGCAACGCTTGGAAGAGTTGACGGCTGGCAATGAGCTGGGGGAGCGAGGGTGCAGCGAGCTCCGTACCTTGTATGACGCTTACGAGCGTCTGGGGGTAGCGCCGTTAGTTCGGATCGACCCCAGCATCGCGCGGGGACTGGACTATTACACCGGGACGATCTTCGAGACGTTTTTGTCCGCAAAACCGGAAATTGGCAGCGTCTGTTCCGGCGGCCGCTACGATAATCTGGCGGAATTGTTCACGCGTGAGCAATTGCCGGGTATCGGCGCGTCGCTGGGCTTGGATCGGTTGCTCGCGGCGATGGAATTGCTGGAGATGCTGCCCAAGCGGAAGACGCCAGCGCAGATTCTCGTTGCGAATTTTCGCGCCGAGGACGTTCCGCACTATTTGCGATTGGCGGCGTGCCTGCGGCGCGGAGGCTTCAATGTCGAGGTGTTTCCTGATCCGAAGAAATTGGGGGCGCAGTTTAAGTTCGCCGACCGGCGGAGCTTCGAGGCGGTCATTGTCGCTGGTCCCGACGAATTACAGTCGGGTCAGGTGCAGGTGAAATGGCTGTCGGATTCGACCCAAATGCTGATTGATGTCGGCCAGGAAGGGGAAAGATTGGTCGCCGAACTGCGGGCAAAATTGAAATCGCCGTGAATCGTGGTTACAATCAACTCATCAGGCCTTGGTGTCGCTCGAGGCCGTTTTCGCTAACCCGGATGGCTCGCTATGTCGTTGGCGCCTACCCAGCCAAAAAAGCCCCAAATCAGTTCGCTCGACCGTTATTTTCTGCATTCCCTTATCCTTGCAGGTATGTTCGCGGCCGTCGCGTTTCTGATGCAGGTGTTCCCGATTTTTTTCAATATGTTCGGGGGCTCGCGGGTCGTCCTGCCACTCGTAGGGATGATTTTCGGGCTGATCGGCACCTTCGTGATGGCGTTTTTGCTGCTGCGTAAACGGAAGTATCAGGTTGGCATCACGTTGGGAATCGTGCTGACGACCATGTTTGTCATGATGTACATCGCGTGGATTCGCTTTAATGCTTACTCATCCTACGGTGGGGGCGCGGACCCTTTCTCGCCAATCGATGTACTGTCGGCTCGACCTTTTTACACGCAGCAAGAATACGGAGCGGGGGTCGCGTTGGCGTTTGCTTTTGTGTTGCTTGGCATTTTAGTCTCCTGTATTCCCGCCTACCGCGCTCCTGACATCCCGGAGAATATTGAAAAGGCGAAAATCGAAAAGGCCAAAGAGTTGCGAAGTAAACAGGGGCAGTTCCGCGTGCGGGCCCTGCGTTAATCCCTGACGGCGAGAACATCGATGGACTTGACCTCCAGTTTGGAATCGAATCGCTCGGCGTGTGCGAAAGCCTTGAGCTGCTGGTACTTAACGGGGGCAACGGCCGGGGGCAAGACGCTGGTAGGGCTGGAACTCGCGCGGCGGCTGAATGCTGAGATCATCTCGCTAGACTCCATGGCCATTTATCGCGAGATGGACATCGCCACAGCTAAACCGACGCCGGAGCAGCAAAGGGCCATTCCTCACCATTTGATTGATATCATCTCGCCGGTGGAAACGTTCAGCGTCTCGAAGTACCGCGAAGTGGCGTTGCAGAAAATCGACGAGATCCGCGGACGCGGACGCGAGGTTTTGTTCGTCGGCGGTTCGGCTTTGTACCTCAAGGCGATGCTTCGCGGATTATTCGAGGGACCGCCGGCCGATTGGAAGTTCCGCGAAGCCATCGAGGAGGAAATCGAGCGTGTTGGTACCGCGGCTCTCCAGGAGCGACTAAAATTGCTCGACCCCTTGAGTGCCCATAAATTGCATGTCAATGACCGCCGCCGCTTGATTCGCGCCTTGGAGGTAGTCCACCTGACGGGCAAGCCGATCAGCCACTGGCAAATGGAATTCGATCACGCCCACCGCGCCGACGAATGCCGAGTATTCGCGTTGCGGCATCCGCGAGCGATTTTGCATGAACGCATCGCGCAGCGGGTCGCGTGGATGTTTGAAAATGGATTGGTGGCCGAGGTGGAGCGACTGCTGAGCCGATATGACAATCTTTCTCGCACTGCCCTGCAAGCGGTTGGTTATTGCGAGGTGATCGATTATTTACGCGGTCAACGAACACTCGCCGAGGCACAAGAGCAGACGTTGATTCGTACCCGACAATTCGCTCGGCATCAAGAGACTTGGTTTCGCGGCCTTTCGGAGTGCGAAATGATCGATATTTCTCCAGGAATGTCGGCGGCCGATCTGGCTGAAAAAATTCTAAACTTGGGGGCTCAGCGAATGGAAAAGGATGCTTTTGCTTCCCCCTGATTGTCCCGCTGCATCTGCGAGGAAGCCAGGAAGTGATCGCGCGAGATGATTCGAATCTGAGGTTGCTCTGTTATGAATGCCGACGAAATCGTTGGAGTGGTTTGCGAGGTTTTGCGGTGGGAAAGCCAATGCCTGGAAAGCACCGCCGCCCGCGTTGATACGTCGATTGCTGCGATTGTGGAGCTGCTCAAGACCTGCAAGGGGCGGGTCGTGCTGACTGGCATGGGGAAAATGGGGCATATCGCCAATAAAGCGGCAGCTACCTTCTCGAGCACTGGCACACCCGCATTTTATTTGCATCCCAGCGAGGCCTTGCATGGCGATTTGGGAATGGTCACCAAAGACGACGTCGTGATCGCGTTGTCGAATAGTGGAGAAACCGCCGAGATATTGGAATTGCTTCCTCATATTCTTCGCCAGGGGATTCCGATCGTCGCGATCACGGGTCGCCGCGAGGGGACGCTGGCGCGGCGCAGTGCTTATGTGATCGACGTCTCGGTGGCGCGCGAGGCCGATGAAATCGCATCGGCACCGACAGCCAGCACTACGGTGTCGCTAGCGATCTGCGATGCGCTGGCGGTCGCTCTGATGCGGGCTCGTGGTTTCACCAAAGATCAGTTCGCGATTTTTCACCCCAGCGGTCATCTGGGCAAAAAAATGTTGACTACGGTGCACGATGTCATGCAGACGGGGGATCGTGTCCCTAAGGCACAACCCGATACGTCCATCCGCGAGGCGATTTTGGAGATGAGCCGCTGCGGATTGGGTTGCGTGATCGCGGTGGACCAAGACGATCGTCTGCTGGGGATTTTGACGGACGGCGACCTACGACGTTTGCTCGCGCGGAATCTGAATCCACTGGGTGATCGCCTGTCGGATCACATGGTGCGTAGCCCGAAATCGATCAAAGCGGATCTGCTAGCCGCAGAAGCGCTGCGGACTATGGAAAAACATGCGATTACCGTCCTGCCCGTATTGAATGACCAGGAACAGGTTGTCGGTGGCATCCATTTGCACACGTTAGTCCAAATCGGCTTGGCCTAATGCATGGCAACGATTACATTTGAGCGACTTCTCGAGCCGCCTCATTTCGTCGACTTTCTCTATGAACGATCCGCCACGCGAGATCATCTATGATGCGAAACCGGAGCTTGCTGCTCCGGGGCGATTACTGCGTGAGATTTTTCAAGACCTTTTCATAGGTGGCCGTGAACTGGCCTGGCGGATATTCGTGCGGAATCTGCGCGGCATGTATCGGCAAACACTGTTGGGCATGTTCTGGATATTTTTGCCGCCTCTGGCGAATACGGCGATTTGGGTGTTTTTGCGGAGCCGGGGTGTTTTCAACTTTAACCTGGTGGGTCCCAACGGTTCAACGGGCGTCGATGCGACCCTGTACATTCTCGTGGGTATGATCGTTTGGCAAACGTTCGTGGAAGCGTTGCAAATGCCGATGAACGCGGTGAGTTCGAATCGGGGAATGCTCAGCCGGTTGAACTTTCCACGCGAGGCTTTGATTTTGGAAGGCCTCTACGACGTCTTACTCAACACGGTGATCCGCAGTTTGCTGCTAATCCCCGCCTTTGTCTTTTTTTCAGGATCGCTCCACTCCGGGTTTCTAATCGCGCTGCCTCTGTTCGGACTGATGATTTTATTCGCTGTCGGGTGCGGTCTGACCTTAGTTCCCTTGGGTACTCTCTATCATGATATTCCGCGGTTGATCTCGATCGGCTTGCCGTTTTGGATGATCATCACGCCGGTGATTTACTATCTGCCGAATACGTGGCCAGCGACCTTGTTGAATTGGTTGAATCCGGCCAGCCCCTTGCTGGTGGCAACCCGCGATCTTTTGCTGTTCGGGACGACGGAGCATGTCGCCGCGACGGTTGTGTTTTCCTTGCTGGCTCTCCCCACGTTCGTGCTTGGCTTGGTTGTTTTTCGCGTCTCGATTCCAGCGCTGGTGGAGCGGATGGTCGTCAGTTGAGCGATTATCGATGAAAAGGTTGATATTGGCATGAGTTCGGAGCAGGCCATTTTGGAGGTCGATCGCGTCTGGAAAAAATATTGCCGGAATCTTCGCCGCGCGATGTGGTATGGCGTGCTCGATGTGGCCAGTCAATTTCGTTTTCGCCGCGCGAGTCGACCGCCGAAAGAATTGTTGCGGCCGGGGGAATTTTTCGCGGTGCGGGACGTGACCTTCTCGATGAAGCCGGGCGAGTGCGTCGGGCTGATTGGACCCAACGGAGCCGGGAAAAGTTCTCTGTTGAAAATGATCACCGGGCTGATTCGGCCCGATGCGGGCCGAATCCGGATTTCAGGACGGGTCGGCGCGTTGATCGAACTCGGGACAGGATTCAATTTGCAACTGTCGGGTCGGGAAAACATTTTCATCAACGGCACGGTCTTAGGGCTAAAAAAGCCAGAGATTGAACGGGCCTTCGACGGTATCGTCGAGTTCGCCGAATTGGGGGCGGTGATCGATGATCCGATCAAAACCTACAGTTCCGGGATGCGCATGCGCTTGGGATTTTCGGTTGCCGCCCACCTGCGACCGCAGCTGTTGATTTTGGACGAGGTCCTCGCCGTCGGTGATGTCCGTTTTCGGATGAAATGTTTTCAGCATTTCAACGACTTGATCCAACAAGGGACTTCGATCGTGCTGGTCACCCATGCTGTGGGGATGTTGCCGCGGGTGGCCACACGGACCATCGTCTGCGAAGCGGGACGGATCGTGTTCGACGGTGATGTGCAACGTGGCTTGACGATTTACGAACAAGGATTGGTCGATCAAGGGAATACCCAGCAGTCCCCAGGAGAGCAGCACTGGACGAGGGCACGCATCGTTTCGGCGCGCACCGTGGATCAGGCTGGCCAAGAGCAAACGGAGTTTTGTACCGGGGATGACCTGCGGCTGGAAATCGTGATTGAGTGTGAGACGCCGGTGCGCGAGGCTCGATTGATCGCGGCGGTCGGATCCCCAGCGGCGGAGACAATCGGCTCGATGGCGACACCGTTTCAAGGTTTTCGATTCGATTTGCCGATGGGTCGGTCGGTCTTCGAGTTGACGTTACGAAAGATTCCGTTACTGTTGGGGGCCTACTATTTCGATATCTCACTCTACGGACCGCAGCTGACCGATTTTTGTCATCGGCGGACGGGGATTGGCGGATTTCGTGTCGTTGCCCCACCGATCGATGTCAATGGGAACGGTATCAGTGGGCTGATTTGCTTCGAGCATGGTTGGCGGCGCCGCGAGTGAGGTACATTGCAAGATTATTGCCCGAAAAAGATTCGCTTGAATCCGGTAGCTTTCAGCTTTGATGAGAGCCTATCGCAAAACGGCCCCTTAGGCGTTTACGTGTTGAAGTCCCGCTGTTTGGTAACCCGTCGCATTAGCGAGGGAAATTTCGGAACGCGTCACCGTCGGACGTCAGCCTTGTTGAGTTAGCAGATTATCCCGGGCTGACACTTCGGATTATGATCTTCCAGGTGGGTTAGCATGATTTGAAAGCTTTCGCGTCGGGGTATGGCTGGTGAAGGTTTTTAGGTAGGTTCCAAGTAAGGCGAGACGACGCCTGGCGGTTATCCGATTGTCGGGCAAAACAGGGAGGAAACAAAATAGGTGTCGGGCGAGCAAGGAACTTTACGCCGCCCAGCATGACATCCGCACGTAAAAAATATCCCCGACAGGATTCGAACCTGTAACCTTCGGCTCCGGAGGCCGACGCTCTATCCAATTGAACTACGGGGACAAGAAAATGTGTCCGACTTTGGTTATTCTGACGATTCGCAATCGCTTGTCAATGTTGGTTACTAGAAAACGAAATTTGCATCTATGGCTCGAGCCGAGCGCGGGTTCCACGTAAATTCAAGGCGATTACGGCCAGATTTTGAACGCGCTTAGGCCTGGTAGCGGTGACACTCCCCGCAGCAGACAGAATTGCGAATGACCTCCGGCTAACCCTTGAGACAGCGGCACTGACTAACGGTTCATCCAGGTGATACCTATTTGAAGTACTGTCGCGATGGAGACCCAGATCAAATATGGAATTTGCAAAACAGCAACCCATCGGTAGTGGGGCCAAATGGCGACGATGCACCACAAGACCGTGGCCCAAACAACTAAAATATCGGCGGTCGCCAAGGGAAGATTTCTGAGATTGAATTGAATCGGGGTGAAGGCGAGATTTGCGACGAGATTGATGGCAAAGGGAGTCACCACGGCTGGCGGAATTTTTCCGCGAAAGGCCTGCCAAAATACGAAGCCGAACGTAATGAAGATGATGGGGTAGAGTAGTTGCCAAATGGTACCGATCGTCGCTGGCGACGGAGTCCAACTAGGCTTGGCCAAAGATTCATACCATTCTATCCATGACATCTGCAAGCTTTCCTGTTGTTCTGTTCGAGTCGCCCGTTGAAAAATTTAATGTCGCCACCGTTGCGTATGACCGCACCACAAGCCGCCGTTTAATCGCCTGACAAGCTCGCGGCGGCGCACTCGCCGGTTTCGATGGCTCCCTCCATGAAGCCTTGCCAGTCGGCGAGATGCTCACCCGCGAATAAGACTTTGCCGTGCGGCTCCTGGAGCAGCGGACGCAATTCATACCACTGACCGGGACCGTACAGGGCGTAGGCCCCTTTGGTGTGTTCGTCAGTCTGCCACGCATACGAGGCAATTCCTCTCGCCAGCCGAGCGGCTTGGGGAAAACAATCGATCAAATCGCGGTTGATGTGGGCTTGCCGCCGGGAGTTATCTTGGCTCGCCAACACTTCAGCCTTGTCGCCCACGGCGTACGACGTCAGAATCCCCTCACTACCCGGCTGATTTTGAGTCGAATGGAAAAAATAATGAGACGTCGTATCGGAGATCATCGAGAATTTCTCATCCTTCCAAAAACGTTCAGAGTACAAGATCGAGCTTTTGATGATGCGGGCGTATCGCAGCTGATCCATCGCTCGCCTTTTTTCCGCCGACAAGGGAGGATCGAATTCGATGCGGCCCAGAGCCGCCGTAGGGATAGTGCAAATACAGGCATCGGCCAGAAATTGCTCGGTACCGGTATGGACCGTCACGAGTCCTGCAGCTTGTTGGATCTTGGTCACCATCGCACCGGTGCGAAGGTTTTCCCGGCCGATCCGCTTTGTGAACTCATCGATCAATCGCGAATTGCCTCCGACCAGTTTGTAGTCCATCTCGTTATGCTCGCTCGCTTCGGCATACTCGGCGAGCGCTGCCAGCGCGGAGACGAATCGGATCGACTCGCCGAAATCGGTGCTGTCGGATAATTCTCGCAGCAGCAAATCCTTGCGGGGAAAACCTTTCCGCTCCAAAAACGTCCACCAATCGAGCCGATCGATTTCTCGTCGCTGTTCTTCAGTCAGATGCGGATACTGACGCATCAGGTCTTCCCAGGCGGTCTTGGCCGCTGGCGAATAACTCCATTGGCCGGGGCGCGAGAAAACTCCATTCCGCAGCAGGTGATCGGAAAAGCGATGGAGTTGCAGCGGCAAGCCGAACTCTTGACAGTATACGCGGATCCGCTCATGACTTTCACCGATCCATTCGGCCCCGAGCTCGCAGATCAAATTGCGGTTTTCGGGCAAGGCGTGGGAGAAGACGCGACCACCTACGCGATTGCGGGCTTCCAATAGGGTGAGCTCCCAGCCGGCCTGCTTCAAGCGGTAGCCAGCGGCTAGTCCAGCCAGGCCCGCACCGATGATCACGCAGCGGTGAGGGCGAGTAGGAGAAGACCAGCTGCGCCAGTGTCCTGGGAGGAGGCCAAGCGAAAGGAGGCCCGCTTGTTTCAGAAACGATCGTCTTCCGATGTCCATAAGTGGCTACCTCGAGTGGTGACGCAGCCTCGGTTTCAATGGTCGAAATCTATCGACCAATTGATGATTATTGTCGAGTATCTTGCAGCCAGAACAAGGTGAGTCGTGATGAAAGCAGTCGTTTGCCGCTCGGAGATGGGAATATTCGCCGATTTCGCTTCAGCGGAGCCGCGGAGATTCGCTGTTGGAGCGGCTGCGGAAAATGACTAAATTATCGGCTTGAGGGTCGACATAGTTCATTCGTTTTTGGCGATCAACGGCAATGGAAGGCAACGATCGACGGCATTCACTGCGGGGCACGTGGGAGACGGAGCCTTGCCAAGCAACCTGTCCGTCCGTCACGGCCCCGTCGGCTCAATCGGGGGACGTGACGAGGCCAGGGGCGAGACAAGGCCCGGGGTTGGCGATTTCGATCGGCTTGCTACTCGCTGTATGCGGCTTGGTGTTTTTTACCAGTTTGGGCAAACCACGACTGTGGGACCGGGACGAACCTCGCAATGCTGGCTGCGCGGCGGAGATGATGGCTCGCGGCGATTGGGTGGTTCCGATTTTCAACGACCAACTGCGACATCAAAAGCCGGTGCTGTTGTATTGGATTATCATGCTGGCGTACTCCGTGCTGGGAGAATCGGAGTTTTCCGCGCGAGTCGGTTCGGCTCTGCTGAGCACGGGGACCGTGCTATTGACGTTCGCCCTAGGTAGCATGCTGTATTCTCGCATGGTGGGGTTGTGGAGCGCCGTGATTTTGTGCACCACGATAATGTTCGGCGTGGCTGCGCGGGCGGCGACGCCAGATGCGACATTGATTTTTTTGATGACGTTGGGATTGACCCTTTTTGTGGTATCCAATCGGCGGGCCTTTGGCGGAGATGGAGAGGGGGTGATTGAATTCCCGCGATCTTGGTTCCGGGCGCTGGGTTTTTTCATCGCGTTGGCCCTGGCGGTGCTGGCCAAAGGTCTGGCGGGCTTTATGCTTCCGATGGCGGTGATAGGGTTATTTCTGTTGCTAGAACGCTTGCCGCGGGAGTCATGTAAACGGACGCAAAGTGGCCTTGTCAGTCGTGTCCTGTCGTGGCAGCTCGTGAGGATCTGGCATCCCTTGCATTTTGGGAAGACGTTGGTTTCGATGCGACCGTTTCTGGGCGTGCTCGTCGTCTTGGCCGTGGCCGGACCGTGGTATGCCTGGGTCGGTTTTCGCACTGACGGAGAGTTTCTCCGTAAGTTTTTTTTGGAGGAACACTTCGGCCGCGCGACGCAAAGCTTTGAAAATCATTCGGGAGGGATTTGGTACTACCCGGTGGCGATCATGGTCGGATTTTTCCCCTGGTCGATTTTGGCACTGCCAGTTGGTTTGGAGCTTGAGCGTGATCGCCGGGACGGTTTCGACCGGAGCATGACCTTTCTCCTGTGCTGGGTCGGTGTGATCGTGGGCCTGTTTTCGCTGATGGCCACAAAGTTGCCGAGCTATGTAACGCCGTCGTATCCTGCGTTGGCCTTGCTTGTTGGGCTAAGCGTTGATCGCTTTGCTCGCGGCGGGACCAAGGCGCGACCGCTGTGGTTTCGACTGGCGTTTTTGGCGTTGCTGGTGGTTGCTCTGCCGCTCGCGGCGGGATTGATCGTTGCCGCGCGACAGTATCTGCAGGGGCATTGGGAGTTGGTGTGGTTAGCGATGCCGCTGGCCGTCGGAGGGGTGATCGGCTGGTGGGTGGCCGGCCGAGATCAGCGGCAAGCGGCATTGCTGCTGGGACTTACCACCGTTGCGTTTACCACGATGTTGTGGGGGTGGGGGACGGTTGTCGTAGATTCTGCCCGTGGCCCCGACTTGGTTTGGGAGCGAATTCGAAGATTACCGGCGGGAACGCCTGTGGCTACCTATCGTTGCCTAGAATCAAGTTGGGTGGTGTATGGCGAGCATCCGATTTTTGAGCTGAGTCCGGAATCGGCTCACGAGGGGGAAGTCGTCGCGCGGGCGAGGGCTTGGATGCCGTGGCCGCGTGTTTCACCGGAGTCTTTCACCCAGCGATTCCCCGATGCGGCGATCGTCACGACCGATGAGCATCTCGACGAATTGCGGCAACGTTTGCCATCGGATTATATCATCGAAACGAGCTCTGATTATTTTCTTCGCAAGAAGCGGTTGGTGCTGCTGCGCCGCGCGGGGCACGAACATCGATTCGCCGAACAGAAGCACAGCGATCACCGCGACCGTTAGTGGTACGTTTTCCAGATGCCGTTGTGCAACCGCTGTTGCGGGCGGAACCTCGCTTTGTAGCGCATGTGGACCGAGTTCTCGACATAGAAGCCAAGATACAGGTAACGCCAGTCATTTTTGTTGCATATTTCGATTTGCTTCAGGATGGAATAGGTGCCGAGACTGGTTCCTTTGAAATCGGGATCGTAAAACGTGTAAACAGCCGACATCGCTTCCTCGCCTGAGTCGCAAACGGCAATGCCGACCAGGCGTCCTTGTTCGTAATAGGCGATCTCGAAACTATTGAAGCATGTCTTGACAAAGCCCCAGTGGTATTCTTCGATGTCGATGTCCGAATCGTTTTTCGCCAGCCCGCGCAGGCGGCGATGTTTGTTGAATAAGTTGACCCGCTCGCGATCGCATTGCAGCGGTCCGACCCGGAGTTCGAGGTTACGATTCCCCTTGTTGAGCACCCGTCGCCAGGTCGCATTGAATTCGAAGGCCGCGCATTCGATGCGGATCGGCTCGCAAGCTCGGCACCGCGGGCAGTTGGTTTGGTAAATGAACTCCCCCGTGCGGCGGTGCCCTTGCGCCAACAACTGATCCATCGCTCGATCGGTCAGCGGTTGCAGAGGCATACGAAGCGGCATCCGCGCGGTTTCCCCGGGCAAGTAAGGGCACGGTTCGACTTCGTCGATGATCACGAATTCGTTTTTATTTTGCATCAGAGGCGTCACACCAGGACCGACCTTGGCTCGTGCGCGGGGACCGCGGTCACCGGCAAATCCGGCAGGATCTTCCGTTTAATCATCGCGAAACAATGGCTAAAATCAAGTCATTATGAAAAATCCCGCCGCGACTTCCTATGAACTACCTGTAGAAATCGTCGATCGACTGGCAACAACTAGGCGTTATCTACGTCGCTATCTTTGGCAATTGTTGGGGCTGCAGCTCGTGACACTCGGTGTCGCGATGTTTTTAGCAGCCTGGAGTCTGGATTATCTGCCGATCTGGTTTGGCGGGCGAGAACTTGGGCTACCTTGGCGGCTCGGGCTACTGTTCCTGGCGATCGCAGCGTTCATTGCCTCGCTGTGGCGCGACGGCAAATGGTTGTTTCGCACTCGGCCGACCGATGATCAAGTCGCCGGACTGATCGAACGACACTTGCCGGAAATCAACGGAGGTTTGTTGACGATCGTCAGCGCGGCGAAGGCATCGGGGGGGGCGAGTGACAACCATCTGATGCTGCTCCGCTGTGCCGAAGCCCGCACGCTGGAGCACCTGCAGAATTTCGAGGAACGTAAGCTCTTCGAAGCGAGGGTGCTCACTGGGGCGAGCCTTGCCGCCGTGGGGTCGTTGGTAGTCTTGATTGGTTTGGCTGTCGCTATGCCCAGTACATTTCAGACGGCAGCGAGTCGTTTACTGTGGCTCGATTCGCGCGACTACCCGCGGCGATTCGCGGTCAACCTGGTCGCCATTCGTTGGCGCCAAGACGACGCCTCCGAATTCGCGCTCGCGGAGCAACAAAACTCGGCTGTCGACCAAGGAGGGATCATCCATGTGGCTCGCGGTACCTCCTTGACCGTTGTCGCTGAGGTGCAGCGTGTCGATGTGTCCGCTGAGTCGGCAGCGCCGTTGCCGGATTGCGAACTCGTGTACCGATGCGAATCAGGTCTGGGTGGCCGGGTGCTGTTGAAAAGGATCGGGCCGGCGCGTGGCGGGCGACAGACGTTCGAACTGGACAGTCTCCCTCTCGATCAGATTGGATCTGATTTGCGGTTTTCATTGCGATGCGGCGATCACCAAGCTGGCCCGTTTTTCGTCCGCGCCGTCGATCCACCTTCGGTCCGCGACGTAGAACTCGACTGTGTGTTCCCCGATTACATGGTCGATCGCGAATCGCTGCGCTGGACGCCGCGGACGATCCCGTTGAGCGTCGCGACCAAGTTGCCGCAAGGAACAGCGCTGACGCTGCGCGGCACGGCATCAACAACGTTGAAACGCGCTGTTTGTGTCTATCAAGCGGACGACACGAGGCGGGAAGGTTCGGAGGGGGGAATTTTGGAGTTGCCTTGCGCAGACACAGGCTTTCACTGGTCCATCGCCCGCTTGGAAACCAATGTGAAATGCAAAATTTATCTGGTTGATGAACGCGGCGTCGTGAGCCGAGAACCGTTTGCAATCACGATCGAAGCCGTTGCCGACCAGCCGCCACGAATCGTTTCCAAGTTGGAAGGGATCGGATTGGCCATCACGCCGCAAGCGGTAATTCCCATCAGCGGCACCGTGCAGGACGACTATGGAGTGGACCGCTCCTGGGTGGAAATCGGTGTGAACGAATCAGAGACGCTCGCAGTTCCACTGGAACTTGACGGTGCCGGGGCGTTGAGGAGCTTGATCGATCTCCGCTGGCTGCAAGACGAGCAGAGGATCGCCAAACTTGAACCTGGCGAGGGACGAGCAGTCCAGTTGATCGTTAAAGCGAAAGACCGCTGCGACCTGAACGAGCAACCCAATCAAAGCGACGGTGAAATGGTTCGTCTGGAACTCGTTACTCCGAACGAATTGATCCGTTCGCTCGAGCGACGCGAATCGGCTGAACGGCACCGACTGGAGCAGATTCATGAGGAGCTGCGGCGAGTTCGCGATTATCTGGCGCGTCTGGCCCGATCTCGTGAGCCAGAGGTAATGCCCAGTGGTGCGACCGAAAATGACGACCGCCTAACGACCGAGGATCGCCAACGACTCGACCGCGAATCGCGGGCAATCTATGCCAGCCGGCTGCGGTTACAACTCGACAAGTCCGCCGCGGAACTCAGCGGCGTCGCCGATGCCCTCGAGGATTTGCGATTGCAATTGGCAAACAACCGTCTCAATGCGCGGGAGCGAGAGGTGCGATTGTCCGACAAGGTCGTACGGCCACTGCGCTTGATCGTCGGTGAGCTGAAGGGGAATTTGCGCGAGTCCTCACGAACGCTACAAACGCAATTCCAGCAATACTTGCAGCAACCGCTGACGTCTCGGTGGGAAGTCGAGATCAGTCAAACGGCTCGAGCGGCCGACGAGCAACTTGCGGCGGCACTCGGCAAGTTAGAACAGGTCATCCAAACTTTGGTGAAGTTCGAAACTCAGAACGAACTCATCGACTTGGTTCGCGGCCTGCTCAAAAAGCAAACCGAACTCTACGAAAAAACTCGCGAACTGCGCAAACAGGAGGCTTTCGATGGGTTGCTCGACTAGATGCATCGCAGCCAACGGCTAGACAATGTAAGTTAAGCCTAACCCAAAACAGAGCCTTCAGCGACCTTAGCCCGAAGCGTAAGCGAGGGCTTGTTTTGGAATAGGTTGTAACTAACGATGCTCTGGCCCATACGACCCCGAGGGATAACTCATTTGTCGCGCGGCTGAGCCCTGCCTGCGTGTTCAGCGCAGCTGAGTCCATCTCAACGGGGACTTTTTGCCTTGGCCGAACTGCGTCCAGGGGACGATTGCCTCCATCGATGGTTGACGTTCGCAAAAAAGCGGCAGAGATTTCGTCGTTACCTTTGGAACAGCCGACACCCAAACTTAGTCAATCCGAGTTGCAACCAGTAGAAATCGTGCATTCTCAAGTGGCAGCAACTACAATAGCGGCGTACCGGCGGCGATCGATGAGCAGCCGTCGATAGACGATTCTCTAACTTAACTGAGTTGGTCATGATGAAGCGCGAATTCCGCTGGGCCATCGCGATGGCAGCTATGGCATTATTTCTGATTCCGTTGTTCGCTTATGGGCAAGCGAGCGAAGAGCCGAGCGATGATTACCTGAAGCAACTCCAGTATCGTCTGGTAGGACCCTTTCGCGGTGGCCGGTCAGCGGCCGTCGAAGGAATCCCGGGCAATCGCAACGTCTTTTTTATGGGGGCGTGCGGAGGTGGTGTTTGGAAAACCGCAGATGGCGGTGCGACTTGGGAAAATGTCAGTGACGGCTACTTCGGCGGCTCGATCGGAGCAGTGGCCGTGTCACCGAGCAATCCGCAAATCATCTATGTCGGTGGTGGCGAAAAAACAGTGCGCGGAAACGTCTCCAGCGGCGAGGGAATGTATAAGTCGATCGATGGCGGCAAGACTTGGGCTCGCATCGGCCTGGAAGACTCGCGTCATATCACCAGGATTCGCATCGATCCGAAAAATCCCGATCGCGTGTATGTTTCAGCCTTGGGGCATTTGTTCGGACCAAACTCGGAGCGGGGCATTTTTAGAACCGACGACGGCGGAAAATCTTGGACCCGAGTACTGCATGTCAATGATGAAGTCGGAGCGGTCGATTTGATCATCGATCCGAAGGATTCGCGGACCTTGTACGCCTCGCTGTGGCGAGTGTTGCGAACGCCGTACTCTCTGGAAAGTGGCGGTCCTGGGTCTGGTTTGTGGAAATCGATCGACGGCGGCGACACTTGGACCGAAATTACGGGCCGTCCTGGTTTACCGCAAGGGACGTTGGGGATCATCGGTGTTACGGTATCGCCGGTCGATTCCAAGCGAGTTTGGGCCATCATCGAGGCTGAGGAAGGGGGCTTGTTCCGCAGTGACGACGCCGGGGAAACCTGGAAGCGTGTCAACGACGATCGTAACTTGCGACAGCGTGCCTGGTACTACTCACGAGTCTATGCCGGACCTCAAGATGTCAACGAGGTCTATGTGCTGAACGTTCAATTTTGGCGATCGCGCGACGGAGGGACTTCGTTTACCTCCATCAATACACCGCACGGGGATCATCACGATCTCTGGATCGCTCCAGAGGATCCGCAGCGCATGATCATCGGTGACGACGGGGGCGCGCAGGTGTCCTTTGATGGCGGCCAGACCTTTTCGACCTACCACAACCAGCCCACGGCTCAGTTTTATCGGGTGACCACCGACAATCATTTTCCCTATCGCATTTACGGCGCGCAGCAGGACAACTCGACGGTCCGGATCGCGCACCGAGGTCCCAACTCACACTTGACCGAAAAAGATTGGGAAATCACGGCGGGGGGCGAAAGTGGATTTTTGGCGCCTGACCCCCGCGATCCGGAAATCGTTTACGGCGGATCCTATGGGGGCTACCTCATTCGGCTGGACCATCGCCGCAAACAATCGCGAAACATCACCGTCTGGCCCGACAATCCAATCGGCCACGGTGCGGGGGACATTCGTTACCGATTTCAGTGGAATTTTCCGTTGTTCTTTTCACCGACGAACCCGCAACGCTTGTACGCGGCGGCCAATGTGTTGTTCGTCAGCGAGGATGAAGGACACAGTTGGACCCCGATCAGTCCTGACCTGACGAGAAACGACCCCGCGAAGCTCGGACCTTCCGGCGGACCGATCACCAAGGACAATACGGGAGTCGAGGTATATTGCACGATCTTCGCGGCGGCCGAGTCTCCCCACGATGCCAACACAATTTGGGTTGGCACCGACGATGGTCTGGTCCACGTCTCGCGAGACGGCGGTAAAAACTGGACGAATGTCACCCCGCCCGACTTGCCCGAATGGTCGATGATCAATGCGATCGAAATCCATCCCAAAGAGCCCGGAGGATTGTACCTCGCGGCGACTCGTTACAAACTCGACGATGACCGCCCCTTTCTGTACAAAACAACCGATTACGGGCAGACTTGGACCAAGATCGACTCGGGCATCCCGGCCAATCATTTCACGCGAGTGATCCGAGCAGATCCCGTTCGACCGGGTTTGCTGTACGCAGGCACGGAGCGCGGCATGTACATTTCGTTCAACGATGGAGCAAGTTGGCGCCCGTTCCAAAACAATTTACCGATCGTGCCGATCACCGATCTGACCATCAAGAGCAATGACTTGATCGTAGCAACCCAAGGTCGATCGTTTTGGATGATCGACGATTTGAGTTTGCTCCAGATCTGGGAACCTGGATTGACAGAGAAACAGCAATTCATCTTTCCCGGCCGGCCCGTGTACCGTATGCCCGGCGGAGTCGGAGTCGCATCGAAAACCGATGGCGCAAATCCGAAAACTGAATTGTCCGTACGGTTCTGGTTGGGGTCTGACGTCAAACTTAGCGAACAGCCTGTATCCGTCACGCTTTACGATCCATTTGGCGGCGTCGCCCATCGTTTTGCGACTCAGCCCAAAGCGGGTGAATCCAAACTCGAACCGCGGCAGGGATTCAACCAGATCGGCTGGAATATGCGGTACCCCGACGCCGAAACCTTTGACGGTATGGTCTTGTGGGGGGGCGGGACGCAAGGCCCAAAAGCAGCTCCCGGAAAGTATCGGGTCGAATTGACGGTCGGAGAGCAGACGGAAGCCGCCGAGATCGAGCTGCTTGTTCCGCCTACAGTGACCGCGACCGAGGCAGAACTGCAAGCCCAATTCCAGTTTCTGATCAAGGTTCGCGACAAAGTCACCGAAATTCATCGCGCGATCAAGAAGATCAGGCAGTTGCGCGAACAGTTGACTGGTTTCAAGACACGATTCGGCGGGAACGCGAGTTACCAACCCTTGGTAGAACTTGTGGACAACATGCTGACCGAAATGCAGTGCATCGAGGAGACCTTGTATCAAACCAAGTTGCGCAGCTCGCAGGATCCACTGAATTTTCCGATACGCTTGAACAATCGGATTTCCTATTTGGCCACCGTTGCCGGGCAAGGTGACCATCCGCCGACGGTGCAAGCAATCCAGCTGTTCGAGGAATTGTCGGGGCTGGCCGATGCAGAGTTGGCAAAGTTCCGTGGGATCCTTGATCAAATGGTTCCCGAATTCAATCGCAAGTTCAACGAATTGGCCGTACCGTACTTGAACGTCGCGGACTGAGAACTAATGGCCCGCCGTCACGCATGAACCTGACCATTTCGTACAGTCCGATGGATCCAGTGAACGGCGATGGACCGCAGATCGTCACCTGGTCGGGCGTTTGCCGAGAAGCCTGAGCCGTTGCCCTCGGCCGGTGACGTTTCACCGCTCGTCGGCCCGAAGAAATCGGATTGCAAACGGGCGATGACCGATTCCAACTCGCGAGCCTCGGCCGCCGAAACGCCGCCGCGATCCTGAATCGTTTGCAACAGATTCAGCACTGTGAACGGGTTGATTTCCGTGGGGAGTTTGAAGCGAGCTTCCGATTTCGCAACCGGCGTCCGGAACTGGCGGTAGGCGACGATGCCAAGTCCGGCGATCGCCAACGCGAGTGCGATGGGCCAAAAGACACGAGTCCAGTGTCGACGTCCGTAGCCACCGGTCAAGGCGATCGTTTCCCCAACCTCGATGAGATCCGCATCCTCGTAGCGTTGCCGCTTGTGGCTGGCCACCTCGAGTTTCGGAGAAGCGAATGTGAAGTTTGTGGGCACCGTATCCTGCTGGCTGGCCCGGTATTCGACAGCCCAACTGCGGTCCGATCGGACGGTGATCGACGACGAAGAGACTTCGAGCCGGGTGGGCAAAACACCTTGATCGTCGATGTTGACGATTTCGAATCCAGGTCTTTTGAGATCGAAAATTTGCTCGAGCTCCGGTACCAAACCAGCCGCGGAGGCGGTGACCTCCAAGATCAATTTGCCATCGCGACTTTGCCGTTCGTCCAACGTTTGGACGACATTCAAATCGCGAAACGGTCGTAATTGCGGTGCGGGCTTGGTCGATACCGGAATGATCGCCGATTCGATCGGAATGATCACGTAGCCTGAGGTGTCGAGGAAATCGAGGTCGATTTTCAAGGAGGGGATGCGATCGATTTGCGGCCCTTTGGGTTTGAGCAGCAGGTAAGCGTAAGGCGTTGTCCGCCAACCGGGCTCAGCTGCCGGGATCGACGTCATACTGTCGGGGCTGGCGAAGGTTACGTTGAGAATTTCAAAATACTCCTCCAGCAACTGCGAAACGGACTCTGAAAATTTATCGCGGTAATTCTCGGTCGGTCGGCCGTAGTTGAAGGCCCACATCATGGCGTTCTGATTTTGAACGTACTTGCCGAACCCTCCCGACTCCCGTTCGATTTCGCTGGTGTGTACGATGTTGACGTAGACGCCGAACGGTTGGTTGGCCGACAGGGTATCTGGACCATCGATCGCCAACTCCAGCTTGATTTCGTTCACGAGGTCCCGGTAGTAATCGTACAGTGACTTCGCCTCCCACGCTCGCGGATGATCCCCCACGATTTCGAACCCTCCGCGCAAATAGCGGAATTTGACTTCCGGCTTGAGCGGGCTCATCCGCGCGAAAAGGTTGTTCGCGAACTTGGCCATGTGATCCTCGGCTAACGCGCCCGGCAGATTCTCAATGGCCTGACGGATCTTTGCAAACTGCCGCAGATCGGGGCGTGTCTCGTGAGTAATCCGTTCCAGGTCAGTGGAACCAAGGGCCGCATAGAACCATCGATCGAAGACATCGGTCGATTGTTTGGATTTATCGAGCGTCGGGGCAACGGCGGTGTATTTCTCGACGGCCAGGGCAAATTTCGCGAACGCCTGATCCCGACGGTGGCTGAATTCGGAACTTTTTTGGATCGTTTGCGAGTAAATGTTCTGGTCGTAGTCGAGACAGGCAACCGTCAAGTGGAGTTGCCAGTTTTCTGGATAAGCCTGCAGGGATTCTTTGACGAGTTCCAGAGCGGTAGCATAGCCGCGGAGTACAGCGGCTTGGACCTCTGGTTCCTTTCGTTTCGTCTTGTTTTCTTCTTGCAGCCTCACACTGCGCCATTGGCCGGCTAGGTTGGCTCGCATCGTTTCGCAGATGGAGGCTGTCGTTTCAGGTTTGAGCTGCTGCAGGTCGCCGAAGACGCTGCGCAGACGCTGGATGTCGAAGACCTCCGCGCTGCTATGGCAGGTGGTGAATGCGCGGGCCAAGAGGAATTCGTCGAGTTCGCCAAGGTTCAGTGCGCGGATCCGCCGCACCCATTCAGCCAGTTCGACAAGGTTGCGTTCTTGTTTGGACCTCGTTAGCGGAATGGCGTCCGCTTTCTGATCGAAACCGTAGTAATAGATGTAAGGATTTCTCTCGCGAACGGACGAATTCGGGTCGTGATTCTGGGTCCAAACGCGCAAGAATTCACTGACGAGCTCGAGCCCCAGTTGAGGCCGCTCTTGGGCCACGATTTCGATCAGCGGAAAGGCCCGATCCTCCTCGTTGACCCGCATGTGCAATTTGGCCAGCGCTTGCCGGAGCTTGAGCAACCGCTCCGGCTGGATCAGTGCTTGCCAGGCGGAGCTGGGGGAGATTTGCAACATCGCGCCGACGTCGATGGCTTGCAGTCGATTCTCGCCATAGGAATTGTCGTACATTTCCGACGGATCGACCCAATAGAAATTGCCGTACATATCGATTTGCATGTTGCCGCCGCGCGACGTTTGTTTGGAGTACTTGATCGACGTTTCCGCTTCGGCGATCCAGTTATCCGCCAGGAGGGTCAAGATCGAATTCCAGGCCGCGGCCTGGTCTGGGACTTCGCGAATCAAAGTTTCAGCGACTTTGTTCTGGAGCTCGAGTTGCTTTAGCCGTTGATCGTCCGAGATCTGGGAAGCCTTGAGCGCGAGATCCGCGGACTGAGCTCCGAGCCAAGCGAGCACTCGTTTGCCGCGCTCCAGATCGGCGGTAAAGCTTTGCAAAATCCAAGATGCCCCGAGCGATTTTTCAACCAAGTGAGCGTGGCGAATCAGTGTTTCGGTCGCCGTTTGCTTGTCGGAATCCGAAGCAAAGTCGAAGGCTAAGATCCGTTGGTTTACATCCCAAATTTGCTGAAGATGGATCGCACTTTTCTTCAAGTTGTAGGCCTGCAGAGAATACTCGCTCCACAGTTTGAGGACCCGCAGGTCCGCCGCGTTGGCTTCGTTTTCGAGAGATGGCAGAAAGCGTGTTGCCTGGTTGACCAAGCCAGCCCGGACCATGAGATAACCTGTCGCCAATTGCCGCTCCAGATCATTGAGCCCGAAATGCGTGGTGCCCTGTGCGAGCCTGTCGGCGAATCCCGTGAAATCGTTCCCTTGGCGGATCGACAATTGAATCAGATTTGCCAGAGCTTGGGTGTGATCGGACGTCGGTTCCGAACTCTTTTTGGCGGCTGGTGGAGTTCCTTGTTTGGCCGCGAGTTGAACGCGGACTTCCGGCGGGAGTTGGTCGAGAGAGACTCCCGGTGGCAATTGGATCTGAGCTGCGTCGGCACTGGCGTCACTCAATTCGGCCTCGCGGGACGATTCCTCGGTTGGACTGATGGTGGCGACGTTCCTTCTCGGTTCCACCAAGGTGGCAGTGAAGGGAAATTGCATGTCGGAAGTGGGTGATAACGTTATATTTCCCGTCATCGTTCCATTAGCCACAGTTCCAGTAACACTTGCGGAACCTCGCCCGGGCTGGACGACCCGAAAAGAGATGCTGCCATGCGACTCTACGAAACTTGCCTGCTGAATGGTGAAGTTTTCGTTCTGCCAACCGACGGCTCCTTTTAGTGTTGAACCGTCCCAACTCAGATCTAAAACAAATTCTGCACTATTTTCTATTCCTTCTGCCGATACGGTCATCTTCCAAATCCCAGAAACCGGATCAGCGTCGGCTTTGGAAGCCTCAAGTTTCTTGACGCGGTTGATGCGGATCGGTTTGGGAGTGATTTCGGACAATTCATAAAAGTCGTCGGGGGTCAACACGTTTTGCGGCGGTTGGATTTCGGCTTGCGTTTGCTGCGCAAGTATCGCTTGCTGCCGCGGCGATAAGCCGGGGATTTCCCCGATCGGCCGCTCGAGGGCCCCCTCGCCAAGTGATTTCAACAGATGGGCGTACACTTGGTCGGCATCGTGAACGTCAAGGGATTTGAGATAATTCCCCACTGCTCGCCATTGGCCGAGCGTCACGTTGGTTTTGAACGTTTCGATCTCGGCCTTGATCTTGTCGAGTTGTTGTTTCTCTTGCTCTTCAGCTGACGGCGAGGTGTCACAAGTCACTGTGACTGTTGTCCCCACCGCGAACGGAATCGCTTCGTCGGTTTGCTGCTGCGCCGCTGTGGGGGGGGCCGCCGAATTGGGTGGGGGGGGAGTATTAGCGACCGGGCTTGCCGCGGTGGGTGGGTTGGAGGAGGGCGGGGTCTGGTCGGCAGGAGGTTCGGAGCTTGGCGGGCTCTCTGTGGCCGCGGCGCCCGGCGGTGCCTCTGCCGGTGGAGAACCGGACGATTTGTCTTGGGTAACCTCTTGCGGCAACAGCTGGCCAATGATCGTTTGCTTGTCTACTGACAGAATTTTGAACTTCCGCGTTTGCGGGGGCGTTTTTTCGCCCTCGGCGGTCGCCTCGGCAATGTTCAGAGTGTCATTGGCTTGGCACGTCAGCGGACCGGCCAACTCGATGATCAATTTGTCTTGGTAACTCAAGACGATTCGTCCGGTGGCGGCGGGGGGCGAGGCCTGTGGTTGGGGCGAAGATGGCGTGCTGGTTTTCGCGCTCCAAGCCTTGAAGATGGCATCGGGAGTTCGCTGAAACTGTGTGGCCAGCAGCAGCTCGAGCCGTTGCTCTTGCGGAGTTTTTTTGGTTTTTTGTTCGGCGGTGCCGCCTTGCGACTTTGGGGTTCCCGCGTTGTTGCCGGCGGCGGCTCCCTCACCTCCAGACGATGCCGCCTGGCTTGCGGCGGCCACCTCCTGAACCTGTACCATCGCGCGACTTGGATAGACGCCAGGACGGACAACAACTTGCTTTTGCGCCGTTGCCACGTCACCGAAAACTAGCAAGCCAACGCTAATCAGCCAGCAGAGTTTTGATTTGAAGAAGACGGGGTGGTGAGTCATCAGATGCCTTTAGATCAATCGGTACAGGAGGTCAGTGTCGGTTTCAATGCTGGGTAATTGCAGAATGCTTAGTTCATCCGTGAACCATGCAATCTGAGAAATTGGCCAGTGGAAGCGAGGCACTGCGCCAGGTTTAGCTGCCGGACCCCTCAGAAATTTCCACCTTGCCAGCGCCTTTAGCCGAATTATCAGACTTTCGTTTCCCGGCCTTTTTGCCTTTTCCGCTGCAGCAACCTTTGCATTGACACGGCAAGGGGAGAACTTGGAGTTCGCCGAGATCCATGCGTGCGAGCCGAATCGCGGACTCGACATCTTCTGAAGATTGTTGAGCCAGTCGCGAATCGCCGCGGGCTTCAGCCTCGTGCATGACTTGCGTGAAGTTCTGCCGAGCTGATTCGATTTCAGCCATCCAATCCTCCTCGGCGGCTCCTTCCAGGCGCATCAGCCATGCCATGTAATATTGAGCGTTCGCCAGTGTCGCTTGGGTATCGGCCAAGAGCTTGGGGGAGGCCACGGGAGCCTTGCGAACGTCGGCAAGTAGCGTGTCGAGCATCGTCCGAGCCGCGGGGAGTTCCGCGGCCATCATTTGCGCTTTGGCCTTTTCGAGCTGGATTTGCATCGACTCAATACGAAGATCCGCCGGCAGTGCGCTCAGTACCGCATCGAAACTGGAGATAGCCTGTTCCCAATTCTGATCGGCAATTGCCTGCCGCGCGTCGTGTATCATCGAGGCGATACTGTCGAGATGCAACTGTCTTTGGCCAGGTCCAAAATGATAAATGCCCGCTCCAAGTCCAACAAACAGCCAAGCGACAATGGCTAAGATTCTCATCGTAGGTTCCTTTCTCTGCACATTGGGGATGGTCGCTCACGAGCTACTGGAGCGCGTCTCGACAGTTCATTCGTTACTCGCAAGGAATGGAATAAAGCGAACCGGATTGCGTGGTTGGAACTTCAGTATACCATTGCGGCATCCGAATCGCCAAAAAAGTTTCGGGCTATTTTTCGATAAATCAGAGCGTTTGCGTACCGACTAGGCTTAAATCGTGGTTTGTCATCTGGAAAGGCTCATTCCTCCCGCCGCCGCGCTGTGCTCGGTTTCGATCCTCCTGCAGTGCCACGGGAGGGTGGTTGAGTTGGTCGCACGCTGGCAAGATTGATGCTTCATTCCGACGTCCCTAACTTGAACATACTGGGGGACGGTTTCGCGATTCGTGTGGGGCGTGGGAAGTCCGTTTTCAGCGCAAAGGGGACTGGCCGCGGTTGTGGCTCGCCCGCAAATCAGTCCTCGTCTCTGTCAAGACAAAACTCAATACAATGTTGCCGTATGAACCATCCAGCCTCGTTGCCAATTCCGGAATTATTGAAACTGTGTGGCGAACGCCGCACGCGGGGGAGTGGTCCGGGTGGACAACATCGAAATAAAGTCGAAACGGCTGTCGAGGTGATTCACCTGGCGACGGGGGTTTGTGGTAGAGCCAGCGAGCGTCGCAGCCTGCAGCAAAATCGCGACTTAGCCATTCAGCGGCTGCGTCTGAACCTAGCACTTGCGGTTCGCAGTCAACCTGTCGGTGAACCTTCGCCGCGATGGCAGAAATATATCAAAAGCGGAAAAGTCGCCATCAATCCCAACAATGAGGATTTTCCTCGCTTGCTGGCCGAAGCGTTGGATAGGGTACTTGCCCACCAGGGGGAATTAAGCGACTGCGCCGATTTTCTCCAAATATCGCAGAGCCAACTCGTCAAATTTTTGCGACTTGAACCGGCAGCGTGGCTGATCGTCGCGCGAGCGCGAAAATCGGCGGGATTACGGCCATTAAAATAGTCATGAAAAAAAGACGCAAGACATCGCGGTCTTGCGTCCTTCTTTCAAAACGATCGCAACCAGCAAATTGCGGTACCAACTGATCAACGATTTCCAGTTGGCTCGAAAAAAATGGCGCTTTCAGTTCTTCTGATTGAGGGCGGCAACAATTACCCTTTCGACCTCTTGGGCAGTCGGTTTGACTCGCGAGCCAAAGCGGGCGATTGGTTGACCCGAGCGATCGATGATAAATTTTTCGAAGTTCCAACCGATTTCCCCCTTGCCCTTGGGCTGGAGATCGAGATTGGACAGATATTGGAAAAATGGTGCCTGCTTGGAACCTTTCACATCGATTTTGCTAAACATCGGAAAGCTGACATTGTACTTCGTCGAGCAGAATTCCTTGATGTCCGCTTCCGAACCAGGCTCTTGGCCGCCGAATTGATTGCAGGGGAAGCCCAATACCACCAAGCCTTGGTCGGCGTATTTTTCATGGAGGGCTTGCAAGTCCTTGTATTGTGGGGTCATGCCGCATTTGCTGGCGACGTTGACCACCAACACGACTTTGCCGGCATACTGGCTGAGATCGACTTCTTCGCCATCGATCGAGGTCATTTTGAAATTCAAAGCAGGGGCCACTTTGGTTTGCTCCTTAGTAAGTGTTTCTTGTCCGTTCGCAATGCTTGCGATAGCGAGGAAACCGAAAAGCAAAACAGAGGACAACGTAAATCGAATATTCATCTAACGTGCTCCTGTAGGGGGTACCAGCATTCGTTACGAAACTGCAATTGCGATTGTACCGTGATCGCTACGGGCGGTTAACCGGACAGGAGCTTCGGCAGCAGGTCAAGACGGCCAGAATCAGCGGTGGAACACCCCAAGCCGCAACTGCCCAATCTAGGGATCGGGATCGGGGCGGTTGAGCCGATCCCGAGAGAGCACTCGCTGGCATTTCGGCTAACGGCCACGGGTGGTTCTGGGGATAGGCTTTTTGATCTCGTTCTATCGGAGCAGCAGACCGCAATGAAGAGGATCCCAGCGGTAGTAGGCTCGGTTTCGTCGCGAGCGGAGACTATATTGCAAGGGTAGTTGCCACCATCAATCCTGTTGCACGAGGCCATCGATATGAGTGATACGAAACTCCACACGCTTCAGCCACTTCCTTTGTGGCAAAATTTCATGCGGCTTAATGCGGTGCCACGCCCGTCGAAAAAGGAAGCCGAAGTCACCCGCTTCATGGTGGATTTCGGAAAAGGCCTCGGGCTCGAGACATCCGTCGACGCCGTTGGGAATGTGCTGATTCGCAAGCCCGCGACTCCCGGTTGCGAGCACGCGCCGGTGGTGGTCCTGCAATCTCATTTGGATATGGTGCACCAGAAAAATTCCAGAACCGATTTCGATTTTCTCAGCGAGGGAATCCGCATGCGGGTCGACGGAGATTGGGTGCGTGCCGAGGGGACGACGCTGGGAGCAGACAACGGCATTGGCGTGGCCGCGATCATGGCCATTCTCGAGGGGCACGCGCCGCGGCATCCGCCATTGGAGGCGCTATTCACCATCGACGAGGAAACCGGAATGACCGGAGCGAAGGCCCTAACGGGCGACTGGTTGGCCGGGCGAATTCTGCTCAACTTGGATACCGAAGATGACACCGAATTGACGATCGGATGTGCCGGTGGCCTTGATGTCACGGGGCAACTGGCCGTAGCGCTGGAGCCATTGCCTTCTGGATATACGACTTACGAATTGGCGATCAGCGGATTGACGGGAGGTCACTCCGGCATGGATATCCATTTAGGTCGAGGCAATTCGAACAAACTCCTCGCGCGTTGCCTGGGGACCGTAGCGGCAGAGGTTCCGTTGCGTTTGGTTGAACTGACAGGTGGCTCGCTGCGAAATGCGATTCCGCGCGAGGCCCAGGCAATGTTCGCCGTGCCAAGTGACACGGCCGCTAAAGTGGATCAGATTGTGGCGAACTTGACGGCGATCATCCGACATGAATATGCCGTGACCGATCCCGATCTATCGATCAAATGTCGTCTGGCACCTGCAGCGTCACAAGTGTTGTCGGAGCGCGACCAGCAGAAAACGTTGCTCGCCATCGATGCGTTCCCCAATGGAATTTTTCGCATGAGCCCGTCAGTACCGGGACTCGTGCAAACGAGCAACAACTTGGCGAAGGTAACGATCAAAGACGGTACGGCCGAATGGGCATGTCTCGCGCGAAGTTCGGTCGATTCCGAGCGGCAAGAGTTAGGGCGAGTGATTCGGCAGATTCTGGAGGGAATTGGAGCTTGTGTGGAATTTGCCAACGATTATCCCGGATGGCAGCCCAATCCTGAATCGAAAATCGTCGCGTTGATGCGGCGAATTTATCGGGAGGGGTATGACACCGAGCCGCATGTGGCGGCTTGCCATGCGGGTTTGGAGTGCGGCATCATCGGGGCGCATTATCCGGCAATGGAGATGATCAGTTTCGGTCCCAATATTCGTGGCGCCCACTCGCCGGATGAACGGGTTCAAGTCAGCTCGGTACAAAAGTTTTGGCAGTATCTTTTGAAAACGCTCGATGCGCTGACGAAAACTGAACGGACGAGTTGAACGGCGTTGTCACGGCGACGTGACGGGGGAAACGGTTCGCTCGGTTCGAGTTCGCGGGTTGCCGCGTGGGATTAGACGGCTGCGCTGCGCCAGATTTGCCACCACGGCCGCTTGGGTTCCGCCTTGACAGACGAGCCCCACGGTTTGCCGTTGGTGCCGATGCTGCCCGCCATTTTCGCAAAATTGAAATCGGCCTTGAAGATTTTTGCATTCGTCATGTTGCAGTCGCGGAGATCGGACTGCGTGAAGTCGCTTTCGGAGACGTCTGCTCCGAACAGATTGGCCTTCGCGAGCACCGAGGCATGAAAGTTCGTGCCCCGCATTTCGGCAAATGAAAAGTCCGCCCGCGGGAGTTGGCAGCGTTGGAAGCTCGCGCCATTGATTTTCGAATGTCGAAACTGCGCGCACATCCCGCGGACTTCCTCGAAAACGCACAGATCCATCACGTTATCCGAAAAGTTCGTGTGGTTGACCAAAGCGCTGGAAAAGTCGACGCGGCGCAGGATACAATTCTGCAGAGTCACTTTGTCGAGCGTCGCGCCGCGAAAAGTGGCTTCAGACAGGTTGCAACTGTGCAGCTTGCATCCCGTCAGATCCATCTCGGAGAAATCGGCTCCCGTGAAATCGACACCCGTGATCAGCGCACCGTTGAAAGATTCTTTGTCATGACGATGCAAGAGTTTACCAGTCGATTTGTGTTTGATCTCGATCATTCATCTCTCCCTGGCCCACACTAACAAGCTTGCTCGATCGGTATTCTTGTGTCTTGACAGACTTGCTGCACTGGAGCTCTCGTCCTGACAAGGTGGGCTCAAGTCATGCCCGAGCACCGCCTGCTATGTCCTTTACCGAAGGAGCCGAGTTCAACGTCAGTAGCGACCTGTTTGGCTTTTCTCTCGCTTGAACAACATTTGCCTCTACGCTGTTCGCTCGAAACGACCAAATTTCTCTATCGAATAGACACCGCCTGACCGGTCAAGGTTTCGTTGTATTCCTAGAATTCGACAGTTAGAGGGACGGGATGCGGCATTCCGTCCCTATTTTAACCCTTAATTTAGACGGATTTCAAGAAAATTTATTTCTTCTCGCCAGAATCCCTAGAAATTTCCGTTTTTTCAACATAAACCGCGCAATTTTCCCCCCTATTAAGGGTTTCGCTCGAGCGTTGCGCCAGTTTGCTCAGGCAAACCCTATCGTGAATCCCTGGATCGTCGCTATTTTTCGGTGTCTCCCTCTTGCGATTGTGCGAGTTTCGGCAAGTCGCGGTATTCGCTCAAGCTCACCGGTTTGAACTGTAGCCAATGGCGTCTGGCTAACTCGATCCGCTTTTTGTCCTGTTCCGACAGGCGATCGATCCACTGGTGTTTCGCCGTCAATTTGACAGTTTTGGTGGAAATCTCGCCACCGTCCAGCGTGAGCTTAATTTCTTGGGGAATCCAACCGTGCTTGCGCATCGAATGGTTGAGTTCCATCCGGGGAAACGGAGGCAAGCGGCGTGGGTCGGTTGCAGCCAGGCGCGTGTATTGGTCCAAAAATTCGTAGTAGGTCGGCAAGAGACTGGAATCTTTCGGTGTTTCGCATTTGGCTTCATAGACCACCTGTTGGTTGGCCAGTCGCAGAAAGCGTCCCGATAGATCCACCGTCTCCTTGAGATTCGGTTCGATCAGCGGTCCTAGTCGCTCGTCCTGCGCCCCCTGTTGCCGCAGCGTTTCGAGCAGGCGGAGCACCTCGAATTGTTCCATGTGGACGCGGCGTTCCTTCGCAATATCCAGTAGTTCGAAAGATTGGACTCGCGAATCGAAAATCACAACCTCCGACACGGAACTGCCATCAGGACCGATCGCAAAATCGAAAACTAATTTGTCTTGGAAGAGCGTCAACGTGGACGCGATCGGGGTCGTTTGCTCATCGACGTAGACTTGCGATTCGATCTTGAATTCTTGAGCTGGGGCCGCGCCGCCGGCGGCTACGAACGCCAGAGCAAGTCCGGCGATTAGCGTCGCTCGGTAAAAATTGAGTTTCGAAAAATC
This sequence comes from uncultured Pirellulaceae bacterium, assembly GCA_937941455.1. GTDB lineage: Bacteria > Planctomycetota > Planctomycetia > Pirellulales > Pirellulaceae > BJ22. The sequence goes on along the minus strand of CALDHM010000010.1, from coordinate 72,685 downwards.
GTTGGCCGATTGTTGCATGACTTAGTCTCCCTACACATCCATGCTGCGGTATCGAGCGCCGCTTTCGTTACGGGCCTAGCGGTCGCGCTGATGCCCGGTTTTCACTGTCCAGCGAGGCTGTTGGTCTCATCCAAAAAAGGATTGCGATCGCGATTCGCCGCAGTTTCGGCCATCGTGGCCTCAGCAAATTCAACATGGTTTTTATCATGCCCGGCAATTTCTATCCAGATCGAAATCAAGATGGCTGGATTTGTGAATCGATTCATGGCTCTGGTAAACTCCGTCGCTCCGTGACAACGTAGATTCCGTAACCGTGAAGTTGGCGGCGAGCGGTAGTATCTGCGAGCCGTCGCGCTGAAGAAGGTCCGACCTTGAGTTAAGCACCGGCCCCGGTGATCGCTGTTGTCAGCAAGCGTGAACGATACGCCGGCACTTGCTAGCGAGCATCCCCGTGCGAATGCTGGCGAAAGGTTCGTTGCCTGACGGGTGGCAGCTGGAGTCGACGCTAGCTGGGGATCTTGTGACCGAGCTTTTCCCGCTTCGTCTTCAGGTAGTTGGAATTGTGGATGTTGGCAGGAGGGAGCAGCGGCACCTGATCGACAACTTCGAGATCGAAGCCGCGGAAGTTGAAGGCTTCGACTTTCTTCGGATTATTGGTCAGCAGCCGAACAGCACGCAGGCCGAGATCCTTGAGGATTTGCAAACCGACGCCGTAATCGCGGCTGTCGGCTTTGTAGCCCAGCGCGATATTTGCCTCGACCGTATCGAGCCCCTTGTCCTGCAGGGCATAGGCGCGAATTTTTTCAGCCAAGCCGATCCCGCGGCCTTCCTGCGGCAGATAGACCACCACACCGCAGCCTTCCTGGGCGATTTGTTGTAGCGCGAGGTGCAATTGGTCGCCGCAGTCGCAACGCAACGATTCGAGCAGGTCACCGGTGAAACAACTGCTGTGCATCCGCACAAGCGGAGCGGATGCAGACTTGGCGGGCTCTCCCATCACGAGGGCGATCGGTTGTTGGGTCTCGAATTTGACATCGTAGGCGATGACCTGAAATTCGCCGTAGCGCGTTGGCAAGTTGGCCGAGGCGATTTGCGCGACCAGTTTCTCGCTGATCCGGCGATGAGCGATCAGTTGCTCGATCGTGATGATTGGTAATTGGTGGGCCTTGGCAATCGCCATCAACTCGTCGCGGGTGGCCCGATTACCGTCGCGATCGAGTACCTCGCAAATCACACCGGCGGGTTTCAGGCCGGCCATGCGTGCCAGGTCAACTGCTGCCTCGGTGTGTCCGGCTCGCCGCAGTACGCCCCCCTCGCGAGCGAGCAACAGATGGACATGCCCTGGACGGACGAAATCGGAAGGTTTGCTATTTGGGTTGCAAATCTCGCGTACGCAAACGGCACGCTCGGCGGCCGTAATGCCAGTTTTGGCGGTGACGTGATCGAGCGGCGTGAGGAATGCCGTCTCCAGCTTCGTGGTGTTCGTTTGCACCAGCGGCGTCACCTCCAATCGCCGCGCGGTGTCTGCGAGGATCGGCATGCAGAAATCACCGCGTCCGCTCAGGATAAAGTTGATGGTTTCGGGGGTTGCTAGTTCCGCCGCGCAGACGAAATCCCCTTCGTTCTCGCGATCTTCGTCGTCCAATACGATCACCACACCGCCGCGGGCGATTTGTTCAACGGCCTCGGCTACAGTCGAGAAATTGGCGCTCATAAGATAATTCGGTTCTCCTCGTCTCGCAGAAATTTATTTCGTATTATAGCGATAGCCGCTGATTTTCCGTGGGTTATTTCGGCCTGCTTTAGAGTTATCCGAAGAATTTCGGCCTCGCTCACCGCCAACCGCGACAGAGAAAAAGGCAATCGTTCAGACGTGCCGTACTCCCAGCCGCGAAATCGGGAAAAGCACCACTTCGACAGCCGAAGACTCACTGTGTCAAATTTCCTCTTGGTCGCGGTTGTATGATCAAAAGAGACAATTGGTAACCGCTTGTGAAAAAAGTCGCACCGGGATCGGGTCAAGTGCTTGTAGTCTGAGCGGGCCGCGGGTGCTCGCGAAGAAATCAGAGGCGATTCTAGTGGTATGGTATCGAGAGCAGAGAAGATGAAGGCCATGCAGAGATTTAGGTTATTTGCCAGATCGCCGCGATGGCAGCGAATCATGGCGGCGTTTTCTGTCGCTTGGTCGATGACAAGTTCGTGCAATTTGTCTGCCGTTGCTCAGGAGTCGAATACTTTCGGCGCGGTTGCGCCAGTCGAAAACACGTTGGCGAGAAAGGCGTCGTTGCGGTTGTCGTCGGTGGCAGTTGCGTTAAACGAAGGGGAGTCAGTCGAAAACACGTTGGCGAGAAAGGCGTCGCAGCGGCCGCTTGACTCCACTGCGATCGAAAAGCAGGGGGGGATAGAATACAGCAGTGGACCAACCTGGAGCATGAAGCTCGATGTGTATCGACCGGTTGGCCCTGGGCCGTTTCCGGCCGTCGTCATGCTGCATGGGGGCGCTTGGGCTTGGGGGAGCAAATTCAATTGGCAATTTCACGCCCGGCGTCTGGCCCGCCGCGGCTTTGTGGTTGTCGCCATCAATTATCGCAAATCTCCCTGGCATCCATTTCCAGCCCAATGGATCGACTGCCGTAACGCCGTTCGCTGGGTGCGGGCCCATGCGGCTGAGCTGAAGATCGACCCGTCAGCGATCGGGGCCTACGGCTATTCGGCAGGTGGCCATCTTGCGTTGTTGTTGTTGGCCGATTGTCCATTGGAGTTGGAGCGGGATGTTCCGGAAAACTTGCGCGGCGTCTCGCCGCATGTCGCGGCGGTGGTGGCCGGAGGCAGCCCTTGCCATTTCGAATGGATCGACGAGGACTCGTACGCCTTGTGGTATTGGTTGCGGGCTACGCGACGATCGAATCCCCGCCTGTTCGCCTTGGCGTCGCCGCTGGCTCACTGCGGCCCCGCGACGGCTGAACCAGTCTTTTTGTATCATGGTGCATTCGACCGAGTCGTGCCCTTGGAGTTATCGCAGCGATTCCACCGGTGCCGTCTCGAAATGGGCTTGCCCAGTACCTTGGTCGTGCTTCCCGACTGCGGCCATTTCGGCGGTTTCGTGAATCAAGAAATCGTCGAGAGTGCGGCCGACTTTTTACAAGTCCATTTGCCAGCGGGAAAGGACAAGGACGAAGGCAAGCGAGCGGTGCCGATTCAGCGTCAACAGCGGTGAGCTTGTGCTTCGCCGAGGGTTGGGTTTTGATTCAATCGCGGGGTGGTGGCGGCAAGTTGCAGGTTGGTGGTTCGTCATCAACGACGAAACCACAAGTCAACGGCATTGATTTACCGGAGAGAACATGCCGACCAGCGCTCGACGGCAACCGTGCGCTGGTCTTAGTTTTTGTTTTGGCGAAGGGCGGAGTCAGCCCGAGATCGTCAAAAAATTTTGTTTGGATGGAGAGGACGGGTTTTATGCCCTTGCTGGAAAAAGAGGAATACATCGAGCAAGCCCATCTGTTTCGGGCACTGGCCAATCGGATGCAAGCCAACGAGCCGGCGCAAGAGCTGCTCCGATCGGTTCGCGAGGAGATCCTCTCGACCACTAAACTGCCACTGGCGATCGACTATCTCCTGGCTGAACTCAATCATGTCGGACTGATGGCCACGGCCATGGGGCGGATGTCTCATTACTTCACTCCGTTTCAAACTTTTTTGGTCGAGAATGCGGAGTCGGAAAAAAGTCGGTTGGATATGAATCGGGCCTTTCAGATCTTGGAGGCCGAGGCTTTGTTTCGGACGAGCCTCACCACATTTTCGGCGATGTTTTTCTTTCAATTCGAGGTCCTATGCCGCAATCGATTGAGCTATGACAAGGGGTTGGCGGCGATGGCCCAAGACCCGATCTACGATGAGGTGTGGCGCAACTGGATGGCCACGATCCGCCACAAAATCGGCTTGGTTGAACTGGCCGACCTAGTGTACGTTCACAGCGACTATTACGTGATCCGTAGCCAGCAAGAGGGGGGAGACCCGCATCGGCCGGTCCCCCTGCTATTCAGCGAGAAAGAGGGGCGGATCGCACTGGCCAATCGCCGTAAGGAACCGCTCTATTTTTTCTCGGCGTTACAGCGGCAACTCAATTATCCGGCAGTGCCGAAACCCAAACCGAAGGACCCCCAAGAAGAGCTGCTGCCGAAACTCGCCAAGATCGTCGAAAAGCTGGAAGTGCGGGTCAAGCTGCTGGAGGACGAGCAGCGCGAAAAGGGGATCAATCTCGAACAGTTTTACAAAAATCCGAAGCTTCCCGACGGCGAATGAGCGAATTCCCGCCTTGGTGGGAGGAATGGCCGACCCGCTGCGCTTCGGATTTGTCAGCCGCGGTACTGCGCTTCCTTCGTCGGCTGCCTTCGTGGCAATCCTGGGAAAAGCTTGTCCGCTTGGCGCATAAAAAAAGCTCTCGGAAGGGGTTGGGTCCAGGGGGGTGAAGGACTCCGCGCACTAGCCGAGAGCGATTGGATGAAGGTCGATCGCGCTAATCCATGCTGATCGACTTCGAATTGTTTTGTCCTCGCTTCCGGGTCAAGCCTCCATGCCGTTCCCTAGTCACGAGTTAGCCGCGAGGCCAACAAAACAAAACAGTTTCACTTGGTTTGTCTTCGTTGCTGGAACCATGAGCGTCTCCGTCCCATCAACGTGGCTGCAAGGTATGAAAAGCCTAAGAACGCGTCAAGGCAACTTTGCGAAATTTCAAAAGTTTCGTTCGTGCCATGCTATCGCATCAATCGACGGGGTTTTTCGCCGGATCAGCCCGAATCAAGAGCAACTCGTCAAGTTCTGCAAAAATTTTTTTCGAGAAAATCCTTGGGCGGGATCGCAACCCGGCCATTGGCCGTGACAAGCCAGGTAAGGCGGAGAAACTGCTCCGGGCCTTGTTTTGACGGCCTGAGCAAGTCAATCATAATAGAGACATAGAGAAAGCGCTAGGTCAACGGTTTTCGACGCGCGGATGTCGATGACGGCCAAGCGCTCGATCAGGGCTGGTTGGTTCGGAACCACTCAGTCATCTGTAGTGTTCGCTAACGAACTGCGAGCTAACGGGGTGTAGCCATCGTCGCCAGACGGTGGTCTGGTTTCGATTTGATGCTCCACCGTCTGGCGACGGTAGCTAGTGCACTCGAGTGAAATCTTGGTTTTCTGACGGAAGGCGATTCGGTGTCTATGCGATTGTGGTTGATATTGTTGGTTTGCCTAGTCTGCGCGGGGTCGCTTGTTGCCCAGGATCCTCCAAAAAAGAAGGCTTCTCAGGACGGGACCACTATTTTGGGAACGGTCTCGGTGCCTGCGGAATACGCCGAAGTTTTCCAAGCGGCCGAGTTGCCCCTGCAGTTGCTCGAGGACGTATTTTTGCCCCCCCTGCCGATTCCCGAAAATTGGCAGTCGCTATCCGCCGAGGAACAAAATAAATGGTGGTCGGCGTTTCAAGAGTCGGCCGAAGGCAAGGCCTTTTTTGCCGATCGCCAGCAGCGGATGGACAACGCGAAAACGTTCAACGTGCGGATCGAGCCCAACGGAGACTTCAAGGTCTACGACATTCCACCCGGGCGCTATCAGCTGTACGGCGTGGTCAACAAGAAAATCAAAGATGTCGAATACGCGTTTCAGGTTTTCGGCGCTCTCGAGGTCGCGCCGCAAGTCGACGAAATGGTGGTCGGCAAATTGGATGTGGTGGCCACGCCGCTGTGGGTGGCGGGACAGGCCGCACCCCCGCTGGAGGGAAAAACGCTCGATGACAAGCCCTTCGAACTGAAGTCGCTGGCCGGTCAGCATGTGCTGGTCGTCTTCTGGATGATCGACGGAGGACCGGCTCTGCAATTTCAAAAGGCCTTGTGGGAAAACCTGCAACAACAGCAGCCTTCACAGCCAGTTATTCTGGTATCGGCGTGCATGGAGACCAATGTCAATCGGGTCAAAGAAGTCGTGGCCAAGGCCGAGTTGCCGGGACAGGTTATCGTGTGCGGCCCGTGGGATGGTAAGGTCGCGCGCGACTATGGCTTGTCCCAGTTTCCTTCCCTGTGGCTAATTGGTCCTGACCAGAAATTCAAAATGACCGACGCCGAATTCGAGGTGGCTCGCATCGCCAGCCAATTGTCGTTGCCACAGATCGTCGCTAAGCTCGCGGCCAATGAGCCGATCCCCAATTATCCGCCTGAGCCGAAGTCAGCAGGGGGGGGCGAAAAGTCGGACAAATAAAGCCTAACTCAAAACCGTCATCGGCTTCAGGCTTTGTGCAAAACCTTGCAGCCGCAGGGCCCTAGCCCGCGGTTGTCCCCGAAAATCGGACGCTAGCGCGTTCCGACGCATGTTTAGAGACAAAGCCTCGCTCGAAGCGTAAGCGAGGTCTGTTTTGGGGACAGGCTCATCGTGTCCGATTGAGTTTTTTTGGAACGCGTCCACTTTTTTTCGGAGCAATATGATCGGGGAACAACCGGACATCCGCCAGGCGGCTTTGCAAGCCCGCCGTGCGATGACCCCACCGGCGCGGGCGTCTGCGTCCCAGGCGATCTGTCGCAGGTTGACGGAGTTGCCCGAGGTGGCGGGGGCCGGATCGCTGGCAGCCTTCCTCTCGATGCCCGACGAGGTCGACCTGCGACCACTCCTTGCGTGGGCTTGGCAGCGATCGATTCGTGTCGGCTTGCCCAAAGTCGTGGGGCGAACACGCCCTCTGCGTTTCTACGAAGTGCAGTCGAATTCGCAGTGGTCGCGCGGCCCGTTTGGGATCGATGAACCCGACCCTCGCGATTCGCACGAAGTTGACCCCCGCCAATTCGATGTCGTGCTGGTGCCCCTGGTGGCGTTCGACGAGCGTTGCCATCGAATCGGGCTGGGGGCGGGACACTACGATCGCACGTTCGCCTTTCGACGCGAGGATCCGTGGGGAACGCCGCGGTTGGTGGGGGTGGCCTTTGACGTGCAGCGGCAATCGGCCTGGGAACCTGCGGCGTGGGATGTGACCTTGGATGCTGTCGTCACCGAGAGCGTCTTGCTGCGGAATCGATTAGATCGGGAAGCTTGACCAGCGGCAGAAGCAGAAGTCGCGCGGCGGCGAGCCGATTCGACCACTGAATCGAGGGGCTGCGACACGAACGATGAACTCGGGTCAACGCGCTGCGTGGCTAGTTGTTTTGTGTTCAAATCCTGGCAAAGCGGCAGCGGAATATCAGCAGCCTACTTGTCGCCGTGGCAGCGCGGTGTTTTCATAGTGCATTGGGCAAAACAAATTTTTAGCACGAGATCCGTCGCACGGCAGCAGCAAATTGACCGCGGCGAGTCCTTCCCCTCTCGAAAAGGCACCACATGGCCAACATGGAGCAAATCGTGTCGCTGTGCAAGCGGCGTGGTTTTTTATTTCAATCGAGCGAGATTTATGGCGGCTTGAATGGATTTTGGGATTACGGCCCGCTGGGTGTAGAACTCAAGAGAAACATCAAGGAAACGTGGTGGCAAGACATGGTGCTGCGCCACGACGACTTGAATCAACTCCCCGGCGCTCCGTCCCCCTACAGCATGACGGGCATCGATTCGACGTTGATCCTGCATCCACAAGTCTGGAAATGTTCCGGGCATTACGATCTTTTCCATGATTACATGGTCGATTGCCGCGAGTCGAAAAAACGATACCGGCTCGACCAGGTCGTCGGGCGTTGGGTCAAGGCCAAAGGAAAACGGGCCTTGATCACGGCCCAGGCGGGCGAGGAAGCGGCCGCTCAGATGGAGCGGCAGGCGATGAAATTTTTCAACTTGAGAGCTAAGAATCTGGATGAACTCGAGTGGGAGTCGGAATTGATCGGCCTGCAATACGTCCAGGACTTCTCGCAGGTTCTCGGGCCCGATGCCAAAACGTTGGGAACGCTCACCGAGCCACGGGAATTCAACCTGATGTTCAAGACCACCATCGGGGCCCTCGGGGGCGAAGAGGACGCAGCTTTTCTCCGCCCCGAAACAGCGCAGGGGATTTTTATCAACTTCAAAAATGTATTGGACAGCACACGTTTCCGCCTGCCGCTCGGGATTGCCCAAATGGGGAAAAGCTTTCGCAATGAAATCACGCCGCGGAATTTCACCTTCAGGTCGCGGGAATTCGAGCAGATGGAAATCGAATTCTTCTGCCACCCCCAAGAATCAGCGGCTTGGTATCGCTATTGGCGCGATCGCCGATTGAAATGGTATTTGGATTTGGGGATTTCGTCCGATCGGCTGCGGTTGCGTGAGCATGAACCGGCCGAACTCTCGCATTACTCGACAGGGACGGCCGACATCGAATACGCCTTTCCCTTTTTAGCACCCGGCGAATTCGGTGAACTCGAAGGGATTGCCCATCGCGGCGATTTCGACTTGCGGAGCCACATGGAAGGGAAACTCGACGAGAAACGTCGGCCACTGGAGGTCGAGTTGGGCCCCGATGGCAAACCGAAGTGGCGCGGCAGCGGTAAGGACCTGTCGTACCGCGACGAGTTGACGAACGAAAAATACATTCCGCATGTGATCGAGCCGTCGGCAGGTGCCGATCGCGCGACGTTGGCGTTTATTTGCGAGGCTTATCACGAGGATCAAGCGCCCGACGAGGACGGCACGATGCAGACCCGCACCGTCCTGCGATTTCATCCGCGGATCGCGCCGATCAAGGCGGCCGTGTTTCCCTTGGTGAAGAAAGACGGGATGCCCGAGATGGCCAAAGAAATTTACCTGGCTTTGAAAAAACGGTTCAACGTTTTCTACGACGAGAAGGCGGCGGTGGGACGGCGCTATCGCCGGCAGGATGAGGCGGGGACCCCCTACTGCATCACGGTCGATGGACAATCGCTGCAAGACCAGACGGTGACGATCCGAGAACGAGACACACTCGAACAGATCCGCTTGCCCGCGGCCGACGTGGTCCACTGGATTGGCGAGCGCGTGGGGGGATGATGAATCCGTCGTCAGAGGGGGAACGCGTTTCGCTGCGGTTGTCGATTCGCAATGTCTCGCGAAATTTCAAAACACTGCGAGCTCTCCGCGATGTCTCGCTGGATGTCGAGGCGGGCCAAGTCCACGTTCTGCTCGGGCACAACGGCGCGGGTAAGACCACCCTGATTCGCATCATTCTCGGTTTGATTCGTCCCACGTCCGGGTCTGTCAGTCTGTTCGGCGAGGATCCCTGGCGGAACCGCAGTCGCCGCGGCATGCGACAACGGCTCGGCGTTCTGTTCGAGCCCGATGCGCTGTACGAAGACATCTCGGCTTGGGAAAACCTCGAGTTTTTCGCTCGCATCTATCGGTTGGAATTAGCAAAATGGGAGGAAGAAACCAAGCAGCTCATGGAGCAAGTCGGTTTGTACGATCGGCGGCATGAACGGGTCGTCAAATGGTCGGCCGGTATGAAGCGTAAACTGGCGATCTTGCGGGCCCTGCAGCATCAGCCGGAATTCGTGCTGCTCGATGAGCCGACCGCTGGACTGGACGTGCAGTCCCGCGGTCGTGTCCGCGATGCCATTCAACATTTCCGCCGCCGACAGACTACGTTTTTGATTGCAAGTCAAGATTTGTCGGAGGTCCAACGGCTGGCCACTCATGTCACGTTGCTGCGCGAGGGGAGATCGCTGTACAGCGGGACGCTGGCCGGATTTTATCGAGCGGCTCGGCTGCGGCGTTTTCACGGTTCAGTTGACGATGTTCGTAATTTGCTGCGCAACCTGCCGCCTGGCGTAGAACTGGTCCGTGAGGAATCCGATTTGCTCGGCGCCGCGGTGGTGCTGCGGATCAACCGCGAGGTCGATCCCGAAACCATTCGTCCGGTAGGCTTGGCGGAGACCCCCGTGCTGATGGAAGACATTTACCTGGAGCTCGATCGTTGATTCGTCGTGCGCGCTGACATTTGATTGTTGGGAAGGCTCCGGTGGGCGCTACTTTTTTTGAACTCGATCGCTTTATTTTGGAGGCGTCTCGTCAAGCGAGGCGGTGACGATGTGGGCTGACGTGCAAGTGGTCTTTTGGCGGCATTATCGAGCATTTGCCGAATCGATGAAGGTGCAATTGGCGACGGTAGCGGCGCTTGTGGCCATCGGCGGTTTGACCGTCCCCTTGGTCCTGCTCACCGGGGTCAGCCAATTCGCATCGTTCAGCAACATGATCGATCTGGCGAATTTTCTGATTTGCGTGTTCTTTGCCGGGATCATTTCGTCGGAGTCGTTTTATTCCGAACGGGTGCACCACACGCTGCCGGCGGTACTGGCGTCCCCGCTGCGTCCGGTGAGCTTGTTTATCGGCAAGTGGCTGTGGTTCATGATGGCGGTGTTTTTCGTCCTGCTGGCCGTCACGCTCCTCTCGCGGTTGGTTGTGCTGTTTCATCTGCAAGTGGCCTGGCAGAACGCCGAGGAATACTGGTTCACGGTGGTGATGTTGGGTTTCACGATGGGGTCGGCGTCGTGGATTATCGCCGCCAATTCGATTTTGTCCCTCGTGATTCGCGATCCCAAGGCCGCGCAGATGCTGGGCTCGCTTGCGACCTTGGTCCCCTTCGTGTTGGGGCTGCTGATTGTGCGGGTCGCGGGATTGCAGCTGGGATTGCCCGCCCTGGGTGTCGTTGGGGGCATTTGCATCGGCTTGGCGATCATGTCTTTTCTGGCCGCGATCGAGGCCTTTCGCTCGGAATTTGTCCGGCTGTAGTTCCGTGCGGCAGACGTCGGTTAGATCCTGGCGGCGCGTGGCGATGGGCTAGAGCATTCTGGTATTGCCCTGCTCGGGATCGCCGGCCGGAGAACGCCGAACCTACGGTACTATGCCGAGAACCACTGTTGCACGCGTTCGAAAAACAACTGCGTGAAGGCATCGATTTCGTGCGGCGGGTAGAGCGCCTCGACCTTGAGGCGAATCGCGCGGTAGGCGTCCTCGCTTGCGAAAAACTCGCGAGCGATTTGGTCCAAGTGGCCCAGGTGCCGCTGGCAGAAATCCTGGAAGGCTTCCGTTTCCATCCGCTGGTGCCCGATCGCCGCGTAGCCTTGCAATCGTTTGTCGAAGGTCGACTCACGGGCCAGCACGTCGTAGTAGGGCTCCCAATCGAGCGTCTTGCGGAATTTTTTCTTGGTCGCCGCCACGTAGATCGACCAACGCAAATTGGCCATCACCAGCCAGGGGAAGTGGAAGTGGAGCGAGGTGACCTGGGAGTCAGGGCAGGCGTTGGCGAAATCGATCAGGTACCACTGGCCGTCCTTGCGGATCGCCTCGCAGGAATTGAAGTCCCAGCCGAAGAAAGAATTGATAGTGAGGGTCATGTCGCGGAGAGCTTGGGCCTCGTCGGGGCTGAGGAAATCCCGGGCCATCGTGTAACGATCGTGCAGTGGTGCCGCTGGATCGTACTTGATGATGTGAAATTGCGGCCCCAACCCCAAGCAACGCACGAACAAATCGAAGTTGTCGACTCCCTTTTGCAAGTGCATGATGTTCTTGCCACTCTGGTCGTAGGCCGAACGCAACGTCTGCTCGTCGTCGATCCGGCTGACGCCGCGCCAGGCACCGCCGTCGTACGGCTTCATGTACATCGGGTAACCAATCTTGCGGCCGATCTCGCCCAAGTCGAACAGCCGCGCGTATCGTTCGAGCGTAACTTGCAGGTCATTCGTCGGCTCGTAGTCTTTCGGTGGGATCAGCCAGGTTTCTGGGATCGGCAAACCGAGCTTTGCCATCGCGCAGTAGGTCGTGTGCTTTTCGTTGCTTTGGATCGACCAAGGATTATTGAAAACGTACAGATCGTCCATCACGATCGCCTTTTTGATCCATTCCCGGCTGGTATGATACCAGTGAGTGAGGCGGTCGACCACGACGTCGTAGCGGCACGGCTGCGTCAGTGAGAACGGTTCGATCGTCACCCGCTCAGTCGCAAAGCTGACAGTTTGCCCGTTGAGGGGAATCTGCAAGTCGAGCCGCTTGAGGATTTCTTCGTAGCAAATCGGCCAGCACAAATCGGCTCCAAGCGATAGGCCGATGCAACGGGTAACTGAATTTGTCATGGGTTCGTCTCCAGCGTAGAACGGTGACGCCGCCAAAGCTCGCGGCCGCTTATTCATAGTAGAACCAGCGTGGCACAGGAAACAACCATGTCAAGCCACTGCGCAGGCGATCGCGCCAATTTTCCCAATTATGGCCATCGCGAGCTTCTTCAAATTTGACTTGAATCCCCGCGCCCTGCAACAAGGGAACCAAAGAACGATTTTCGTAAATCAGACTCTCGTAAACGCCGCAGCTCAAATAAATCCGTTTTGCCGGTTGGCCGATCGCGTCGCGGAACTGATTCATAAACTTCACCACCGGGTCGAAAACCGGACCGCGCGTATGGTGCCCGATATCGGTGAAGGCAAACGATCCGGATTGCAAGAGCAGCATGTCGAATACCTGCGGGTAGTACCAGGCCGTTGCCAACGACGCCACGGCGCCGAAACTGGCCCCGCCTAGGCACCGTCCTGCGGGCTCACTGATGACCGGATATCGCCGCTGAATTTCGGGCAATAACTCCTCCACCACGAATTTCGCGTGCCGCGGATCGGCGCCATACTCGCGGAGGCGATCGTGGGGATTGAGCAAAACGACGACCAGGGGTGGGATCTCCCAAAGCGTGGTCAAGTTATCCAGAACGGTCGCCAGCCGCGAGAATTTCAGGTAATCGTCCCCGTCGTGCATCACGAGTAAGCGATGCCGTCGATTCGGTCGATACCGGGGCGGAAGGTAGACGCGGATTTCTCGGAGGCTGTCGAGTGCCTGGCTGGGCATCGTAAAGGTTTCCAACGATCCGCGCGGAATCGCTGTCTTGGGAATACTCCAGTCGGGCTCCTCGTAGCCCGTCATATGGACCACCGAGTTGCCACCGAAAGGATCGTGCGCCACGCGCGGATTGCGCGGATCGAGAATCCATTGCTCGTGCCCCCCCTTCCGTACGGCGAATTTGTATTCGACTCGGGATTTCAAGGGGAGTTCGAGCGGCAGCGTCCACCACTGCGAATCCCCCGCTCTCTGCAAGTGCAATTCGGACGGCAGACCAAACACCCAATGCCGCAGCACGACTTCATCGGCCGCTCCGTGATAAACAAAGGTCGCGATATCGCCGTCGACCAGCGGCAAGGGGTACCCGTCGAGCAGTTCCGCGACAGCCTCGTCGCCGACGGCAGCCGCCGCCACGATTTGTTCTTGGTTGGGAAGCATCATGGTTTGAACTCCCGCAACAATCCATCGGTGCCGATTTCGTGGATCCCTTGAGCGTGTACCAGACGCTTGCCCGACCATTCGATTTCCGACTCGCTGTCCAAAATCAGCGGCCGGTCCGGGACTCGTCCGGCGACAAGGGCCATCTCGATGGGGTTGTGCAGATCCAGCCGTTGCTGCGCGTTGGGGAAAAGTTGTAACCCGCGAAAGAATTTCATTCCCTGCCGCGAGAACTCGGTCTCCTGTCCGGCATGGGGGTGGAAGTGGTCGTAGAAAATGATTTTGTTTCCCAGGGCCATCGCGCCTCCCGACCAGGCAATGATCGGCAACCTGACGTGATTCAGCACGCGACTAATCCGGAGTCGGTTCAGTAGCACACCGACATGCCCGCCGGCCACCAGGAGTGCCTGACACGATTCCAGACGTTGGCAGATGATCCGTTGATAGGCGACGATACTGGGGCGATGCTTCGGGGCGATACGGCGATCGAACTCGCGGATGACGTCGGTCACGGCGGTGAGGTACTGCCGATCGACCTCGCGAAGTTGGCTGAAGGCAAGCTTGAGGGGCTGAGCCACGATCTGCTGCGTTTCACGGCGGGCCAGCAACCCGCGCAACACCGCGCACCAATGATGGAGTTGAAATTGATAGATGTCGCGCAGTTCGCGGAGTCGGTCTTGCCGCTCGCGTAGCAAGGCGAGGACCTCTGGATCGCGGGCAAATAGCTCATCGGCCAGCCCGTACAGCATCGCGTTGACAACGGGATTGCGGAGGCTCTCGCGCACCCAATGATCGTCGTCTTCGTCTTCTTCCCAGCCCGGCGAAATCAAACCAACCGGGCCGGTGATTTGCCATCGATCGAGGCACGATTGCAGACGCGGCTGCTGAATTTGCTCACCTAGCAAGAGGAGTCGCTGGCGATCGTCGCCGGATCGTGTTGCTCGTGCTGCCATGGCTACCGACGTTCCGCTTAGGGGAGCAGATCACCGACGTAATGCGGCAACATCGCGCGCCAGGTTGGCCAGTCATGATCCCAGTGATGGTCCCACAGGTCGACTCGATTGGGAATTTGTTTGACCCCCAGCGCGTGGGCAGCCTTCCACGACTCGCCGGGGTTCTCGTAGCGGCCTTGACCCGTGGCAAATAGCACGAAGCGTTGCCGCAACAAGTGCAACTGGTCGCCATCGGGGAGCCCCGGTACGAAGTGGACAGGGGACAAAAAATAGAAATCGTCGATCCAATTCCCGCCGAGCCAATGCTCGATATCGTAGGTCCCGCTCATGCAGATGGCTCCCGAGAAAACGTCTGGGTGACGGCACACGGCGAGCAGAGCATTGAACGCTCCGATCGACGCGCCGGCGGCAACGACGTTGATGGAATCGGAACGGCAATCGGTGCGAATCGCCGGGATCACCTCGTGCCGCAAATAGGTGTCGTACTGCTTCTGGACCCACACGCAGTGAGCCGGGTTGTGCGACTTTTGCGTCAGCCAGGTGCGGCCCGCGAGACTGTCTACGGAGTAGACCTTGACTCGCCCGGCGGAAATCAATGGCTCGAGCGCGGCGATCAAGTGAAATCGCTCGACTTCCTCGACATCACCGCCAGCCGTGGGAAAGAGCAGTAAAGGCGTTCCCCAGTGCCCCCACCGAATAAGCGGCATGTCGCGTTGCAAGTGGGAACTGTACCAGGTCGTCGATTCTCGTTGGATCATAGGCAAAGTGACTGCAAGATGATTCGGGTGCCTGTGCAGGCATTACCGGCCAGCGGCAGTGCAAGCGGAGGCTAGAACGCGGGGCGCATCCGAAGAAGTGATCCCGCCGGGCTATTTTGACCGTACATCTCTAGTTTAATTGAAACCAGGCCCGCGGTAATTTTCCAAAATGTGAATTGATTCTGGCAGCCAATCCATCGGGCCGCTCGTGTTTTCCCTACAACCCCGATGATCGCGACAATTTATCCAATACGGCATTTAGCTCAAGTTTTCTTGGCTAGGAACTTTCGAAGGGAAAATCCTTCCATCCGAGGTAGAAATGCCGTCAGCCGTGGATGGGGCCATGGCAAAATGACGACAAACATAAGACAATTAGGGACGCGGGAGAAAGCGACTCCTTTGTCATCCCGACAATTTAGAGCCTAACCCAAAACTAGCCCGCGCATTCCAAAAACAGCTCGCGCTTACGCCTCGGCCTCGGGGGGGTGTCGGCTTTGGGGTGGGTTGTGACAGTTTGCAAAAGTATTCGGCGTGCATTGGCCTCGGTTTTTGTCGCACGAAGTCGTCGAAAACCGACCGTGGTTCGGGTCAAATCGCCAGTCCAAAACTCTAGGTTTGACGAAATCAGGGGCAACGATTGGCAACGCCTGCCCCGACCTGGAGCGGGCGGTTTGGTTCACCGCGTGGTTCATCCGGTTTAAGTCGTTTAATTTGGTTCACGTGGTAGAAGTCAAAACACCACCAATCTGGGTCACGTGGTCCTTGCGGACGCTCATCGCGCTTGTGGTTCTGACCTCGCCGCTGGTGTTTTGGCAAGGCTCGTTGGCCTTCACTCGCTTCGAGAACGACATCTACCAATGGTTGCCGCGGGGCTTTCGCGAGGCCCAAGAATACGAGTGGTTCAAGGAACGGTTCGGTGTCGACGAAATGGTGGTCATCAGTTGGCCAGGCTGCGTCGATCCGAGCGTGGTCACGGTTGGCGAGGGAACGGCGATTGCCGAGCAAGAGTCGCCGCTCGAGAGGCTCGCCAGTGAGCTCCGTGAACTCCGCAACGAACGGGCTGAACTCTATTTCGATCGCGTAACCACCGGGGCGGAAATCCTCGATCGCTTGCGGCAAACCCCGGGGTTGACGGAAGACATGGCGCTCGAGCGGGCCAAGGGGGTTTTTTTCGGGCCCGACGGCAAAACGACTTGCTGCTTGGCCTATCCGTCACCTGCCGGCTCGAAGAATCGCTCGAAAACGATCGAGGTGGCGCTCGAGGCGGCCCAGCTGCATACCGGTCTGAGCGCTGACCAAATTCACCTGGGGGGGCCGACGGTCGATGGTGCGGCGATCGATCAAGAGAGCAAAAATTCCCTTCGCAGTTTCATGTGGATGAGCGTCGTGCTCGTCATGGGATTGGCCTGGATGCGCACCAGGAATCCCCTGCTTTCGGCAGCCATTTTGATCTGTTCGCTGTACTGCGCCTTTTTGGGGTTGACCCTCCTGCGACTGACCGGAGGCACGATGAATTTGACCTTGGTGATGCTGCCGACGCTGACCTTTATCCTCGGGGTTTCGGCCGCCACCCACATGACGAATTATTTCATCAAGGCCTACACTTATACCCCGGAGCATGCGGACGCGGCATCGGTCCGCTATGGCGGTTATCCCGTCTCGATGGCCTCCCTCACGACGGCGTTGGGGATGGTGTCGCTGGCGTCCAGCCAAATCTGGCCGATCAAAATGTTCGGAATTTATTCGGCGCTGGCCGTCATGGTCAGTCTCCCGATCATCTCGTTTTTGCTCCCGTACGCCTTAGGGACATTGGCTCGCTACTTCCCCAAGGCCATCTATGGAGGCGAAGCTGGGGAGTCCCGTCGGCGGCACCATTCGGCGACCGCGCTGCTGCTGTCCCGTATGACTCTCAAATATCATCGTGCCATCACGTTTGGGGGTATCGGTCTGATGATCGGCTTGGCTTTGGGGGTGATTTGGTTGCATGCCACCCTCAGTATCCAAAACCGATTCCATGACTCGACGAAAATCATCAAGGACTACCATTGGCTCGAGGAAAATCTCGGTCCGCTGGTGCCGATGGAAATTGTGCTCGAAATTCCGAATGACTTGGAACGAAGCGAAGGCGTATTGTTCGACCATTGGGATCGCGGTTTGCTGGTCTCGGCACTGGAGCAAAACGTCCGTGCCAGTGAGTTCATCCAAGCCTCTTATTCCGCCGCGACGTTTCAGCCGCCATCCACATCGCGGACGTTCGAGCAGCAGGCTCGCAAAACCGGCTGGCGGACTCGTAAGCGGTTACTGATCGACAACCGATTGATCTCCGGACGCCTGTCCGATCCTACCGAGGTAGCCGACGTCTATCACGAAAACGCGGTCCTGTCCGACATTCCCAATCGCGAATTGTGGCGCATCAGCGTGCGGATCAAGGCGATGGAGAAAACTAACTACAACAAACTCTTGTCGCAGATTTCGGGGGTCGTCGACGAATTTTTGGAGCTGACCAATCGGCAGTATCGATCCCCCAGCGGCGACCGAGTGTCCGCCGTGGTGACCGGGGGGGTGCCCATGATGTACAAGGCACAGCAACAAGTCCTCTCCGATTTGGTCACAAGTTTTCTCACAGCGTTTGCGTTGATTTCGCTGGTGATGGTCGTGCTGTTGCGGAGTTTCGGGGCTGGCCTGCTGGCGATGATCCCCAATATCTTCGCGCCGCTGGTGGTCTTCGGCTCGATGGGTTGGCTCGGCATGGCGATTGAAATCGGTTCGGTCATGACCGCCAGCATCGCGTTGGGGATTGCTGTGGACGATACGATCCACTACCTCGCTTGGTTCCGCCGCGGCATTCGAGAAAACTTGCGCCCCCGCCTGGCGGTGAACTACGCCTACCAGCATTGTGCAAAGTCGATGATCGACACGACGTTGATTTGCGGTTTGGGCACTCTGCCGTTCGTGTTCAGCGTGTTTATGCCGACGGTGCGATTCTCGATACTGCTGGCGGTCTTGTTGGGTGGCAGCTTGCTGGGGGCTTTGGTCCTGCTGCCGTCGATGCTGGCGGGCCCGCTGGGAAAGCTTTTTGGAACGCGACGCATAACGGCTGGTGGGGGGGCGTCTCCAGCCTACGTCCCCCCGCCAGCCTACCTGAAACGGCAGAAAACCTTGGCTAACACTGAAGAAAAGGCAGCATCGTGACCGGCCTTGGCGGCTAAACCACAGGCAAAACGGGAGATTTCGGTCTGCCGGTGGATTGATTCAGCCTGCAAAAATGGCAATCACCGGGCTGATAAGCCTTTACCTAGAGTTGCAAGCCGGTTAAATCCGAATAAACTATCGACTTCGCGAAAATCGAGTAGGTACCGCTAACTAATGGCCCTATCGCCGTGAAGACCGGTGGCTTCCCACTGTTTTTTGGTCAAACTTTCCTCAATTTTGTGAGCAAAACCGAGTATGGCGGATGTCTTCGAAAAGTGCGACGAATTCTGGGCTAGGATGGAGAAGATCGCCGGGGACATGATGATTCCCCTGAGAAATACCTTTTTTCGCCGCTTCCCTATCGTCAACTGCACCCCGACTTACATTCGCGATGGCAAGGAATTCCTGCAGGTCTCTACCAACGACTATCTCGGACTTGCCGTTCATCCGGAGGTGGTGGAAGCCGGTTACCGTATCGCCCGCGACCATGGCGTCGGAACCCCGCTGGGGGCGCGGCCACTGACGGGTAATACCGATTTGCATTTGGCTCTCGAACGAGGGCTGGCCAAGTACCGCTTCACGGAGTCGTCGCTCGTTTTCAACCTTGGACTTTCGGCGATGTCCGGAACGATCGCCTGCTTAGTTGGGCGCAAAGAGCGCGTATTCGTCGACGCTTATGCGCATAGTTGCATTCACGATGGTGCTCGGTTGTGCAAGGGGGACGCGTCCTGGTTCGCCCATAACGACATGAATGACCTGGAGGAACAACTCAAAGCTTGTCCGGATGATGTTCCCAAACTGATTGCTGTCGACGGTGTCTACGGAATGTCCGGTGATCTGGCGCCGCTGGACAAGCTGGTCGAGCTGAAGAAAAAATACAATGCGCGACTGTTCGTCGATGACGCCCACGGCACGGGAGTACTCGGCGAGAACGGACGCGGGACCTGCGAATTGTTCGGTGTCGAACAAGAGGTGGATCTTCACGGCGGCACCTTTGCCAAGTCGTTTGGAACGTTCGGCGGCTACATCTGCGGCCCCGAACATGTCTTACGGTTTGTCAGGCACGTTTCCCCTGGCTTCATGCTGACCAAGGCACTGCCGGCGGCCATCGTTGCGGCCACGATCAAATCTCTCGAGTTGATGCAAAAATTACCCGAGCGACGGCTCAAACTGTGGGAAAATATCAATTCGCTGCGCAGTGGGTTGCGCGATGCGGGGTTCAATATCGGCAGCCCGGAGGGCGCCGTTACTTCAATCTTCACCCGCGGTGTCACCGCGCTCCATGCGGTTAAAATGCTGGAAGAAGAACACAACATTATCGTCAACCCCGTGATGTATCCAGCCGTTCCCTACGGCACGTCGATTATCCGCATGACCCCCAGCGCCCTGCACACGATCGACCAGATGCATCAGGTTGTCGATGCGTTGAAGGTCGTTGCCAGGAAAATCCCCTTGCTGGAAGGGAACCACGCTGCGGCCCATCGCGCGGGCGGACAGACGGTCAACGCGCCGTCGGCTCATTCGGCAACGTAAATCTCGGCGCTGCGTTAAAAGGTGCGGCAATTTGCTGTCGGCGTTTGCCCGCAGATCTTCCCTCTCGATTGGTTCTGTTTGCTGCAAACAGGAGTGTCGCAATCAAACGGGTCGACTACGCTCCCGCGTGAACTTTCTCGCAGTTTTCCAGACGCGACATGATCGATTGGCGCTTGCCGCAGGGTGTGGGGCGCCAGTACATTCGTCGAAATTCGGCCGCTCTTTCGCGGATGTTGACTCCGTTACTGGCCAGCCTTACACTTGCGACAAGGCACCTGAGCGGGAATCCCTAGCCCTGCCACATTAGTTCAGGATTGGAAATCATGACCAAACAAGACATCGTCAATGCCCTTGCCGATGAAACTGGTTTGACGAAGCAAGTCGCCAAGGAACTGGTGCAAAAAACCTTCGATGCGCTCATCGAAGTGTTGGTGATCGAAAAACGGGTCGAGCTGCGCAATTTTGGAGTATTCGAGGTAGTGCGGCGGGCGCCACGCAGTGCGCGGAACCTTATGACCAACGAGACTCTGGAGTTGGAAAGCCGGTTGGCTGTCGTGTTCAAGCCGGGCAAGGAAATGAAAGACCGCATGCGGGAACTGGAACAGCGAGAGCGACTGTACGGTGCGATTGCCGCGGAGGGAGCCCCAAAAAACGACGACGAAAAGTAGGCCCCAGGCGTTCGCATCGGTGAATCATTCGCAAACGTCCGCCGCAAGGATTTCGGCACGGTTGCGACCGAGCCGCAACAGGTTGGCGTTTAGAGCCTATCCCAAATCCGTCCGCAAACTTGGCCCGCAGCGTCAGAAAGGACTGGTTTTGGAATAGGCTCTAAGCCAGTTCTGTGGTTCGGCCGTACTTTCAGTTGCTTCCGTGCCGATTTTCCGTCGGTCCCGGTTTCGTCGGACCGCAGCAGAGAGATTCGACGAAGTGTGGGAATGCCTGGTGATTCGCCGAAAAGCGACGACTTGGCTGGATCGCGGCTTATCTGCCAAAATAAAAGATCGATCGCCAGTTTTATTGAGGAACGTTACGTGGAAAACCCTTTCAGAAATCTGCCGTCGGTCTCGCAATTACTGGAAAGCCCGCCTCTGAAGCGGCTTGCCGAGAATTTTAATCATCAAGTCGTGGTCGATTCGGTCCGTGAATTCCTCGACAAGGTCCGCGATCGCATGAGCAAGGCGACAGAGCAAGTCGAGGTGCCGTCCCCCGGAGAGCTTGCCACCAAGATTGCGGCATGGTTCGAGGACGAACGGCGCGATCTCTTGGTAACCGTGATCAACGGCACTGGAGTGTTGTTGCACACCGGACTTGGCCGGGCTCCACTGGCCCAAGCCGCGATCGATCGAATTCGCGACATCGCCGCAGGTTACGCGAGTGTCGAGATCGATTTGCGAACCGGCGAACGCGGGCAACGGGCCACCATCGTCGAGCGACTGTTGCGCGAATTGACCGGCTGCGAAGCTGCGGCGGTCGCCAACAACAATGCCGCTGCCACCATGTTGACGTTGTCGTCGCTTGCCGCGGACAAGGAGGTCATTGTCTCCCGCGGCCAACTGATCGAAATCGGGGGCAGCTACCGACTGCCGGAGGTCATGGAATGTGCTGGCTGCCGTCTTCGCGAGGTCGGCACGACGAATAAAACTCGCTTGTCAGATTACGAAAAAGCGATCAACGATCAAACCGGTGCGATTTTGCGTGTCCATCCCAGTAACTATCAAATAGTCGGTTTCACCGAGACGCCTGGGGTGAAGGAATTGGTGGAGCTTGCTCATCGGTATAACTTGCCGCTGATCGACGATGTCGGATCGGGAGCCCTGCTCGACTTTGCCGAATTCGGATTGCATGACGAACCAGTGGTGGCCGACAGCTTGGCGGCCGGAGCGGACGTCGTCCTGTTCAGTGGCGACAAGCTCCTTGGCGGTCCGCAGGCTGGTCTGGCCATCGGTAAACGCCAATACATCAATCGCATCTTGAAAAATCCCCTGATGCGAGCGATGCGTGTC
This sequence comes from uncultured Pirellulaceae bacterium, assembly GCA_937941455.1. GTDB lineage: Bacteria > Planctomycetota > Planctomycetia > Pirellulales > Pirellulaceae > BJ22. The sequence continues at coordinate 51,034 of CALDHM010000010.1, read as the reverse complement.
GACAAGCTGACTCTGGCGGCATTGCAAGCCACCTTGAATTTGTACCTTAAACGGGATGAAGCCTTGCGGGAAATTCCTGTCCTGAGCATGCTGACCACCTCGCTAGCCAATCTTCAGTTCCGGGCCAATAAATTCGCGAGCCAGATCCAGCACTTGCCCGCCATTGCCACTGCCGCGGCCGTGGAGGACCGGTCAATGCTGGGGGGGGGCAGCATGCCTGCTCAGCACATCCCAACTTGGTGCGTCGCGATCGAGCCCAAAGAGTTGTCGCTCGACCAATTCTCCCGCAGGCTGCGCGAGCATCGGCCCGCGGTGATGGGGCGGATCGCCAGGGAGCGATTCTTGCTGGATTTCCGCACCATCCCAGCCCGGCTCGATCCGGTCTTGGGCGATGTCTTCGAGCACTTGTTTGTCGCCAAAAGTTGACTCAGGAGCCTGAGCGTTGTCCGAAGAATTTTCCCCTCTCGACGACCAAGTGGACGTCCCCTCTCGGCCCACCCCATCGGCGGAGTTAAGTGACGACGATGGGGAATTTTCTCTCGAGCAACTGAGCCAGGCCTACGCGAAAATCTTGCAGCGGCAATTGGGTATCCAGGATGTCGATCTAGAACAAAACGCCGATGAGGGGGAGGAGACAGCCGCGGCAGAAATCGACGACCTGGATGACCAACACGACAACGCGGGCGTCACGTTGAACGAATCATCGATCGTCGAGGCGATTTTGTTCGTTGGCGTACCAGCGGGTGAAAAACTGACAGCCAAACGAATTGCGGCGGTCCTGCGCGACGTCAGCCCCAAGGAAGTCAAAAAAATCATTCAGGACTTGAACGCTCGCTATGATCGCGAAAAGACGGCTTACCGGATCGAGTCGCTGGACGGCGGCTACCAAATGGTGCTGCGGGATTCACTTGCGGGGATTCGCGACAAGTTCCACGGAGAGATTCGCGAGGCCCAATTGAACCAAATGGCGATCGATACGTTGTCGATCGTCGCCTACCAGCAACCGATCACGCGCGCGGAAATCGACCAGATTCGGCAGCGCCCGAGCGGCTCGATATTAACCCAGCTGGTCGAACGGCAACTCCTGTGCGTCGATGGCGAAACGGGAGACAAAAGGAACAAAGCCTACCGGACCACCGACCGGTTTTTGCAATTGTTCGGTCTCAGTTCGCTGGACGATCTACCGAAAACAACCGATGTCGATGACATCGGAGAATTCTTCGATGAGAACCTTCTGCCGTAGGCCCGAGACCGAAAAAGTGGCGATTTCTCGCAGAAAATGCTAGTTTTCGTCGAAATTCGGGTTGACCCGCACGGGCCAGCTAATAAGATGCAGCAAGGTCTCGCCAACGGCCCCTATTCTCATCCGAAGGGCTCCCAATATGAAACGACATGCTTTTACGCTCATCGAGTTGTTGGTGGTGATCGCCATCATCGGCATTCTGACCGGAATTTTGCTCCCGGCGGTTCAACGGGTTCGTGAATCGGCACGACGAACCGATTGCTCCAACAATTTGCGGCAATTGGGCATCGCCATTAATCTTTTCGAGGGGACGCACAAGGTATTTCCTGCGTCCGGTTGGACGACGGTCGGCGTGGGGAATCCGCATGGTCGTTACACCGGGTGGCGTCCTTTGATTCTGCCTTTCATCGAGCAGAAGAATTTGCGGGACATTTACCGCACCGACCTCGATTGGTGGGTTGGAGATAATTTGCAGACCGCCACGTTGAATGTTCAAGTTTTCCGTTGCCCATCAGCCCCCGAACGTCCACCCGTTCTGGATCCGATCGCCAAACCTCCCCGCCCGGCATTGACCCTCACCGAGCCACTGGGCACTACAGATTACGAAGCAATCATAGGGGTCCAGCCCAACAACATTAATCCGCATTTGGCGATGCCGCTCTACAATTCCAGCAACCGCTTTTCAGTCATGCATCGCAACTCGCGAACGAAACATGCGGATATCGTCGACGGCACATCCAACACGATCATAGTCGTCGAGTGTGGCGGACGGCCGTCGGTGTATCGGCAGCGCCGGTTGCAACCGGACCTGTTCAATGACCAGGGAATCAGTTGGGCAGATAGCGAAGGACCGTTCAGTCTCGATGGGTCTCCCGCCGATGGCAGTGTCGAAGGGGGGGGGCCAGCAGCTGGCAGCATGTATGCCATGAATCGCCGCAACGATAACGAACCGTTTTCGTTCCATCCCACCGGCAGTAATTGCTTGTTCGCCGACGGTCACATGCAATTCATCAATGACAATGTGGCCATCCAAGTTTTCGCAGCGCTGGTCACGCGCGCTGGCGGAGAAGCCATCAAGGACTTCGAATACTGATATTGTCATCGCGGCGACGTCATCCGCATCCTTGCCGCGGTTGGACCTGCGGCTTACCCCCGCTAAAATAGTGACCGGGCTATTCTCGGCCCCAGACGAATTTCAGCTACCTGGGTTCTGCTACGCTCTCATGACGACGATTTCTTCGAGTGATCTTCTAGCTGCAGCGGCTCTTCCCGATGCCGCCGGCCGATTCGGGATTTTCGGTGGCCGCTACGTTCCAGAAACCCTGATGGAGGCACTCCAGGAGTTGGAGCGGGAGTATGCGGCCGCGGCTCAAGACGAGCGATTCCGCGCTGAGCTGACGCGGCTCCAACGTGATTTCATCGGTCGGCCATCTCCCTTGTATTTTGCCGAGCGTCTGACCAAATTCTGTGGCGGAGCGGAAATCTGGTTCAAACGCGAAGATCTGAATCACACCGGTGCCCACAAAATCAATAATACCATCGGCCAGGCCTTGTTGACCCTGCGCATGGGAAAATCTCGGGTCATCGCCGAGACAGGAGCCGGTCAACATGGGGTCGCCACGGCAACAGCCTGCGCGCATTTCGGGATTCCCTGTGTCGTCTACATGGGAGCCGAGGATGTACGACGCCAACAACCAAACGTGCGGAGTATGAAACTTATGGGGGCGGAGGTTCGCGCTGTCGAGACCGGATCGCGAACCTTACGAGATGCCATCAACGAAGCCATGCGCGACTGGATGGGAAGCGTGCGAACGACGCACTATATCCTGGGCTCTGTCGTCGGCCCGCATCCGTTCCCCAAGATCGTCCGCGACTTCCAATCAGTGATCGGCCGTGAGACCATCGAACAATGCCGCGAACGCTGGCAGCGATTGCCCGATCTTGTGGTAGCCTGCGTGGGCGGCGGCAGCAACGCCGCTGGAATGTTTTATCCCTTTGTGACAGAACCTACTGTGGAGTTGCTGGGGGTGGAGGCTGGCGGAATGGGCAACCAGCTGGGCCAACATGCGTCAAGTTTAACGTTCGGTCGGCCAGGTGTCTTGCATGGGAGCATGAGCTACGTCCTCCAGGACGCGGACGGACAGACCGCCGATGTCCATTCCGCCTCAGCTGGGTTGGATTATCCGGGAGTCGGCCCCGAGCACAGCTACTGGAAGGAAATTGGACGAGTCGTTTACACCAACTGCTCGGATGCGGAAGCTCTCGCGGCCTTCGATCAAACGGCACAGCACGAGGGAATCTTGCCGGCCCTGGAAACGTCGCACGCGCTGGCCATTGCCATGCGAGAGGCTGCACGGCGAGGCCAAGACCAGAAAATTGTCGTCTGTCTGTCGGGACGTGGAGAGAAGGATGCCGCAGAAATCGAGCGGCTTAAAAAGTTATGACTAGAGGTTGGCTACTTAAGGCCAAGCAAAAGACGAATTAGCTATCGCAGTGGAGCTGATCGGGATCGAACCGACGACCTTTTGAATGCCATTCAAACGCTCTCCCAGCTGAGCTACAGCCCCAGGGCAAACGCGTCCGGCGACAAATTTGTCCTGCCCCGAACGCGAACCTAAAAAATTAACGATTGCGACGGGGAATGTCAAGTCGTGGAAGTTCTGGCTTCGATGTTCGCAAGCGGCAATCGGTCCCAACGTAAACCTTTATTGTCTTGAATCGGTTAGAATGTGGCTATTGTGCCATTGCAGCAATGCTGCTTGCCCTCAAGATGGCGCGACTAGCTCCCGTAACGATCGACGTTACTTGCGAGAACCCCATGAGCAACCTTCCAAATGCTGCGTTTGGCGAAATGCCCAACCAATCTCAATCCCGAAAGACTGTGTTGTTGGCGATAGTCGGTTGCGGTGGTTTGATGGCCGTATTGTGCTGCGGCGGTTTCGTTTACCTTGCGTACTTCGGTTACAACGTGGCATTCAACAACCAAGCCGTGATCGACGCCAAAAAAATGACGGAAGAGTCTGCAGAAGTCCGTCAAGCACTCGGCGAGCCGATCACATTTGCTGTGCCGACTCAAGTCGAACAAACCAGCCAAGATTCGATCAGGTATCAGATTCCTGCCTCGGGCCCGAAAGGTTCGGCCACCTTAATTCTGCGGGCGCGAGCAAAGCCGGGTACGATGCAGTTCGAGGTCGAGCAAGCTTCGGTGGAGTTGGGCAATGGGCAAGTCATCCAGTTGAAATAGAAATTCTCAATTCATTCTCTAATCGTTGGAGTTCGATTCATGGCGATTACACATCTCAGGGGCAACCCAGTTCAAACCTTAGGCGAGTTGCCGGCAGTCGGGACTAAAGCCCCAGATTTTTGCCTCGTGGCCAATGATCTTTCCGAAGTAAAGTTGTCGGATTTTTCTGGCAAGACGGTGGTGTTGAGCATCTTCCCGAGTGTCGACACCCCAGTCTGTGCCACCTCGGTCAAAAAATTCAATGAACGAGCCGCCGCGGGGGATTCGGCCGTTATTTTGAATGTCAGCCGCGATTTGCCGTTCGCTCAAAAGCGGTTCTGCGGCGCCGAAGGCATCGCCAACGTACAGACCTTGTCGGCCTTCCGAAACGAGGAGTTTGGGAAACACTATGGCGTCGCCATCGCCGAAGGCCCGTTCAAATCCCTCTACGCTCGAGCGTTACTTGTTATCAATGGAAATGGCCAAGTCGTTTACTCCGAATTGGTTCCGGAAATCGCTCAGGAGCCGAATTATGATGCCGCGCTGGCGGCTGCTAAATAGTAAGGCGAGCGGCAATTGAAAACATGCCGTAGCTACAGTCGCCAGAGGGTAGTCTTGCTTAGTATCTACCATCCCACAAAGGTAGCTACGCATCAGCCGCTCGCTTAACCGCAAAGCCTAAATTTCATTGGATCTCCGTCAAGGGATTGTCGGTAATTCAAAGCCTTAGCGGGTGCGTATTTGCCGACCCATTCCTGAATTACGAGTTCCTAACAAATCGACGAGGGCATGGGCTTGTCAATTTCAGCTTATTGACCAGCCTCGAGGCAACTCGGCAGCAAAAAACACCGGTCTCCCGAGGAAAAAGCCTTCGGTAAACACCGCAGGTTTTTTCATAAAATGATTCCAGTTCCGAAATCTGGGTATCGGCGAAAAATGCCGAACGCGCCGGTAAAAATAATTTGACTTTCTCCGCTTCGAAGTTTAAAACGATGGAGCAAGGCTGAGCTTCCGTATCAGGTCTCAGCCACCTTAGCAACTCCCGTTCGGGTGCCCGTTTTTGCCAATTCTGGACTCCAATAGCGTCGCGCCCGGTATATGAATGTGGGTGTTCAATGTAAACCCTGACCTTCGGGAATCGGGGTGGCCCGTTCCATTTAGTTTTTAAGGACGAAGCAATGGCGACCATTTTGATTGTGGACGATACGGCGGTTGACCGACGGTTGGCCGGAGGATTACTCGAGCAGACGCCGGAACTCGACGTCTGCTACGCGGAAAATGGTATGGATGCCATGTTGAAGATTGCCAATTATCTGCCCGATTTGGTGCTGACCGACTTGCAGATGCCCGAGGTCGATGGCCTGCAACTCATGAACCAAATCGCAGAACGATTTCCAGATCTCCCCGTCGTGCTGATGACGGCCCACGGGTCGGAGAATATCGCGGCTCAGGCGCTAGCGAATGGGGCAGCGAGCTTCGTCCCGAAGTCCGATTTGGCAAACAGTTTGGTGGAAACCGTACAGCACGTCCTGGCACTGTCCGAAACGGAATCCCGCCACAAACGGCTGATGGCTTGCGCTCGGAGGGCAGAATTCGAATTCGAACTTGAAAACGACCCCGCGCTGATTACGCCGCTGCTCGAAATGGTCCAACAAATGGTCGCGGCTCCGCATGGTTTCGACCACCCGACGCGTGTGCGTATGGGGGTCGCATTGGAACACGCATTGTCCAACGCGATGGTTCGCGGCAATCTCGAATTGAGCCGGGCCGCCGTGCCCGTCTGCACGTCGCGAACGGTGGCCGATCGCCTTGCCCAAGAGCCCTACAAAAATCGGCGAGTCTATTTCAAATTCAAGGTAACTCCCGAGCGAGCTGAGTTCGTGGTGCGAGACCAGGGAGCAGGTTTCGATTACACCCAGATTCCCGAAGCGGGGTCCGCCGAGTCACTGCGAGAGGGAGTCGGTCGTGGATTGGTACTGATCACGACTTTTATGGACTCCGTCGAATTTAGCGATCAAGGTCGCCAAATCACGATGGTCAAACTTGCGAATCAAACCAACTGATCTTCGATTTGCGACCATACGATTCATCAGCGGTCTTCCCTGCTGCGTAGGCCAGTAGGTTTGCAGCCACCGCGATTCGTGGTCGATCCATTTCCGAGTATGCGACTATCGTAAAGCCGGCAGTTTTCGTAACCCGTAGCGTGAGCGAGGGTTTGTTTCGGGTTCGGATCTTCCCATGTTCTACTTTCGCTCCGAACGATTTTGCCCGCAAGGCCTGACAGGGAAAGCCACTTTTCAGGATCGGCTCTACGATTTGTGGCGAAGCGATGAGCCGGAGCATCGCGTTTTTGCTCTCAGGGTTTAACGAGACCTATCTGAAGTCTTGCCGTTGGTCTAACGCGAGTCGCTTCCGTTGGCCAAAGCATCCAACTATTCCTTGTCAATGACGTTAGGGAAGGAACAACAGGTAAACACCGTTAAATCCGTCTTATCCGACAGTTTTTCGCTAGCCTGTAGATTTTCGCGCTGGCCAATCGATGAACCCATTATTCTTTCCTAATGTCCCCGTCCTGAGAAATTCGGAGTAGTCATGGCTGATTCGGAAAAGGAAAATTACGACTCGTGGTTGAGCGAAGTCGAGGAACTGAGACGGGCTGCACGAAAGGGTAAATCCAAGGCGGGTGACTCCCCGCAAACTCCACTCGAAATCTATCTGCGAGAAATCAACGAGACGAGATTGCTTACAGCCGAAGAAGAAAAAAAACTCGCGGCCAAAATCAGCCAGGGAGATCTCGAATCGCGGGACCGCATGGTGCGGGCTAATCTCCGACTGGTCGTGAATATCGCTCGCGGCTACACCGGCAAGGGGTTGGGGTTGCAAGATTTGATCGAGGAGGGGAACCTGGGGCTACTGCGGGCCGTCGAAGGGTTCGACCCCGACGTAGGAACACGTTTCAGTACCTACGCGAGTTACTGGATCAAGCAGTCGATCAAGAGAGCGCTGATCAACTGCTCGAAGACGATTCGGATTCCTGCCTATATGGTCGAGCTGTTGTCGAAGTGGCGACGAGCCACGATTCGCCTGACGGAAGAGCTTGGCCGCAATCCGACCCCCGAGGAAATCGCACGGCTGCTGGGCGTGCAGCGGCGCAAATTGCCAATCATCAAGAAGGCGATACAAATTCACAATGCGACCCCTGCCAGCGACCAAGCTGAAGCCGGTTGGACGCTCGGCGATATGGTGATGGACGAACGGATGCGATCGCCTGATACGGAACTGCTCGAAAATGACGTGATGAAAAACATCATGGAGATGCTCAAAGATCTCGATGAACGCGAATTGACTGTGCTGAAAATGCGTTTCGGTTTGGACAATACCGAACCGCATACTTTGAAGGAAATCGGTGAAAAATTGGGATTGACTCGGGAGCGTGTTCGGCAAATCGAGACGGAGGCCTTGCGCCGGTTGGGCGATGGCCTACGGGACCCGCTGGACATGGATCTCACAATGCCCTATTAACGTGGGCCCTACTGCAGCGGGGCGGTAGGATTTCGATCAGACCTCCAGCCAGTAATTCAGGGTCGATTGCTGGACTGGAGGTCGGGGCTACGCAGAATTCCTTGGACGACCTTTCCGTGCACGTCCGTTAGGCGATATTGTCGCCCTTGGTAACGAAACGTCAGGCGGGTATGGTCGATGCCGCAGCAATGCAAGAGCGTGGCCTGCAAGTCGTGCACATGCACGGGGTTTTCCGTGATATTCCAAGCGAAATCGTCCGTGCTGCCGTAACTCATCCCTGGCTGGATACCGCCACCGGCCAGCCACCAAGCGAACGCTTGGCCGAAGTGGTCGCGTCCGTTCGGTTTGTCCGCATCTCCTTGGCCGAAGGGGGTCCTCCCGAACTCCCCCCCCCAGACGACCAATGTCTCGTCGAGCAATCCGCGATCCTTGAGGTCCTGCACCAACGCCGCCGAGGGAGCATCGGTATCGCGACATTGTTCGGCCAACTGCGTGTACAGATTGTTATGCTGGTCCCAGCCACTGTGCATCAACTGCACGAACCGGACTCCCCGTTCGAGCAACCTTCGCGCGATCAAACAGTTGTTGGCGTAGGTTCCCTTGACCAGCACATCGGGGCCATAACGTGCCAGCGTCGCCGCGGATTCATCAGAAAAATCAACCAACTCAGGAACGCTGGTTTGCATGCGAAATGCCATTTCGTACTGCGCGATCCTGGTGTCAATATCCGGATCCCCATAGTCGCGCAGATGTTCGGCATTCAGGGCCGCAAGATCCTCCAGCAAATGCCGCCGAGCGTCCCTCGAGATTCCCGGTGGATCGGCGAGATAAGGAACTAAGTCCCCCGTATTGCGGAACTTGACCCCTTGATGTTTGCCGGGCAAAAAGCCGCTGCCCCAGTAATAGTCGAAGAATAGTTGCCCACACGTTTTGCCGCGATCACTGGAGGTCATCACGACGAACGTCGGCAACTGCTGGCTCTCGTTACCTAAGCCATAACTCAACCACGCTCCCATGCTGGGGCGGCCGGGCACCTGCGCTCCTGTGAGGAACAGCGTAACGCCCGGGGCGTGATTGACCGCCTCAGTATGCAGACTGCGGATAATGCAGATATCGTCGGCCAGACTGCCGATGTGCGGGAGCAATTCGCTGAGTTCGAGTCCACATTCGCCGAACCGCCGAAACGGTCTGATGGCGGGAACGCAGGGCCAGCGCGCGTAACCACTGGACATGGTCGACAGCCGTGTGTCTCCGCGGATCGAGGCGGGAATGTCTTGGCCGGCGGTACTTTGCATCTGCGGCTTGGGATCGAACAGATCGACATGCGACGGTCCCCCCCCTTGCCACATCACGACGACCCGCTTGGCCGACGGCCGATGGTGAGGCAAATCCGGCAGTCCGTCATGAGGTTTTAACCTATCTCGGGGTGCATCGGCAGGGGCAGCAAAGCCGTCCTGTTGCAACAATGCCGCCAATGCGGCGATGCCGATGCCGCTGGTAGCCGATCCCAAAAGCTGTCGCCGGGTGACGCGGGCCAAGTTTTCGTGGATCAAGGTGGACCAATGCATTGGTTACTCCCGCATCATTGCTTCATCCATATTCAAAATCGCCAGGCAGACATGGCTGAAGGCTGCCAGTTCGACCTTGTCGATTGCCGACTCGATCGACAATTCACCGACGGCCAGAAACGCGTCGGCATCGTGGAGGTAACTCGCGAAATACTCGGATTGCCTGCGCCAAGCCCGACTTAAGATGCCAAGTTCCCGATCGGTCGGCGGTCGGCAAACCACCCGCTCGAACGCCGCGGCAATCCGCTGGGGTTGGGAATCTCCCTGTTGGTAGCAAGTGGCGGCAAGTGAGCGAGCGGCTTCGACCCACGTGGGATCGTTCAGCATCGTCAACGCCTGCAGCGGCGTCGATGTGATCGTGTTCCGCACGCGGCAGGCCTGACGATTCGAGGCGTCGAACATGTTGGCCGGAGCTACCGTTCGGCGCCAGAAGGTGTACAGGCTGCGGCGATGAAGGTCGGCTCCTGTCGATTGGGGATAAGTAAAGTCTCGTTCTTTGGTGATCGCCAGCGATTCCCAAATCGCAGGCGGCTGGTAAGGATACACAGGTTGCCCGCCGATTTGGTCGTTCAAAATTCCGGCAGCTGCCAGTGCCCAATCCCGCAGAATCATCGCCGGCATGCGATATCGGCTTCCTCTCCCGAGCCAACGATTCTCTGGATCGTCGAGAAAAGCTTCACGCGTGGCACGGCTCGTTTGGCGGTAGGTGGCGCTGGTAACGATCAAGCGATGCATGGCCTTCATGCTCCAGCCACTTTCCCGAAATTCAACCGCCAGCCAGTCTAGCAATTCGCGATGCAGCGGATACTCCCCTTGCACGCCGAAGTCCTCCGAGGTCTTGACCAATCCGACCCCAAAAAAGTGTTGCCAGATCCGGTTGACCTGCACACGAGCCGTCAACGGATTGTCGTCCTGGAACAGCCAACGGGCGAACCCGAGCCGATTTCGCGGCAGATCAGCGCCAAGCGGCGGTAAAAATTCGGGAGTCCCGAAATCGACCTTCGCCCCTTTAGCCAAGTAGGCGCCACGTTCCAGCACATGGGTATCGCGCGGCTCGGCGTCGCTCATGATCATGACACGAGGAATCTGATCGGCTCGATAATCGGCCAACTCTTTTTTCAGTCGTTCCGCTTCTCGCCACTCTGGTGAGGCACTCATGACCTGCTGAGCGACCTTCTGGTCGAACCACGCGCGCAGCAGACGATCGAGTTCCTGCCGCTGCTCGGCGGTACGCTGATCGTCCGGGATATCGATGAGCGGCCGGGCCTCGGCGGGAAAGAGTTGCGGATTGTCTCGGGACGGATTGGCGAGAAATCCCGCTTTCCAGGCTAGAAAGGCGAGATCGCTGGCCCGAGACACGGAATCGCGTAAGCCCGCAATTCGCCGCTCCAAATCCGTGATTTTTCGCTGGTTTTCCTCGGTCGGTAACTCGAGCACCGGCGGCGCGACTCGGATTCGCGGCGAAAAATAGCTCGGCACGCCAGTCTCGGGGACGCGGTTGAAGCCGTCGAGCAGGCGATAGTAATCGACTTGCGTGATCGGGTCGTACTTGTGGTCGTGGCACTGCGCGCAGGCCATCGTCAAACCCAACCAAGTCGTGGCCGTCGTATCGACGCGATCGAATAGATTCACAAAACGCTGCTCTTCCGGTATTGCTCCCCCCTCACCATTGAGCAGATGATTGCGGTTGAAGGCGCTGGCGATCAATTGCTCACGTGTCGGTTCGGACAGTAAATCTCCGGCCAGCTGCCAAATCGAGAATTGGTCGAAGGGCAGATCTGCATTGAGGCTGGCGACGACCCAATCGCGCCAAATCCACTGCCAATGATCACCGTCCTGCTGGAATCCGTTGCTGTCGGCATACCGAGCGGCGTCGAGCCACGGCAGAGCCATGCGTTCGCCGAAATGCGGGCTGGCAAGCAGTCGATCAACCAACCGCTCGTAAGCATCGGGGCGATTGTCCTCGACGAACTCGCGAATCTCAGCGGCTGTTGGTGGTAAGCCAAGGAGATCGGCGTGGAGCCGTTTGATGAGCGTGCGCCTGTCGGCCTCCGGGCTAGGTTGCCGGCCCGCATCCCGCAATTTTTTGAGGACGAATCGATCGATAGGGTTCCGCGACCAGGTGTCGGCCGCAAGCTCAGGCACTTGCGGCCGCACGGGCGCGACGAACGCCCAATGTTCAGCATACTCGGCGCCGGCCGCGATCCAGCGGCGCAGCAAGGCGCGCTGCGCGTCGGACAAAGGTCGGCCTGTTTGAGGTGGCGGCATGACTTCATCGGCATCGTCAGTGTAGATCCGCGCGATGAGCTCGCTGGCATCGGGTTGACCCGGGACGATCACCCCGTGGCCTACGGCGGGTTCGCGCAGATCGAGCCGCAAGTCGGCCTCTCGTGTTTTGGCATCCTGGCCATGGCAAGCGAAGCAATGTTCGCTGAGGATCGGGCGGATATCCCGGTTGAAATCGATTTCTTGTCCGGCAGCACGAACAGTAACTGCAGCCAAACAGGGCGCAATCGCTACAATCAGCCAAGGTTTCAGTGAGGAACGCATTCGAATTGAGTTCGGCTCTCGATATCGTTGGATCAGATCACTCATGGCAGTGTGTTACGAGTCCAATACTCTAAGAATTCCCGTAAACAGGACTATGATCGGGATGATCGCCAACAACAAGCCCGCTGCCAACAATTCCGCCAAAGTCGTCGGCCAATAAATCCCAATCAGTCGCGAAGCGACTTCTTGATTTTCCAAGGCTGTCGAGGTCATCGCAATGGTGACGAACATGCCCAACAGCAATAGCAAGTAGCCCGCCGCCGCAATGGCTGTCGAGGTAGAGACCGATTTGCGCCGGACTGTTCCTCCTTCTTGAATTTCCTCGCCAGCGGAGAACAACGACATGATTAAGAAGAGGCCGAATCCCACAGTTGCGATCAACAGGACCATTCCGACGACAATGCGCAGGATGATTTCAGCCATCAGGGTGTTTTCGATATTTTCGGCATGCTTTAAACCGCTGGCGTGCGAGGCCACGACGGCAATCGCCAGCGCTCCCACGATCAGGCACTGGAATAAGCCGATGGCGCTGACGAGCGCGACCAATGCCGATGTTGTGGTCGATGTTCTTGAGGGTGCAGTGGCCCACGGCGGGCGGTGATATTGCGGAATTCCGGTCGCAGATCGGATGGGTGGAATTACCGGTGTCGCTGCGGCCGCTGATTTTACGGGTGGAAGTGACTCAAGGTCGTCCAGGGGGCGTGCCAGCGGTATCTGTGGCGGCGTTTCCGACGTTTTTTTATCTTTTCGGTCCAACTCTTCGTAACGATGCTGGCCTTTCGAGTGGCGAACCTTGTCGGAAGGAAACTCAATAATTTCGGCGTTCCAGACTTCGTCAGCGATTACTTTGAGGACTTTGACCTCGGCATCGTGATGCTGCTCCTCGACAACGGTCACTTCGATGGAATCATGAAGCGGATCGGACAACAAATCGTCGGCGATGATGGTTTTGGCCATCGAGTCGGCAGGATCTGTGTCCTGAGAATGACGGGAGTTCGCCGAGCCCGTACGGTTGCCATCCGCTAGGCGAAGTATTCGGCCGCAATGGCACTGAATTTTCTTTCCTAAGAATTCCTTGCGAATCTTATCGAAGTACCTACCGCAGCGGGGGCACGAAAATGACAAGGGCATGATGTTGATCCTGCCTACGAAACGGAGCGGACTTGCGATGGATCATAATTTGTCGATCCAGCCAACGTTAAACAATCAGCGCCTTCACTAGACAACTGCGAGCAGATGAGCCGGAATAGCCGCTTTTCGACAGCGGAATTTCTCGACCATTGTCAACCAGTACAACGTCAAACGAAAATCTGGTAGGGCAAAATCATCTGTCAAGATCCTTGCCCCAGATCATTTTCGCAGGAGACAAACAGCCTCAAGGCCTACTGAATTGAACACACCATCACATGGCTTTTGCAGGATTGACGTCACCGTGCTCGCCTTGCGAAATACGGTGATCGCGGTAATTGGTTATCTTTGGACAATTCAAATAGCCATCAGCCGGATTCAGCTGATCTCCTGATCTCGATTTGCCGTACCACTAGCTGGCCTTGTCCCTTGCTCACAAGTGCATCGACAGAAGTCCGTCAAAGGCTTGCTGCCATGCCTTCAACTTCCGTTCCGCGTCGAGAGGACTGTGTGATTTTCAATCGATACCGCCACAGTCCCCCAACATACCCCCGACAGGATTCGAACCTGCGACCTAGGCTTTAGGAAAGCCTCGCTCTATCCAGCTGAGCTACGGGAGCAACGATTTATACTCAGTCCCAACAATCAATCTATTCAACTCTATTTTACCGGCGTTGGGTTACCGAATATAGGTGAAACTAGATCAAATCGCCCCCATGCGGACGGCCCGGCTCTGTTGGACCGGGCGGAAGAGTTGCCTCGCCGGCCCCCGAGCGAATCATCGCATCATTTGGCCATGGCCCTGTGCTGCCCGGTTGCAAGTTCTCGCAGGATGTCGCCAATTTGCGAAAAAATGCCCTGCCATGGTCAGGGGTCGGCGTGATCGCTAGATTGATGGCCTTGACTCCTTGTTCATTAAGTCTCGTTCACGCAAAACGTCGCAAGCGGCAGCAACTATGGAAGCAGGAATCGTTGGATTACCAAATGTCGGAAAAAGTACACTTTTTAACGCTCTAACCAGCTCGAAATCGGCCCAGAGCGCGAATTATCCGTTTTGCACCATCGAGCCGAATGAGGGAATCGTCCCGGTCCCGGACCCACGGCTAGATACGATTGCCAAATACATCCCACCTCAAAAGGTGGTACCCGCGATGCTGAAACTTGTCGACATCGCTGGGATTGTCCGTGGTGCCAGCGAGGGACAAGGGCTCGGCAACAAATTCCTTAGCCATATCCGCGAAGTCGACGCGATTTTGCAAGTCGTACGCTGTTTCTCCGATCCCGACGTGATTCACGTAGCCGGTCATGTCGATCCCTTGGCGGATATTGCGACGATCGAAATCGAATTGTTGTTGGCGGACATGGAAGTGCTCGACAGTGCCTTACCGAAGGCCGAACGGGCCGCTCGACTGAATGACGAAGAGTCCAAGCTCAGATTGGAGGTGATCAAAAAATGCCAAGCTCAACTGGCCGGCGAGCGACCCTTGCGAGCGCTGGAACTTAAGCCCGAGGAGCAAACGATCGTCCGGGGCATGGGGTTGTTGACTGCCAAACCGATCTTGTTCATCGCCAATGTGGATGAAAATGACTTGGCGGGGCAAGGGCCGCTGGTGAAAAAAATCCGCGAACACGCGCGGCAGGCCGGTGCCGGCGTCGTCCATGTCTGCGCTAAATTGGAGGCGGAAATCGCTGAGTTGGAACCTGCCGAGCGGGCGGAGATGCTGGCCGCCGTGGGGCTGGCCGAACCGGCGCTGTCAGTGCTGATTCGCGAGGCCTACCGCACGTTAGGGTTGCAGAGTTATTTCACTGCGGGTGAAAAGGAAGTGCGGGCCTGGACAATCCCGGTGGGGGCAACGGCCCCTCAAGCAGCAGGGGTGATCCATTCCGATTTCGAAAAGGGCTTCATTCGCGCCGAAATCTACTCCCTCGACGATCTCGTCACGTATGAAACCGAAGCGAAAATTCGGCAGGCAGGCAAGCTGCGCATCGAAGGCAAAAATTACGTGATGAAGGACGGCGATATCTGCCATTTCTTGTTCAACACGTGATGTCTTGCTCCCAGGCGTTGCCTGATATTGGAGAGTTTGATCCCATTAAATGCGATGCCCGAGCGGAAAACAAAAAAAGCGTGCCCGCAATCGGCAGGCACGCCCTTGAAATTTCTCGATGCTCAACTCGGAAGGTCCGTCCGGTTAGAGCGAAGCAATACTAGTTGCAGCAACCGCGAACGCGGCCACCACAACCCAAACGGCAACCGCCGAAACGGCGACCGCCACCGCAGCCACAAGCTGTGCCACAGCCGTTGCTGAAGCAGCCGCCACAGCTACCATCGCCGCAGCCGTTTCCCCAACCTGCATCGCCGCAGCCGGTTCCTCCACAGCCACCGCAACCGGTGGTTACAGGAACTTGGATTTCGCGAGCTACGCGTCGGCAAACCTGTACAGGAACTTCTTCGGTGTAGGTTTCAGGAACTTGAACCGTGTAAGTTTGAGTTTGGGTTTGCGGTTGGCATTCCATCACGGTCACGGTGCGAGTCTGAGTCTCAGGAACCATGACGGTGTAAGGAACTTCGCGAGTTTGGGTTTCTTGACGGCAACGTTGCACGGTGACCGTGCGAGTTTGCGTTTGCGGTTGCATTTCGGTGACGTTGATCATCCGAGTTTGTACTTCTTGGCGGCAACGTTGAACTTGCACGGTGCGAACTTGGTTCTCTTGACGCATGCGAGTTACCGGAACTTGGCGAGTCTGAGTCTCTTGGCGGCAGCGTTGCACGGTAACCATGCGAGTTTGCGTTTGCGGAACGCACTCGTTGACCGTTACGGTACGAGTTTGCGTTTGCGGCTGCATGACCGTGACGTTGTAGGTGTAGGTTTGCGGAACTTGACGGGTGCGAGTCACGGTGTAGGGGACTTGCTCCTGGATCATGTTCGGAACCCAAACGCGGCGGGTAACGGTTTGGTATTGAGGACCACAGCCGCAATCGTTAGCAGCGACTTGACCGCAGCTACCGCAGCCAGCGTCAGCAACGACGCCGCAGCCACCGCAAGGATTGCAGGAAGCAGCGCAACCGCCGCAACGACGACCGCAGTTACCGAGGAGACGGAGGCCACCGCAGCAACCACCAGCAACAGCACCGCCGCAAGTGCCATATCCACCCATCGAGGAAACGTAGCCACCACCGCAGCTATTGACTGGGACGGTTTCGACGCGATCTTCCCAGTAACCTGCATCGCGGCAAACGGTGCGGGTCAAGGTTTCTTGATAGCTTTCGCAAACCATGCGAGTACCGGTGCGGGTTTCCGTAACGGGAACCATCACGGTGTAGGTTTGCTCAACTTGACGAGGAACGTTCACCATGACGGTGTAGGTTTGCTCGACTTGCTCGGTGTACGGAACGTTGACCGTGTAGGTTTGAGTCACCATTTCGGTGTAGGGGACGCAAACAGTGTAGGTCTGTTGGACTTCTTCGGTGTACGGAACGTTGACCGTGTAGGTTTGGGTCACCATTTCGGTGTAGGGGACGCAAACAGTGTAGGTCTGTTGGACTTCTTCAGTGTACGGAACGTTGACCGTGTAGTTCTGAGCGACTTGACGAGTCACCGGTACCATGACGGTGTAGGTTTGCTCGACTTGCTCGGTGTACGGAACGTTAACCGTGAAGGTTTCAGTGCGCATTTCTTGACGCGGCACCATGACGGTGTAGGTTTGCTCCCGTTGGACAGGAACCATCACGTTGTAGGTTACTTCGCGAGTTTGAGTCTCGGTGCGATAACGGGTGCGAGTCACGGTGCGCATTTCCGTTACCATTTGGTTCTCGTAAACAATACGAGTTTGATACTGAACGGTTGGGCCACAACCGCAATCGTTGTTGCCAACCATTACACTGGAGCCGGAGCACCCACCACAAGGGCTGACGACTTGGCCACAGCCGTCAGTGGGGTTGGCCAAAGCAACCGATGCTGCCCAGCAACATGCGATTGCCATAAAGGCACGACAAAGAACTTTCATGAAACTTCTCCTGGAGACGCGACTGGAAAAAACAAACCAAAACGGCGAATGACTTTAAATCCGACGTGTTTGAGAGAAACTTGAACACGAAGAATTTCCATTCACCATTGCAGACTAACAGAACAGATGTGAGGCAGAGCGATCGGAACAATACTTTTCCGAAAGACCTTGCATTAAAATAGGTAGGATTTACAACCTAACCGATCATAGCAAGCAGCAATTAGATTGCTAGTAGGCGTAGCAAAAAATTATGCAACTTTTTTGCTACGCCCTGATGCTCAAATTTGGCAGGTTACAACTCAGTCATCGATAAGGTCAAAAACTTCGTCCTGATTACCGTCCAACGCGGAATTTTGCGACGTTCTGCGGGTCGGGTCACGTTGGATCTCTAGCCGCTGCGACAAAACTTCACCATCGACTTTGAGTCGCACGAGGTAGGTCCCTACTGCGACGGTTTGGCCACCCCCAAAGCCGCGTTCCCCTCCCCCTTGACCAGCGCCAGGGCTGCCTGCCGCTCGGGTTTGATTGGGGCGTAGATCCCACTCGACATGATGCATGCCGGCAGCGTTCGGCAAACCGGAAAAACTGCGGACGACCTTGCCGTCGATATCGACGATTTCCAATTCGACCTGGCTCGCGTTTTTGGCCAGCGAGAAATAGATATGGGCATTTCTCGAGGGGTTTTGACCTGCGAAAGCTCGCGGACCGTTGTTGCCGCGCTCGGGAGTGCTGGCCCAACGAATCACCGAGTTAGGTTCATACAGTTGGGGACCGCTCGCCACCTTCTCCGGGTTCCACTGGCGCAACGGGGTCACGTCGGCGATCCAGATTGAGCGACCATGAGTTCCGGCAATCAGTTCACCGGACGTAATGTGTTGGGCAAATTCGTGTACGGCCACCGTGGGCAGACCACCGGAGAATCGTGTCCAGGACTTGCCGCGGTCCAGCGAGAACCACGCAGAGTTCTCGCAACCAAGGTAGAGCACATTTTCGTTTTTGATGTCTTCGCGAATGCAGTGGATGAAGCCGGCCTCCTTGGGGATATTGCCTATAATTGACCTCCAAGTTTTCCCAAAGTCTTCGCTGGCGAACACGTACAACTGATCATCGTCATATTTGTGACCATCCAACGTGATGTAAACGCGACCGGCGTTGTATCGGCTGGCTTCGATGGAGGAAACCCAACGCGGGCCCGGTACCAATTCTGCCAAGGGCTTTGTTTGGGCCTGAGTTTGAGCCGTTGCGCCTGCCTGAGCGGGGGGGGCGGCTGATACCGCTTCGCGCTTGGCCTCGAAATCCATCGAGAACCGCTCGCCGAAACTGACCGTACCCGTCAGCTTATCACTGTCGATCTTGCCTTCATACCGCAGCGTGAATTGCTCCCCGGCGGACATCAATTCGATAGTTTTGGAATCGGGGTTGTATTTCCCGCTCAGTTCACCGGTGCCACGGGCGTTCGAGTATTGCCCGGTGACGTTGTTTTGAGCGTCTTTGTTGAGTTCCAGCGTGAACTCGCCCATGCCACGGGGAATCCGCTCGCCGATCATGTTGCCCGACCACTTACCGGTGACGGGGTCGGTGGTAACGTCGGGAGTATCAGCGGGCTTTTGGGCCGGTTCTTGGGTTGGCTGATCCTTTTTCGCTTCAGCCGTTTGCTCCTCAGACTTTTGTTCCTTTGACTCGGCGGTTTTTCCTTTTTCTTGCGCAGGCTCTTGGACTTCCTGAGCCGGTTTGTTTTCGGCAGGTTTTTCCTCGGCCGGCTTTTCAGCTGGCGGCATGGGAACATTTTCCTGTTCGACCGGCATCTGTTCCGTCGCTAGATCGCCAATTCGCGTGGCCTTGAAGGGAATGGCGATGCCTCCGGGAATACTTGCCGTACCGCTCAGCGTATTGCCATCGAGTTGCCCTTCGAAGTCGATCGACATTTGGTCGTTTTCGCCAATGAACGAGAACTTGCGAGTCATGACGTTGTAGAACCCGTCCTTGACTTGCAATTCACCCATGGCCGATACGGTTTTGCCGGTGATGCGATTTTTCTCATCCAAGTTGATTTCGAGCTCGAATTCGATCTTGCCGTCGGGCAATTGTTCGCTTTCGACAACACCATTCCAGCGCCCCTTGATCGTGGGCTGTTCCTGCGCGTCTTGTGCGATGTGCAGAAGGCTGAACAACGCTCCAAACGTATTGACAAGGGCCGCCTGGTTCAAATCCGAGTCGGTAGCGTTCCACAGCGACGAAAGGTTGACCGCTTGTTTTTTCGTACCTACGAAATCGAGCGTGATTCGCCCGTTGCCGAAGGAAAGAGTGCCATTCAGTTTGTCGCCGTCGAGTTTGCCTTTCAGTTCCATTCCACCCATGCGTGATTCGGTGGAAAACGTCAGTTCTTTGGTCTCAGGATTGAACTTGCCGTTACGCAGTTCATTTTCACCGCGCTGCGTCCGAACGCGGCCGACGACCGAGTGGTCAGCGGCTACGGCCAGCTCGACTTCGAGGCTACGGAAATTCGGCGGCAGCGGAACGTCGCCCCCTTGGAACTCCAAAACCCAAGTGCCGTTGAGCGGGCTCTCGATCATTTCTTTGGGAGGTGATTGCTGAGCGGGAGGATTCGCTTGGCTCGATTCGCCTTGCGGCGGCAGATTTGCAGCTGGCGGATTTTCGCCCGCGGCCTGTTCCTGACGCCGCTCGCCCTGAGGCGGCTCACCGCCACGGTGCGATCCGCGTCCCTCGCGGCTCGGCCCGGCTTGGTTTCCGGCTAGTTCGCCTGCCGAGGATTCTCCCGGGGCTTTGGCTGTGTAGATCGGCTCCCAAGTCTGGCCACCGTCACGAGTCATCCAGAGGGCCCCGCAGGTCGTTCCGACATAGATGACTCCCGCTTTGACCGGTGATTCCGACAGAGCGCTCGCTGTCCCTTTATTGTTGTTGGTAATCTCCGACGAGATGGCCGTTAGATTGTCCCCTTTGTTCCAAGACCGGAACACATAATTTCCTGCCGCATAGTAAATCTTCGAGTTGTGCGGCGATAGCAAGAACGGCGTTTTCCAGTTAAATCGGTAGGTTTGTCCGCGTTGGGGGCGAGGTCGGATGAAGCCTCGTTCGCCGGTGGCCAAGTGAATCCGCCCCATGCCACCGTTCTGGCTTTCGAAATAGACTTGATCGGGATCTTCCGGATCGGTTAGTGTGATGAAGCCGTCGCCACCACCGACGCTCAACCAATCGCTGTTGACAGGGCCTACGCGTTCGCCGGTGCGATTCGGTCCTGCCCAGCTGCCGTTATCTTGAAGCCCGCCGTAGACGCGGTAGTTCGGACGGGTGTCGACACTGACATGATAGAACTGGCCGATCGCGAAACTATTGGGGGAGTCCCAAGTATCCATGCGATCGTGGGTGATGTGGTAGCCACCATCATTACCGATCAGCATGTGACGAGGATTGCTGGGATTGATCCAGAGGGCATGGTGATCGACGTGAATGCCGGAACCGCCGTCGGCCGTGAAGGTCTTGCCGCCGTCTTTCGAGCGGTACAGCGAGGTTCCCAGAACGTAGATGTAATTGCGATCGACTGGATCGACTCGGATTTGACTGTAGTACATCGGTCGCGGGTTGACGGAATTGATTCTCGTCCACGAGTTGCCCCCATCTTCGGAGACGTAGACGCCACCGTGTTGAAATCCTTCGGCTCCTTGTTGGTCTTGCAAGTTTTCGTTTTGCCCGCCGAGTCCACCGTCGAACGGATTGCGTCCGCGAGCGACACCCGCTGCCGGTCGCTGCACTAGCTCGACCTCAACCATTTCTGCCTTGCCCTGACGCACGTAGCGGATGTTGATTTTGTCGCCAGGGGCTTTTTTGCGAATCGCTTTTTCGAGTTCGGTCGTGTTGCCGATGTATTGTCCATCGACATCGATGATGATGTCACCAACCACAATGCCTGCCTTGCTCAGTGGGGCATCGCTCGTGACGTCGGAGACCTTGACTCCCACCTCGGCGTTTTCGCCGCGATGGCCCAGAAACGCGATTTTCTCGGGCTCTTTGCCGGTTTTTTCCGACTCGACCACGGCGTAGATGATTTGCGGATTTGCGCGATAGTAGCTGAGTCCGACGCGTCCTAGTTTGCAGGTCGGCAAGCCTTGGGTCAGTTTTACAAAGGTCTTGCCACCATCGCTCGTTTTATAAATTCCCGAGCCTTCTCCGTGCAGTTTGATCGGATCATTGGCATCCGTGAAATCGCGGAGCCGCTCGTAGGTGGCGAAAATCAATTCATCGGGATTTTGGGGGTTCATTTGCACATCGATCACCCCCGTCATTTCATTGATGTAGTGGATCTTTTCCCAGGTCTTTCCGCCGTCAGTCGTTTTGAATAGCCCTCGCTCTTCGTTGGGGCCCCACAGGCGACCGAGGGCGCCGACATATACGATGTCTGGATTAGTAGGGTGAATGGCGATGCGACCAATCTGAAAAGTCCCCTTCAGCCCCATATTCGTCCAGGTCTTACCGCCGTCGGTCGACTTGTAGACGCCGTCGCCATAGGAGACGCTGTTGCGTGGATTGGCTTCGCCGGTGCCGACCCACACGATGTTGGGGTCGGATTGAGCGACTTGTACGTCGCCGATCGACACGGTGGTCTGATCATCGAATTGGTGAGTAAAGGTGTTGCCGTTATTGATGGTTTTCAGCAACCCGCCGGAGGCCGACGCGATCCAGAACGTCGACGGATCTTTCTCGTAAACGGCGATCGCCGTGACGCGTCCGGACATATTCGCAGGACCGATCGAGCGCCACTTAATCAGAGATGACCATTCGGCCGGTGCCTGTCCTTGAGCCAACGGACCGATGCTTGATACGACGACGAACAGCAGCCACAACGCGGAACGGGATACGCAAAATCGGTACATCATTCTCTCTTTCAACTCTTGCTTCAGGATCGCGCCCACTCAACCCGGGAAACATTGTAATTAGAGCATCCCCCTCAATGAACTAATCTGGCACGAAAACTCCAAAAAAGTGTTAAACTCTATCCACTGAACCAGTGGTCTATATGGCGGCATCGTTATTCGCTGCAAATTAGGCACGACCCGATCGGCGGGCTCCTTGAGGCGCGACAAAACGGGGCCGGGGTCTATCGAGGTGAGCCCTCGTGGGCCTGCAGGAAAAGTACGGCTTAAGAACTGTGGAAAACGGTTGTTCGGTCCCCTATGCGAGGTGAATACGATGAAAATTTTGATGACGGGGGGCACCGGTTTAATCGGTAAGGAACTGCTCAAACGATTTCCTCAGGTCACGGTTGTGAGCCGTAATCGCTCGCGCACCTTGTCTCAATTGGGGGATCAAACGGCAGAGATCATCGAATGGGATTTTCAAAGTGGTCCGTTGCCTGCCGCCGGACCGATGGCCTTTGACGTGGTCATCAATTTGATGGGGGAACCGATCGCCGATGGCCGATGGACCGCCGCACGAAAGCAACGGATTCGCGACAGCCGGGTGATCGGAACTCGCCACCTTCGCCAGTCCATGGAGCGCTGGCAGAGCCCCCCCCGCGTTTTGATCTCTGCTTCGGCGGTCGGGTACTACGGCGATCGGGGGGATGAATGGCTCGATGAAGATTCGAGTCCGGACCATGGTTTTCTCGGTCAGCTCGCTCAGGATTGGGAGGCCGAGGCATTGGCGACCGCTGCTTGGGGAGTGCGTGTCGTTCTGCTGAGAACGGGAATCGTCCTCGCGCGAGGAGGGGGGGCGCTCGCGAAAATGCTGCCAGCTTATCGCTGGGGGGCGGGAGCGCGATTGGGGCAAGGCAGACAATGGATGCCCTGGATTCATCTCCACGATTTAGTGGAACTGGTCGTGTGGGCCAGCGAAAATCACAACGTCGTCGGTCCGCTGAATGGAGTGGCACCGAATCCGGTAACGAACGCTGAATTTCATCGGCAAGTGGCGATAGTTCTACGAATGCCGGCGTTCCTCTCTGTTCCGGAGTGGGCCCTGCGGCTGTTGGTCGGTGAATTCGCCGGGGCTCTGCTGGACTCGCAGCGGGTTCGACCTGCCAAGGCGCTGGAGTTGGGATTCGAATTCCGTTTTCCTGAATTGGTAGAAGCCTTGCGCGACCTGCTGGAGGTTGTTCCCTGATGGCGCGCGGGATCGGTCTCGACATCGGCGGGGCGAATGTCAAGTTCTTCGACGCCGAGCGACAATCCGCAGCGAGTCTGCCGTTCGCTCTTTGGAAAGCGCCCGAACGATTGTCCGAATTCTTGCGAGATATGGTCCGGCCGGGAACTCCGATCGACTGGGTCGCGGCGACGATGACCGGCGAACTGTGCGATTGCTTCGAATCGCGACGTGAGGGAGTGGCTTCGATCGTGGCTGCGATTCGCGAAGCGTTTAACGATTCGCAGATTTTTATCTATCGAATTCCCGAAAAAGATCATTCTTCTCTGCGGCCGCGTGATTTCTTTTGTTCGGCGGACGTTGCAGCGAATCACTGGCGCCAGGTCGCGGCGGCGAACTGGCATGCCGTGACTTCCTGGATTGCGCATGAATTCGATGCCGCCAGTAGGACGCTAGTGATCGATCTCGGATCGACCACGACCGACATTATCCCCATCGAGAGTCGACAAGTCCTCGCGCGGGGCCGCACCGATTTCGAGCGGACCGTACATGGCGAGCTGGTATACGTCGGCATGTCGCGGACGCCACTGCAGGGCGTCTTGCCGGTTGTTCGAACCGAACGCGGTTTGTTCCGACTGGCCAACGAATGGTTCTGCTCCGTGACCGACGCTTATGTTGTATTGGGGAAGGTTCCTGAAGCCCCTGAGGATTGTCGCACGGCCGATCGAAGACCGTTGACGATCGCTGCAGCGTCGAGGCGGCTAGCGCGAACGTTGTGCGCTGAGCCCGAGGAGGTCGGCCGCGCGGCGTTGCTCGAATTGGCGCGCCAGGCCGCGGAGTCTCACCAAGAAATCGTGTGGCGGAGCATTCAGCGAGTCGCCAAGCAGCTGGGCTCGCAGCATGTTGATCGCTATGTACTTTGTGGCGAGGGAAGCTGGCTCTTGAAACAACTTCTACGGCGGCATCAGCCCAACGCATCGATGGTCTGCCTGGCGGACCGGCTTGGGGCGGACATCGCTGCAGCCGCACCTGCCGTGGCGGTCGCGAAGTTGCTGCTCTCCGCCATGGAGACGTCATGAATACGGACCCGACCAAACGGCCGCTGCGAGTCATCAAGATCGGCGGTAGTCTGCTGACGCTCCGCGATCTGCCCGTCCGCTTTGCAAATTGGCTCCAGCGCGAGCCTGCCTCCGTCAACCTATTGCTAATGGGCGGGGGGGCGGAGGTCCGACGATTGCAAAGTGAGCAGTCGTGCCGCGGCTTGAGCATGGAAGCCGCCCACTTTTGCGCCATCGACGCCATGCACCGAAATGGCCTCCAATTCCTTGACAGTTTACGGTATGCAACGAGTTTGACCTGCCCAGTCGTTGACGCTCGCTTGGTGGTCCGGCATTTTTCAACATTTTCGACTGAGCAAGCATCGATTTGCCTCCTCGACTTGCGAGCCTGGAGCCGGGAAAACCAGTCTCTGCCGCGCGATTGGCGAACAACCAGCGACTCGCTGGCGGCGGCCATCGCGGGCGAGTTGGGCGGGCCCGAATTGGTGATGTTCAAATCGGCCCAGCCTCCTTGTTTCGACTTGCCAGAGTTGGCGGCTTCGGGCTATGTCGACTCGGTGTTTCCCGAGGTGGCCCGCGGATTGCCGACCGTTCGTTTTGTCAACTTGCGAGCGGAAGAATTCCCAGAGCGATCTGCCAAAACTTGAAATCGCGAGTTATGCTTACAAGGCGATAGGTCAGGTGCGGACCGCAGCGGCTCCGGCCAATCATCGCCCCGCTTCGGCCTACACCCCGATTTCCATCAGCCTTTCAGCTCGAGTTGGCACATGAACAGTTCGATCCTGACGATTCAGCAACACATCCTCCAAGAACAACAGCGCTTTCCCGGCGCGACGGGGGAGTTCTCCTTCATGCTTTCCGGTATCACGTTGGCTGCCAAGCGGATTCAATCTAAAGTTCGGATGGCGGGGCTCGTCGAAATCCTCGGCTCGGTCGGCGAACAGAATATCCAAGGCGAGGTGCAACAAAAACTGGATGTTTACGCCAACGAGGTCCTTACCCATTCGCTATCATCTCGCGAGGCTGTCGGCGTGCTCGCTTCGGAGGAAAACGAGCATCCAATTGTAGTCCCCCATCTGTCGCCGAACGCGAAGTACGCCGTGATTTTCGACCCGCTCGACGGCAGTTCCAATATCGATGTCAACGTCAGCGTCGGCACGACCTTTTCGATTTTGCGAAAGCCGGATGGAGTCAATTTCGAGTCGCCTGAGCGGTGGCTGTTGCAACCTGGTCGCAAGCAAATTGCCGCTGGCTATGTCGTCTACGGGTCGTCGACAATCATGGTTTACACGGTCGGCAATGGGGTGCATGGGTTCACACTGGACCCGTCCATCGGTGCGTTTTTGTTGAGCCACCCGAACATCCGCATGCCGAAGCAGGGGACTTATTATTCGGTCAACGAGGCGTACCGTGACGCGTTTCCCCCCGAGTACAACACGTTTATCGAAAGAATGCGCCGCGGGGAAATCGGCAAGCCCTACGCGTCCCGTTACATCGGTTCGATGGTCGCCGACTTTCATCGCACGTTGCTCAAGGGGGGGGTATTCATGTACCCGCCGACGGCCACGCATCCCAAGGGCAAGTTGCGTTTACTTTACGAAGCCAATCCGATCGCGATGATCGCGGAACAGGCTGGTGGCCTGGCGACCGACGGCCAGCGTCGAATTCTCGACGTGCAACCCGAAAGCATCCACCAACGGACTCCGCTGATCGTCGGGAGCGAAACAGAAATGAAGGAACTGGAAAAAATCCAGAAGGATATGTAGTCGATGGTGAACCTCGGGCCGACGGTAGGTCAACCGCGACGTCCATTGCCGTTGGCCTGCTTCTTTGGCAAAAGCTGCTGGGTGCCGTCCGTCGTGGCGATATAGTCAGGGGCAGCTACTCCCATCGAAAGATAAACATTCATCATGGCCTCGACGGACAAATCAGCCGAGACGACCAAATGGCTGGGAGCCAGCAACATCGCTCCGCCGAACGGGATCGGAGCAGTCGGGATCATGATGATTTGATACTCGCCACCATGAATCAGAAACTTCTTGGGGGAAACCAGAAAGGCCAAAATCGCCGGACCTTCCTTGCTTCCAAAGTAACAGTACACCGCTGTCATCCCCTTCAAAGCCTCCTCGCTATTGGTGTCGAGCATCTCGACGACCTGTCGAGACGTGCGGTAGATATTCCCAATGATCGGCACTCGCCCGAACAAATACTCAAGCGTCCGATTGAAAAACGACTTCGCTCCCAATTCGACGAACAATCCCAGCGTGAGGACGACGGCCAAAACCACGATCCAGCCCGCGACATAGCTCGATGTCGAATTGGGCAGCAAGCTCAAACCAAGCGACTCCAATATGGAACCTGCCGTCGTTCGCGGCCCAAGAATCTTAACTAAATAATTCGATACCCAGCCAACGACTGCGACGGTAACGACTAGCGGCAAAATCGCAAAGACCCCAGCGAAAAAATATCGCGTGAATACTTGCCAGAATTCTCGTATTAGTCCAATCATCAGTTGCCAGATGTAGAGAATACGCTACTCGACCAAGCCTGCACCGTCTCGGGATTAAGAGCGATTGCGACGCCGAGAACGGCGACCAACGAACCCACCAATGCCACAACGCTCGTCCGCTGCCCAATATAAAGGTACAGTACCGGTATTGCAAATAGCGGACTGGTCGTCAGCAGCGTCGATGCCAGCGCCAAGTCGGTCTTCTGATACGCGATCTGGCTTAGCCAAATTCCGAGCCAAGTCCCCAATGCCGTCCCGGCCAGCACGAATCGCCAATTCCCGCCATTCAGAAATTCCCAATGGACTTTGCTCAATACCCCTCGGCTCGCTGCAAATACAAACATGATGACCGCCGCCACCAGCAGACGAATAAAGGCCGCCTCGCCGGCACTGCAATCGGAATGCTCCATCGCTTGCTGTGAAAACATGCCGCCCAGCGCCTGACAAAGCGCCGAGCCGAGCCCGAGCACCACTCCCACCCAACCGCGCCCGGGCATGACGCTGGGGATCTCGGAACCGGACCGCGGATCCAGGACGACAAGTCCCACACCCGTCATGGTCATCACAATACCGAGCAGGACCACGAGCGCAATCGGTTGCCCGCTCATGATCCACATGAGGGCGATCGCAAAGATCGGCGTGGTCGTTGTCAACAAGAAACAGCGACGGGGACCGACGATCTGCAGGCTGCGAAAATAGCAGTAGTCGCCGATGGCAATCCCGATCAATCCGCCCCAAAACAACATGTGCCAGGCAAAAGCGTTGGCTTGAAAAACGGGATGGCCATTTAACCAAGCCATTCCTACCAAGTGTACCAGCAGCATCACCGAGCCGACGATCGACTTCAAGTAATTTAGCGCCCAAGCCGACAGGCGAACGCGACTCCAAAACAAACTGGAAATCGTCCACAATAACGCAGCCCCTAACCCTGCGATGCTGCCGATTTGATTGTCACCTAATTCCACCGAATCATCCTGAACAACTGCTAGTCGCCCCGCCGATCTCACTTTACCGCCACCATTCATGATGCTCGGTTCGCCAACTCACCCGCACCAGAAAGTAAGTAACAACGGATCCCCTTGAACTTCCGATTTTGGCTGATTGCCAAACGCTGGTGGTCACCAAGCGGAAACGCACCGGCTGCAGACCGCAGTTCATTCAAGGCTGCCATCTCGCCGCGGGAAAATTCGTCGCTTGCCATAGGCTAGGCCGTATACGAAAACCCGTCAGCCGCACGGCTCTAGCCGGAGGTTCGCGCGAAAACCGGAAGCCAACGCATTCCGCTATTTTAGGGACAAGGCCTAAGAATTCGGCCAGACGCCTTCCTTCTTCAGCATCTCCAGCGACTGTTCCTCGTCCTGGTCAATGTGGAAGACCTTGTGCAAATTCATCAGATCGAAAACTTGTCGAATATTGTCGTTGATCCCGCACAACCGTAACGCGATGTTGGATGCCGAACATTTCTTGCCGAATAAAATCAGCTTCCCGATCATCGCCGAGGACATGAAGGCGACGTTCTTGAAGTTCAAAATCAATTTGTCGTGGGTCGCGTCAGCCACCAGCGAGAGCAGGTCATCGCCGATGCTTTCGATCAACGCTTCATCAACGATCCGCACTTCATGAAAATAGGCCAGCAAAACTCCGTCCTGCGTGCGTGTGATCAAATTCGACATCAATAAACTCCAATTAAACAGGACTTAGTTACTGCGAGCTCGACCTGTGTCACCTACGTTATGTCGCTCGCGGTCCGTTCTCACCCCCTATGCATGCCGAGCGTTCGAAGCCTCTCAGGAGAGCAAGCTAGGCAGTAACCGTTCGCGATTTGACAGCATTTGTTCGACCGAACTCGGATAACCTCGTTAGTCAATCGGCCGAACGAGCGATTATTTATTCCGATCGGTGAACGCCGCGTACGGCAGAAAAATCCCCGAGAGAAACTGCTGTCAAAGACTAAGTAGTCTAACTAATCGGGCCGGTAAAATGAAGCCCCTGAAACGTTGCGAAAGCCCCGCCGCAGAATGACTAGAGCCGTGAAAGATCGCGGACTCGCTACGTCATGCGAATTGCCATCGGCTGGTAGCGTCAACGCAAAGCGTTCGAGCGGTCAACGTGCCGCTGGAATGCCAAAGGGGCGGTTGGCGACTTCTGAGGCGTCGTCGACCAACCGTACCTTTCCCTCACGCACATCGAGCTTTTTCCACCCCGCGAGTTGATCGAAGCTGCCGTTGCGCTCCTGCCAATCATTCAACAACCGTAACTTCGCCGCCACGATTTCAGCCGAATCGCTCATCGGATCGTCCGACCAAACAATCTTGCCACCACGGGCCGTCCACAACTCGAACGGCTGAGAAAAATCGCGGCGGTCGCGGCGATACGTCACGATGCGGTAAATCCCCAGGCGATCCGACGAGCCACGCAGATCGCACGCGATCCGAGTGGCCGCTTGGATCCGCTCGTCAGGCCACACCGACCAGTCCCGCAAGGACTCCATCACCGGTTCGATTACGTTGATGCGGAGTAGCGACTTCTGCCGATCCTTGGGTGCCGTTGGTTGCGGCATGATTTGCCCCAGGTCATCGACGTAGCGGCGAAAAGCTTCGTGCGGCGTCTTCCATTCGACCAAGGCCACCGGTTCGCGATAGGTGACTCGCACCGTTACGCCTTGATGGGTTTTGACGATCGACTGAATCGATTGGACAAATGGCCAAGTTTTGAGATAATCGGCCAGATCCCGTACCAACTGGGCGTCCAGCAGTGAACGAGACGCCTGCAAAAACTCCACACGCAATAGTTGTTGCGGCGCAGTACCGATCTCCAGGTCAGGCTCGTTAATCACGACCTGCTCTGTCCGCAGTGCGAATTGCGGGTCAACCTCGCCAGATTTGCCGATCCCATTGTGCCAGTATTGTTGCGCCGCGACAATCAAGCCGATCGTTGCTGCGAAAATCCATACCGTCGGATTGGCGAGCAATCTTCCCCATGGCATGGTTCCCAAAAATTGTTGCGCTGCCGTTACCGATCGCTGTTGTTTGCGTGTTTGGCTCATATTCCCCGACTCTGATTGCTGCGTTGAACGATGCTGTCCAACTGCGCGCTTTGGCACCAACATCGCCATTTACTGCATCGACTTGTTGGGCACGCCACTGAACCTCGGGAAATTCGGCCCGCACAATAGTCGCGGTTGGGCAGACAATTCGTCATGGGCCCCGATCACCCCTCGGCCCCAAGGGCGTTGCGAGCCTCGCTTGCCGCCCGTGAGACACCGAAAATTCGTTGCGAGAAGCACAATCGGCAGGTCTTCCTTAAAGCGTCACTTGCCGTTGGGCGCGGGCGACATGCGTTGTCGGTAATCCCAGGCCAGCTGCGAAACGGTCGCTATACCAAGCCATCGCCGCAACGGATTTTGCTAGAATCCTGGAGTTCAAAGTGCTGATCCATGCGGAGGAACCAATGCGATATTCGTTGTTCTTGCTTTGTTTGTTGTTTTTCGTCGGGGGGACAGTAGCGCAAGCTCAATCGGTCGAAGGCGACCCCGCCGAGCAATTGGAACTGCTCCGTAACCGTCGTCTGGGAACGCGGCAGGACAAGACTATTTTCTCACCGCTGGACCTCCCCTCGCCGAATCGAATCCGCACGGCAGCTGGTTTGCCCGGACCGGATTATTGGCAGCAACAAGCCGATTATCACATGGACGTCGTTCTCGACACTGATAACGAACAGGTGCATGGGGTCGCCAAGGTAACCTACACGAATAACAGCCCGGATACGTTGGAATTCCTGTGGCTGTCGCTCGAGCAAAATCTGTTTCGCGAGAATAGCTTGGGCACCTTGACCACCCCCCCAGGTTCTCGCTTCAATAATCGACAGCAGTTCCGTGGCGGCTGTGACGTGAAGTACGTCAAGATCGGCGATGCCGAGATCCCGCTGCAGGTGTACGACACCTTGGGCCGTATCAACTTGCCTACCCCCTTGCCGGGCCACGGCGCGAAGCTGGACTTTGAGATCGCCTGGAGTTTCAACATTCCTGAGTACGGTATCGACCGCTTGGGCATTCGCCGGGTCAAGGCCGGTACGATTTTTCAAATCGCGCAGTGGTTCCCCCAAGTCTGCAAGTATGACGATGTCCACGGCTGGAACACTTTGCCCTATCTCGGCCAGGGCGAGTTCTACACCGACTTTGGCTCCTACGACGTCAAGATCACCGTGCCTCGCGGTCACGTGGTCTGCGCGACGGGAGAACTGGTCAACCCTCAGGAGGTGCTCACCAAACAACAACTGGCACAACTTGCCTTTGCGAAAACCAGCCCGCGGACGGTGGTGATCCGGGCCGAGGAAGAGCTCGGTAAACTCGAAAGCTGGCCCGCAGGCGAAGGCACGCTTACGTGGCGATTTAAGGCTGATCAAGTTCGCAGCTTCGCCTGGACCAGTTCGGACGCGACGATTTGGGACGCCGCGTCGATCACCTGGGAGGACGGTTCGAGCGTGCTCATCCAATCGGTTTATCCTCGCGAGGCTCGCTTCGCCTGGCGGGAAAGTACCCAGATGCTCCGGCAATCCGTTCTGCATTACAGCGACAAGTGGTTTCGCTATCCCTATCCGACGGCCACAAATGTCAATGGCAACGTCGGCGGGATGGAATATCCGATGATCATTTTTTGCGGCGGCGATCGCGATCGCCGCGGTTTGCACGGGGTGACGTCGCATGAGATCGGGCACAACTGGTTCCCGATGGTGGTCAACACCGACGAGCGGCGTTATCCCTGGATGGACGAAGGCTTTAACACGTTCATCAACGAATACGATCGATTCGAAGACTACGAAGCGCAAGTTCTCGGAGCCGAGCCCCCTGCTCCGTTGGAACGGGTCTCTTTGCGCGGTTTCTCCCGCGCTAATGCCAACCCGGAAATGCAACCCATCATGCTGACCGCCGACCAGATTCGCCCCGATCTCTTGGGGCAACTGGCTTACTATAAACCTGCAATGGGCCTGCGGTTCCTCCGCGAGGTCTTGGCCGGACCTGAACGTTTCGATCCGGCCTTCAAACAGTATATTCGCGAGTGGGCCTTCAAATCCCCGCAACCCGCCGACTTCTTCCGCTGCATGGAAAACGGCATGGGCATGGATCTCGCTTGGTTCTGGCGCGGGTGGTTCGTGGAAAATCTCAAGTTGGACCAAGCAGTGATCGGCGTCGAGCAGGGTGGCAAGGGAGGTGACGCGCTGATCCGCATCGCCAATTTGGGCGAAATGGTGATGCCCGTCTACTTGCGGATCGTTACTGATGATGGCCAGCAAGTCGACCGAGAGTTGCCGGTGCAAATCTGGAATTACACCAATCTCTGGACCACCTCGATTCCCGTAGGCGACAAAAAAATCATCAAGGTGACGATCGACGAGGAGCGAATTCTTCCCGACATGCCACGGGCCAACAACATTTGGCAACTGGAAACCAACGGCGATTGATCGCGGCCGCTCTCGATGTTTCCCCTCTCCGGCAGTGCCGGGCCGACGCTCCCGAAGGGACAGTAGCATCACAGCAAATGCCGAGCTTTGATTTCCAAGTAGCGATTGATCAACGTCGATGTGAGTTGTTCCGGGAAACAATCGATGGATAGTACCCCGGCCTGAGTCAAGGCTCGCAAGGCTTGTTGCCGCCAGCGTATGATTTCCGCAGCTGCAGCAGCCTGGAACAGCGGAGCACCGGCGACTTGTTCGCCCCGACTCGCCTCAACTGCGATCAGATGGTCGACGGGAGCGAACAAGTCGTGATCCCGCAGTAAGACGACCAGCGGAAGATGCCTGCCAGCTGCGTTCTTGGCATACTGGTCGATCTGAGCCGCGTTGACCTGATCAATCACATTGGTGATCAGAATGACCAGCGAACGCTTGCGGCAGTGTCGATTCAGATACAGAAAGGCTTGATCGTAACGGCTCTCGACATATCCCGCCCGTTGGTCGAAACACGCATGCAACAGGCGATTCACGTGGTGCGAACCGGTCTTTGGCGGAGTAAACGAATGGACCTTGTCACTGAAGGTCATTAGCCCGACCGCATCGGACTGCCGCAAGGCGACGTAGCTCATCATCAGCATCGCGTTGCAGGCGTGATCCAACAAGGTGATCCCTCCGAAGAACCCGGTCATCATCCGCCCGCAATCGACCAAAAACACCACGTTTTGGTTCTGCGTCAATTGATAGTCGCGGACGATCAGTTTGCGCTTACGGGCGGTTGCCCGCCAATCGATATGACGATGATTGTCGTCCCGCGAATAATCCCGCAGCCGTTCGAACTCGTTATCGCTGCCGATTTTTCTGGTCTTGCGCACGCCCAGGAGATTGAGGCGATCGCTGCGCGCCAAAACACCGAATTCGGAAATTTGTTTGAGGTTGGGATACACACGGATTTCGGTCGGTACCGGGTAGCGGTAATAAGCATCCCATAATCCCCAGCGACTCCGCACTCTCAAGAAAATCCAGTGCATCCGAAACAGGCCCCTCACCGAACTGCGCAACTCGTACTCGAATTGCAGATGGCTGCGGGGCTCGCCGACGAATTCGAACCAGCGTGGACTTGCCGAAAATTCTTCTGGGTAGTCGTCGATCATCGCGAGCCGATCTCGCCGTCGCGATTGATTTAGTAACTCCAGCTTGACCAGGCTCGGCTTGCCCAGCGATACGATGCGGTCCATCACCCGCCCGGCTTGGAATCGCCGCGAAGACGTGATTTGCGTGAGATCGACGAGTACCAGCACCAGGAGCAGACCGTCGGCGATCAATACGAAGACGATGAAATCACTGGAAACACTCGTTAACAGGGACAGCGCCACGGGAATCGCCGCCAAGATCAACAAACGCCGCGTCGGATAGACCCGACGCCAGGCTGCCAGCAGAAGCAGCGGAAGAGCTGCGATCCCGACCAGCAAGAGCGGATAGCTCACCAAAAACTCGAAGGTCCCTTGAATTGCTTGCACTTATATGCCTCGCACTTACAAACGCGGCACCTCGACGCTGCGCAGCACATCGAGCACGATTTGATCGGCCGTTTGGCCCTCCACCTCAGCCTCCGCCGTGAGGACCACGCGATGCCGCAAGGCAGGCAACGCAATTTGGACGACGTCATCGGGCACCGCGTAGTCTCGCCCGCAAAAGGCGGCCAGCGTCCGAGCGCCCTGCATCAGGCTGATGCCCGCTCGGGGCGAGGCTCCCATGTGCAATGCCGGAATTTCACGCGTTTTGCGGACCAGCCGATTGATATAGCTGACGAGTTTGGAGTCGACCAGGATGCGGCTATTGTCTTGAACGATTCGATTGATCTCGTCTGCATCGGTGATGGTGTTCAACTCCTCGATCAACCGTTGCTCCAGATCCTTTTGCGTGCTGTGCAACTGCAAGATCCGCGCCTCTTGCTCCTCGCTAGGATAATTGGCGACGATCTTGAACATGAAGCGATCGAGTTGCGCCTCGGGCAGGTTATATGTCCCCTCGGACTCGACCGGATTCTGAGTGGCTAACACCATGAAGGGGGGCCTCAATTCATGCGTAACTCCGTCGACGGTAACATTTCGTTCCTGCATGATTTCTAGCAAGGCCGCGTGGGTCTTCGCCGGTGCGCGGTTGATTTCATCGGCCAGCAACAATTGGGTAAACACAGGCCCAGGGCGGAATTCGAACTCTTGCGTTTTCATGCTGAACAGCGGTGCACCGGTGACATCCGACGGCATCAAGTCGGCGGTGAACTGGATCCGCCCGAACCTCACCCCCAGCACCTTGGCAAGCGTCCTTACGAAAAGAGTCTTCCCCAAACCGGGAACACTTTCGATCAAGACATGCCCGCCCGAAAAAAGAGCGATCAAAGCCCCCAGCACCAATTCGTCTTGCCCGACGAACACTTTGGCGACTTCCTCGGATATCCTTTCGAACAGGCGACACGTGGGCGTGTCCCGAGCAGCCCCCAAATGGCTTGCCGTCGCTTTTTTCAAACCGCGGGCGGCGATCTCGGCCGCGCGATTTTGAGCCGTCTGCCCCTCGGCCTCGCGAAACGGATCGGGGTGCTCCACGGTGGGGCTGTGCGACGGGACGGTAAATTGATGCTGGCAACGTGGGCACTTGACCGGCGTCCCTTGGATCGTCAGTGGGATTCGCAACCGAGCGTTACAGGAGGGGCAAGGGACGATGCGGCTATCCGTCGTAGCATCATTCATTGGGTTCATCACTACTGGATAAATGAAAATAATCGGTTCTGTCGACTGTGCAGAGTCATGAGCTTAATCGTTTTTAGCTGTTCGCTGATACTGGGCGATTGCCTCGCGAGCGGCGTTCACCTGGGGACTGCTCCGCAGCAAATGTCCTAACGATTCGATATGTTCTCCAAATCGAATCTGCGCGGGGGTGACACCCCGACGGGGTCGACCCAAAATAGGGAAAAAGACAAAACAGGCGAGTATTCCCAGCACGAGAAAATGCGGAACGATGAAGCTGAGAGGGCGTTCTTGGATCCACGACCACATGTTCCCGCTATTATCGTATTCTGAAATTCGCGGCTCGATTTGGGCACTCTCCAAAAAGATCACAGGGGATCGGGAAAGCTTCTTCGAAGCAAAAAGTTCGGCGATCTCATCGTTGCGAACTAGCCGCACAGGATAATTCAAAACCAGCGAGCCATTGTTGATCACGATTACCCGGGAACCATTCGGCCGCAACAACTCGTAGGCGAAGGGATGGCCGTCGACGGTCAATCGTTCCAACACCGTGTAACCGTTGGGGGATACCGGGGGCAACAACCGCCAATTCCCCAAAAAGAGGCTGCCGTAATTCACGCGGGCGACGGAGTCCTTCCAGTCGCCGGATATTCTTCGCGAAAAAAACTGGGGGGCTTCCTCATATCGGAACCAGCGACAACTCGATGACTGCGCGGTTGCCAATCCACCCTCGGAGCGCGCGGCAAGATGCCGTGCCCGTGCCAAAGCCCTTTGCCGCTTCACCATCGGCACCTGGGGCGGACGCGCGGAGAGAGCCAGATCACTCCAATAATGATCAGCGGCATCGTAATCGCGGCCGACATAGACAAAGGTTCGCCAGGGGGCGGCATCCAGCCATTTTTCGATTCGTTCGATCAACCGAGGAGAAGGTACCGCGAACGAATCGGGTACCCATACGATCAAATCATGACGATCGATCCGATTGGTGATGGTTTTGCGAGACACGACCGAATAGCCGAGCGATTCGAACTGGGCCGCCAAGGCGCGAGTACCGTTGATGCTGTTCTGGTAGCCGGATTGGTCCCGACGCCCGTACTTGGTTTCGAGTTGACACCAGGCCGAAGTCGCACACAGCACGCTTGTCGCGGCAACAATGACTGGGAACCCCAAGCGGATCATGAGTTGGCCTCTTGCGATGCATGTTGCAAAACCACCTGCTCGAATCGCGGCAGCGCTTGCCAAAACGACTCGAATTGAGCGGCTTGGATCTCTTTATTCCCGAAAAAAACGGCTTCGAACGGGTCGATCAACTGGCTCAAATACTTGGCTGCATCGGGATTCCCGCGGGCTTCCACAAGGTATTGCCGATTCGTCTTGCCCCGTTTGAGCCGGACGACTTGATGTTGGTCCAAAAAGATCAGCACGTGCGAAAACAAATAGACCATGGCTCGGCGATAGTCCCCCTCCCGCCGTGCCCGTTCCGCCAACTCGCGGCAATCGCCCGTGGTTTCGTCCAAGGCGAAAGGTAAAGCGCGAATCCGCTCCCGTCGTCTGGATTCATCGAGGGCAGCGGTGGGCGCGGATTTGCCCTCGGTTCGCTTGGCTACCAAATAAATCACCAAAGCCGCCAGAGCCAAAAACAACAAAAACAATAATCCCGTCAACCAATAACTCATTGAACCGGGGTTCCAATTGGCCGACGGAACACTGCGAGCGGCGATACTCGCCGGTTTTACGACATGTCTGAGCTGAGATGCGTCGTCATCGGTCGTTTTCGGTTCAATCAAAACCGGGTCACCGTTTTGATTGGTCCAGGGGAACTGCCGCGATTGCCCGACCGCATCACTAGTAACGATCAGCATTCCCAAAACTGCGCCGATCACGCGCACCCAAATTTGATGGACCTGCGCCCTGCTCCTCATGGATTCAAGCCTCCGACATGCGCATGGCGATCGCGCGAATTTTCAACTCAACTTCCCAGCCTTCCTGGCGAATTCGCGTATCCATGTAGAGCAGAAATCGAGCGACGGTCCAGAACCCTGCCACCATCCACAGTGCCACTTGCCACAGGATTCCTGCATGCAACCAATCCATCGCTACCGGAAATCCACACATCTCCGCCGATAGACTCAAACCGCCGTAAATCGAGAATAAGAGGGGTAGCGAGAAGAAGCCGGCGAGCAAGGTCAGCCCCAGGCCTCTTGCTGCAGCCCCGCGATGCATCGCTCGACTCCGCTGGGAAAAGTTGATCTTCGCACCAGCTTTTGCAGTCAGGGGAGTTTTCTCCAGAATCAGGATCTCGCTGGTGAAGACCCAGAGGCCGCGAATCAGCGCGCTGGTCATCATCGTGAGGCAGGCCAGGGCGATCCACAAAACAGCTGTATTTTCTTCGGTAGTGAATCCGGCGAGGCCGAGCAGTAGCAACGTCGGGAGGACCAAACGGTTAAAGCCGAGCACGTATAAAATCGCCAGCCAGCGGCTCAGCACATCTCCCGTCACCACCCGCCAGCTGGGCTTTCCCTCGAACGTCGCGCGGCCGAGATAGCTGTTTACGAATAAGGTACCCAGCGGGGCCTCGCAATACACCAGCAACAGATTGAACAACCCGTTGTACGAAAAATCGTAAGCATAAGAGCGACTGATCCAGTGATTGATAACTGCCAGGGGCAAGGCCCCCAAGCCGAGGTACAGCAGCAGTGGCAACCCGTGGCGGCTGATCACCGGCCAGGCCAAATCCAGGGTTTCGAGACTCCCCCGTTCTCGGATCGCAATGAAGCTCTGGTCCAGCCTCATGAACGCCTCCAGGGGTAGCCGAGCACCACGAAATAGAACATCAGGAAGCCCGTGGACAGAACCGCCACCGCTCCTTTGACCTCCCACATGATCAATTCGCTGGGAGCGGGCGAGATGAACCCCTCGATAAACGCGGCGATGAAAAAGAACACCGTCGCGCACAACGCAATCGGCAACGAACGCTGCGCGTTGACCTGCAACGAATCGAGTCGCCGCATGTTGCTCGTGTGCAACCAACTCAGCCCGATCCGCAATCCGGCTCCTGCCGACAGGACAATGGCCGTCAATTCGAAGGGACCATGGGCCGTGATAAAGTTCTGAAAATTCTCTCCTGCTGCTCCGGCGTCAGGGTGAAACATATGGCCGAACGCGGCACCGATCTGCATGGCGTTATAGCTGAGATACACCAGGCCGGGGAGAATCGGCAGCATGCTGACGAATACGCGCAGCCCGATCCCTGCATTGTTGAAGACGTAGAAACCGGCCATGAACAAATTCTCAGCCCAACTTCGTCCGTTGAACTCGGCGAAGATCCGTTCCATGGTCTCGAGTTGTTCGACACCGATAATATTGCTGGCGAAATCGGGCCAGGTCGTCTTGTCGTAGGCCAACCAAGCGGCGATGGCGAACAATCCCCAGAAAATCAGCCCCGCGACATGTACGCATGGATCGGAAAAAATTCGACGCGGCGTATCGACAAATGCGATCCGCAGTAATTCTTGCAGGCTGAAACCCCTCCCCCGGTACAACTGATTGTGCGCCCGCGCGACCAGGCCATGCAGATATTCGACGGTTGCGGGTGGGAACTGGTAGGCCGACGCGAGTGCTAGATCGGCGCAGGCGTTGCGATAGAGGGCGGAAAACTCCATCACGTAATTGAAGTCCTGGCGATGGTTTTCCTTGCGGATACCATCGGTCAACGCCTCAAGGCGTGCCCAATCCTGCTCGCGCCGCTTGATGATTTCAGCCGCCTTCATCTCCGCTCCCCTTCCATGGGCACTCGTGGCAGCGGGACATCAGACGCGGCTCCGATCGGCCAGCTCGGCGGGCTTGTCTCACCCGCGCTGCTCCTATCATGGTGGACACGATAATACAATGCACACAGCAACAGATCCGGGTTGGTATCGGGCATCAACCCTAGCGGCTCGGTCAAATGTACGGTCAGATGGTGAGCGATTTCATCGCAGCGGTCGGGTCCGAGTTGGTCGCGGCGCTGAACGTAAGCGGCCAAGGCCCGCGCTAGTGGCCGGTCTACCGTGAAACTCGCTGGAATCAACTCCGCCAACTGCCAGACGCGCGGATCGGTAAACTGCACCAATTTGGCAGCCACCCGTTTTTCCTCACGAACCACGATGGTACCTGCCAGCAAGTCGCCGACTCGCCGATAGTCGCGCGTGCAGCACATGGCGATTAGCCCGAACAATGCCGTCGGTATCGGCAACGTACCCTCGCCCGCCTCACTGCCCGCTAGCGTGATCGGCAGCATATAGATCGGCGCCGTGTCGATTCCGCGAAAGAAATTCCGCACCAATGCTTGGCTGGCGGTGATCGAACTTCCGCTGGTATCCAGGACACGCTGGCCGCAGATCATTTTTCCCCAGGTGCGACCATGATACAGCGTCTCCATGGTCGCTCCGTAGAACCAATAAACTATAAACGCCCCCACCAGGGTGAGGAACAAGTAAAAGCCGACCAAAAGTTCGCCCATCGCGCCGACGGTCGCTCCCACGGCCGCCAACACGAAAAACGACAGACTGACGACGATCCAGTACAACGTCTGCACGACAAAGAAATCGATCATCAACGAGATCAATCGCTGGAACGGCCCGGCCACGCGATAGTCGAACGCGATATTTTCGGGCGTTTCTACCGCCAGCGCGTTGTCGATCGGGCGACGCCGTAAAGGAGCCTCCGCGATCGGTTGCTCGAGAATGGTCGTTCCCGAATTGTTCATCAGCATCTTCGTCATGTGTAGTCGCTTCATCCCGCCAGAATTTTCGGCTTGGTCATTATCGAATAGCTCGAGAGAGTTCCCGTCGGGATGTCAATTCCCGCAAAAACCGGACGCTAGCGCGTTCCGGCTAAACGTTTTGAAACAAAGCCGAGTATCAGCCGAGCAATGCGAATCGAGAGTCACCGCGGGAATTGCTCGAACCAGCGTCTGACGTCTGATCCTCTCCATCCCGAGTTCCCGATTCGACACGGTCTGGCGGGGCATCGTTTGAGGGCGATTTGACGATCGTCCCTGCTTCCGATGTTCCCGCCGGGGAAACGCGATCGCCAGGATCCGCCACGGTCTCGAAACGCCAAGAAAGACTCGTGCGGTCAGCCCGGGACCGCTTACTCATTTTGTCCAGTCGCGTCGTTGGCGAGAACTGGGGATATTCATCTTTTCACGGTACTTGGTGACCGTCCGCCGGGCAACCGTCATCCCCTTGGCCTTGAGCAAGGCAACCAGTTGATCGTCGCTGAGCGGTTTCGATTTATCTTCATTAGCGATCAACGTCTGGAGCTCGGTACGGATTTGATTCCAGGTGACATCCTCCCCTTCTTCGGTTTGCGTACCGCCGACGAAGAAATCGCGCAGCGCGAAAATCCCTCTCGGCGTCTCGATGTACTTGTTGTCCACCGCGCGGCTGACGGTCGTCGTGTGGACTCCGACCTTTTCAGCGATCTGCTGCATTTTGAGCGGCTCGAGAAAGTTGCTGCTGCGATCGAGGAACTTTTTTTGGTGATTGACGATCTCCTGCGCTACTTTGAGGATCGTATTGCGGCGCTGCTCGATGGCGTCGACCAACCATTGAGCCGCGAGGATTTTCTTTTTGATGAATTCCCGTTCGGCCGCAGTGGTCTGCTCGTTCAGCAACCGTTGGCGGTAGTACTTGCTGATGTACAGGTTGCGTCCCGGGCCCTCCTCCATTTTTACGATGTAGTTCCCGTCATCGTCGATCTCGATCCACAGATCGGGAACGATCGTCATGGCAGTCGAGGAGCCGAACTTTCGGGCAGGCCGGGGATCGAGTTTCCGCAGTTCGGCCCAAGCCTCCTGGATTTCCTGCAGCGTCATGCCGGTCGCCTTTTGGATCTGCGGCAAGCGATTGTCGCGCAGATCTTCCAAATGGTGCAGGATCAGTGTCCGCACATTTTCGTAGTGGGGAATATCGGCGGTCAGCTGCAGCATCAGGCATTCCTTCAAGTCCCGCGCGGCGATGCCCGGCGGATCGAGCCGCTGCTGGATCGTAGCCAGAGCCTCCTCCGCCAACTCCAACGCCGCCGGGGGGGCGTCGGCCGGCAGCAAGTCACGGAGCGGCGTGCGCAGGTAGCCGCCGTGCTCCTCGTGCAGCGCAGAGATGATTCGCTCGCACATCCGCCGTAGTTCGTCCGAAAGTTCCAATTCGCTGAGTTGCGCTCGCAAGTGGTCCTGCAGCGATTCGGCTCGCTCCGCCACGTTCGCCATCAGGTCGGTGTGGCGATCGATACTGTCTTGAATGCGATTGGCCGAAGGCCGCGTCTGGTCGTCAAAGTATTGCGGGTTCTCTAAATCCAGATTGACCAGCCGCTCGAAATCGTCAGCGTGATGGTGAGATTCGTCGATAACCAGCTCTTTTTGGTCGACGTCCTCAGCTTCGCGCCTGTTGCCGTGTTCGGGGGTGTCGCGGGGCAAGTTGGGATCGGATTCCCGCAGTTCCAATACCGGGTTGTCGATCAATTCCTGCTCGATCCGTTCCTGCAGCGCAGCCAGCGGCATTTGTAGCAGCTCCATGGATTGAATCATCCGCGGAGCCAATGTCTGCATTTGTTTTTGTTGCAAATGCTGGCCGAAGGTTAATCGCATACCGGCAACGTTCGTCTGAGAACCCTTCCCAAACCACGGGGCCAGCATCATCCGACACTTTCCCCCAATTTGGTTTGGCAACCGGTTCAAGTTCCATGTTCATTCATCACAGCCTGACCGAGCGACACGAACTATTCGAACGTACCGCTTCTCGCATTGTACGATATTCTGGCGGCCGGGGGAATTATCGCGATCCGTTATCTTCAGTTTGCGACACGAAGACGACCAGACTTCTCGGTTGCACCAAATGAATGCCTGAATCGGCTAATTGGGGGCCATCGAAATTCGGGAACACGTCTGCCGGCGACTTCGCGGCCGTGTCGCAGAACAATCGCCAGTCGAGGTGTTTCGTCGCGGTGGGGATCATGAAATCGACGGCCTCTTTGCTGCTGTTGAACATCGCCAGGATGTGATGGCCGCGATTGCCGAACTCGTCGGCATCGTCCAACGCGGTCAAAAAACAAATCATCGGCAAATCCGAATAATGCCAATTCACCGCAGTACCAAGATGGCTGTACCAGCTGACGTCCGGATGGAGCGAGCCGTTGGTCGTGGCTCCGGTCAGGAATTGGCGCCGCCGCAAGGTGGGCTGATTGCGTCGGAATTGAATCAGCGACCTCGTGAAGCGGAGCAAGTCAGCGTTCTTCTCAACTAGCCGCCAATCGAACCAGGAGATCTCGTTATCTTGGCAATAGGCGTTGTTGTTTCCCTGCTGCGTACGGCGGACTTCGTCGCCGGCGACAATCATCGGCACCCCTTGGCTCAGCATTAGCGTGGCCAAAAAGTTCTTGATTTGCCGCAAGCGAATCGTTTCGACTTGCGGGTCATTGGTCGGTCCTTCATGTCCGTAGTTGCAACTGTGGTTGTTGTTGTCGCCGTCGCGATTGTCTTCGCCGTTGGCATGGTTGTGCTTTTGCGCGTAACTGACTAGGTCGTTCAGCGTAAAGCCGTCATGGGAGGTGACGAAATTGATGCTGGCCCACGGAGCTCGCCCGCCAGCCTGGTAGAGGTCGGCCGATCCCGCCAGCCGCGTGGCAAACGCGCCGCGTGTCCCCGGGTCACCCCGCCAGAAACGCCGCACATCATCGCGATATCGGCCATTCCATTCAGCCCACCGCTCGGAACCGAACGAACCGACCTGATAGGCCCCGGCGGCATCCCAAGCCTCGGCGACGATTTTGGTATCGGCCAACATCGGATCCTCGGCGATCAACTCCACGATCGGCGGATTGGGAACCAAGTTGCCGTTGCGGTCGCGACTCAAGATGGATGCCAAATCGAAGCGGAAACCGTCGATGTGATAATTGTGGACCCAATGCCGCAAGCAATGAAAAATCATTTCGCGGACCACCGGGTGATTGCCGTTGACCGTATTTCCGCAACCCGAGTAGTTTCGATAGAACTGCCGATCCCGTTCCAACATGTAGTAAACGCTGTTTTCGAGACCCTTGAAGCTAATGGTGGGGCCTTTCTCATTCCCTTCGCAGGTGTGATTGAAAACGACGTCGAGGATGACCTCGATCCCGGCCGCGTGGAGCTCCTTGACCATCATCTTGAATTCATTCACGACGGCCCCAGGGGTCTGGTCGTAGGCGTATCCCGAGTGGGGAGCGAAAAAGGCGAGAGGATCGTAGCCCCAATAATTCTTGATACCGCGATCGGTGCCGTCGAAGTTGTTTTTGGGAAACTCGTGCACCGGCATCAATTCAACCGTCGTGACGCCGAGCGATTTGAGATACGGGATTTTTTCGATGATACCCAAATAGGTGCCCGGTCGTTGCACGCCGCTGGAGGAATGTTGCGTGAACCCGCGAACGTGCATTTCATAGATCACCGAGTCGGCCAGATCGCGCCGCAGGTGCCGATCACCTTGCCAGTCGAAGACGTCGTTGACCACGACGCATTTAGGGGGCACCACCACACCGGCGGCCGTTCGCTGGAATCGG
Source organism: uncultured Pirellulaceae bacterium (assembly GCA_937941455.1). GTDB lineage: Bacteria > Planctomycetota > Planctomycetia > Pirellulales > Pirellulaceae > BJ22. The sequence continues at coordinate 7,360 of CALDHM010000010.1, read as the reverse complement.
CCGGTCAACGCCTTGGCGTAGGGGTCCACCAAGCGAGCCTCCCGGTCAAACCGCATGCCGCGCAGCGGATCGTAGGGCCCGGAAGCTTGGAAATGGTAGAGTTGTCCCGCCTTGATGCCCGGCACAAAAATACTCCACACATCCCCCCAGCGGTCGAGTTCCGGGTCGAAGCGAATCACCTCCGATGGCTCGGTGTCTTGCGGATCGTCGTACAGCAACAAGCGGACCTCGTAGGCATTGCGGCTGAACACGGCGAACCGCACCCCGGTGTCCGACAAAATCGCTCCGTAGGGGAGATGGTGGGCAAATTGCAGATTCGGATGAGTTTCTCGCATAACCTTTAACATTGTTCCATGCTCCGCAGTTTGACAACAGACCGTTCGACGGCGCAGTTGGATCGCGTTTGAAGACGCTCGTGCTTTGGTGTTCGTTCACCGCAGTGGCGAACGGTCAAATATGATTCCGCCGGGGAAGATTGCCACAACAAAGTTCATGCGGCGACCGATTTTCTGCCGCACTCACTGCGTTTTGCAGCGGAAATCAGGCTTGCCGGCGAGTACAGATTTTTTGCGGATCGTTTCGAATCTGCCAACCGTGAGCGTCGGCCGGTTCGTGGCAACTGGGCAAACGCGTACGTGGTGGTTAACTTATGTAGAGCACGGCGCCAAGCCGCGCGAAATCGTTGGCGATCCACTCGCCGAGCTGTTCGGCCGCGCTGGCGCCGCGGACATGTAGTCTTTTGAATATTCCGTGTAGCAAAACGTGTTAAGGGTTGCGGCAGCGTATGTCGTCAGGACTTTCTTACAAAGATTCAGGGATCGATCTTGACGTCTACAACGAAGCGATGGGCCGACTGCCGCGGTTGATGCACCGCACCTTCTCGCCACGCGTCGTGCCGCTGGACGGCGGCTTCGCGGGCTTGTTCAAACTGGACTTCGACAATCCGCTGTTCCGCCGCAACTATGTCGATCCGGTCCTGGTCTCTTGCACCGACGGCGTCGGGACTAAACTCAAGGTAGCGATCGAGGCCCATCGCCATCATACGGTAGGGATCGATCTGGTAGCCATGTGCGTCAACGATGCTATCTGCTGCGGCGCCGAACCGTTGTTCTTCCTCGACTACGTCGCCATGTCGCACGACGACCCCGACCGCTTGGAGCAGATCGTGCGGGGGATCAGCGATGGTTGCGTGCAAGCGGATTGCAGCTTGATGGGAGGCGAGACCGCGATCATGCCCGACGTTTACGCCCGCGGCGATTACGATCTGGCGGGCTTTTGCGTGGGGGTGGTCGAACAGAAGGACTTGATTACGGGCCAAGCGATTTCGGCCGGAGATGTCGTGCTGGGGATCGGCTCCAGCGGCATTCACAGCAACGGTTACTCGCTCGTACGCAAGATTGTGTTTGAGCGGCACCGCCTTGATGTCGCGGCGCACATCCCGGACTTGGGCGAGACCGTCGCTGATGCCTTGTTGCGACCGACGTACATTTACGCGGCGGTCCTGCGAAAGATTCTGCGCTACTACAAGGTCAAATCGGTCGTGCACGGCATCGCTCACATTACCGGTGGCGGGCTGGAAGAAAACATCGAACGGATCGTTCCGGAGGGAATCCAAGTCGAAATCGACTGCCAAACTTGGGAACGGCCGGCCGTGTTTCCTTGGCTGCAAGCGTTGGGGGGAGTCGAACGCGATGAGATGTATCGCGTCTTCAATATGGGGATCGGGATGGCGCTCCTGGTCAGCCCGTATTACGCCGACAATATTCGCCGGATGGTCGAGCAAACCGGGCATCGCTGCTGGGTGATCGGTTCGGTGGTTACGGGGGCCACTAAGGTGATCTTGCAGAACAAATGACGGGCGGTCCGCTCCGCGGCGGGCCGGGCGAGATGGATACGGCTTGGGAGGTGATCGTGGTCGGCGGGGGCGCGGCCGGGCTCATGGCGGCTGCCGCGGCTGCGGCCCGCGGTCGCCGTACGTTGCTGCTGGAAAAGAATAAAAAGTTCGGCGTGAAAATCTTGATGTCGGGCGGCACTCGCTGCAATCTGACTCATCATGCCTCTCCGCGAGAGGTCGCCGACCAATTCCGCGGTGCCGCTCGTTTCCTGTACAAGGCCATTGGCCAACTCCCGCCACAGGCTGTCGTCGACTTGATCGAGGCCGAGGGAGTTCCCACGAAGGTCGAGGCGACCGGCAAGGTCTTCCCCGTCAGCGACCGGGCAATCGACGTCCGCGATGCCTTGGTGCGGCGAGCCGAACGAGCCGGGGCGGTGCTCGTCAGCGGCGTGGCCGTCAAAGGAATTGCTCGCGACGAAATCGGTTTTCGCTGCCTCGTCGAGGGGGGGAAGTTCACGGCCGCATCGCTGATCTTGTGTACCGGCGGTAAATCCTATCCCGGCTGCGGCACGACTGGGGATGGCTACCCCTGGGCCGTGGGATTAGGGCACACCATTCAGCCCCTTCATCCCGCCTTGACGCCTTTGCTCAGTGATGAAGCTTGGGTCCACGAGCTCTCGGGATTGACGTTGCCGCTGGTCGGTTGCCGCGTCCCCTTCGCTGCGGAGCGTTCCCCTGTGGTGTCGCGGCGGGGCGCGTTGCTATTCACCCACACGGGCATTTCCGGTCCCGAGCCGATGAATGTAAGCCGCTATTACACCGCGTCACAATGTCTGGCACAGCCCTGGTTGCAGATCGATTTTCTGCCGGAGCGAACCAAGGATTCGCTGGTGGCGGATTTGCGGCAGGCCGCGGGGACGCAAGGCCGGATGGCAATCGGCAACTGGCTCGAACGCGAACTCCCCGAACGACTGGCGGGTGCGCTGCTCGAGCGCAGCGGACTGCCCCGCGGTCAGCGGCTCGCGGAGTTGCCTCACGCGCAGCTGTATGCCCTGCTGGCGAATCTGAAAGAATGCCCCGTGCGGATCACGGGCACCAAGGGCTTCGACAAGGCCGAGGTGACGGCGGGAGGCATCGCCCTGACCGAGGTCAACCCGCAGACCATGGAAAGCCGCTTGGTCCCGGGACTGTACCTGGCGGGGGAAATCCTCGACGTCGATGGTCCGATCGGTGGCTTCAATTTTCAAGCAGCCTTCAGTACAGGGACGCTCGCTGGGCGGCACGCGTAAGGTCAACCCGGCCCCTTAGGCCGTCAGCGAGCCCAACGCACGGGCGTGGCCGGCAACATCGGTCGCGGTGGTGATTTGCCGACCGGTAGCACTTTCACGGTGACCAAGACCTCCCCCTCGGGCTCGGTCGGTGTGAATTCGTAAGTCCACTCGACCTTCATGTCGCGCCGAGATGTAAGCCGGGCGGGCAACTCGACGGGTTCGGCCTGCCACTGTTTGCCGTTCCAAAACGCCTTCCGCTCAGGATGCTCGATGATGAGGGCCACCTCGCGGATACGCACGTCGTCGATGGCACTTCCTTGGATATTGAATTTTTGATACAGCTTCGCCACCGCCGCGCGGTCCGGGTTCTCGACGGTCGTCAAGGGAAAGCTTTGACGTAAGCTGAATTTTTTGACTGTCGGCTGGCTCACCTCCGTGCCATCCGCGGCACTGCCGATGGCGGCCACTGAAAAATCTTCTTGTTCCGACTCCAAGGGGGGGGTAAACCGATATTCCCAACCCGAAATCACGGTCTGTTGCGACGCCAGATTGGCCGCCACCCACTGCGGCTCACCTTGCCACGCTGTTCCATTCCAGTAGCGCTGATCGTCCCCCTGCGACTTGGTGATTTGCAAGCGGACCTCGCGGAGCGGTGACTTGTATTCAATGAAGCCCTCGAGCTTTATCTCCCGCAGGTAGACGTCATTGGCGAAAAACGGAGTAGAGATGAACAATTCGGGCTTGGGCATTTGCTCACGCAATGATTCGAGTTTTTGCCGCAATGCCTGCCGTTCTTGCAGGGCCAAGTCCGCTATCCGGTTGCGGAGTTGCAAGCGGTCTTGAGCCAGGTCGTAATACTCCTCTTCGCCCGTGTACCATTGGGTATAAACTCGATCGTGCAGGCGGAGGGAAACGTAGGCCACCTTGATCGGGTGAGGACGGGAGTGCACCCGCTCCCAGTGCTCAACCAATACGCCTTGCGGCCGCCACTCGGCAGCGGGCCCGGCCGTCCCCTCCAAAACGCCACGAAATGATTGGCCTTGCACGATGTCCGGTACTGTGGCTCCGGCATAATCGAGCAAGGTCGGTGCAAAATCGATGTGGGAGAGGAGATGCTCGCTCGTTCCTGGCGACGCCTTGACGATTCCTGGCCCCCAAGCGACGGTGGGGCAGCGGGTGATGCGGTCGTACGGGAGTGACTTGCCGATATGCCGGAGTTGTCCCAGCGAGTAGCCGTGATCGGAGGTCAGAATGATCAGCGTGTTGTCGATCGCTTGATGCCGGTCCAGAAGCTCGAATAAATCCCCCAAAACATCGTCGACCGATTTGATGCTGAGAATTCTGCGCCGGTAGTCGAGATCGCTGGCCAACTCATCGTTCATCGCGGGAGTGTCACCCTCGCTGCGCAGCGGCGCGATGCTGCGGACAGGCAGCGGCCGATCGGAGTTGTCCGCAATGTTAAAGTCGGGCCTGCGCGGTTGACGCAAGTCGGGTAAATCCTCCTGACGGTCATTGGGAACCATCCCGCGATCGGGGATCGTCTCGGTCGGATCGGCTTCGCTCGCTTCTTCTATATGAGGCGCAAAGGGAGCGTAGTACAAAAAGAACGGTTGCCGCTCGCTACGTTTGAATCGCTTCTCAATCAAGTCCCGAATATCGACACGTTCGATCGCGCCGCGGTATCGCTCCGGATATTTCTTGGGGTCAGCCTTGTAGCAAAAGCTGTACTCGCCGTTCTTGTAGAACATCGTGCGAAAATAAGAGGCTCCGAAGGAACAATAGAAATCATTCCAGCCGCGTGGCACAATTTCATAAAAGTTTTCGCCGGGCTGTGCCTCGAACTGCTCGTGCAAGAATTTGCCGACATGAATCGTGTCGTAGCCCGCCGCTTGCATCCATGTCCCCAGTTCATTGCTGATGTGCGGGCGGCTCGTGTCTCCGAACGGGCCCCGCTGGCGAAAGGACAAAAAGCCTCCCGGAGTCCCTAAACTGGTCACCCGCAGCGGAGCATTGCAGCGAACTCCTGTCTTGTGGGCGTATTGCCCCGTGTAAAAGCAAACGCGCGACGGATTGCAGATCGGCACGGCGGCATGCAAGTTGTTCAGCCGCAGCCCCTGGCTGGCCAACCGCTGAATGTTCGGCAAATAACTGGTCTGGTCTCCGGCAGAGTCAATCTGTGAAAAAACCGCTTCGCAGTCCGCGTCATCCAGATTGATGAGGATGATATTGGGGGGGGGGCCGTGCGCGTCGGTCGATTCCCGCTGGACGCGCGCCGCAGCGGCCAAACAACGGGGACTCAGCCCATCGCCCGCAGTTTCCGTTTCGCAACCCGTCGAGCTAGCTACTAGCGCCGCCAGCAAAATCACCCACCACGGGCATCTCCGCCAGCTAGCAACCATGCGTCTCGCAATCGCGATGCTCAGTAGAGAAGCAAAAGGTCGAGGCACGAACATGAGGATCTTGTAAGTTGGCTGGCGTGATGGTGCGTCGGCACCGGTACTCCGAAGCCTCGCGAGGCAAGTGAGCAAAGGAGTAAAGGCTTACACAACCCTTCCCTTTTTCTTGGAACCGAGACCATTGATCAAAAAACAAGACCGCCGCCGCAGGTCGCTTTTTGAAACTAGGCTTCGTGCCAAAACTCGTCAGCCGCAGGGCACCAGCCCGCGGTTCTCGCGAAAACCGGACGCTAACCAGTTACGGCTAATCGTTCGGGTACAAAGCCTATCGGCGCAAGGTGGCCAAGTAAGCGGCGTATATTGTAACGATAATTCCAGTTGGCGAAATACGAATCGAAAAAACTTCTTTACCAGTCCTGAGCTTCGTCCCATTTGTCTGAATTATTCGTTTTTTTCGGACGATGATCGTTGTGACGAAACGAACTCAGGTTCGACGCGGCTGCCGCAAACTCCCGTGAAAGATGCGAAACCGCTGAAAATTGCCAAAAATCCAGGGTATGACCCACTCCAACGAGGACCAACTCATGCGATCCCAATTTCTCTTGACTGCACTCGGCCTGCTTGCACTTGTGGCAAGTTCAGGGTGCTGCGTTACCGTTTCGCGATCAGGTGATTGCTGCCCCGATCGCTGCTCGACCGGCTTGCAAGGCCGCTTGTTCGGCGGCGGTTTGTTGGGCACCCATGGCTGCCATACCTGCGGCGATGCTCACGTCGGTTCGGGAGGCTCGAGCGACGGAAATAGCGGAAGCATCGGAAGTAGCGGATGCAATTCATGCGCCACCACCCGCGGTGGCGGCGGCTTGCTCGGTGGTAACGGTGCATTCGGTACCGGAGGCGTGATGGGTAATGGTATGGGAATGAATTCTGCCGATGGCGTAGTCTCCGGTGACTACGGCGTGATGCAAGTCGGCTATTTCGACGGCGGATGTGGCCGCTTCGGCTGCGGCATGAATGGCCGACTCTGCCTTTCCTGCCGTCTCCGCGGTCGCCATGCCGGCGGACTGTTCGGACGGATGTCTCCCAGCGCGCAACACCCCTACGGCGGGCACCTGCCGCACACCGAGCCCGTCCCGGGTGGCTTCGGTCCTGACGCGACCGCTCCGACCTATCAGTATCCCTACTACACGGTCCGCGGCCCTCGCGATTTCCTGATGGCCAACCCGCCCACGATCGGATATTAAAGGGCCACTGTTAAATAAAGTTTTTGGACATCAGCCCGAGAAAATCTCGGGCTTTTTTTTTGAAGGCCGCCCCGTCACCGCAATCACGGAAGGTCGAATCGCTGGCACCGTCGGTAACGTGCCGCTTGCGACCTAGTCGGACATCGCCAAATTCAACCGATTTTGCCAAATTTAGTTGGATCAAAATCGTTGACCGTAGCCACTGTCGCCTGACAGTGGATTCCTAGAGTATTCGACGCTCTGGCGAGCATAGCTAAGCAAAAGTGGTGCTGTTCAATCAGGCTTTATTCCAAACCTAGGAGGTGGAACGCGTTTGTGTCCGTTTTTGGCAGGACCGGCAGACGAGCGCCCCGCGCTTGACGGGTATCGGAATAATTCTTAGGTGTGACTCCCCTTCAACAAAGCGTCTATCACACTCAAACCGCCAATACTCTGTTTCTCCTACTCCTACTCCTACTCCTACTCGCAATCGCAAAGGGTAATTGATTACCGCGCGGCGAGGTTTGGCTGAGTATCGGGGCTTTTCGAATCCAGTTGAATGGTTCGATGGCGCGTTGTTTGGCGGTTTGAATGATGGACATGAGGGTGGCCTGTGCCTGTGCACCGATCCAGGTACGG